>JAGAJN010000021.1 GCA_017828975.1 Oscillospiraceae bacterium | reverse complement strand
TTTCGATCACTTGTTCTTTCCAAGGCATATTATGTCTCCTTTCGACATTTTCTGCCTTTAGTATATCATAAAGTTGTAAACTATGTCCTTGCACATTATGTAAACTATGTTATCACACTATACAGTTTCCCCGCCCGCAGATTTCAAAAATTCTATCGGTAGCTGTGGGACGGGATGCGTCCCATACATTACAATGTATGGACAAATCACTCCATCGCCCCAAACACAATATTTCTCACAAGCCGAGTAAAGCGGTTAGTTCCCGCATTGCATCTCTGTAAGAAAAGCAGAGTAGCCATATTATTTTCGGGGTCGGCGCAGAAATATGTACCCGCCCAGCCGTCCCAGCCGAACTCGCCCTTTGAGCAGAGGTGCATAGCATTGGCGGGGTCGTCAAGCACTCTTACAAGACAGCCGTAGGAATGTCCGTACATGGACTCCCAGCCGTTGTAGCCCTTTTTCCGGGATTCCGTCAATGCGGGAGTACGCATATATTCAACGGCTTTTTCGGACAGCAGACGATAACCGTCCGCCGAAAGTCCGCCGTTTGCCAGAGCATAAGCAAGCTTGCCGTAATCGGTTATGGTGGAGGTCAGACCCGCTCCGCCCGATTCAAACATAGGCTTTCTGCACTTCATAGGGTCTGCCAGACCGAGGAAACATTCGGTGAATTCCTCCAGACCGTTCCCCTTGTCGTCATATATCTTTGCGGCTCTCGAAAGCTTTTCCTCGGGGACGGAGAAGCCCGTGTCCTCCATTCCCATAGGGTCAAAAATCTCCTTTTTCAGGAACTCGCCGTAACTCATTCCCGAAACGACCTCTACCACCGCACCCAGAATATCCGCCGAAAGTCCGTAATGCCACATCTCCCCCGGCTGATAACCGAGAGGACATTTTCCCACGGCATTTGCAAGCTCAACGGTGGAAAGCTGAACGCCGTCGTCGGGATTCTTGATGTTTGTACCCATCAGCTCCCCGACCTTTTCGCCCGCAAATCCCCCCTCGGGATAGAGAATACCCGAAGTCATATGCAGAAGGTCCTTGATGCGTATCTCCCTATTAGCGGGGACAAGCTTTTCGCCGTCCCACACCTGAGCGTCCTTGAAGCCGTTCAGATACCAGCAAACGGGAGAATACAGGTCAAGCTTCCCCTGCTCAACCAGCCGAAGGACAGCACAGGCAGTCACAGGCTTTGACAGGGAGAAAAGGCGGACAATGGTTTTCTCGTCCATATCAATATTATTTGCAATGTCAGCCTTGCCGAAGCCGCAGGAATACACGGTCCTTCCGTCCTTGATAACAGCAGCAGCGCCGCCCGCTATCCAGCCGCTTTCAACCTCTTTCAGTCCCGCTTCTCTGATTTTTTCAAGGTATTTGACGTTCATTTGCTTACTTCCTTTCGATGATCTTCATATTTCTGTTTTCCTCGCGAAAAATCGGCTCTTCGTCATAATTTGTATAATCTGGCAGTAGATGTCCCAGATACAGCTCGATATTTTCCGTAACGTCCTCGGGAACATCGGAAAGCTCCCTTGCCGCCTCCAGATTATACGCATCTGCCGAGGTGTATTTGACCGCATCTTCCGGCATATCGGATTTTTTCAGCGGAACTGCCGTCCTTTTGTATGCAGGGGGCTTTTCGTGATAAATTGGCGTTGACAGAGTAGGTTCGCTGTACACGCCGTCCATAGTGACCTGCTTTTTCGGCGTTTTGTTGTAATTCGGGAGATTTACGCTGTTTATGCCCACAGAGCCCATCTGTCCCGGGACATAATTCTGCGCCCTTGCAGCCGCCATTCCCCCCGCAGGACGGGCGACGGGCTGCAGCTTTATGGACTTCTGACGGTTTTTCGACATCATGGGACGGGTGTCCACGAAATCGGGCCAGCCGGGGAGCTTTTTCAGCTCGTCCCGCTCATTTGCACAGAAAAGCAGAGCAAAGTTGTACCCCGCCCCCAAAAGCAGCAAAAACAGCGAAAACAGCGCATTTTCCATGGGACAGAATATCCCCGAAACGACCATTGCCGCAAAATCCAGCAGCAGAGAAGCCGCTATCCATTTCCGCTTTCTTCTCGACGCAAGACAGGTGCAGACTATCATCGCCGCACCCAACAGCACGCCTATATTCAGTCCGCCGAATGTCAGCTTGCACATTGAAAAAGCGGCAACCGCAGCAACGGAATTCACCGCATAATTCGCCCCGAACACAATATCATTGCGGTGCTTGACCTTATGTGCCTCCTCGTAATGGGCAAAGGGGTCCTTCGGGTCAACATAGATATTTTTCAACGGCTCACTTCCTTTCGCTGTAAACGTATATAATAATTATACACCATTTTTGCCTTTATGTAAAGAATATATTTATTAAAATTCCCGATATGCCGAAAAGGGCGTATCGGGAATTTTTGATGCGGTTCGATATGACTGATGCTTTTTAGCTTGTGAGTACCCTTGCCGACCGGCGAAACTTTTTATTTTATGTTATTGGGAAGATCAACTGTTATCTCAGTTCCCTTGCCGACCTCGCTGCTGATGTCAATGCTGCCGCCCATAACGTTCACAATATGCTTGACAATGGAAAGTCCCAGACCCGTGCCGCCCCGCTGCTTTGACCTGCTCTTGTCAACACGGTAAAATCTCTCAAAAATATGCTCGATATGCTCTGCGGGGATACCGATGCCGCTGTCGGAAACCGTCAGCACCGCCGTGTTTTCCGTCCCCGACACATCGACACGGACAAACCCTCCCTCGGTGTTATACTTGATAGCATTATCCGCCAGATTGTAAATTATCTCGGAAAGCATACCCTCGTTGGCAGTCAGCATAACGCTTTTTCCCGTATGCTCAAGACTGATGCCGTTTTTCGCCGCCTTGTCCGACAGCATTGCGCAGACCTCTCCGGCGACGGCATTCATATCAAGCTCCCTTACCTCAAGGCTGTCCCCTGAGCCCTCGTCCAGCTCGGAAAGCCTGATTATATCGTTTATCAGGGACAAAAGGCGGCTGCTTTCACGGTGGATAAGTCCGCCGTACTTCTTCACGTCCTCCTTGCCTGTAAGAACGCCGCTCTCCATCATCTCCCCGAAGCCGCTTATAGTGGTAAGGGGCGTTTTCAGCTCGTGGGAAACGTTTGCGGAGAAGCAGCGGCGCATCTCCTCGGCGTTGAAGCTTTCGGTAATGTCCACCAGCAGCAGAACGGTTCCCGAATTGTCCCCCGTGTTATTGACGAAGGCACGCAGCTTTCTGCCCCCTGCGCCGATAACTCCCGAAACGCTCTTTTCCTCCTTGGAGCGGCTGATAAGCTCCAGAATTTCGGGGTTTCTCGTCAGCTCGCAGATATGCCGTCCCTCTCCTCCCCGAAATGCGGAGGACAGCAGGCGGACCGCACTCCTGTTTACCGACAGGATATTGTCCCCGCTGTCAAGGACTATCATGCCCTCCACCATATTTTCGGTGATAACGCTGATAGTTTCCCGTTCCTCACGAAGCCGTGTAATGTACCTGTCCAGACGGGCAGACAGCTTCCGCACTGCCGCCGCAACAGGCTCCAGCTCCTCATACTCGGCAATGAGCCTGTCCGTTTCTGATTTTCCGCCCTTTTGACCCGCAAGAACGCCTATATTCTCCACCATTGTCCTGACGGGGACGATAAGGCTTTCCGACAGCTTCACGGAAATTACAGTCGCAAGGATTATCACCAGCCCTGCGATAACAATGATTATGGAAACGGTGCCAAGCATCAGCGAATAGACGCTTTCTATCTCCCGTGAAAGACGTATGACCGTCCCGTTCCCGTCCGAAACGGCGGCGTAGCAGCTGCGTTTGCCGATGGTGTGGGACGCTCTTATATCGCTGCCGAAGCCCTCTTTAAGAGCCTGCTCCACCTCGGGACGGTTCCCGTGGTTGTCCATATCGGAAACATTCCCCACCTGCGGGCTGCTGTCAAAGGTAACGGTACCGTCCCCGCCGATATAGGTGACACGGACAGCATAGTCAAGCCTATCCTCCAAAAGGGCGCAAAGCTCCTCAGGCTCGGGGTGATACGCAGCGGCTATGCTTGCGGCGGTGTTCAGCTCCCCCATTGCCTTTTGGATATACAGCTTGTAGGAAATAGCGGCGGCGATCACGGTGAACAGCACCACTGCCGTGACTGCCATTCCCGTGATAGCATTGAAAATTCTTTTCTGCATAGGCTTAATTTATCTTGTAGCCGACGCTTCTGACCGTTCGGATAAGTCCCGAACAGCCCGCAAGCTCCAGCTTCTGACGAAGTGTCTTGACGTGAACATCAACGGTGCGTGTTTCTCCCTCGAAATCGAAGCCCCATACCTGTTCCATCAGCTTTTCCCTTGTGAGGACTATCCCCTTGTTTCGCATAAGGCATGCAAGCAGCTCGAATTCCTTGTAGGTCAGAGTGACCTCCGTGCCGTTGTAGGTAACTATGCGCTTTTCGTTGTCAAGGGACAGTCCGTCAATTTCAAGAACGCTGTCGGAAACGGCGCTTTTCCTGCCCGTCCGACGAAGAACGGCTTTTATTCTCGAAAGCAGCTCCATAACGCCGAAGGGCTTGCAGATATAGTCATCAGCCCCCGACTCCAGACCGTTCACCTTGTCAAGCTCCGCCGTTTTTGCGGTAAGCATTATGACGGGGACATCGGCAGTCGTCTTATCCGCCTTTAACCGCCTGAGGATAGAGAAACCGTCCTCATCGGGCAGCATAATATCCAGCAAAATAAGGTCGGGGACTCTTTTCTTCACCGCCTCGTTAAACGGCGCAGCACAGTCAAAGACCTCTGTTTCATAGCTTCCCGAACGCAAAACGCAGGTTATCAGCTCCCTGATACCATCATCGTCCTCTACACAATAAATAAGCGGCATTTCAAATCAATCTCCTTTTTGCAAAAAGTCCCGCAGCTTACGAGAAACTGCGGGACATATTGTCCCGGAAAAATTACGGCATTATCTCGTAAACACCGCCGGGAACAGTGTCGAAAATATAAACATTATCTGTGTATTCAAAGTTAACAAGCCTTCCGCCGCAGGAAACGGTAAAGGGATTTTTGCTGTAAAGACGGCAGACACCGCCCTTTGTGGAGCAGATGCGTCCCCTGACGAACTTGCCGCCTTCCCACGCAGCCGACACCTCAAAGCCGCCTCTTGCACGAAGCTTTCTCACCGTGCCGCTCTCCCATTCATCGGGGATAGCGGGCAGGATAGCTATCTCTCCGCCGCAGCTCTGAACAAGCGCTTCTGCGATGCCTGCGCCGCCGCCGAAGTTTCCGTCTATCTGGAAGGGCGGGTGGCTGTCCAGCATATTGGGATTGGTAGAGCGTCCGATAAGAGCGGTAACGTTCTCGTAGACCTTGTCCTTATCCCAAAGTCTTGCCCACATATTGATTATCCACGCTCTCGACCAGCCTGTGTGACCGCCGCCGTTTTCCAGACGTCTTTCGATGGTCTTTCTTGCGGCTGCTGCCAGCTCGGGAGTTTCACGCATAGTTATAATATCTGCGGGATAGAGCGCAAAAAGCTGTGAAATGTGCCTGTGTCCCGGCTCTACCTCGTCGTAGTCCTCAGCCCATTCCATTATCTGACCGTGCTTGCCTATCTGCGGCTTGGGAAGTCTTTCACGAAGTCCCCTGAGCTTTTCGGCAAACGCCTTATCCTCTCCGAGAATTTCCGAAGAGTCGATAACTGCGGTAAACAGCTCGTAAAGCATCTGACTGTCCATAGACGGTCCCTTGCAGATAGTGCCCTCCTGACCCGAGGCGGTGCGGTAGGTGTTTTCGGGAGATACTGAGGGGCTTGTTACCAGACAGCCGTCCTCATTCTCCACAAGGAAGTCCACGAAAAACTCCGCAGCCTCACGCATGGTATCATACTTTTCGGCAAGGAAATCCTTATCCTGCGTAAAACGGTAATGCTCCATTATATGCAGACAGAGCCACGCAAGTCCCATAGGCCACAGCGTAGCGGGCAGCCACTTGTCCTGCGGAGCGGTATCGCCCCATATGTCGGTATTATGATGGCAGACAGCACCTCTGCAGCGGTACATTTCCCGTGCGGTGACTCTGCCGTGCTCTCTCATTCGCTCGATATGGTCGAAAAGGGGCATATGACATTCGGGCAGACCGCATATCTCTGCGCCCCAGTAGTTCATCTCGGTATTGATGTTGACGGTGTACTTGCAGCCCCATGCAGGCCACATATCCTTGTTCCAGATACCCTGAAGGTTCAGCGGGAGAGTACCCTCACGGCTGCCCGCTATCATCAGGTAGCGGGAATAGTTGAAGTACAGCTCCATCAGCTTGTTATCCTTGCCGCCCTCTCCCATTCTCTTGATACGCAGGTCGGTGGGCATTTCGCATGCGCCCTCGCTGTTGTCGTTCAAGCTAAGCGAGCAGCGTTCAAACAGCGGTCTGTAATCGTCCAGATGACGCTTTAACAGCTTTTCATAGCCCTTTCGGCAGGCAGCCTTTACCTGACGGACAGCCAGATTCTCATAGTCACCCGTTCTCCAGGAGGTCTGGATACCCAGAATGATAAGAGCCTCGTCCGCATTTTCCACCATCAGCCTGTTTGCGTAAACGGACGCCTTTCCGTTCACAGCCGTACAGGACGCTGCAATTGCGTAGGGGATCCCGTTTGAAACGGTGAACAGGATAGTATTGGAATCGTAAGCGCAGTTTTTATCGTAATAATCGTCCATACCGTCAAGACAGGCAGACAGGGAAACCGTCCCCGGAGTGTCCGACTTAACGGAGATGACCATTACCTCATCGGGCTTGGAAACGAAAATTGTGCGGATAAAGTTGATGCCGTTGGAGGTGTAGGAGGTGGTGGAAACGGCGGTATTCAGCTCCAACATTCTGCTGTAATCGGTGCAGTTGTCGCTGACACTCTGATAGATGTGCAGGTCGCCTGCGGGCATATAGTGACGCTGATTTTCGTTGGAGCCGCAGAAAGCGTCCAGACAAAGCTGCTCGGCAAGCTTTAACTGACCGTTGTTGATATACTCCCTCATTCTGCCGAGATTTGGGTAAGCCTTGGGATTATTTCTGCTGCGGAAATTACCCGACCATACAGAATCCTCATTCAGCTGGATAAGCTCGTCGCCTACCTTGCCGAATATCATTCCGCCGATACGACCGTTGCCCACAGGAAGCGCCTCGTCCCAGTTGGCGGCGGGCTCGGTGTACCAAAGTGTAGTTGAGCTGCTCATAATAACGACCTCCGATATTTGAAGTTCCGTTGTCTGTCAGCTTACAAAAGATTATACGTCAGCAAAGTAAAAACTGTTTTATGCTGAATGTAAAATCTATGTAAAATCGCCAGACTTCGGTTAGAATTTTATGCTAATATTTAATCACTTTATATACAAAATATCAAGCCAAAATTGACATCAATTTACTATTTGCCAATAAACAGCAGTTCTGACAGCTTTTTTAACTATCTTCCGACAGAAATGCAATTTTTATCGTTTCACCAAAATGTAAAGCAGGGTAAAGAGGGTGGGGTGAAAGGGAAGGGGTTTGCAAAGGGGGAACCGTTAGGGGCGGGGGAAACTCCCTGCTTTGCGTTAGGGTTTGTTGTGTCCCCCGCCCATATAGGTTCCCCCTTTGCGGGAGAGCCACAAAAGAAACGAAGGTCACAAAGATGGTGAGAGAAAAGAATGTGTAGCAAAAATTCAAATTACCCTATTCTCATCACAGAAATATACTTGCAAAAATAGCCTATATGCTGATAAAAGATTAGTGTAGTTGATGTCCTGTTTCGCAAATATTCGAGATAAATCAAACACTTGCGAAACAGGGCAGCCAACACCATTCGGCATTGACTGCCCCGAATAAATTGTTTCGGTTAAGAAAACGCTCTCTTTTACATACCTGTAAGACCGGAATGTGCAATACCCTCTGTAAAATATTTCTGCAATACTACATAGAGTACAAGGATAGGTGCGATGGAGATAAGACAGCCTGCTTCCAGCCAAACTATCAGCTCTCTGGGGCTTACAGAAACGTTACCGTTTCCGAAGATGGTGAGTCTGAGCGAATCGTTCAGGTTTTTCAGTGCCAGCGCAATGGTCGTGTTGTCGGTAAAGAAGGTCGTACTTACATAGTAGTCATTCCAGTACCAAACGATTGCGAACAGGAAAACTGTCAGGAAAACGGAAGCTGCGTTGGGGACCATTATCTGCACGAATGTACGCAGAGGAGAGCAGCCGTCCAGATAAGCGGCGTCCTCCAGCTCCTTAGGCAGACCTCTGAAGGACTGTCTGAACAGGAAGATGAACAGACCTGCTCTGATACCGTTTGCGGTCAGTGCGGGGAGGTACATTGTCCAAGGGGAGTTAATGAGATTGACAGGCTCGCCCTTGATAGCCTCGATGATTCCGAAAATATCCCAGTAACGGAAATACAGGAACTGCGGGATATTGATGATCTGCGCAGGAACGAGTATCATCAGGATAACGATACCGAACAGTATGCCCTTGCCCTTGAACTTAAATCTCGCAAAGCCGTAGCCCGTGATTGCACAGGTCACAACCGAGAGCAGTGCGCAGCCGATGTTCAGCTTAAGGGTATTTCCCAGAGTGTTCCAGAAATCCATTGCCTTGATACAGTCGGTGATGTTTGACGTTATAAATGTCTTGGGTATCCACATGATAGTGGGGTCGTTCATCTCAGCTCTTGGACGGAACGCCGTAGATACCATGAAGATGAGGGGATAAAGGATAATGAAGCAGAGTGAGAAAACAAGTATCGCTCTGACAACAGGCCAAACGCCCTCAAGCGCACGCTTTCTCTTGAGATAAGCCTGCTCCTCCGGAGTGAGGTTCTCAAGACGCTTCTTGAAACGCTCGTTGCGTTCCTTTCTTGTCATCTTGGGTTCTTTGATTTTCGGCTTTTTCTTGAATTTGCCGAGGACGGCAGAAGCGCCGGAAGTATTAACCATATCAGCCATTTCAGTTCTGCCTCCTTATTCAACTTCGTAGTAGATCCAGTTGCGGATAATGAGGAAGATAATTCCCAGCGCAACCAGAACGATGGCGAAATACGCCCATGCCATAGCTGACATCAGACCGAAATCCCACTGTGTCTGCTTTGCAACGATAAGTGTCATGACCTTGTTGGTAGGGTCGATGAAGGTATCGATGATGGTGTAGATAAGGCAGGCAAGGATCATGGGAGATACGCAGGGAAGAGTGATCTTCCAGAAGAATTCCCAAGCCGTTGCGCCCTCCATCATAGCCGCTTCCTTAGCGGAGGTGGATACATTCTGCAGAGCGGAGAGGAAGATAAGGATCTGGATACCGCAGTTCCATACCAGGTTCAGAATGTCTGCGGTAAGGGTGGTAAGTATCTCGGTGAACTTGTCGTTGAAGCCGTAAATACCCACGAATTCCAGAAGCTGGTCAACCATGTCTGTTTCAAACATTGTGGAGAACTGAGCAGCCTCGTTGCTTCCGTTTGTGGACATATCGCCTGTGATGATAGCGTAAACAGGACCTGTTGCGATGATTACGGGGAGGAAGAATACCGCTCTTGCGAAGGTACGTCCTCTGAAATTCTGATTGATAACGATAGCAACAAACAGGGAGAATATCAGGATAACAGGGGTTTTAAGCGCTGTATTCTGGAGCATCTCCACCAGATACTGACGATAGTTGGGGTCTGTGCCGAAGGCGTACTGATACTTAGCCCAGCCCACGAAGGTCTGTGCAAGCTCTCCCTCCTCGACCTTTACCTCGTTAAAGGAGAAGATTATCGACTGGATAACGGGCGAGATGAAGAACACCAGCGTGCCGATAAACCAGAGGGCGATAAAGCCGTAGCCGTAAAGTCCCTTTTTCTTTTCGTAAGACATATGTATCTTTTTCATTCTGCGGCACCCCCCTTTCCGATATAGTCAGCAAGCTTGTAGGTCTTGCCGTTTGCCTTGACAGTGCGTGCGTTCAGGTCGGTAACGATCTCTGTGCCGTCCTCGTAAACGGTGGTGATAATGCCGTCTTCCTCGGAGTAAGCGGTGATCTTCTTGTCCTTGACGCCGCCCAGAACGTCCTCGTAGAGCTTTGCGCTGCCCGAAGCCGTATCTGTCCAGTAAGCGTAGTGAGCGTAGAACAGTCCGTCATATCTTGTGTCCTTCAGCTCACTTGCGTCCTCGAAGATCATATCAAATCCGGGAGTAACGCCTGTGGCTATTGCCTGAAGAATGAGCTTTTCGGGCTCGGGGTCACCGTTTACGGGAGTTGTTCCCACAGGTGCAATACCCTGCATAACTATCTGATAGAAGGGAATGTCGTAGTTGAACATATCAAACTTACTTGAGCAAAGGGGAACGTTTGTGATATGGTCCGCATACGGGATAGCGTAAGCATTTGCACCCTCTGCCAGAATAGAACCGACGCTGTCCTTAACAGTCTGATAGCAGTCCTGCAGCTTTGCGATGGATTCATCTCTTGAAGAAGTCTTTCTGCTGTAATCGCCGTAAAGCATTGTGGTACCGCCGCCGAGAGCCATACCGTCCAGACCTGCCTTGCTCCAGCTCTTAGCCGCCTTGGAATAAGCTTCCTTGTAGGAATTGGGCGAAAGGAGCGACAGGGGGTCATAGAACTTGGACTGAATTCCGTGAGCCAGGTCGTAAACATAAAGTCTTGCGAACGCATTGGAAACTCTTACCGCAGTATCGGTAAAGGTGTGGTATCCGCCGCCGGACACAAAGGTGGTAATATCAGTTTCGGGATAGATCATAATGTCATTTCCCTCGGCATATTTAAGCAGAGCCTTGAACTTGCTGCTGCCGCCCAGCGTGCCCGAAGGAGATGCGCTGTCTGCGATCTTGCCTGTGATGCCGTCGTTTGTCCAGTCGCTGTAATTAACGACTATCTTTCCTGCCTCGCCCGCCTTGAGTATCTCAAGAATTTTCTGAGCGGACTCATAGCCTGTTATCTCGGTCTTCATCTCAACGGGGAAGCCCAGAACGGACTGCTTTTTAAGAGTTCCGCCGTAGAAGTCAACGTAAAGAGAAGAGTCGTCGGTTTTCTGCTCAACGCCCTTTTCGGTCACGAGATAATCTCTGTAAGCGTCTGCGATGTCAACATAATCAATGTCGTCGCCTTCGATGGGATAATATCTTACCTCCACCTCGGGAACGTGGATCCCTCTCTTTTCAAAGACCTTCAGAGGATTAGCCTCGCCGCCCATAAGGTATTCGTCGGCGGTCCTCAGCTCGAAGGAGAAGTAGCACGCATTATAGTCGGTGGAATTCTGACGGGAGGTGTAGGAGTTTATGGTCGCACAGCCGTCGCCCTTGTCGGCAACTACCAGCATACCGTTTCCGTCCTTGACGATACCGTACATGGGAAGGTAAACCTGACGTGTAACAGTAGGCTTTGTGGTAGGAACGGCGGTAAGATTTCTGCCGTAGACCTTGCCCGCATAGGGGGAATAGCCTGTTCTGCCGTTGTTGAATTCAACGACAGCGCCGCTTCCGTCGGGGATAACGAAGTAGCCGTCCTCGTCCATCTCACCTGCGCCGAAGGTCGACATAAAGGTCAGACCTGTGGTCAGCTTTCCGTTTGAAGCGGAGGGCTTTGTTTCGATGATCTCGGAGGTATTGACGTAAAGCTTCATATGGTCGTCCTCAAGGGTTATCTCCACGGGGACAGTGATGCCGGGGTCGGTCTTATTGCCGTTTGCGTCCTTTTCGGAAGCAAAGGTGTATGTAAGACGCATACCGTTTTCGATCTTCTCGCAGTCCTTTTCGGACTTATTGGAGCTGGCAAGCTTTGCGGTACGTCTTTTTTCGGGGTCGCCGTAGGTCAGCGTCATGCCCGAAAGAAGCTCCTGCACCTGTGCGCCCTTTGCGTTGGACGCCTTGGCATTTACGGGTGTTGACCACCAGATATAGCCGTTAGCCTTATTTTCCAGAGCGATAAGGTCCTCTTTTTTATAGTACCAAAGAACGAGCTTGTCATTCTCAGCCATTTTTTCCATTTTTTCGAGAACTTCCTCGGCAGTACGCTTTTCCTTTTTGGAACCGGAGGATTCCTCAGCGGATTCCTCGGCTGCCGTTTCCTCGGGAGCTGCCGAATCGTCTGAATATACCGAAACCGTCATACCGCCGATAGTCGCTGCCGCCGCCAGAACTGCGAGGAGCTTTCTCATTTTTATCTGCATTATCTTTGTTCACCACTTTTCTAAACTAAATCAAACTCTTATTCTGTACGAAAGCTCTGTGTAGATAGACATAATGAATATCGCGATCTGCTGGAAGAGCGTCAGCACCAGCACCAGAAGGAAGAGGATAGCGACCATTGCAACGATAGTCAGTGCAATGAGTGCCAGCGTCTTTCCGAAGGTGAACTGATGAACTGCCTTCTGACCCGAGATCAGCAGGATAACCGTCCAGCATTCGGTGATTATGCTTATTGTCTGAATGAAAATGTACTCGTCCTGAATAAGGGAGTGTGACAGGAAGGTACATAACAGCGAGCCGACGATGTAAGGAACAAGAGCGTAGGCGGTGTTGATGAAGATATTTTTCATCGTTCCCTCGCCGTCAAAGAGCGTACACATCGACCAGTTTGCCACGACCCACGTTAAGAAGATGATGATACTCTGGAAGATATACGGCACGAGGTTGAATATCTTGTCGTAGCTGCTGTAATACTGGAAACCGTACATTCTGTTATAAGCAAGAACGGAGAAGAACAGCAGGAAAACGATAAACCAGGATATTTTCATGGAGCCGCCCTTTTTCCAGCGGAGGTCCTCAAAGCCTTCAAAGGGGTGGGTAACAACGTGCTTCACCCACTGACCTTTAGTAAGATCCATCATTTCAGCCGCACTTCCTCTCTCTTCATATTTTCAAACATACGCTTGAAATCCAGCTTGCCCTTTTTCTTTCTGTCGCTGAGGATAAGCAGCAGAATTACCACGATGATTATGACGGTCATAATGGTGTCAAAATTCTCTCTGAGGTAATCCCCACGGTAGCCCTCGTAAGCACGGTCGTATCTGTCACGGGCAATAGCGGTCTTGTAGTATTTCATAGCGCCCTCGTAATCGCCGCTGTTGTAAAGGGCGTTTCCGATGCCTATGTATGCACGGCGGTAGTTTCCGTCGTATTTCAGGACTTCCTTCCAGGGCTCCAGCGCTTCCTCGTACATACCCTTGTTATAGTAGTTGGTAGCGGTGGTAACGATGTCGCCGAAGTCTGTTCTTGTGAACACGGTAACGTTGGATTTTCTGGAATCCAGCACGTAGATCTTGTCCTCGTAGGACTCGATAGCAACGGGAGATTTGAAGCTTCCCAGCTGCTCGCCGGTGCTGCCGAAGATGAACATCAGGTTACATTCCTTGTCATACTGGAAGATACGTCCCTGATTGAAGTCAAGGCAGTTAAGCTCGCCGTTCTCGCCGATGTCGATGTCAACGAGAGAGGTTTCCTTGGTGTAAATGGAGTAGTAAGCGGGAGGATAATCTCCGAACTTAACGTTGTTTACGTTAGCGTTATTGAAGATGTTATAGCCTCTGGGATTAAGCTTCTTGACAATATCGGTGTCGGTATCGGTGGACTCGGTAACGGTGTAGATGAAGCCGTCCTCGTCGATATCGAAGTTAGAGAAGCCGATAGGAGTTGTCTTGATGGTGTTAGCCTTCTGCTCATCGGTGGAGATGAGGTTCCAGAAGTATCTGGAAAGCACCTCTGCGGTGGCCTCAACACGGTTTGCGCCGTAGAAGCCCAGGAACTCGCCTGCCTTGTTGAACATAACGGCACCCTTGTTTACGCTCTTTACAACAACGTAGACATTTCCCGCCTTGTCCGCAACCACCTTGCTGGGGTTATAGGTAAGGTCTGCGGGATACAGCTCGGAATTCGGCTTTTCGTAAAGGCTGAAAACATTTCCGTCCTGATCGCAGTGGATAACACGGGAGTTTTCGGTATCGGCAATATAAATGGTATTGTCATACTCGCTGACGAAAACGCCGCTTGGATTTTTCAGTGTCAGAGTCTGACCGTTGTAGTTAAACTCTGTCATAATTCTCTGTACCTTGAAATCAAGGTCTGTTATTATCAGTCTGGAGGGGAATTTCTCCTTAACGCCGTTTATTTCGACCTCTCCTGCCTTATCGGTGATATACATCAGGTTATCGGCAGCGAGGAACATATCGGTAGGCTCAACGAGCTTTTCGCAGCCCATCTGACGGCCGTCGACGTTATATGCAGCCACATATCCGACCTGGGAGGGAACAGCGTCCTTCCATCTGTCGTAGCTGTAAGGGTCATAAGCTTCCAGAGCTGAAACGGAAGCAGTCATAGCGGTGACTGCAAGCATCGCTGCGGAAAATGCAGCAATACTCTTTTTCCAATTTATCACAAATCATCACCCTTTTCTATTAGTTGCATTGCTCATTATCAGTCCTTAATACCGGAATGAGCCATTGTTTCCATAACGTTTCTCTGCGCAAGAATGAATATCACCAGCGGAGGCAGCATAAGAACAACTGCCGATGCAGCGATAGCACCCTGTCTTGCAAGACCTGCTGCAGCGATCTGCTGAACAACGGTAGGCATGGTTTTCAGTGCCTCGTTGTAGATGAAAAGACCGCCTGTTGCATTCCACGCAGCCTGGAACTGGAAGATGATGATCGTCATCAGAGCAGGCTTGGAGTTCGGCATTACGATACCCCAGCAGATGCGGATAAGACCTGCGCCGTCGATCTTTGCGGCTTCGATCATAGCATCGGGGAGCTGTGACATACTCTGACGCATAAGGTAAAGGTCCATAGGCGTTGCGATGATGGGCAGGATAAGTGCCCAGTAGGTGTTGATCATACCGAGCTTAGCCATTACCATATACTGCATGATGTACAGAACGGTACTGGTAAAGAGCATTGCCACAACGATCATTTCGTTCAGGAACTTATAGCCGGGGAATTTGCACTTGGAAAGCACGAATGCGGCTGTACAAGCGAACAGAATATGGAAAACCGTTGCAACTACGGTAACGAATACGCTGTTGAATACGTTTCTTGAGAAAGGTACCCAGGAATTGTTTGCGACCTTGAACAGGTCGGAGAAGTTCTCCAGCGTAGGCTCCATAGCGTAGAGCTTAGGAGGCATGATGAAGATCTCCTGCACGGGCTTGATGGAGTTTACGATAGCCAGATAGATGGGGAATATCATAAACAGACCGAGAAGTGTAAGCACGGTAAAGATGCCGATGTCGTTCTTCCACGACTTGCCGACACGCTTGTTGGTACCCTTGGACTTTTCCATTTTAGCGTGCTCTTTTTCACGGCGTTTGCGGAGGGCTTCGAGTGCTGCGGCATTCTCAGCCTCCTGAAGTGCCGCCAGCTCTGACGGCTTCAGATTTTTCTTACTTTTTAACATTTTCAACACTCACCCCCGTTAGTCCATATATTTGCTGAGCAGACGGCGGATAAGAGCGTTGCAGACGAGCATTACGATGAACAATACAAAGCATATTGCGGAAGCGTAGCCCATCTCATAACGGATATATCCGTAATCGAATGCGTGAGTCATAATGGTGTGAACCTTGTAGTCCGTAGACGGGAAGCCTGCCAGCTGTCTGCCGACGAAGTCTGCGGTGAAGGCTGTAACGATCTGCTGAACAGCGGCGAACATAAGCTGAGGTCCCATGGAAGGGATAGTTATGTAGATAAGCTCCTGCCATCTGTTCTTGATGCCCTCGATAGCGCCCGCCTCGTACATTGATTTGTCAATGCCCTGGAAGCCC
This sequence comes from Oscillospiraceae bacterium, assembly GCA_017828975.1. Taxonomy (GTDB): domain Bacteria; phylum Bacillota; class Clostridia; order Oscillospirales; family Ruminococcaceae; genus UMGS1889. The sequence goes on along the minus strand of JAGAJN010000021.1, from coordinate 18,762 downwards.
GCACGGAGAGCCAGGAAGCCTGCGCCCATTGAGAGCCACAGCTGAACGATGATAACGCAGGGAAGAACGTAGTTAGCGTCGGTCAGCCACTGGATAGCTGTGTTTGTGATACCAAGCTCCATAAGAGCGGCGTTTGCGTAGCCGTAGGTATCGCCGCTGAAGATCAGCTGCCATACGAAGTAGATGTTGCCCGCCATTGAAGGAGCGTAGAACACCAGCGTAAACAGCGTTTTCAGCGCAGGGTGAAGCTCATTGATGAGCCATGCCAGCAGGAAGCTCAGGAAATAGCTGAGCGGTCCTGTGAAGATAGCGAAGATGATAGTGGTTCTGATAGCGATTACGAAAACGTCGTCCTCCAGGAACAGCGTATAGAAATTCTGAAATCCGATCCACTTCGGGAAATGCGCCATATCAAAGCTTGTGAAGCCGATAGGCAGCGACATTAAAACCGGAATAACTGTGAACACTAAAAACAGCAGCATAAACGGCGCAAGCATTGCATAGCAAAGCCAGTTGCGCTTCATTTCATGGCGAGTGTAAGCCCAGCGTTCCTTGAAATCCATTTTTCTCTCGGAAGGAAGCAAGATCTCCTTCTTCGGAGCCTGGGAATTAGATGCCAAAATAACCCCTCCTGACCAAATTAATCTTCAAGTCCGAGATTTTCACGTTTTCTCGTGATTTCGGCGTTGATGTCCTTATTGTAGAGCCTGAGAGTTTCTCTGGGATTCTCGGCGTCGTTTACGCATGTTCTGAATGCGTTCATGATACTTCTTGTTACAACATAGGACGAAGGCGTGATAGGAATTTCCTTAAGCTCATCCATCTGCGCCATGATCTTTTCGAGATCCTTTCTGGACCAATTGAGCTTCTCAAGAGCCTCCAGATTAGCGGAATCAAATCTTCCGAGAGGGCCCATAACACCCTCAACGTTCTGACCGTAGGAGATCATAACATCGGTGGAAGTGAACCACTTGATGAATTCCCAAGCTGCGTCAACATTGCGGCAGTCCTTGAGAATTACCGCACCCGATCCGCCTGAGTTTGCAGCGTGGGAAACGGTACCGTCCGCCTGTCTTGTACCGGGAACGGAGGTGAAATCCCACAGACCCTTTATTTCGGGGGCAGCAACGTTCAGCTGATTGTAGAATGTGTTGTAGTTCTGGATAACGATAGGAGCCTCACCTGTTCTGAAACGTGTGAAGGCGTCGTACTGCTGGTCGAAGTTGTAGGTTGTGTAGAACTTTACCCACTGCTCGAAAGCATCTACCGCTGCCTGAGATTCAAAGGTAGTTTCGGTCTGCTTGTCATTATAATAGGTAATGCCTCTCTGGAGAGTCAGCAGAGCGAAGGTGTGACCCGGCTCGGTGGACGCTGCAACGGCGTTACCGTTTACATTGACGGGGAGAACAAGACCGGGCATCAGATAAGCTCTCTGGATAGCGGGGAGCATATCTATAAGGTCGTCCCACGTTTCGGGAGGCTCTGTGATACCGATTCCCGCAAGAACGTCGGTACGATAGAACATCATGGGGAATGTTCTGGAAATGGGGATACCGTAAGCGGTGCCGTCAAAGGTGTAATGCACCATAGCCTCGTCCTGGAATCTGGAAACGACCTCATCGAAGCCGTCCATATCATTCAGAGGAACGATAAGATCTCTGATAGCAAGGTTTATGGGGAATTCGCCGCCGCAGAAGAGGGAAACGTCGGGTCCCTTGCCTGCCATAACGGCTTCCATGATACTTCCCTGAACAAGGTTGATAGAAACGTCGATGTTATATTCGGGAACGAACTGAGAGTCAACAAGCTCCTTAACAACGACCGTCTGGTCACGTCCCAGACCGACCCAAACGTTGATGGAGTTCTGAGAAAGGTCGGACAGAACGGTGTAATCCTCGAAGAATGAGCCGAAGAAGGACTTCGTGCTGAAGCTCATTGCCGAGAAGATATTTTCCTTGCAGGACTTAAACTCCTTATCTGCGGGAGCCAGCTCGAAATAATCCACCTGAAGGGGCTGAGTTCTGTACTGACGCATCCAGGAGGAAACGGAGGCAACGTTGTCCTTGATAGAGCCGATAAGCTGCGGTATCTTGGACTTTTTCTCGATACATCTGTCCAGAACGATAGCAAGACGCTCAAGTGCGGCAGCCTCGGAACCGCCCTGATTGGACAGGGACTCGATCTTTGCCTTTTCCTCGTAAAGAGCATCTCTCAGTCTTGTAAACTCGGGGATAAGCTCGGGAATTTCCTTGTCAACATTATAATCGGTATACTTATCGGGATTAGGACCGGTAACCATCAGTATTTTGCGGTAATACTGGTTGACGTCGTAAACGATGGCGTCCAGACGGCGCATGGAGTCACCGATCTCGCCGGGGATTACCTCCATAGTCAGCTCATGCTTGCCCTGAGTAAGGTAAACATACGAAGGATCGCCGTTTTCGTCCTCGGGATATACGCAGGACCAATCCGCATCGTAGTAAAACTTTACCTGGCTAAAGGTTTCGTTGGGCACTTCCCCGTCGATGAAAATACGGCGGTTGGAGTACATTCCGCGCATGGAGTTCTGACGAGCCTTGATGCCCAGCTTATAGTAGCCGTCTGCGGGAACGTCGATCTCCCATGTGATAGCCTGACCTGCGCTGTCCCACGTGCCCTCACCGATGGTGTTGAAGCGCTGCTTGGTGGGGTGCGAAGGAGAAGTCAGGTAACTGCTTCGGTCATATGTAGGATAAAGTGTTTGAGCGGTCTTGTAAATAGCATGTTCGCCTTCAACGTAGATAACGTCAGCACCTGCGTTCTTGGCAAGGTCGGCGTCGGACGGCTTTGTGTATTCCGCAAATCCCTCGGAATTTACCAGCCGCACATCAGCAATTGCGACGCTTGCCTTATAGGAATCGAAGGTGATCGTGTGCTTGCCCTCATCGAAATAGAAGTAGAGGGAGTCGTTGAACAGTCCGTCAACATCTCTGAGGGTAACGGTTGTCCACTGCGGAGCTTCGACCTGCGGAGGACGGACCTCGTTATCCTTTGAGTCGGTCTTGATGGGATAGGCATTTACCCAAGTTCTGGGGAATGCGGCACGGGTAGCGGTGTCGTAGGGAGATACGCCGTCAAGCAGGACGGACATTTCCGTGGTAGTGTTACCGCCCGTGATAGGCATAAAGGTAACCTCCAGATTATATGCGCCCGCAGTTTTTACGTCTATCTCGTATGTGACCTTACCCTCCTGATTTGACCAGACAAGTACATTGTCCTTGCCCTCGTAGGAAGTGACCTCGTACTGCGTTTCCTCGGAAGCCTCCTTGAAGGTCGCGGGGACTTCTTCGGCGGGACGGGGCTTGTCAGCTATTTCGTCATAGTATTCACTGTAAGTCTTTTGCTTGGAAAATCCGGTCTCAGCCTCGGCAGATCCGGTGCTGTTATCAGCGGCGGCTGTGCTTGATCCGTCCGATTCGGTTTCATCGGCGAACGCTGCGAGCGGGAACGCCGTGCAGATCATAGCAAGTGCGGCGGCAGAAGCCAGCAATCTTTTCCGGTTGGATTTTTTAGACACTTAATGACCACCTTTCTATACGTAATACCGATTTTTTACGATAAACGCATCAAAAAAAATCGAAAATAGAGTCCTTACGCCGTGAAACAACACATTTCAAGCGGAAAAATAGCACCCATACTGCGGCAATAATCGAGAAACAGCGTATCACTCCGAACTAAGAAACGCCGTTGGATCCCCCCGACTGCTTAGCAATATGAATGGCTTTGTTGAAAATGTATAATTCACTATCTGTTTTAACGTCATTTTGACTAATAACGCATAAGTATCTTATATACATTATAACAATTTCACTAAGTTTTGTCAAGAAAACTCAAACGTTTAAGTTAGAAATATGGGCATTCTGTGATGATTTCGTCACGTTAAACAAAAAGGCAAGTGAATTTATATGAAAACTGCGAATAAAATTTCACTTTCCACACTCAACTCAGCACTCACAGTCACCACTGATCACAAAACAAAGAAAACCCCCGTCCGCTCTGCATACGGACGGGGGCCTTTATATGATGTTAGAAAACGTAAGTAATCTAAATCAAGTGGGGGCTATGAATTAGCCTCTCTTCTTAGCAACGATTGCAGCAGCAGCCAGAGCAACAGGGATAACTGCGAGAGCCACAGGAGCGTTACCGGTTGTGGGGTTTGTTACAGGAGCAACAGGAGCGGGAGCTTCTGTTACAACGGGAGCCTCTGTTACAGGAGCCTCTGTGATAACCTCAGCGGGCTCTGTCTCAACGGGAGTATCGTCGATAACTGTGGAGTCATCGTCAGCACCCTGAGAAGGAGCAACGTCCTCAGCCTCAGCAGACTGCTCGGGAACTGTTACTGTGCAGGATACCCACTCAACATTCTGAGTAGAGAGGATTTCCATAGTGTGGAGAACGATAGAAGCATCGTAGAATCTACCCTCAGTGAGCTCATCCCAATCAAATGTGATTGTGTTTGTGCCCCAATCAACGAGGTTGGACTGAGAGAACTGCTTGGAGAAGTCTCTATTGAGGATGATAGCGCCGGTGAACATGGACTCGCCCCAAACCTCGTAGTCTTCCTTAACAGACTCAGTGTTGTAACGGTTGATGTATGCAACGTCAGCGTTGAGACCGCCGATTACGCTGTCAACGTAATCCATCCAGCCGTAGTTCCAAGCTCTGTATGTTGCATCATCAAAGTTATCCTTAGCTGTGAATGTGAGTGTAACACCCTCATTGTCAGCGATAGCATCAGCAATGATTCTGAGTGCATCGGGCTTCCAAGCTCCGATATCGCCAGCCAGTGTCTTAACAGTACCGTTGTCGATAATAACGCCGGACTTAACACCGATCTTGTTGGACTCGAACTTTGTGAACAGAGTCTCACCAACAACAGTGTTTGTGTCAGCGATCTGAACGCCAACAGTGCTTACGCCGAGAGAGTTCTTGTAAGCGTCAACGATAACCTGGAGATCCTTAACGATCTGAACCATGTCATTGGAAGTCTTGCCAACATATGCAGTGGGAACCTGCTTCCAGAGCTTAGCAGCAGCTTCTTCGAGCTTCAGAACGTCAGCAATCTTCTCTTCGATCTTCTTGATACCAGCTGTATCGGTAGCACCTGTGGAGTGACCGATTTCCTTAGCAGCATCAGCAGCAGAAGCAACAGTCTTGAAGCCCTCAGCTGTGAGCAGATCATTCAGCTTAACGAGTTCATCAGCAGCAACCTTATCAGCAGCCTCAGCAGCAGCGATAGCGCCCTGTGCAAGGAGAGCAGTCTTCAGGTTAGCAGCAGCAGCCATGTACTCGGTGTTGTCTACTGCGTAAACGTCAACGTTTGTCAGACCCTTGATAGAAGCGGTTACAACGTTCTTGTAACCGCTGATGGAGTTAAGACCATCAAGTGTGAACTTCTTGTATACAGGGAACTTAGCAGTAACAACGATCTTCTCGATAACAGTTGTATCAAGCTTAGCATCTCTGTCGCCAGTTGTAGTTGTGGTCCAAACGCCATCCTTAGCATCGTAAGTACCAACTACGGGGTAGATCTTAGCGCCAGCAGAAGTTGTGGTAGCGTAAGCCTGGTTAAATGTGTTGAACTTGTCAAGGTAGATGGACTGCTTTGTAGCAGCTGTGTTGGAGTTAGCCAGTGCAGGAACCTTGAGAGTAGAGCCGCTCCAGTTGAAGAGGTTCCAGTCGAGGAAGTTTACATCGTTCCAAGTGGTGTTGTAGATAACGGTCTGCTTAGCAGTACCCTTAGCACCCTCAACCTCAACCTTAACTTCCTTAGCGCCGTTCAGGTTGAAATCGCCAGACTTGTCAGCGAATGTGAGCTCGAGCTCGCCGCCGTTCTCGTAGATAGCCTTGTCTACGATGTAGGTGTTATCAAATGTGAACTGTACGGTTGCGAAGAATTCAGCTTCCTTAGTCAGGTCAACGGTGTACTCACCGGGGCCGGGGATAGAAGCGGAAGCAGATGTAGCCATTGCAGATACGGCCAGTGCGCCAGCCATTGCGCCAGCGAATGTCTTTTTCATGTTCATGAAAAAATCCTCCTTGTTTTGTTTCTTGTTTTTATTTATTTATTTCCAAATTTAAATGGAAATCAATAATGAATATGTAAACTGCGGCGGGCTATGACTTATACGTTTTCGCCTTACGTAGATTACGCTATTATTCTAACACGTAAATCCAAAAGTGTCAATCAGCAATTATGACAAAATTAAAATATCTTTTCTGTTTAAATAGGGTATAAATCACTAACTTGTGCAATTTTTTGCAGGAAAATTCATTCTGTAAGTAACAATTTGATTACAAACGCCGTTTTTTCTTTATCGGTTTGTAACTGTTGGGACGGTACCGTACAATGCAAATAGACGGGGCATGAAGCCCGTCCCACCTACAATTTTTCGTCATTTTTACGCCATCAATTTGACCATAACAGCCTTCTGAGCGTGCAGACGGTTTTCCGTTTCCTCGAAAATCTCGTCAGCATGAGCCTCGAACACCTCGGTGGTGATCTCCTCCTCACGGTGTGCGGGAAGGCAGTGCATAACCATTGCATCGGGCTTTGCAAGGGACATTATGTGACTGTTCACCTGATAGCCCGCAAAATCCTTTCTGCGCTGCTCTATCTCGCTTTCCTTGCCCATGGACGCCCAAACGTCGGTGATGACCACATCTGCGCCCTCGGCAGCCCTTTCGGGAGAATCGGTCAGCTCAAATCTGCCTGTTTCACCGGCAAATTTCAGAACGTCCTCAGCGGGACGGTACTTCTCGGGGCAGGCGGCGGAAACTGTCATTCCCACGGTCAAAAAGCCCCTGATAAGGGAGTTTGCCATATTATCGCCGTCACCGATATAGCACATTTTCAGCCCGTCAAAGCTGCCCTTCATCTCACGAACTGTCATAAGATCGGCAAGCACCTGACAGGGGTGTGCGTAGTCGGTCAAGCCGTTTATTACGGGGATAGAGCAGTACTCCGCCAGCTCCTCGGCTTCCTGCTGATCGTAGGTGCGTATCATCAGACCGTTCAGGTAGCGGGAAAGGGTGCGTGCGGTATCGCAGACGGGTTCGCCCCGGACTATCTGCATATCCTCGGACGACAGGAACAGCGGGTATCCCCCCAGCTGATACATGCCCGTTTCAAAGGAAACACGGGTCCTTGTGGACGCCTTGCGGAATATCATTCCCAGAGTTTTGCCCTTTAAGTGGTTGTGGGGAATTCCGTGCTTCAGTTCATATTTCAGCTGATCTGCCAGATTTAATATTTCTATGATCTCTTGTTTTGTGAGATCTGCCATTTTCAGAAGATGCTTCATATTTTTACCTCCCGTTAAATTAGAAAATCGAAAACGCCAGCACCGTCGCCATCACCAATACTATTATAAAAGGAAGCAGCAGAATGTCGGCAAGTGCGGCGGGATTGTCCCGTTCGATAAGGGCTTCGTCCGTTTCGCTGTCGTAATAGAGGACTATTTTGTCCCCCCGCCTGTACGGTCGGAAAAATTTCCGTGTGTAGCGGTGGACGGTGGTGCTGTTCCCGCTGCGGAAGCTGATTATCGCCGCTTTTTTAGTGATCTCGGTGCCGTCCTTGTCGTGGAATGTCACCTTGTTTACGTCCAGAATTTCGGCTTCGCAGCGTATTTCGGGACGGCGGAGATAGTCGGTCTTGGCGTGGAGTTTTCTTCTCAGCCGCTCATACATTATAAATAGTATAACGCAAACAGCGGCGGTTACAATGCCGACTATCATTTTAACAGCCCGGCGAGGATCGCAAGTCCCCTGTCGATCTCCTCATATGTAATGGTCAGCGGCGGCAGCAGACGGAGCTTTTCCTTTGCCGTCAGCACCAGCAGACCGTTGTCAAGACAGGCTTTGCAGATGTCGGCGGCTTTTTTCTCCTTGTCGGTGAAGCGTATCCCGAGCATCATGCCCATTCCGTCAACGCCCTCAACGCCGTCCATTGCGGTGAGCTTTTCACGGAGATATTCGCCCTTTTTCTTTACCTCGTCAAGGAATCCGTCAGACGCAAGGCGGTCGCATACCACATTTGCACCCGCGCAAGCAATGGGATTTCCGCCGAAGGTGGAGCCGTGAGTGCCCTTGTTAAGCACGTCTGCGCACTTTTCATTTGCAAGGCACGCACCCATGGGAATACCGCCTGCAATGCCCTTGGCAAGAGTGACAATATCGGGCTTCACGCCGTACTGCTCGGAAGCAAGGACAGTGCCCGTTCTGCCCATGCCCGTCTGCACCTCGTCGCAAATGGTGAGAATGTCCTTCTCGGCGCAAAGCTTGAAAATTTCCTCGACAAACGCCTTATCAAGGGGATTTACGCCGCCCTCGCCCTGAACGCACTCGAACATTACGGTGCAAACCTTGTCGTCTATCTTTGAACGCAGGTCGTCAATATCGTTTGCGGTAACGTTCACAAAGCCGTCCACAAAGGGGAAGAAATAGTTGTGGAAAACGTCCTGACCGGTTGCGGACAGAGTGCAGAGCGTTCTGCCGTGGAAGGAGTTCACAAGGGTGATTATCTTGAAGCGTTCGGCGTCCTTGCCGTATTTGTCGAAGGAATATTTCCTTGCCAGCTTGATAGCGCACTCGTTGGCTTCCGCACCCGAATTTCCGAAAAATATTTTCTTATATCCCGTCAGATTACACAATTTTTCCGCTAAATCAGCCTGAGTTTTTGTATAATAATAGTTGGAGGTATGCTGAATGGAACGCACCTGTGCACACACAGCGTCCGCCCATTCGCTGTCGCAGAAGCCGAGGGAATTCGTGCCAATTCCGCTGCCGAAATCTATGTATTCCTTGCCGTTTTCGTCCACGGCAGTTTCATGCTCGCCCTTTTCCATTACAACATCAAAACGTCCGTAGGTGGGCATTATATGTTCATTAAATTTCTCAATAGTAGACATTTTTATCGTCCTTTCCAAAAAACTCAACACTTAACACTCAACATTAAATAAACTGCGTACCGATGCCCTCATTTGAAAGCAGCTCGATAAGTATGGAATGCGGAACACGTCCGTCGATTATGCAGGTTTTCTTAACCCCACGTCTGACCGCCTCAACGCAGCAGTCTATCTTCGGTATCATACCGCCCGAAATTATCCCCTGACGCTTCATAAACGGTACCTCGCTGACCTGTACCGTGGGGATAAGCGTGTCAGCGTCGTCCTTGTCCTTGAGAAGTCCCTTAATATCTGTCATAAGGATAAGATTTTCCGCACGAAGCTCGGCGGCTATTCTTGCGGCGGCGGTGTCGGCGTTGACGTTCAGGGTCTGTCCCTTTGAATCGCAGGCGACTGTTGCGATAACGGGGACATATCCCCTGTCCAGAGCGTCTAAGATAGGTGTAGTGTTTACGCTGTCTATCTCGCCGACGAAACCGAGGTCGGGGTCGGACTCCATTTTATGTGCGACTAACATTCCCCCGTCGATTCCGCAAAGTCCGAGAGCGTTTCCGTTATGCTGCTTGAGATATGCAACCAGCTCCTTGTTTACCTTGCCCGCAAGCACCATTTTTACGATGTCAACAGTAGCTTCGTCGGTGTATCTCAGACCGTTGATGAACTTGCTTTCAATGCCCACTCTTTTGAGCATATCGTTTATCTCGGGACCTCCGCCGTGAACAAGAACCACCTTTACGCCGACCAGCGAAAGCAGGACAATATCGCTCATTACGGCGTCTTTCAGCACCTCGTTTGTCATAGCGTTTCCGCCGTACTTGATAACGACTATTTTTCCGTTATACCTCTGTATGTAGGGCAGTGCGTCAATAAGCACCTTTGAACGTATTTCATTAGCTATCATATTTTCCATTTTATATAATGCTCCTTTAATTTCTGTTAATTACTGCGGCGATATTTTCGGCATCTTCGGCGGACATTGAACATATCCCGCCCGAAGCTATCTCCCTTACAAGGGGATTTGTATTTTTCTTGGTTACCCAATCAAACATTATGTCGCACAGCTGCGGGTCGGCCGATGGGAATATCTTTACCGTTCCCAAATTTTCACGATAGACTGCACCAAATTGTCTGCCGCAGCGAAATATTACCCTTTTGCCCGTAACTGCGACCTGTATTTTCCGCCTGATAAAGCCTGCCGATCTAAGCTGACCTATTCCAATAAGAATAAACGGAACTCCGAAAAGTCCGAACAGCCCGCCCGCCACGGACGCACCCACAGTCCAGAACACCGCAAAGGCTGTCCAGCAAACAGCGAACATTTTCAGTGCCAAATTCCCTTTTCCCGTTTTTCCCTCTGCGGCGGCAAGAATGCTTTCGTCCGAGAGAAGAACACCTTCAAATTCCTTCAAAAGCTTTTCGGGAACATTTACGGGAGTATCGGCGAAAAATCCTATATCTGCGTCCTCAAAACCGACGCCCATTGTTTCTTTTTCTTTATATTCAAACATAGCGTTTAAGAACGGTAATCTCCGTTTATCTTGACATAATCATATGTAAGGTCGCAGCCCCATGCGGTTGCGGAAACATCTCCCGAATTAAGATCAATGAGAATGTCTATCTCATCTTCAAGGAGAATTTTCTTTGCCTCCTCCTCGGAGAACTCAACGCCCGCACCATTGCGGCAAACGGCTATTTTTCCGACCTTTGAGCCGAGATCAACATCTACCTTGTTAATGTCAAAATCCGCTTCTGCATAACCGATAGCGCAGAGGACACGTCCCCAGTTAGCGTCCGCACCGAACATTGCGCATTTGAACAGGGGCGAACGGATAACGCTCTTTGCCACGATAATTGCGGTGTCAAGGTCGGGCGAACCGCTGCAAACACAGGTCAGCAGCTTGGTCGCACCCTCGCCGTCCTTGGCAAGCATACGGGTGAGGTTTGCCATTACCTGATAGAGAGCGTCCTTGAATGTGGCAAAATCGGCGTTTTCCTCGGTGATCTCGGGATTTTCCGCAAGACCGTTTGCCATGAGCATACAGGTGTCGTTGGTGGACTGGTCGCCGTCAACGGACAGGCAGTTGTATGTAATTTTGACGATCTCCGAAAGTGCCTTTTGCAGCATTTCTGGAGATATTGCGCAGTCGGTGGTGATAAAGTTCAGCGTGGTCGCCATATTGGGGTGGATCATACCGCTGCCCTTTGCCATACCGCCCAGATGACACTCCTTTCCGCCAACGGTAAACTTAACGGCGTACTCCTTTTTAACGGTGTCGGTGGTCATAATAGCGGTGGCGGCTTCCACATTTCCCGTATAGGACAGCTTTTCGACAAGCTCGGGAACAGCCTTTGCAATAGGTTCGATGGGAAGTATCTGCCCGATAACGCCCGTAGACGCAACGATAACTTCCTCGGGCTTGATACCCAAAGCGTCGGCGGTCAGACGGCACATTTCGTTAGCCTTTTCCTCGCCGTCAGCATTGCAGGTGTTGGCGTTTTTGGAGTTTACAATAACAGCCTTCGCCTTTCCGCCCGATTTTTCCAGATTTTTCTTTGTAACGATAACGGGTGCACCCTTTACCTTATTCTGAGTGTAAACGCCCGCCGCATTGCACATTACATCGGACACTACCATTGCAATGTCGTTCTTCTTAGTGGGATTTTCCTTGATAGCGCAGTAAACGCCGCTTGCTTTAAAGCCCTTTGCGGCACATACGCCGCCTTCTATTGTTTCAAATGTTTTCATATCTAAATTCCTCCGAATAATCATTCCAGTCCCGTTTCCTCGGGAACGCCCATCATAATGTTCATAGACTGCACCGCAGCGCCCGAAGCACCCTTTCCGAGATTGTCAAATCTTGCTGAGATAACGGCTCTGTCATCGTTTCCGCAAACAAATATCTGCATATCGTTTGTATCCTTCAAGGTATTTGCCGCAATAAATCCGTCGGACAGAACGCCCTCTCCGCAAATCGGCATTACCTTGACAAATCTCTCGCCCTCGTAATGTGCGGCGAAAACCTCTCTCAGCTCCGCAAGGGTCAGCTTCTTGTCAAGCGTTCTCAGATGCAGAGGAACGGAAACCACCATACCATTATAATAGTCGTCAACGATAGGCGTGAACACGGGCAGCTCGGACAGTCCCGAAATAGTCATCATTTCCTTGATATGCTTGTGGTTCTGGGTAAGTGCGTACTGTCTGGGAGAATCCAATTGAAAATCCCTGTTTTCGTCCTCGTACTGTGCAATGCCCTTTTTACCCGCTCCGCTGTAACCGGAAACGGCGTGGCAGGTCACAGGATAGTCCTTCGGCATAATTCCCGCAGACACCAACGGATAAACGCAGGCAATAAATCCGCTTGCGTAACAGCCGGGGTTTGCCACTCTTTTCGCCGTTCTTATTCTCTCACGGTGAGCCTTGGACAGCTCGGGGAAGCCGTAAGCCCAGTCGGGATTTGTCCTGTGGGCGGTGGAAGCGTCGATAATGCGGACGTTTTCGTTTTCCGCCAGAGCGACCGCTTCAATTGCCGCAGCGTCGGGCAGACAAAGGAATGTAATATCCGAAGCATTGATAAGGCGCTTTCTCTCGTTAACGTCCTTTCTGAGGGATTCATCTATTTTAAGAAGCTCAATGTCAGAGCGGTTTTTCAGTCTTTCAACGATACGCAGTCCTGTCGTACCTTCCTGACCGTCTATGAAAATTTTGAACGGCATAAAAGTTCCTCCTGTTAAAAATGAATAATTATACCATTATATTATAATGTTGGTATATTAATTTATCGTGAAGATACTGTATTTCTTTTATGAATTTATGCAAAACATTCAGTAATATTCATTTGTATAGTGAATATATACATCAATCATTGAATATTATGTATATTTCACAAGATTATTGCATAATACCGGGGTCAGCCATTAAAGGTAGTCGAGCAGTTTTCCAAAACACAGCATTTGTTGACAAAAGATTTATATTTCATCAAAACAATTTTAATCAATCCACAGATATATGCTTTAAAATATAAGTATTATAATAACGGAGGCGGTCGTCGGACAGGCTGCTTCTCCGCTTCAACGGCAGCGACGGAACGTACCGTATATGCAGCCTTGAAGCTCCGGAAATCGTTCTGGGAATGAAGGATATGCACTTTACCGAGGGGGAAAACCTCTTTGAGGAGCATCAGAGATGGCGCATTGAATTTTTCAAATAACGATCGGCGTTTCCTATCGGACGGTAGGAAACGCCGTTTTTCATCTCAGAAAACCGCCTTGTTCAGCTCGTCAAGCGCCGCAAGTTTCCTGTTTTGGGCAAGAAATGCGGCGGCGTCCCCGTAATTGTCCTTGTTTATGATACCCTTTGAGAGCATCAGCGCAGTAAGTCTGCGGCTGCCGCAGGAAAGAAACAGTTCGGTCATGGGAGAAATTCCGTCGGAAACGGGGAAATCAGCGCTGTGTGTCAGCAAATATCTCAGCTCCTCAGCGGTGTTATAACGAATATCGGAAGCATCAGCCTTAGACAGGTCAAAGCTTAGCTTATGCACCTTAAACAGCCTTCTGTAACTGTCTATGGATAAACAATTATTCCCGCTGCGGTACAATATTTTCACCTCATCGGCGAATATCCGCCCGATCTCGTCATCCCTTGGCACCAATTTATAAATTTCCCAACAGGTATTATCAACGCTTGTCAGCACCGATACGGGTGAGAGCCTTTCAAGGTAATAGTCAAGCAGCTCCGGCTCATTTTTACAATAGATATTATGAAGAAGCTTAAGCTTTGTCCCGCACATATGCTCGGCGTTTAAAAATTCCGAGAGAGTCGGCGGCTCATCTCTCTTTTCAAATCCCGTATATGTATAAAAATTTTCCGCAATATACTCAATACTTTCGGGGAACAGGGCAAGCTCGGGTATAATATCATATAAATTCTCCCATGAAAATGCTTCAAGCAACATTCTGAGCATTCGTTCCTCCCGAAACACAGCCGCCATGACAAACAGCGACCTTGCCGCATATCCTCCGTAGCAGGACGGATCGTAATCTGCCCTATTGATTTTTTCCAGTACTTCTGCAATGATGTCATATTTTTTGCATATCATAAGGATATAAAGTGGATTATGGAAAAATCTGTACCACAAAAGATCGTGACACGTGCTGCATCGGACAAGTACATGCCTTAAAATGTCATCATTACCGTAAAGGCAGGCTGACAGGATTCGGAAAGGATATTTTTCCACATTATCCGAAAGAAAACCTTCTGTTTTTATATCTTCGCCGCACAGCCCGCTGAATTCCGTCAATGATTCGCTGTCGCCCCGCCTTATAAGTATCTGACGGACCTGATGTATTGCAGTTATGCGGTAATTGTCCGATTCAGCCGTTTCGCTCTCTAAAGCGTTCAGCAGCCCAAACGCCTTCACCATCTCCTCCGTTGTTCCGTATAAGGCTGCCCGCATTAATTTGTCAATATAATAATACTCCTTATAATACATATTATCCCTGCCCCCTTGAACCGTTTAAAGCATTCAGCGAATTAAGCAGCTGATTTTCCGAAGCAAACCGAACTGCCGCAGCAAAATTCGCAGCGCATATCAGCCCCTTTGAGATCATCTTCAAAGTAAGCCGACGGCTGTTTTGTCTAAGCAAAAAGAGTACAAAATCACTCAGTTTATCCGTCTTTTCCGGTTCAATACTCATATTCAGCAGCTTTATCAGCTCAGCGACTGTGACTGTATGATAGGGGTCTATTTCCCCTGCTTTTGACAGGTCTGCCTTCACATTCCCGTCAAATTCTTCCGCAAATACGAATATATCGCCGAGCGTGCCCCATGAGCTAAAAATAATAGTCAGCTCGTCCGAAATAATTCTGCGAAAAGCCGCACCGTTTTCGTCCCTGATACCGCTTTTGAGCAAGAACAGCCGATCGTCGGGTATCTTTTCTATAAGAGGAATTTCCTTTGCATACCTGTCAAATACATCAATACTGTTGCAGTTGAGAATACCGTACATTATCATCAGCATATCGCCGTCATCATCACCGCTGAAAAGCTCCTTGAAAGAGGGCGTACTGTCATATCCGAGATATTCATAGTAAGTATCCGCAAGAAAATCCATGGTATCTATGTACGGACACAGCATACAATAGTAATTGACATTCGGGCGGCAGCCTGCATCAAAAAACGCTCTGAGAGCTTCCCTGTCCCTGTATATGGCTGCGGAAACAACAATATCTATATACCTCTGAGAATCAAATATGGAAAAATCGGGAGAGATTTTCCGACAGATATTATTTTTGTCCAATTCGGGAATGAGCCTGCGCATAAGGTCATATTTTTTGCCCAGCATCAGGAAATATATGACAATATCAGACATATTATCTCCGCAATCCTTCACGACCTGCTCAATGATGCTGTCATTGCCGCAGATACACGCTGCAATCACATCTGCCATCAGGCATGATCTTGAACTGCTCTCCGGTTTGCTGCCGTCGGTGAAGGATTTATAGACCTCCGCAAACGCCTTCATACCTTCATTGTCCGAACGTACTGAAAATATCTGAAAAAAGATCGACTTCATTATATCGCCTTCATGATAGTATAAAAACGTTTCTTCATACCAACGGTCCTGAGTTATCTTATTTGCGGCTTCCCTGAATTTTTCCGTATCTCCGTCAAACGCCGCCCGCATAGCAATGTCATGATCGCAATAGATCTTATGATACTCATACTTTCCCATGTAATCTGCCATTATCAGCACTTCCTTTCTCTGTTATTGTAGCACATTTTATCCCGCACATTGCTTCAAAATTGCCGTGAAAAAGAAAAAAGCCGCCGCACCTTTTACAGTGCGGCGGCCGCGGAATTTATTCGATTTTATCAGCCGAGAATTACCTTGATGTCGTTAACATCTTTCAGCTTATCTGCGGGAACGAAGCAGCCTTCCAGCTTTTCGCCGTTGAGGATAATCTCCTTTGTTCCGCTTTCAACGTGAGCGGAGTTGTCAACGGTGATCTCCAGCTTCTTTCCTCTGAAGCTCTTGTGAATTTTCAGACCGTCCCACTCGGAGGGGATAGAGGGGCAAATGTTCAGACCGTCAGCGTTGGGACGCATACCGAGGATACCCTCAACAGTGCCGACCATAACGGTGGACGCTGTACCTGTCAGCCAATGAACGTGTGCACGTCCTGCGAAGGGGCTGTCCTTACCCTCAACGAACTGACCGTAAACGTACGGCTCAAGGCAGCGATGCTCAGCGTTGTCGTTGTAGGTTGCGGGAGCGGCTTCCTTCCAGTATTTGTATGCTCTGTTTCCGTGACCGATCAGGGACTCTGCAAGGATCAGCCAGCCCTGAGGCTGAGAGAAGATACCTGCGTTTTCCTTTGTGCACTTGTTGAAGCACTGCATCAGAGCGCCGTCAAAGCCGTGATCAACGTAGGGAGGATACATAACCATTGCACCGTAGGGAGTGTTAAGCTCTCTCTCAACGCTGTCCATAGCCTTTTCAGCCTGCTCCTTGCTTGCAAAGCCGGAGATGACCGACCAGGACTGAGGATTCAGCCACATATTTGCTTCGGGGTCGGTTCTCTGACCGATAACGGTGCCGTCCTCCTTGTAGCCTCTTATCCATCTGTCCTCGTTCCAGCAAGCTGCGAGAATTTCGTCAAGCTTAGCCTTTATCTCGTCGAGATACTTGATATACTCGGCGTCGTTCTTCTTTTCAGCGTACATTCTCAGAATCTTAACGGCATAAACCAGCTGGAATGCAACGAATGTGGACTCGCCCTTCTTGCCAAGGCGCAGACAGTCGTTCCAGTCAGCGTGAAGTCCTGCGGGCATACCGTGGTTGCCGAGGTTGTTCATGGAGAACATGATAGCTCTCTTGAGGTGGTCGTAAACAGTGCCCTTTTCGCCGTCGTTAGCGTAGAAGATCTCCTCGTCCAGGAATGCAATATCGCCGCTTTCGGAGATGTACTTATGAATTGTGGGGAACAGCCAGAGAGCGTCGTCCGCACGGTAAGAGGGGTGACCTGTTTCCTTTGCGTATGCTGTGTTGGGGTCGTTCTCGTCGGGGTGATTTTCCTGACCTGCCTTGTGAGTATACTTAACCAGGGGCAGACCTGCGCCGTTTGTTACCTGAGCGGAAAGCATGAACACTATCTGCTTCTTAGCCATTTCGGGAGCAAGGTGGATAATACCCTGAATATCCTGAACGGTATCTCTGTAACCGAAGCCGTTTCTCAGACCGCAGTACTGGAATGAAGCGGCTCTGGACCAAATGAATGTGATAAAGCAGTTGTAAGCGTTCCAAACGTTAATCATATTGTTGAAATCGTCGTCGGGAGTTTCAACCTGGAAGTTATCCAGCTTGTCGTGCCAGTAGTTCTTAAGCTCCTCAACTTCCTTCTCAACAACGCCTGCTTCCTGATACTTAGCGATCAGTTCGGCAGCAACAGGCTCGGGCTTCTGACCGAGAATGTAGGTAAGCTCCTTAGTTTCGCCGGGCTGGAGAACGATGTCGCTCTGCAGTGCGCCGCAGGAGTTGGTGTTGTAGTTCAGGTCGCCCTTCAGACCCTCTTCGATGCCCTTGGGGTTAGCATAGCTTCTGTAAGAACCAACGAAAGCATCTCTGTCGCCGCAGTAAGCGGAAACCTCTGCTCTTGCAAGACCGAGGAAACGCTCATTATCGGGGTTCTTGAATACCTCGTTCTGCTTCTGGAGAATGAAGTTGCCCTTGAAATATGTGCGTGTGATGAACAGGGTGTACTGGAGATTTACCTGGTCCTGCTCATAGTTGTTATCGTTTACGAATTCGCAGTAGCCTGTAACGGAAAGCTTTCTGGGCTTATCGTCGGTGTTGGTGATCTTAGCAGCCCAAACCTCATATGTAGCGTCCTTGGGAACGTAGTATGTGACCTCAGACTTTATCTTCTTATACTCGGAGGAGATAACGGTGTAAGCTGTACCGTGACGGCATTCGCTCTTATACTCGTCAAGGGGCTTGCAGACGGGAGCCCATGAGCCTGACCAGTACTCGCCCGACTCATTATCCTTGATATAAACATAGCGTCCGGGCTGGTCCATAGCAACGGAGTTGAAGCGGTAACGGATTACACGACCGTTTGCGCCGCTCTTTACGAAGCTGTAACCGCCTGCGTTGTTGGAGATGATCGCACCGTACTCGGGAGAACCGAGATAGTTAGCCCAGGGAGAGGGAGTTGCGGGATTGGTGATAACGTATTCCTTGTTTTTCAGATCGAAATGTCCGAAATTCATTGAAGTATACTTCCTTTCTCGACGTATTTTGAGATAATATTTGCAGAAATTTCACATCTGCACACGATACATTTATTGTAACACTTTCCTCAGAATTTTTCAAGCCCCCTTTTGCAGGTTAATCGTTTGAAATATAAATGTTTACAATTTGAGTTAATGTGGAAAGTAGAATTTTCCGTTAAACCAAACAAATTCCGTATAGGCACACTATTTTTCGGCTTTTGCTTTCTCAGCAACATTTCAAACTTACGAAAATCACAAACAAATAGTAAAAAAATCAAACAAACACAAGCTTACAATAGAAATCTAAGCTATATACCTCATCAAAATGCAAAGCGAGGAAAAGAGGGTGGGGTGAGAGGGAAAGAGGAGTGCAGAGGGGAAAACCGTTAGGGGCGGGGGAAAGTCCTCGCTTTGTTGGGTTTATTCTGTCCCCCGCCCCTATAAGGTTGTCCCCTCTGCGGGAGTTGCACAAACTGACATAGGTCACTAAAGAGATGTCGCCTGTCGTAAGTTGGCTTTTTCCCGTCCTGCTTTCTTTTGGCGAC
>JAGAJN010000020.1 GCA_017828975.1 Oscillospiraceae bacterium | reverse complement strand
TGTTGCTTCTACTGATGGTCCTATGGCTCAGACTAAGGAGCATCTGCTGCTTGCTCGTCAGGTTGGCGTTCCTTACATCGTTGTATTCATGAACAAGGTTGACCAAGTTGACGATCCTGAGCTCCTCGAGCTCGTTGAGATGGATATCCGTGAGACTCTGGATAAGTATGAGTTCCCCGGCGATGATACTCCTATCATCAAGGGTTCCGCTTTCCTGGCTCTGGATTCTTCTTCCAAGGATCCTTCTGCTCCTGAGTATGCTTGCATCCAGGAACTGATGGACGCTGTTGACTCCTACATTCCTACTCCTGAGAGAAAGGCAGACCTGCCCTTCCTTATGCCTGTTGAGGACGTATTCACCATCACAGGCCGTGGTACTGTTGCTACTGGTAGAGTTGAGAGAGGTCAGCTCAAGACTTCTGACGAAGTTGAGATCATCGGTCTTACTGATGAGAGAAAGAAGACTGTTGTTACCGGTATCGAGATGTTCAGAAAGATCCTCGACTACGCTGAGGCAGGCGATAACATCGGTGCTCTGCTCCGTGGTATCCAGAGAACAGAGATCGAAAGAGGTCAGGTTCTTTGTAAGCCCGGTTCTATTCACCCCCACACCAAGTTCAAGGGTCAGGTTTACGTTCTGAAGAAGGAAGAGGGCGGCCGTCATACTCCTTTCTTCAACAATTACAGACCTCAGTTCTACTTCAGAACAACAGACGTTACAGGCGTTATTACTCTGCCTGCTGACAAGGAAATGTGCATCCCCGGCGATAACGTTTCTATGGACGTTGAGCTCATCACTCCTATCGCAATCGAAGAGGGACTCCGTTTCGCTATCCGTGAGGGTGGACGTACTGTTGGTTCCGGCGTTGTTACAGCTATCAACGAATAATTTCAGATAGTTTTATAACTTTGCCTTTCAGGGCTGCTTCGCTTCGGCGAGGCAGCCTTTTTGCTTAATAAAAAAATTCCCTGTCGAAAACGACAGGGAATAGCTTTGTAACAATATAGGGAATACCCGATATGTAATTACTCAGCAACGGGAGCACTTACAGGACATGTACCTGCGCAAGCACCGCAGTCAATGCAGGTGTCAGCGTCGATAACGTACTTGCCGTCGCCCTCGGAAATAGCTCCTACGGGACACTCAGCTGCGCATGCGCCGCAAGAGATACATTCATCAGTAATTTTGTAAGCCATGGAAATACACCTCCAGATAAATTTCGAATGAGCAAAAGCTCCACTTACTATTTTACCATATTTTCAGAAAAAAGCAATAGTTTTGAAGAAAAAAATTATTGGGCCCTGCTTCTCCGGATTCTTCGAGAAAAAAGTCTTCGTATTTTTCCAAATAATTAATAAAATCTAAACACTAAAATTATTTTTCTAAAACAGTTGAAATTCTGCGTAAAATAGGTTACAATATAGATGTGAGTTTTTTGAACTCAGGTTTCCTGTATTATGTTTGCGGATGGAGGTCGTTCTGATGCTCGGTAGGCTGCGTTCACCCGAATGTCCCTATGGCTTTGTAAAGTGTTTCGGGTTTCTGCCCGGTAATGCGGGATTTTTGTACTCTTTTTCAGACGCAAACGGAATAGGTGTAAGTAAATGAAACTGTGACAATGGTCGCAGTTTTTTGTTTTGGAGGTTTGGATATGTCAAAAAAAGTTGCTGTGATAATGGGTTCCGACAGCGATTTCCCCGTTGTCAAGAAGGCGGTAGAGGAGCTTAAAGCCTATGGTGTGCCTTTTGAGTGTCATGTTATGTCGGCACACAGAACTCCCGAGCTGGCAAGCGAGTTTGCTGCTTCCGCTAAGGATAATGGCTTCGGAGTCATAATCTGTGCTGCGGGTATGGCTGCTCATCTCGCAGGAGTTGTTGCAGGACACACTACGCTGCCTGTTATCGGTATTCCTTGTAAGGGTGCAAATTTTGATGGTATGGACGCTTTGCTGGCTACCGTTCAGATGCCTTCGGGTATTCCGGTTGCAACAGTTGCGGTTGACGGCGCTAAGAATGCTGCTATCTTGGCAATTCAGATGCTGGCACTCTCCGATGATACTCTTGCCGAAAAGCTTCTTAAGGCTAAGCAGGATATGATCGACGGAGTTATTGCAAAGGATAAGAAGCTTCAGGAAGCTGTAAATGCTCTCTGATATGGATATAAATGTGAAAAAGAAATATGATACTGTCCTGTTTGACTTAGACGGAACGCTTACCGACTCCTCGTCAGGCATAATCAACTCAATAAAATATGCGTTGACTGAGCTTGGCAGGGAATTTCCTGACAGGGAGACATTTCAGAAGTTTTTAGGTCCGCCGCTTATCTATTCTTTCAGGAATTTCTGCGGTTTCGATGACGAACTTGCAAATCAAGCGGTGAAGCTTTACCGACAGAGATATGACAAATACTGTGATGTGGAAAATGCTCTCTATGACGGTATTTGCGATACTCTTGAAATGCTTTGTTCTGCTGGGAAGCGGCTGATAGTTGCTACGTCAAAGCCTGATGTGTATGCTAAGCGCATCGTTTCTCACTTCGATCTGGATAGGTATTTTGATGCTGTCTGCGGGGCGACTCTTGACGAAAGTCGTAATACCAAAACACTGGTTATCAGATATGCGCTTGAAAGCTGCAATGTTACCGATTTGGAGCATACGCTGATGGTCGGGGACAGGAAGCATGATGTTGAGGGTGCTGCGGCTGTCGGGATAGATTCTATGGGTGTGCTCTACGGCTATGGTGACCTGATCGAGCTGAAAACGGCGGGAGCGGTTTACATAGCTGCCACCGTTTCGGATATTGCTGATATTATCTTATTATAAATTTATTTTTTGGAGGAATTTAAAATGGAAAATCTCGAAAAGAAAGAACAGCTCTATGAGGGCAAGGCTAAGAAGGTTTACGCTACAAGCAACCCCGATTACGTCATCGTTGATTACAAGGACGATGCTACTGCTTTCAACGGCGAAAAGAAGGGCACTATCAGAGGCAAGGGCGTTGTCAACAATAAGATGACTAACTATATGTTCGGCCTTCTTGAAAAGGCAGGTGTACCCACACATCTTGTTGAGGAGCTTTCCGACAGAGAAACTGTTGTTAAGAAGGTTGAGATCGTTCCTTTGGAAGTAATCGTAAGAAACGTTGCGGCAGGCAGCTTCTCCAAGAAGCTCGGTATTGCCGAGGGTACTCCTCTTAAGCAGCCTACTCTTGAGTTCAGCTACAAGAACGATGATCTGGGCGACCCCTTTATCAACAGCTACTATGCTCTTGGTTTGGGACTTGCTACTCAGGAGGAAATTGACACCATCACTAAGTATGCTTTTGCTGTAAATGAGTTTATGCTTAAGTTCTTTAAGGAGCATAATATCGACCTTATTGACTTTAAGATCGAATTCGGAAGATACCACGGACAGATCATTCTCGCTGATGAAATTTCTCCCGACACCTGCCGCTTCTGGGACAGCACAACTCACGAAAAGCTTGATAAGGACCGTTTCCGCAGAGATATGGGCGGCGTTGAAGAAGCTTATCAGGAAATGATGAAGCGCATTTTCGGTGAATAATCATGGGTGGATTTTTCGGCGCAGCGTCTCGTAACGACTGCATAAGCGATGTTTTTTTCGGAACAGACTACCATTCACATCTTGGTACAAGACGAGGCGGTATGACTGCATATTCCGATGAGCTGGGATTTCAGAGAAGTATCCACAGAATTGAAAATTCACCGTTCAGGACAAAGTTTGAAGCTGATATAGAGGATATGAGCGGCAACCTTTGCATAGGCTGCATCAGCGATTCCGATCCGCAGCCTATTCTTGTTCGCTCAAAGCTGGGACTATACGCTGTCTGCAATATCGGTATCATCAATAACGCCGAACAGCTTCAGAATGATATACTTGACAGCTGCTCGGAAAGCTTTGAAGCTATGAGCAGCGGAAAAGTAAATTCCAGCGCTCTTATCGGTGCTCTTATTGCTCAGAAATCATCAATCGTTGAGGGTATTAGGTATGCTCAGGAGAAAATTGACGGTTCAATGTCGCTTCTTATCCTTATGAAGGACGGTATCATCGCCGCCAGGGACAAGCACGGCAGACTGCCTATAATCATAGGAAAAAGGGAAGACGGTTACTGTTTCTCCTTTGAATCCTTTGCATTTCAGAAACTGGGATACGAAACCTGCCGTGAGCTTCTTCCCGGGGAGATAGTTAAGATAACTCCCGAAAGCTGTGAGGTCCTTTCTCCAGGCGGAGATGAGATGAAGATATGTTCATTCCTTTGGACATATTACGGTTATCCCAATTCTGTTTACGAGGGTGTTACCGTTGAAACCATGCGAACCAGAAATGGCGAGATAATGGCTGAGCAGGACATCAAAAACGGAAATCTTCCCGATGTTGACTATATCTGCGGCGTTCCCGATTCGGGTATACCGCACGCTATCGGTTATGCAAACCGAAGCGGAATCCCATTCGCAAGACCGTTTATCAAATATACGCCGACCTGGCCCAGAAGCTTTATGCCGCAGAATCAGTCCATCAGAAATAAGGTCGCAAAGATGAAACTGATCCCTGTTCACGAGCTTATTGAGGGCAAGAAGCTGCTGTTTGTCGATGACAGTATCGTCAGAGGCACTCAGATGCGTGAAACCGTTGAGTTCCTTTATTCAAACGGCGCTAAGGAAGTTCATATGCGTTCGGCTTGTCCTCCCATTATGTACGGCTGCAAGTATCTGAACTTCTCCAGAAGCACCTCCGAGCTTGATCTTATCGCAAGAAAGATCATTGACGAGCTTGAGGGCGCAGAGGGCGTAAAATATATAGAAGAATACGCAGACACCAACACCGAGCGAGGCAAAAAGCTGAGAGCGGAGATCTGCGCAAGATTAAAGCTGACATCTCTTGAATTCCAGTCCCTTGAAGGTACGACAAAAGCAATCGGTTTAAGCGGCTGCAAGCTTTGCAGCTATTGCTGGAACGGAAAGGGTTGATTTTGATTGTTTAACAATATTCATGAGGAATGCGGCGTTTTTGCAATTTACAGCAGGAAATCTATGGACGTTGCTATGCAGGCATATCTTGGACTCTATGCGCTCCAGCATAGGGGACAGGAATCCTGCGGCATCGTTGTAAATGACAGGGGAGTATTCAATTATCACAAGGACTTGGGTCTGGTACACGAGGTTTTTGATAAGGATACTCTTCATAAGCTTGGCAGCGGGAATATTGCTATTGGTCATGTGAGATATTCCACAACGGGAAACTCCAACCGTTCCAACGCACAGCCGCTGGTTGTCCGTCACGTTAAAGGACCCCTTGCTATTGCTCACAACGGAAATCTTGTCAATGCAAGGGAACTGCGTGAGGAATATGAGCTGAAAGGTGCGATCTTCCACAGCACTAATGACACCGAGGTAATTTCCTATGCCATCACCGAACAGCGGCTTGTCTGTCCTTCAATCGAGGAAGCGGTCGAAAAGGCTGCCGAGAAGATAAAAGGCGCTTTTTCGCTGGTTATAATGTCCCCGAAAAAGCTTATTGCCGTAAGAGATCCCATTGGTTTCCGTCCGCTTTCGCTGGGTAAGCTTGACGATGACACCTTTGTGGTGGCGTCGGAAACCTGTGCTTTTGACAGCATCGGTGCAGAATTTGTTCGGGATATTGAACCGGGCGAGATACTTGTTATTGATGAGAACGGCTGTCGTTCCATTAAGACGCACTGCGGAAACAAGCCGAAGCTTTGCGTTTTCGAGTATGTTTACTTTGCACGTCCCGACTCGGTCATTGAAGGTTCAAGCGTTCATAAGGCAAGGTTAAAGGCGGGTGAGTACCTCTGGAAGGAGCACCCCGTTGACGCCGATGTTGTAATGGGCGTACCCGACAGCGGTCTTGATGCTGCTCTGGGACTTTCAAGGGCTTCGGGCATACCGTACGGCGTTGGTTTTATTAAGAACAGATATGTGGGACGCACCTTTATCCAGCCAAATCAGGCGGAGCGTACCAATTCCGTTCGTATCAAGCTGAATGCTATTTCCGACACGGTCAAGGGCAAGAGGATAATCCTTGTCGACGACAGTATTGTAAGAGGTACGACCTCGGCAAGGATAGTTAATCTGCTTCGTGAAGCGGGGGCAAAGGAGATACATATGCGAATTTCCTGTCCGCCGTTTATCAATCCCTGTTATTTCGGTACGGACATTGACAGCAAGGAAAATCTTATTGCATGCAAGATGTCTGTGGACGAGATCAGAAAAGCTATCGGTGCAGATTCGCTGGGCTATCTCAGCGTTGAAAGTGTAAACCGTTTGACCGATAACGACCGCTGCGATTTCTGCGACGGCTGTTTTACCGGAAAATATCCTGTGGAAGTTCCTGCCGAGATGCCAAAGGATAAGTTTGAATTTAAGATCGGCGAAAGCCGTTAATTGCAAAAACGCATTTCCATTTCGGAGATTATGAATATTGTAAAGTGAGTAAGTTTTACCGTCCTTACAGGGAATAAGGACGGCTACGTAAGAATCCGCAGCTGTATTCCGCAGACTGTCAGCTTCGGGTAAATGACGGGTATTGCCCTTATCAAACATTCTGCGGAGAAAAGAGGAGTTATGAATAACAGTTTTTCTGAAAGCTATAAAAATGCGGGCGTTGACGTAACCGCAGGCTACAAGGCTGTGGAGCTGATGAAGCAGCATGTTGCAAGGACAATGACAAGCGGCGTTCTTTCGGGGATAGGCGGCTTTGGCGGTCTGTTTGAGCTTGATCTGACAGGTATTTCTCACCCTGTTCTGGTTTCGGGAACAGACGGCGTAGGCACAAAGATAAAGATCGCATTTACAATGGACAAGCACGATACTATCGGTATCGACTGCGTTGCAATGTGTGTAAACGATATTATCTGCTGCGGTGCAAAGCCTCAGTTCTTCCTTGATTATATTGCTTGCGGAAAGAATATCCCCGAGAAGATAGCAAATATCGTTTCGGGTGTTGCGGAGGGCTGCGTTCAGGCGGGCTGCGCACTTATCGGCGGCGAAACTGCTGAGCACCCAGGTCTTATGCTCGAGGACGAGTACGATCTTGCAGGCTTTGCTGTCGGTGTTGTGGACAAGGATAAGATTCTTAAGCCCGACACACAGAAGGCAGGGGACGTTGTTATTGCGGTAAAATCCAGCGGTGTTCATTCCAACGGCTTCTCTCTTGTCAGAAAGGTATTTACCGTAAATGAGCAGACTCTTGCAAGACATTTTTCCGATCTGGGAGCAACTCTCGGCGACTGTCTGCTGACCCCCACAAAGATATATGTCAAGGCTGTAATGTCCCTGCTTGATGCTGTAAATGTTAAGTCCATCAGCCACATTACAGGCGGCGGCTTCTATGAGAATATTCCCCGTTCGCTTCCTAATGGAATTTCTGCGAAGATCTCCAGAAATGATGTTCAAATTCTGCCTATCTTCGACCTTATTGAGAAAACCGGTCATATCCCTGAGAGAGATATGTTCAATACATTTAACATGGGCGTCGGACTTGCTGTCGTAGTTGACAAGAACGACGCTGACAAGGCTGTTGCAGCTATCAAAGCAGCAGGCGAGGACGCTTACGTTATGGGTGAGTTGGTTGACAGCGACGAGGGCGTAATCATCTGCTAAAGGACGGTGCTTATGAAAAATATTGCAGTTCTTGTTTCCGGTGGCGGAACTAACTTACAGGCACTTATTGATGCCGAAAAAAGCGGCATCATAAAGGACGGAAAAATCACCTGTGTTATCTCCTCAAAAGAGGGGGCTTACGCTCTTGAAAGGGCGAAGAACAATGGCATTAAGGGGATAACGCTGCCCCGTTCGGAGTATGCGGACGTTGCGGCTTATACTGCTGCAATTGTTGACACGCTTAAAGCGGAAAATGCGGATATTGTGGTTTATGCGGGCTTTATGACTATCCTTGATGAACAGATAGTTAAGGCGTTCCCGTATAAGATGGTGAATGTTCACCCCGCGCTTATCCCGTCCTTCTGCGGTAAGGGCTTTTACGGTCTGCACGTTCATGAGGAGGTTTTGAAAAGAGGCGTTAAGCTTACGGGTGCAACGGTGCATTTTGTTACCGAGGTGTGCGACGGCGGTCCTATTATTCTCCAGAAGGGCGTTGAGGTCAAAAAGGACGATACTCCCGAAATCCTCCAGCGCCGTGTTATGGAGGAGGCTGAGTGGAAAATTCTCCCTGAGGCTGTTTCGCTCCTTTGTCAGGACAGGATAACCGTTAAGGACGATGTAGCTTACATTGATTGATTTTCGGAGGTTAAAATGAAAACTTTAGATATTTTTGAAGAGCTGAAAAGCAATGCTTATCCCGGAAGAGGTATCATTATCGGACGTTCCGAGGACGGAAAAACCGCTGTTACCGCATATTTTATCATGGGCAGAAGCGTTAATTCCCGCAACCGTGTATTTACTGCTACCGAGGACGGCATTATCACCGAAGCGGCAGACCCCGCAAAGCTTTCCGACCCGCATCTCATAATCTATTCTCCCGTAAGAGTGCTGGGCAATAAGACCATCGTTACAAACGGCGACCAGACCGATACTATCTATGAGCTGATGGACAAGCAGCAGACCTTTGAGCAGTCCCTCAGAACCCGTGAATACGAGGACGACGCTCCCAACTATACTCCCAGAATTTCGGGAATTATGCACATTGCCAACAGTGAGTACAACTATGCAATGTCCATTCTGAAATCTGCAGACGGCGACCCCAACTGCTGCGAGAGATTTACATTTACATATTCAAATCCCGTTGGCGGAGTGGGACATTTTATCCACACCTATATGGGTGACGGAAATCCGCTTCCCAGCTTCGAGGGCGAGCCTAAGAAGATAGCTATGCCCGATATGGACATTGACAAGCTTGCGGAAAGCCTTTGGAACGCTCTTAACGAGGATAACAAGGTTTCGCTGTTCGTAAGATATATAAATATCGAAACAGGCGAGGTTGAGTCCAGAATTATCAATAAGTACAGCAAGAATTGAAAGGATTGATATTTGATGTCTAACGAAATGCAGTTAAAATACGGCTGTAACCCAAATCAGAAGCCTTCAAGAGTTTTCATGGAGGACGGCTCCGAGCTTCCTATCGAGGTTCTCAACGGCAAGCCCGGTTATATTAATCTGCTGGACGCTTTCAACGGCTGGCAGCTGGTAAGAGAGCTGAAAAAGGCAACGGGCCTTCCCGCAGCGACCTCTTTCAAGCACGTTTCTCCTGCTGGTGCGGCAGTTGGTCAGCCTCTTTCCGATACTCTCAAGAAGATATACTGGGTTGACGATCTGGGCGAGCTTTCTCCGCTTGCTTGCGCATATGCAAGAGCAAGAGGTGCTGACAGAATGTCCTCTTACGGCGACTTTATTGCACTTTCCGATATTTGCGATGCCTGCACAGCCAAGATGATACACCGTGAAGTATCCGACGGCGTTATTGCTCCCGGATATACCGATGAGGCTCTGGAAATTCTTAAATCCAAGAGAAAGGGCACTTACAATATCATCAAGATAGATGAAAACTACGTTCCCGCTCCCATCGAGAGAAAGCAGGTTTACGGCGTAACATTTGAACAGGGAAGAAATGAGCTGGATATTAACAGCGAACTGCTTGCAAATGTTGTTACCGACAACAAAAATATCCCCGAGGACAAGAAGAGAGATCTTATCATTTCCCTTATCACACTGAAATATACTCAGTCCAATTCCGTTTGCTACGTTAAGGACGGTCAGGCTATCGGAATCGGTGCAGGTCAGCAGTCGAGAATCCACTGTACACGTCTTGCTGGACAGAAGGCTGATAACTGGTGGCTCAGACAGTGCCCCAAGGTCATGGATCTGCCCTTCAAGGACGATGTAAGACGTGCTGACAGGGACAATGCTATTGACGTTTATATGGGCGATGAATGGGAGGACATTCTCCGTGACGGTGAATGGGAGAGAGTATTTACTGTTAAGCCCGAGCCGCTGACACGTGAGGAAAAGAAGGAATGGCTTGCAAAGAATACCGATGTTTGCCTTGGTTCCGATGCATTCTTCCCCTTCGGCGATAACATTGAGCGTGCAAAGAAATCGGGTGTTGCTTATATTGCTCAGCCCGGCGGTTCTATCCGTGATGACAACGTTATCGAAACCTGCAACAAGTACGGTATGGCTATGGCGTTTACCGGTATCAGACTGTTCCACCATTGATTTAAGGAGATTTGACTATGAAAATTCTGGTTGTAGGCGGCGGAGGACGTGAGCATGCCATCATTATGAAGCTTGCGGAATCTCCCAAGGTCGAAAAGCTTTACTGTACTCCCGGAAACGGCGGTATTTCCCGCAATGCAGAGTGCTTCGGCGTTAAGGCAACCGATATTGACGGTGTTGTTGCGCTGGCAAAGCAGCTTGCGGTGGATATGGTTGTAGTTGCTCCCGACGATCCGCTTGTTCTCGGAATGGTAGACGCTCTGAATGCTGAGGGATTTATGACTTTCGGTCCAAACAAGGCAGCTGCTATTATCGAGGGAAGCAAGGTATTCTCCAAGGAGCTTATGAAGAAGTACAATATCCCCACAGCGGGCTACGAGGTATTTGACGATCCTAACAAGGCTATTGAGTACATAAAGGCTCAGAACAGCTATCCCACAGTTGTAAAAGCGGACGGTCTGGCTCTCGGAAAGGGTGTTGTTATCGCTCAGAACGAAGCGGAAGCTGTCGATGCCGTTAAGTCCATTATGGAGGACAAAATGTTCGGTGAAAGCGGTTCAAGGATAGTTATCGAGGAGTTCCTTACAGGCCCCGAGGTTTCCGTGCTGTCATTTACCGACGGAAATGTTGTTATTCCCATGATCTCTTCAATGGATCACAAGAGGGCTTACGACAATGACGAGGGTCTTAACACAGGCGGTATGGGCACTGTTGCTCCCAATCCTTACTATACCGAGGACGTTGCCAAGGAGTGTATGGAGAAGATCTTCCTGCCAACTATCAATGCGATGAAGGCTGAGAACCGCACCTTTAAGGGCTGTCTGTATTTTGGTCTGATGATAACTCCCAAGGGTCCCAAGGTAATTGAGTACAACTGCCGCTTCGGCGACCCCGAAACACAGGTAGTTCTTCCTCTTCTGGACGGCGACCTTTGTGAGATTTTCGAGGCTATTTACAACGGAAAGCTTGCAGATGTGAAGTTCTCCTGGAAGAAGGAATTCTGCACCTGTGTTGTAATGGCTTCCGGCGGTTATCCCAAGAAGTATCCTACTGGACTTGAAATGTCGGGAATGGATGACAAAGGTCAGGTAGACGGAGCATTCGTTTACCACGCAGGAACAAAGTATGCTGACGGCAAATTCTATACCGCAGGCGGACGTGTTCTCGGCGTTACCGCAACAGGCGCAACTCTTCCCGAAGCTCTGGAAAAGTCCTACAAGGCTGTTGACAAGATAAGCTTTGAAAATGCTCATTACAGAAAAGACATTGGAAAGAGAGCAATGGCAGCTATCAAGTGATTTCTTTCCATATAAAATAAATGTGCCTATCGGCTGTAATGTCGATAGGCACATTTTTATTCGGAAACGGAACTCCATTTGTTTACCGGACAGTTCATATTTCTTTTGGCGGCTCGTATTTCCACAAAGCAGCCGCATTCGCCGCACATGCCGTCTGTGAGTTGGTCACAGCTTTTGCATATGTCAAGGCGTTTGCTGTACTCATCGGGCGGTGCTTTGTTTTCTTCGGGAATCAGGGAAATGTAGTCTTGAACAGTTTCGACAAACTCATTCATACTGAATTCCGAAAGCAGGCATTTGCCGCATTTTACGCCGCTCATTCAACTATCAGAGAAACAACGGAGCATTTCGGAACTGTAAGCTTGAGCATATCTCCCGAAAGCTCGGCGGAATAGTCCTCGGGCTTGACATTTTCTGGGGCGTCGAAGGTATTGCAGCTGTGAACCTCATTTGTGAGTATTCTTGCGGAAACGGACTTCGGAGATATTCCCGAAATGCGGCAGCTGATCTCGATATCTTCGTCCAGAGAACAGTTTGCAAGAGTGAGAGTCAGCTTACCGTCTGCGGAAACTGAAGCAGTCTGGCTGAGCATGGGTATACCGTTTATTTCGGAGTTTCCGGCAAAGCTGTAAACAAGGTCATTGTTCTGATGTGTTTTGAACATATCAAAAACGTAGTAGGTAGGCGTTTTAACAAGCTTTTCACCCTCGGTAAGCAACAGCGCCTGAAGCACATTCACAGCCTGTGCAAGATTTGCCATACAAACAATATCCGAATGTTCGTTGAAAATATTCAGATTGCAGGCGGCAACAATAGCGTCACGCATAGTATTTTGCTGGAAAAGAAAACCGGGATTTGTGCCTTCCTCAACATCATACCAGCAGCCCCATTCATCAACGATAAGCTTTATCTTATCGGAATAGCGGGAGATGATAGCTGCATGCTTCTTTATCAGCTTGTCCATATAAAGTGTGGACGAAATGGTCTTGTAGTATTCTTCATCGGTGAAATCGGTTGCGCTGCCTTTCTTGCTCCAGTCACCGCTCGGTACAGTGTAATAGTGCAGGGAAATTGCATTTGTGTGCCAGTCTTTGACAATATCAAGCAGCTTTTCTGTCCAGTTGTAGTCATCGGAATTGGGACCGCAGGCTACCTTGAAAAGCTCATTTCCGCTGAAATTGCGGCAGTAGGTCTGATAGCGGCGGTATTCATCGGCATAGTATTCGGGACGCATATTTCCTCCGCAGCCCCAGTTTTCATTGCCGATGCCAAGATATTTCAGTTTCCAGGGCTTTTCTCTGCCGTTTTTGCGGCGAAGGTCTGCCATAGGTGAAATGCCGTCAAAGGTGATATATTCTATCCAATCCGCTAATTCCTCAACAGTTCCGCTGCCGAGATTTCCCGCAAGGTACGGTTCACAGCCGACCATTTCACAGAAATCGAAAAACTCGTGAGTACCGAATGAGTTGTCCTCAGTAACTCCGCCCCAATGAGTGTTGACCATTTTAGGACGGCTTGATTTTTCGCCTATGCCGTCACGCCAATGGTATTCGTCCGCAAAGCAGCCGCCCGGCCAGCGGAGAACGGGCATTTTTATCTGCTTAAATGCCTCTATAACGTCATTTCTGATACCGTTTGTGTTGGGGATAGGTGAGTTCTCACCAACGTAAATTCCCTTGTAAATACATCTTCCGAGATGCTCGGAAAAGTGTCCGTAAATTTCGGGATTAATGTGCGATTTTTTGTCGAGAGTATTGACAAGCATATTCAGCTTTTTCATTTAATTTCCGCCTTTCAGAATGAAATTTTCTATTTAGATTATATCACTCTTGACATATCGGTTACAATGATTTATAATATTTAATAACTGATATATCATACGATTGGAGAAATGCTATGGAACTTCACGCAATGGGGATCTCCTACTGTCATGACGAGGATTTTCGTATTGACCGTCCCGATGGTTCGGGAGATAATCTGCTGCTGATTTTTAAAACTCCCGCCTATGTAGTTTCGAGAGATACCGAAATAGCCGTTTCTGAAAACAGTGCTATTATTTACGCAAAGGGAACACCTCAGATATACGGCGCAAAGGGCGGAAAATACATCAATCATTGGGTGCATTTTGACTGTAATGAAACTGATATATTCTTTGAACGGGCAGGTATTTGCTTCGACCGTCCGTTCAGCGTTGGTTCGGCGGCTTCTGCGGAAAGTCTGCTGGAGCTTCTGAGCCTTGAATCAGTTTCCGAGGACAGACGTGCGGGGGAATGTGCTGACCTGCTTCTGCGGCTGCTTTTTTTAAAGCTGGGAACCGATGGTGCAAGATCTGTACCCAAGCCTCACAGGGACGATTTACAGCGACTTCGGGCAGATATATACAGTACTCCGTCAGGTAGTTACAAAATAGATGATTCCGCTGCAAAAGTCCTGCTCAGTCCGTCACATTTTCAGGCGGCATACAAGGCAGAATTCGGCGTAAGCTTCGGTGAGGACGTTATCAGGGCAAGGATAGCGGCGGCAAAGCGTTATCTGAAAACCACGTCCTTGTCCGTCCGTGAGATAGCAGAGCTTTGCGGATACGAAAATGATGTCCATTTTATAAGACAGTTCAAAAAGCGTACAGGAATGACTGCAACGGAATTCAGAAAAAATTAATTGATTTTATCCGAAAAGTATGATACAATAAATAAAATGCTATTTTTATCGGAGGTAAATATGGATATTTCAGCTTTTATGAGGGCAGTGTTGGATTCCGACCAAATGCCTGTTGTTATATGTGATTTGGAGCATACGATAGTTTATATGAATCCCGCTGCTGCCGAACGCTATGCAAAACGTGGGGGATATGCTTTGGTAGGCAGGTCACTGTTTGACTGTCACAATGCAGATTCCAATGAAAAGATAGAAAAGGTTATGGATTGGTTCAAAAGCGACACGGCGAATAACAGAATATTCACGTTCCATAATCCAAAGGAAAACAAGGACGTTTATATGATTGCGCTCAGGGACGAAAGCGGCAAGCTTATCGGTTATTATGAAAAGCATGAAATGCGTACCGCAGAAAACTCAACGCCATACGGTGTGCTGAATTAAAGGAGAATTCTATGTACACACTTTTAAAGCAGGAAAACAGAGCAAGAAGGGGACGCTTTGAAACGGTCCACGGCACATTTGAAACGCCCTGCTTTATGAATGTCGCAACATCTGCCGCAATCAAGGGCGGAGTTTCGGCGGTCGATCTAAAGGATATGAAATGTCAGGTGGCGCTGTGCAACACCTATCATCTGCACGTTCGTCCGTCTGATAAGATAATCAGGGAAATGGGCGGATTGCATAATTTTATGAACTGGCAGAAACCCATTCTGACCGACAGCGGCGGATTTCAGGTATTTTCCCTGGCAAAGCTTCGCAGAATAAAGGAGGAGGGCGTTTACTTTAGCTCTCATGTTGACGGACGAAAGATATTTATGGGACCCGAGGAAAGCATGCAGATTCAGTCAAACCTCGGCTCGACCATTGCTATGGCGTTCGATGAATGTGTGGAAAATCCCGCAAAGCACGATTACGCAAAGCGTTCCTGTGAACGTACCGTAAGATGGCTTTGCCGCTGCAAGGACGAAATGGAGCGTCTGAACGCCCTGCACGATACCATTAACAAGAAGCAGCTGCTTTTCGGAATAAATCAGGGCTGTACTTACGACGACCTTCGTGCTTCTCATATGGAGGAGATAGCCAAGCTTGATCTGGACGGCTATGCTATCGGTGGACTTGCCGTCGGTGAACCTACCGATGTTATGTATCACGTTATTGATGTTGTTGAACCCATAATGCCGAAGAACAAGATACGCTATCTGATGGGTGTCGGAACGCCTACCAACATTATTGAGGCGGTGGCAAGGGGAGTCGACCTGTTCGACTGCGTAATGCCCAGCCGCAACGCCCGTCACGCAACCATTTTCACATGGAACGGCATAACTCACGTTTCAAACAAATGCTATGAAACCGACCCGCTGCCCCTTGACCCCGAATGTGACTGCCCCACCTGCCGCAATTTCTCAAGGGCATATCTCAGGCATCTGTTCAAGGCAAATGAGCAGCTTGCGGGACGTCTGGCGGTAGTTCACAATCTCTATTTCTACAACACTCTTATGGAGCGCATCAGAGAAGCCCTTGACGAAGGACGCTTTGAGGAGTTCCGTATGAAATATTCCGACAGGCTGGCTTCGCATTATTGATTTTTCTATATAAAATGACGCCGTAGTGTTTTTGATGAACACTACGGCGTTATTATTCAGTTAGCAGAATACTTCTCAAACTCTTCATCAAGCCTTGAAACAGCTTGGTCATAGCCTTCTGCGGACATTTCATAAGATTCGTCGAATACAATTTCACTCAGATTATAGGCAAGCTTGCCGTACCAGATTATCAGGTTAAGCTTTCCGCTTTCCTTTACCGGATCAAGACGGAAGTTGAAATCTCCTCGGTTGCCGCTTCCACTGAAAACATTTTTTGCCTCAAAATAGTATTTTTCGGGTATATCAAAGCGTTTTGATCTCATAAGCCTATTCCTTCCATTTTTTAGTTTTCTGTTTATGTTTTAATAATAACATAAAACGTTGGAATTGTAAACATAAATTTTATTATTTTTTGATTGCAATTCACGGATAAATGTGGTATAATATTTTTTAGGTTTGTCAAAAAGCATATCAACAACGCTTGGAGGAAAATTTGTGAGTAAATACGAAAATGAAATAAACAAAAGAAGGACCTTTGCGATAATCTCTCACCCCGACGCAGGAAAGACCACTTTAACGGAAAAATTTCTGCTTTACGGCGGAGCTATTGCTTTGGCAGGTTCGGTAAAGGGCAAAAAGTCCGACCGTCACGCTGTTTCCGACTGGATGGAAATTGAAAAGCAGAGAGGTATCTCGGTCACATCATCGGTAATGCAGTTTAACTATAAGGACTGCTGCATCAATATACTCGATACTCCGGGACATCAGGATTTCTCTGAAGACACATACCGTACACTTATGGCTGCCGACTCCGCTGTAATGGTCATTGATGCTGCTAAGGGCGTCGAGAATCAGACCAGAAAGCTTTTCAAGGTCTGCGTAATGCGTCATATTCCCATCTTTACCTTTATCAACAAGATGGACAGAGAAGCGAAAAACCCATTTGATCTGCTTGACCAGATAGAAAACGAACTTGGTATCAAGACATTTCCCGTAAACTGGCCTATCGGCTGCGGACGTGAGTTCAAGGGCGTTTACGACAGAATGAAGCGTCACATCGTGTCCTTTAAGGCAAACGGCGGACATCATGCTGTTGAGGCTTCCGAGGTCGACCTTTCCGACGAAAAGCTGGACGAGCTTATCGGCTCCGAGAACCGTCAGAATTTGTTTGATGATATTGAACTGCTGGACGGCGCAAGCTATGAGTTTGACATTGACGCTGTAAACAGGGGAGAGCTTTCGCCCGTATTTTTCGGCTCTGCGCTGACCAATTTCGGCGTTGAACCATTCCTTGAGGACTTTATCAAAATGACCACACCCCCTCTGCCGAGAATGTCCTCCGAGGGTGAAATAAGCCCTTATGACGACGATTTCTCTGCATTCGTATTCAAAATTCAAGCGAATATGAACAAGGCGCACAGGGACAGACTTACATTTATGAGAATATGCTCCGGACGCTTTGACAGAGATATGGAAGTATATCACGTTCAGGGTGACAAAAAGCTCCGTCTTTCTCAGCCGCAGCAGATGATGGCTCAGGAAAGAGAGATCATCAACGAGGCATACGCAGGTGACATTATCGGTGTTTTTGACCCCGGAATTTTCTCTATCGGAGATACAGTCTGCGCTCCGGGACGGAAGATAGCATATGAAGGAATACCTACCTTCGCTCCCGAGCATTTCGCAAGAATACGTCAGAAAGACACACTCAAAAGAAAGCAGTTTGTCAAGGGAACAACTCAGATAGCCCAGGAGGGTGCTATTCAGATATTTCATGAGCCTTTTTCGGGAATGGAAGAGGTAATTGTGGGCGTTGTCGGCGTTCTTCAGTTTGAAGTTCTGGAATATCGTCTGAAAAACGAGTATAATGTTGACATTATCCGTGAGGGACTTCCTTATCAGTATATAAGATGGATAGAAAACAAGGACATTGATGTCAAGAGCCTTAATCTCAGCTCCGATACAAAGATAGTACAGGATTTCAAGGATAATTATCTTCTGATTTTCACCAGCGAATGGAATATCCGCTGGGCACTTGAAAAGAATGAAGGACTTGTGCTTTCCGAATTTAACAGAGATTGATAATAATAATTTTTCCGCTGTTGGATTTTTCCGACGGCGGATTTTTTTGGTCTAATACCGATGATTACCGCATAGAATTTCCATATAAAGACCGTGGGAGTGATAAAAATATGGACACGTCGAGCTATGATAAGGTAATAGGGTTTCTGCCGGACAGGCTGAAAAGATCACTTGAAAGAGTTTCTTCGGATATAAAAGCTTCTGCATCTGAAATACGTCTGAGGGCGGGGAAACCCATATCTCTGACAGCAGGCGGGGAGCAGCTTATCATATCGGAACACGGCGGTGTTATCCGCTCAGCGCAGACGGGTATTATTCCGACAGAAAATGAGCTTGCCGCTGCTTTTGAAACGGTCTGCCGAAGCTCGGTGCATTGCTTTAAGCGTGAAATAAGTCTTGGATTTGTAACGCTCAAAGGCGGGCATCGCGTGGGCTTCTGCGGAACGGCGGTGCATAGTGCTGACGGCAGTCTTGGAATAAATCACATTTCGGGAATGAACTACCGTATTGCACGGCAGATAACAGGTGCAGCGGACGAGCTTGTGGGACATCTCCCGAAAAGCGGCGGATTTCTTATAGCGGGAGCGCCGTCAAGCGGCAAGACTACTTATTTGCGTGACTTATGCAGGATTTTGGGAATTAAGCACAAGGTCGCACTTATTGATGACACGGGGGAGCTGGCGGCAGTTTACAGAAATGAGCCGCAGAATTCCGTAGGTGTTTTCACAGATGTTCTGACGGGTTACGGGAAGGCAAAGGGTCTGGAAACTGCCGTTCGAGTGCTGTCGCCCGAATACATTATCTGCGATGAGATAGGCTGCCGGGAGGACTGTGAAGCCATAGAAGCGTCAGCAAACAGCGGTGTTATCTTCATTGCGGCTGTTCATGCGGGAAATATGCGTGAGCTTATGGCAAAGCCGCATATCCGTCCGCTTATAAATATGGGGATTTTCACTCGGGCAGCGTTCCTTGAAAAATGCCAAATAAAAGAAGTGTCCGATTTATTGTACAGGAAAAATGAAATGGAGGTATGCAAAAATGGTCAAGCTTGCGGGAACGGTAATGGTAGCGGCGGCGTCACTTGCTGCGGGGGCATATCTGTCGGACAATGCACGAAAGCGTCTGGTTCAGCTGAGAGCGTCGGAAAGCTTAACGGCACAGCTGATACTGAGCTTTCGTTTCAGCGGACTTGACGTGTTTGAGGCATGCGGACGGCTTGCTTCGGAAGGCTCGTTTTCTTCTCTGGAATTTCTTTCGTCGTTCACCAAAGCCGAATATTCCGATATGATACCATTCGGCGAAATGTGGAAAAAAGCCGTGTCCGAATGGAAGGAATGCCGTCTTGACAATGAGGAAAAGGAGCTGCTTCTTTCGGTGGGGGATTTCCTCGGAAAGACAGATCTGGACGGTCAGGTCATGTCGCTGGAAGGTTTGCGGGAGCGGTTTCGGGAAAAAATATCGCAGCTTGTTCCCGAAACGGAAAAGCGGGTAAAGCTTTGCACATCTCTGTCTGTACTGTGCGGAGCGGCAGTTCTGTTGATGATTTGTTAGGAGTGCTTATGGAAATAGATTTGATTTTCAAGGTAGCAGGTATCGGGATAATCGTTGCCGTACTTAATCTGATACTGAAAAAAGCCGACAGGGAGGAACAGGCTATGATGACTACCCTTGCAGGTCTGATAGTCGTCCTGATGATGCTGATAACGGAAATATCGGCGCTTTTCGAGGAAGTGAAAAGCGTGTTCGGCTTCTGATGACAGCGGTATCTGCGGCGGGGATATGTATTACGGCGGCGATATTCTGCAAGGTGTTCGACCGCTTTGGGAAGGAATATTCGGCAATGCTTTCGGCTGCGGTTTCTGCGGCGGTCATGGGCTTTGCCGTGCTGAGCTTTTCGCCTGTGGCTGCTGCTGCGGAAGCACTTATGGAAAAGGCGGGAGCGGATTCCGAGTACATAGGGATAATGTTTCGGTCGGCGGGAATATGCTGCATAACTCAGCTGGCGGGCAATATCTGCCGTGACTGCGGAGAAAGCAATCTCGCTTCACAGGCAGAGCTTTGCGGACGGGCTATGCTGGCGTTGAATGCACTGCCCTTATTTACCGAAGTAATAAAGATAGCGGACAGGCTTTTGTCTGCATAAAAGGAGAAAAAATGAAAGCATTTATAGCTGTGGCTGCAATTTTGATTACACTTGTGTATTTTCCGCTGACCTGTTCGGCAGAAAGCTTTTCCGTTCCGTCAGGCTCGGAAATTCTTGATGATCTGGGCGGGGACAGTCTTGATGAAAATCTTACGGATAATGCGGAGGAATTTTTGGACGAGCATAACATATCTCCCGATGATCCCGTGAACGCCGTGAAAATGTCCCCTGGGGATATTCTTTCTTATATCGCAGACGTGTTTCGGGACAGGCTTTCGGCTGTTCCCAAGCTTGCGGGAAGGCTTGCTGCTGCTGTTACGGTTTCCGCCGCCGCAACGGCTATGAGCAAGGGGGTTACGGATAGATCGGTCGCTTCTGTTTATGGAATAACGGCTTCGCTCATCTGCGTTATGATAGTTATGCCGTCTGTGGGAGGCTGTCTTGACAATTGCTTTCTGACGCTTGAACAGGGCGGACATTTTATGATAGCGTATGCTCCCGTGTTTGCTGCGGTCTCGGCGGCGGGCGGGGGAATTACGTCCTCGGCGTTATATAGCATGGCGATCATCGGTGCGGCACAGTTGGCTGTGGAGCTGTCAAAAAGCATTATACAGCCGCTGCTTTCGGTAATGCTTGCGCTTGGGATCGCAGAAGGCGTAAATCCCGATTTTGCAATGTCTGGGTTCACCGCCTGCATAAAAAAGTTTGTGACATTTGCCGTTTCCCTGACAATGACGGTATTTACCGCACTTGTTTCGCTGCAAAGCTTTGCGGGGACATCGGCAGATACAGTGGCTGCAAAGGCGGTGAAGCTTGCTGCGTCAAATTTTATCCCCGTTGTGGGCGGAGCGGTTTCCGACGCTTACGGGACGGTCAAGGCGAGCTTCGGTGTTCTGCGGTCGGGTGTAGGCATTTTCGGGATAATTGCTGTCTGTGTTATGGTGCTTCCGCCATTGGTTGAAACGGCGGTGTTCCGAATGGTGCTTATGCTTGCATCGGCGGCTGCTTCGATGTTTGACTGCGGTCCGGTAAAGACATTTCTGTCAGCGGCAGATGACGTATTGGCACTCATTTTCAGTGTGCTAATGTCATTCTCAATTATGTTTGTTGTTTCAACTGCGGTGGTGCTTTCCGCAGGAATTGCATTGGCAGGGGGCGGATAATATGGAAACTGTAAGATCTGCCGCTGCTGCGGTCTGCTTTCTCGGGACAGCTTTTTCCATAATCGGTTGCTTTCTGCCTGCGGAAAAGTTCAAAAGCGAATTTAAGCTGATATTTTCGCTGATGATGATAGTTATTATCGCAAAGCCGTTTGTTTCGGGAGATATTGATCTGAAAAATACAAAGGCTTCGGCTGTTCAGGTACAGGCAGGCATTGATGACAGTGTCCGGTATGGCGAGGAGCTTCTCAGGCAGTCTGTCTGCGCAAATATTTCGGGAAATATTGAACGATTATGCTCCGAAAAAAATATTGCGGTCCAAATATCTTCCGATGTTAATATTTCCGAGGACGGCAGCATATCTATTAACAGGATAGATATTCAAGCGTCCGACGAAAGATCGGCTTTGGAAGCGGAAAAGCTTATCCGAAGCGAGATACCCGGGGAATACGAAATAACTGCGGGAGTTGAATCATACGATGAATAAAATTGTATCAAGGCTGGAGGCTGCTTTCGGCAGGGATAAGCTTATAAAGGCCGCCGTGTTTCTCGGTATCATCGGCGTGATACTTATCGTTTGCTGTGACAGCCCGCCCAAAACTCAGCCGTCTGTGGAAACAGCGGCATTTACCGAGGAGACCGAACGCTTCCGATGCGACACCGAGCAGCAGCTGAAAAATATCCTTTCAACCATTAAGGGCGTCGGCAAGGCGGAAGTCATGCTGACTGTCAGCACGACCGAGGAATATATCTACGCCGAAAAAACTGAGGAACGCAGAGAGGGGGAAAACAAGCAGTCAAGACAAACTAATTTTGAGATAATCGACAGCGGCGACAGGGACGAGGCACTTGTGAAAAAGATAATCGTCCCGCAGATAAGCGGCGTTGTTATTGTGTGTGAGGGAGGTGGAAACAGCAAAACCTGCGAAGCGGTCTACAAGTCGGTATCGACCGCTCTCGGCATACCTGTCAGCAAAATTTATGTGGCTAAAATGAAATGAACAAGGAGAGATCTCAGTATGAAAAAGCTCAATCTTATTATCGGAAAAAAACATATTATTCTTGCCTGCCTTTCGCTTATCCTCGGTCTGGCAGTTTATATGAATTACGCATTTGCATCTGCGGGCGATGAGCTGGCTCTGGAAAGCTCTGCAAATTACGGCGATGCGGAATTTGTAAGCTCAGACGGCGAAAATGACTACTTTGCACAAGCACGTCTTACAAGAATGACTTCAAGGGACGAAGCTGTTCAGACACTTAAAGCCATAATGGGCGGAGGCGACCTTACCGATGAAGAAGCAGCCTCCAAGACCGTTGAGGCGGTATCTTTGTCCAAACTGGTGGAAAGCGAAAGCAAGGTAGAATCTCTCATAAAGGCACAGGGCTTTGAGGACTGTGTGGTATATCTGGACGGCACAACCGCAAGCGTTGTTGTTAAGTCTGACGGACTTGTTCCCTCGGAAGCTGCGCAGATAAAAGACATTGTTGTGGAGGAAGCTTCGGTAACTTCAGAAAATATTAGAATTTTTGAGGTAAAGTAGTTGTGCAAATCAGAATTTTGTGGTATAATAACTATATATGTATCTTTGACCTGTAAAATCGGCGGATTTGGAAATGCTTTTGAAAATAATCCGCCAGATAATTACAGAATACTGCGAAATTCTTTAATGAGGACGGCGCCGCGCAACAGCGGTGCCGTGCTAAAGGAGTCGATAAAAATGAGCAGAGAAAATCTGAACGAGTCTGCGGAGAATACTCTCAGAGTATCGGCAGACGTAGTTTCAGGAATTGCCGCTACCGCAGCAAAGGAAATAGATGGAGTTGCGGCTGTCAGCACCAAGGGAAGAACCCTCAAGCATCTTATAGTTGCAGACAAGCGTTCCGAGAACATCAAGGTGAGATTTAATGACGGTGTACTTGAAATATCCATTGGCATAATTGTCAAGGCGGGTACAAAGGTCAAGAAATGTGCTGATTCTGTTCAGAACAAAGTCAAGCAGGATGTTCAGGATATGACGGGGATCACTGTGTCAAAGGTGAATGTTTACGTCGAGGATGTAGTATTTCCCGATATTGCATAACAGCAGGCTCTTTTCAGAGGGCTTGCTTTGCGCTGTCAAAAGGATTTTTAATATAAAGGAGAAGCAAAACATGAAAAGAAGAAAATCAAGAGAAGCGGCTTTTATCCTGCTTTTTGAGAATTCATTCAGAAATGAGGACCCTGAGGAGATAATAAGTGCTGCACTGGAATCCGAGCTTTTCGATTTCGGAGAAAGTGACAAGGATAGCACCGTTATTTTCGCAGATGCCGAGGATATTTTCAAGGGCGTATGGGAAAAGAAGGACGAGCTTGATAGGATCATCGAAGGTTACAGCGATAAAAGGCAGTTCGGCAGAATACCAAAGGCATCTGTTGCTATTCTTGAGATCGCTATCTATGAAAGCCTTTACAACGATCTTGTGCCTGTTAATGCTGCAATTAACGAAGCCGTACTGCTTGCGAAAAAATTTGCTATGGAGCCCGATGTTCAGTTTATTAACGGCGTTCTCGGTACATTTTCGAGCGATCTTGCCAAGAAGGAAAAGAGCGAATGAGGTGCTTTCTCGGAATAGATACCAGCAACTATACGACTTCTGCGGCTTTGTATTTTCCGGATAATGGACAGATAATTCAGAAGAAAATGCTGCTGCCCGTAAAACCCGGTGAAAAGGGACTGCGGCAGAGCGATGCTGTTTTCCATCACACGGTCCAGCTGCCGAAGATCATCGGGGAACTGTTTTCGGAAGCGGACAAGCCTGAGATATGCGGTATAGGCGTTTCCGAAAAGCCCAGAAATGCGGAGTGTTCTTATATGCCCTGTTTTCTCTGCGGAACGGGACTTGCTGAGTCGCTGTCGGCAGTGATGAACATACCCGTTTACAGGACTTCTCATCAGACGGGACATATTCTTGCGGCACTTTTTTCTGCGGGACGATTTGACCTTATCGGTAAAAAGTTCATTGCATTTCATGTCAGCGGGGGAACTACCGATTGTCTGCTTTGTGAGCCCGATGCCGAAAGCATTATCCGCATTACCGAACTGTCGTCATCTCTCGATCTGAAGGCGGGACAGGCTGTGGACAGATGCGGAGTTATGCTGGGACTCAGGTTTCCCTGCGGTTCTGAGCTTGAAAAGCTGGCTGAGAAAAGCAAGCGTACATATAAAATAAAATCAAAGCTTCGGGACGGCTGCTGTTCTCTTTCGGGAGTGGAGAATAAGTGCGCAAAAATGCTTGAAAACGGTGAGCCTGCGGAGGACATAGCAAGGTTTTGTCTGGAGAGCGTTCTGTCGGCTGTCGAGGCTATGACAGAATATGCGCTTTTGGAAAATCCCTGTGAGGACGTTGTATATGCAGGCGGCGTTATGTC
Source organism: Oscillospiraceae bacterium (assembly GCA_017828975.1). Classification (GTDB taxonomy): domain Bacteria; phylum Bacillota; class Clostridia; order Oscillospirales; family Ruminococcaceae; genus UMGS1889. The sequence continues at coordinate 51,967 of JAGAJN010000020.1, read as the reverse complement.
AAATAAAATAATACGCAATAGGCTGGAATGTCGCTTCAACGCTTCATTTGCCGCTCCCGAATTTTCCTGCGACAATGCGGCGGGAACGGCTGTATATGCCGCATTATCCATGAAAGGCGGTGCTGTGAAATGAGCAGTATTCTAACTGTTTCTCAGCTTAACAGATATATTTCCTTTAAGCTTAAAGAGGACATTAAGCTGCGAGGTATTCTTGTAAGAGGAGAAATATCGGGTTTTACAAATCATTATAAGACCGGGCATTTCTATTTTACTTTGAAAGATAAGGACGCAGCTGTGAAGGCTGTAATGTTCAACAGCTTTGCGTCAAGGCTGAAATTTATGCCCGAAAACGGAATGTCCGTAACGGTATTGGGCAGCGTACAGGTCTTTGAGCGTGACGGAGTTTATCAGCTTTATGTTACCGATATTCAACCCGATGGTGCAGGTGCGCTTTTTGTTGCCTTTGAACAGCTGAAGGACAAGCTTATGAAGGAAGGACTTTTTGATGAAGCCCACAAAAAGCAGCTGCCTGCGTATCCTAAAAAAATCGGTATTGTTACGTCCTTCGGTGCGGCTGCGCTGCAGGATATGCTGAATATTATTTCAAGGCGTTATCCTATTGCCGAGGTGACGGTTTTCGGTGCTGCGGTTCAGGGCGATACTGCTCCCGAGTCGGTAAGCAAGGCTTTGAAATACGCCGACTGCTGCGGGCTTGATCTAATTATTGTGGGCAGGGGCGGAGGTTCTGCCGAGGACCTTTTCTGCTTTAATTCCGAGAAGATAGCACGGACTGTTTACGAATGTGAAACTCCAGTTATTTCCGCAGTGGGACACGAAACGGATACTACCATTATCGACTTCGTTTCCGATTTAAGAGCGCCTACGCCATCGGCTGCGGCAGAGCTTGCTGTTCCCGATATTTCAGTTCTGAGGGCTGCTGCCGATGGATATAAAAGAAAACTTTCCGAAGCTTTTTCCGATTATCTAGACAGGCTATATAACGAAACGGACAAGCGTCTTAGGACGCTGGCAGCGCATTCACCATATGCGGTTCTGGAAAAGAACGAAAAGATACTGTCGCTGACCGAAAAACGTTTAGCGGCTGCTTCCGAACGCTGCTTCGGAAGATATGAAAACAGGCTGGCACGAGCTGCAGAACGGCTGGAACTGGTAAGTCCACTGAAAATTATGTCAAAGGGATATGCTCTTGTTTATTCCGAAAACGGAAAAATGATAAAAAGCAGTGCAGATGCTGACTGCGGACGTATAAAAATTAGATTTTCAGATGGTTTTGTTAATGCCGAGATCATTGAAAATAACACATAATCGGAAGTTTAAAGGAGTTGTAGCAGGATGTCTTTTGAAAAATCTATCGAAAGAATTGATGAGATAATAGCATTGCTTGAAAATGGTGATCTGCCCCTTGAAAAGGCGGTAGAGCTTTACACGGAGGGCGTTGCCGCTGCTGCAGAATGCAAGAAGCAGCTTGACGGTGCAAAGCTTAAGCTTAGCAGGATCAATCCCGAAACGGGCGAGATCGAATCAGAGGATGTCTGATATGAACGATCTGACAAATGCTCGCTTTTGCGAGTACACAGAGCTTATCAGCCGAAAGCTTTCCGAGATAAATGAAATGCTTCATTCGGCGGGCGGCGAGGGTATTGTTTCCGAACGATGCGCAGATGCTGTCTGGTGGTCGCTTTCATCGGGCGGAAAGCGTATTCGTCCCATACTTGCGATGGAATTTTGCCGTGTATGCGGAGGCTTACCCGAAAACGCTGTTGATGCGGCGGCGGCTGTGGAGATGATACACACCTATTCGCTTATACACGACGACCTTCCCTGTATGGACGATGATGATTACCGTCGGGGACGGCTCTCCTGTCACAAAAAATTTGGTGAGGCGTTCGGTCTGCTGGCGGGAGATACGCTGCTTACTCACGCTTTCGGAGCTGCGGCAAACAGCAGATGTCTGTCGGACGGACAAAAGGCTGAGATCATAAGCAAACTTGCGGAATATGCGGGTATTGGCGGAATGATAGGTGGTCAGGTGCTGGACCTTTCCTTTGAAAACGGCGGCTGTGATAGTGTTTCATCACTTTTGAAAATGTATTCAAAGAAAACCGGAGCGATGCTTAAATGTGCTTGTGAAGTTGGCTGCATTTCGGCAAATGCTGACAAGGAGAAGCGTTCGGCTGCCTGTGAATATGCGGAAAATCTGGGAATTGCTTTTCAGATAACCGATGATATTCTGGACGTTACACAAACCACCGAAGCTCTCGGAAAGCCTGCGGGCAGCGATGAAAAGCAGCATAAAACTACTTTTGTATCTCTGAATGGTCTTGATGATGCCCGCGCCGCTGCGGCTGAATACACCGAAAAGGCATTGAAGGCTCTTGAAGCATTTGATGATAATGATTTTCTTGTTGATCTGACAAGGCATCTTCTTAATAGAAAGAATTGAGGTAATTTTAATGGCATTTTCGTACAATTATGTTCTTGCAAGCGGAGTTGTCGGCTGGGCAGCGGCTCAGGTGATCAAGACCTTGCTTTACACCTTTACCCGCCATACTTTTAAGGCAGAAAGACTTGTCGGCTCGGGAGGAATGCCAAGCTCACATTCTTCTCTTGTGACTGCGGCGCTTGTGGCAACGGGGATCCACAACGGAGTTGAGTCTACCGAGTTTGCTTTGGCGTTTATTCTTGCTATGATCGTTATGTATGATGCTATGGGAGTACGCAGGGCAGCGGGACTTCATGCTCAGGAGATCAACCGCATGAACAGGCTTTTTGATTTTAAGTTCAAGGACCTTATTGATACGGAAAGCGAAGAAAGCAGCAAGAAGAGAAAGGAACTGAAAGAGTTCCTGGGACACAATCCTCTGGAGGTTTTTGTCGGTGCGGTGCTGGGTGTTATTATTGCTTTGGTAATGCCGAGGTAGGATTATGATGGACAAGAAAAAAGTAAAGCTTTCTGATATGAAATCGCTTCCTTCCGACGTAAAAAAGCTTTCCTATTCCGAATGTGATGAGCTTTGCCGTGACATCAGGAAAACCATAATCAAGACGGTCATGAAAAACGGCGGTCATCTTTCGTCAAATCTTGGAACGGTTGAGCTGATACTTGCTATGCACAGGGTATTTGATTCGCCGAAGGACAAATTTGTTTTTGATGTGGGGCATCAGGCATACACTCACAAGCTGCTTACCGGACGTCTGGATAGATTTTCGGAGCTCAGGAAGGAAAACGGTCTTTCGGGATTTACTCGTCCTTCCGAATCGGAGCACGACGCATTTATCAGCGGACACAGCAGTATTTCCATATCTGCCGCTCTGGGAATGGCAGAGGCGATGCACCTCAACGGCGATGATACTCACCATGCAATTGCAGTCATCGGCGACGGCGCATTTACGGGAGGAATTGCGTACGAGGGACTTAACAATGCAGGCAAAAGCAAGGCAAAGCTCATTGTTATCCTCAATCACAACGATATGTCAATTTCCAGAAATGTGGGTGCGCTGGCAAAATATCTTACAAAGATCAGAGGAAATACAAGCTATTTGTCTGCAAAGAAAAAAGTCGAAAAAGCGCTTGATGCTATTCCTGTTGGCGGAAAGTCTATCAAGAATATTATGCGCAGTTCAAAGTCGCTTCTGAAGGGTATAGTCTATCAGTCTACAATGTTTGAGGAGCTTGGATTTACCTATCTCGGACCTGTGGACGGACACAATATTCGTGAGCTGGAGGAAGTCCTAAAAATAGCAAAGCGCATTGACAAGCCTGTTTTTATACATGTTAATACCGTAAAAGGAAAGGGCTTCAAGCCTGCGGAAAACAATCCCGGAGCATTTCACGGCGTTCCCGTAAAGGCTTATGTCAACAAGGATCCCGACTTTATTTCCGAGGACAGCTTTTCCGCAGAATTTGGAAGGCATCTGAATGAGTTAGCCAAAAAAGATGACAGGATATGTGCGGTAACTGCGGCTATGAAATACGGCACGGGGCTGCAGTATTTTGCTTCCGAGCACGGTGACAGATTTTTTGATGTGGGAATTGCCGAGCAGCATGGTGTCACCTTCTCGGGCGGTCTTGCACGTTCGGGAAAGATACCTGTTTTTGCGGTATATTCCAGCTTTATCCAGCGTTCCTTCGATCAGCTCGTTCACGATTGCTCCATTGAGCCGCTGCATATTGTTTTTGGCATTGACAGGGCGGGAATTGTCGGTGAGGACGGCGAAACGCATCAGGGTATCTTTGATGTTCCGATGCTCTCCTGCATACCCGGAATGACGATCTATTCTCCGTCTTGTTATGAGGAACTGCGGCTTTGCTTATCCGAGGCGATATATAATTGTGATGGACCTGTTGCAGTGCGTTATCCGAGAGGAAATGATACCTCTGATTTTGATAAGAGCAGCCTGAATTGCAGCTATACTTATATTTGCAGAGGAAGCAGCGTTCTTGCTGTGACCTATGGACGTATCTGGGACAATCTTTATAAAGCATACGAAAGCAGCAGTGGGTTTGATATACTGAAGCTTACGAAAATATTTCCCATATGCGATGAAATCATTGAGATATGCAGGGAATATAAGAAGGTCATATTCTTTGAGGAAGGTATCAAAAACGGCGGCATAGGAATGTCGCTTGCTGCACGGCTTTCGGAATACGGCGTTCCCGTAAAAATAGCTGCTGCCGAGGGCTTTGTTAAACAGGCGGCTGTTTCATCAGCGCTTGCAAAGCTGGGACTTGATACGGAGGGTATGATAAAAACACTTGAAGGCGAGGATAGCTAATTGCGTCTTGATTTATTTACCGTAGAAAACGGACTTATCAAAAGCCGTGAACGTGCCAAGGAAATGGTAAAGTCCGGAAATGTGACCGTAAACGGCAAGATCGTTACAAAGGCTTCTGCTGATGTAAGCGAGGCTGATAAGGTGGAAATAACGGGCGGAGAGCTTCCCTATGTCGGCAGGGGAGGTCTGAAGCTTGAAGCGGCGATAAATGCGTTTAAGATAAGGCTTGACGGTCTTGTCTGCATGGACATCGGTGCTTCCACAGGCGGATTTACCGATTGTATGCTGAAAAATAATGCTGCAAAGGTTTACGCTGTTGATGTCGGTCACGGTCAGCTTGATGAAACGCTTCGGTCAGACAGCAGAGTTGTCAATATGGAAAAAACCAACATCAAGGACGTATCTGCCGATTCCTTCGGGGACAGCATCGGCTTTATTTCGGCGGACGTTTCCTTCATTTCCGTAACGCAGATATTTCCGAAGATATACGAACTTTTAAGCGGTGAATATGCGACAGTGCTTATCAAGCCGCAGTTTGAAGCAGGACGGTCAAATATCGGAAAAAACGGTATTGTCAAGGATAAAAAGGTGCACTGTTCGGTGATAAAGCAGGTTTCCGTTTCGGCTGCGGAAGACGGTTTATCATCTGTTGGGATAATACCTTCACCGATAACAGGCGGCGACGGAAATATTGAGTATCTTTTGTATCTGAGAAAAATGCCGTTGGCGGAAGCTTCCGAACAGCTTTCTCAGGAAAAGATAAAGGAAGTAACAAATATCGCTTTTTCGGCTAAGAAAAACACTTAATGCTGCGGAAAGGAAGCCTTTATTATGAAGATTGCTCTGTATCCGAATTTTGATAAATCAAACGCTCTGAGCTGTGCATTGTCCTGTGCTGAGATACTTCATCGGTACGGGGCGGAGGTATTTGTAAGGGAAAGCCACAGGGAACAGTTTTCGTCTGCCGATTTTGTGAAAATCGGGAAGATGTCTGAAATTGCGTCCGAGTGCGATATTATCATCGCTATCGGCGGCGACGGAACTATCCTCAAATGCTCGGGATATGCGGCGAAAAACGGCAAGCCCTTGCTGGGGATAAACACGGGAAGACTTGGATTTATGGCTTCTGTTGAGCGGGACGAGCTTCACAAGCTGGAAGGTCTTTTCAGCGGAGAATATTCCACTCAGGAGCGTATGATGATAGATGTTATCCATCATCACAATGGAGAAAGCGACCGTTTTACGGCACTTAACGATGTTATCGCTGCAAGAATGTTTTCACGTATCGCGGACTTTACCGTTTCCATAAACGGCAGAGTTATCAGCAATATGCGGTCGGACGGTGTTGTTTTTTCTACACCTACCGGCTCAACGGCTTACGCACTTTCGGCGGGAGGTCCCATAATCGAACCGACGCTGTCCTGTATTGAGTTTGCTTCGGTTTGTCCTCATTCGCTGTGGTCCAGGCCTATGCTTATTGACCCGTCAAATACCATTGAAGTGGAACATTCCTCGGAGGACGTTTTTTTCTCGGTGGACGGTTCACGGGAAGTGCATTTTGATAAGTCGGACAAGCTTGAGATCATGCGCTCCGAAAGTGTCCTGAAGCTTATCGAAATTGACGGCGGAAGCTTCTACGACGCTGTAAATATGAAGCTTATGCGTTCGCTTAAATAGTCAGACAAGGAGAGCTTTTTAATGAAAAAACAAAGGCAGAAGAAGATACTGGAGATAATAGAAAAGTACGAGATCGACACTCAGGAAACCCTTAAAGAGTATCTTGAAAAGGAAAATATCATCGTCACTCAGGCAACACTTTCGAGAGATATTAACGAGCTTGCTTTGGTGAAAACTATCCCCGAAAATGGAAAGTGCAGATATGCCGTTCCCGTAAAAAATCACTATGATTTCCCGATGATATTCAGCAATTCGGTCATTGAGATAGATTATGCGCTGAACACAGTTGTTGTGAAATGTCACGCAGGCATGGCACAGGCGGCTTGTATGACGCTGGATAAAATAGATTATTCAAAAATAGTCGGCACTCTTGCGGGAGATGACACCATATTTATTCTTATGCGAACCGAATCTGACGCTGCTGATTTTGCCGATGAACTAAGAGATGCTCTTCATAAATCCATTCAGAATCTCGGGTCGGACAGATTTTGAAAAAATTTAAGGACGGTAAACCAATATGCTGTATGAACTGGATATTGAAAATCTTGCGGTCATAAAGAATGCTGTTATACCATTTTCGGAGAAATTCAACGTTTTCACGGGTGAAACGGGTGCGGGAAAATCTATACTTATAGGCGGTATAAACGCCGTTCTCGGTCAGAGAATAACAAAGGATATTGTCCGCACCGGCTGCAAAAAGGCTGTTGTAAATGCAAGATTTACAAAGCTTCCCAAGGCGACCGTGAAGAAGCTTGACGAGTTTGGAATTTCCCATGAAGATGACGAAATAACAGTCACAAGAGAGATAATGGCGGACGGCGGAAGCGTTGCAAGGATAAACTCCAAGGCTGCCGCTGTTTCGGTGCTTCGCGAGATAGGCGAAACGCTGATAAATATTCACGGTCAGCATGACAATCAGACACTTTTATCTCCCGAAAAGCATATTGAGATACTTGACAATTACGGCGAGCTTCAGGACGAGATCAACGATTATCGGGAATGCTTTCGTCAGCTTCAGGAAACTGCCAGAAGGATAAAAAAGCTTGCACTTTCTGAGCGTGAAAAAATCGACCGAGCGGAGATACTTCGCCGTAAAATTGCCGATATTGAGGAGGTTTCTCCTGAGGCTGATGAGGACGAGCGTATCGAACGGGAATATGCAGTTGCAAGGGAGAGCGACCGTATCATCAACGCTCTTGAAAGGGCAGAGCTTATTCTTGCGGGCGATGATGACAGCGACGGAATGGCTGCCCGAATACAGACAGCGCAGGCGGAAATTTCAAGCTTTTCCGATGTTATGAAGGAGCTTGAAGGCATCGGTGAACGGCTTACAAATGCAGCTATTGAAATTGATGATATTGCCTCGGAAATATCGCACTTATCAGGCAAGATCGACCTTGACGAGGAACGTTTTGAATATCTCAGCAGGCGTAGGGAGCAGCTTAACTCCATCAAGCGGAAATATGGTCCCGAGCTGTCGGACGTGCTTTCAGTTTATGAAAATGCAAAGGCGGAGTTGGCGGCGATAGAAAGCTCCTCCGACGAGATAGTTCGTCTTAAATCCGAGAAAGAGGAGCTGCTTAACAGCGTTTCCGCAAAGGCTAGAGAACTGTCCTTCCATCGTGAAGAGATCGCTGTCAGATTTATTGCAGAGGTGCAGGCGGAACTGAAATTTCTGGATATGCCAAACGTTCGGCTTGCAGTCGAAAATAAGAAAGGCAAGCTTACTCTGAACGGTGTTGACAATCCCGAGCTGCTTATTTCCGCAAATCCCGGTGAACCTCCTAAGCCCATTTCAAAAATAGCGTCGGGCGGTGAGCTTTCGAGGATAATGCTTGCGCTGAAATCGGTAATTGCAGATAAGGACGATATTCCAACGCTGATCTTCGATGAGATAGACACGGGTGTCAGCGGACGTGCGGCACAGAAAATAGGCATTAAAATAAGCGAAATATCAAAGCTACGTCAGGTAATATGTGTTACACATCTTACGCAGCTGGCGGTTTACGGAGATAATCATCTGCTGATAGAAAAAAATGTCGATGACGGCAGAACATATACAACGGTCAAGCAGCTTGATTTTGAGGGACGCAAACAGGAGATTGCGAGAATTATCGGCGGCGACAGCGTGACCGATCTGACGCTTGAAAATGCTGAGCAGCTGCTCTTAAGTATCAAAGAAAACAAACCCGAGTGATTCAGGAGGTAATGCAAAATGAAATGCTTTCTTGTGGACTATGAAAACGTAAATTCTGCGGGACTTGTGGGAATAAATAAAATCGACAAGGACGACCTTGTTATGATCTTTTACAGCGATAATGCCAACACAGTGACCTTTGCGGCTATGGATCTTATCAGGAAATCTTCTGCCGACATCAGGAGATACAAGCTGAAGCACACTTCCGCAAATGCCGCTGATTTTCAGATATGTACCTATCTCGGGTATCTTATGGGAATGGCAGAGGCTACCGATATTTTCATAATCAGCAAGGACAGGGGATATATGTCAAGCCTGGAATTCTGCCGTTCATGCCTTTCTGCAACAGGAAAAAATGTGGATATTTTCCCGAATATTATTGATGCCTGCAACAGCATTGCCAGCGATTCTTCCATAGGAGTTACATATTCTGCACCTGTACAGCAGAATGATGATATGAAAATAGTTTCCATATCCGAGCCAAAGTCCGAACCACAGCAGAATCCTACTTCCGTAAAGCATTTTGAGGTAAATCATATTGTTGAGAGCAACAGCGAAAAGCCTGTTGAACTAAAGATCAGAACCGACGATCTGAGCGAAAAGCTGACGCCCAAAAAGCAGCAGCCAGCACCCGTTCAGAAGAAAGAAACAGCGGAGAAAAAACAGCTTCCTAAGGCTTCTTCCGAAACGGTACTGAACAGGGTAACTGTGCTGGTTTCCGATGCAGACGGTAACAAGCAGGATTCGGCTAAATATGCTCAGATATGCAAGATAATAACAGATTCCATTGCTAATTCAACCGATAAGCATGATTTTTACATTCAGATGGTCAAGCAGTATGGTCAGAAGGCGGGAGTATTCTATTACAATGCTATCAAAAAGGAATACTCAAATCTCAAGCTTTCTGTTTGACTTTTTCGAGATTTTGTGATATAATTATTTTTTACCGAATAGATTTTTTCGTTATGGGAGATAGCGGCTTTTATGGATTTTCATGATTATATCAATAAGGTCAGAGAACGGTTTCAGCGTTCGGATTTTGCACCGCTGGCATATGTGCACAGCTATGGCTGCCAGCAGAATGTCAGCGACGGAGAGAAAATTCTCGGTATGCTGGCGGATATGGGATGCGGCATTACCGATGACCGTTCTTCTGCCGATATTATTATCCTCAATACCTGTGCTGTCCGTGAAAATGCGGAGGAAAAGGTTTTCGGAAATATCGGTGAGCTGAAACGGCTAAAGGAGCAAAATCCCGACCTTATTATCGGAGTTTGCGGCTGTATGCCTCAGCAGAAGCACATTGTTGAAAGAATAAGGCGTTCCTACAAATATGTGGACATTGTTTTCGGGACCTTTGCAATTGCAGATTTTCCGAAGCTGCTTTCCGAACATCTCGAAAGCCGCAAATTTACCGAAGATACGGAAGAAAGAAACAGTGTTCCCACCGAAGGTATGCGTGTTATCCGCAGCTGTTTTTATAAGGCAAGCGTTCCCATAATGTACGGCTGCAACAATTTTTGCACATACTGTATTGTGCCTTATGTGCGGGGACGGGAACACAGCCGTCTGCCCGAGGACATTCTGAATGAGATAAATGGGCTTGTTTCCGACGGCTGCAAGGAAATAATGCTGCTGGGACAGAATGTCAACTCTTACGGAAAAAATCTGGACGAGCCTGTCAGCTTTTCTGAACTGCTTCGTCGTATAAATGCTCTGGACGGCGATTTTAGAATTAGGTTTATGACGTCACACCCGAAGGACGTTACCTTTGAGCTTATCGACACCATTGCCCAATGCGATAAGATATGCAAGCATCTGCATCTGCCGCTTCAATCGGGCAGCGACCGCATCTTAACGGCGATGAACAGGCATTACGATTTGCAGAAATATATGGACACCGTAAATTATGCAAGGGAGAAAATGCCGCAGTTTTCGCTGTCAACGGATATTATCGTGGGATTTCCAAACGAAACATATGATGATTTTCTTATGACACTGGATACTGTGAAAAAAGTCGGATATGATAATATTTTCTCCTTCATTTACTCAAAGCGAAAGGGAACAAAGGCAGCCGAAATGGAGGACAATACTTCCGACGAGGACAAAAGCAAGTGGTTCAGAGAACTGCTGGAAGTTCAGCGAAATGTTGCCGAAGAAAATTACAAGCGTTTTGAGGGCAGGGTAATGACTGTTCTGTTTGACGGAGAAAGCCGACGGAGCGGATATATCTCGGGCAAAAGCGACGAGTTTATCATAGTTGAAGCAAAAGGCAGCACCGAGCTTATCGGTCAGATGAAAAAAGTTAAGATCACCTCCACCCGTTATTGGGCTGTTGAAGGTGAAATCATAGATTAAGGAGTAATCTAAAATGGATATAATTACAAAAACAAGAGAACTTGGAAAGCTTATTCAGCAGGACGAAAGATACGCCGCATATTACAAAGCAAAGGACGTTTACGACAGCGATGAAAAGCTTCAGCAGCTTATTCAGGAGTTTAATCTTAAGCGTATGCAGCTCAACAGCGAAATGTCCAAATCCGAGAAAGACGGCGAGCTTCTTAACAAGCTTGACGACGAGATAAAAAGCCTTTACGGTACTATTATGGCTATGGACAGTATGGACGCCTTCAATAAGGCAAAGGACGCTATGGACGGTCTGCTGTCCCAGATAAATATGATAATTACCTATTCCGCTAACGGTGAGGACCCCGACACCTGCCCTTATGAACAGCCCAGCTGCGGCGGTAACTGTGGTTCCTGCGGCGGCTGTCATTGATTTAAGCTTCCCGTTTTAAGGGAGATCTCTCGGAGGTAATACTGAATGGAAATAGACCGCAATAAACTTTCGCCGATGATGCAGCAGTATTTCGGCGTTAAAGACAAATACAAAAATCACATTCTCTTTTACAGGCTGGGCGATTTTTACGAGATGTTCTTTGATGATGCGCTGACAGCTTCAAAGGTTCTCGAGCTTACCCTGACAGGACGGGACTGCGGACTGGAGGAACGTGCGCCTATGTGCGGCGTTCCTTATCACAGTGCGGAGGTATACATAAAAAAGCTTATAGAAGCAGGCTTTAAGGTTGCAGTATGCGAACAGCTGACCGACCCGAAGCTTACAAAGGGCATAGTTGAAAGAGATGTTATCAGGGTGGTAACTCCCGGAACTCTTACTGAAAGCAATATGCTTGATGAGAGCAAGAACAACTATATCTGCTGCGTTTATGCGGCTGAGAAGTCCATTTCTGTATGCTTTACGGACATATCCACAGGCGAAGTAGACCTGTACACAAAATCGGGACGGGAAGCCGAAGGCAGCATTATCAACGAGCTATCACGCTATCAGCCTGCGGAGCTTTTGTTTAACAGCGCATTTCTTGACTGCAAGGAGATACAGAGCTTTTTGAAGAACAAGATGAAGTGTATCGTTCAGCTGCTTGACGATATTTCTTTTTCTGTTTCTATGAAAAAAGATGTCCTGCTAAAGCAGTTCAGCGCAGGAGAGCTTTGCGAACTCGGTCTTGATGATGACAGTGATGAAACACGCTGTGTCTGCGGACTTTTTGATTATATTGCAGATACTCAGAAGGCTCTTATAGGACGTTTTACGACTATCACCAAGCATTCCGACAGCACATTTATGGAGCTTGACCTGAATGCAAGGCGCAATCTGGAGCTTACCGAAACTCTCCGAAATAAAGAAAAACGGGGCAGTCTGATGTGGGTGCTGGATTCCACAAAAACATCTATGGGAAAGCGGCTTCTTCGCACATATATTGAGCTGCCGCTGGTCAAGCCTGCAATTATTATAAACCGTCTTGATGCGGTGGAACAGCTTTGCAAAAACTCGCTTATCCGTCAGGAAATCTCCGACAGTCTTGGAAAGGTTTATGATCTTGAACGTCTGATGACTAAGGTCATGTATCGCTCGGCAACGCCAAGAGATCTGAAGGCGCTGTCCCTGACTGCACTTGCTTTGCCGGAGATAAAGGAAAAGCTTTCGGGATTTTCCTCTATACTTCTGAAAAATCTCAATAATGATATTGATGCTCTTGAGGACATTTCCAATCTCATTGAAAATGCTATTTCCGATGAACCGCCTGTCAGCGCAAAGGAAGGCGGCATTATCAAGGACGGTTTTAACACCGAGCTTGACGAACTGCGCAAGATAATCTCGGGCGGCAAGGATATTATCACCGAAATTGAGCAGCGGGAAAAGGAAAAGACGGGAATAAAAAATCTCAAAATAAGCTACAACCGTGTTTTCGGATATTATATAGAGGTCACAAAATCCTATTACGACCTTGTTCCCGAAAATTATATCAGGAAGCAGACACTTGCAAACTGTGAGCGATTTATTACCGAGGAACTTAAAAATGCCGAAAACACCATTCTCGGTGCAAATGACAAGGTGCTTACCCTTGAATATGATATTTTCTGCGAGGTAAGGGAATTCATTGCAACACAGCTTGTTAAGGTCCAGACAACGGCTTCGGCTGTTGCTGCGCTGGACGTGCTTTGTTCCTTTGCGCAGGTTTCGATGAAAAATCTGTATGTTAAGCCTGAGATAGCAATTGACGGTGTTATCGACATTCGGGACGGACGTCACCCTGTTGTTGAGCTTGTTCTCGATGATGAGATGTATGTGCCGAACAACGTTTATCTTGACCAGAAGGTAAACAGAATGTCCATAATCACGGGACCTAATATGTCGGGTAAATCCACATATATGCGTCAGACTGCGCTTATTGTCCTGATGGCTCAGATGGGCTGCTTTGTTCCTGCTTCTTATGCGCATATTTCCATAACGGACAAGATATTCACACGAGTGGGAGCTTCCGACGACCTTACGGCGGGACAGTCTACCTTTATGGTGGAAATGAGCGAGGTTGCCGATATTCTTAAACATGCCACCAAAAACAGCCTTGTTATCCTCGACGAGGTCGGACGGGGAACGTCCACCTTTGACGGAATAAGCATTGCCACGGCAGTTGCTGAATATATTGCAAACACAAGGATACTTGGCTGCAAGACGCTGTTTGCGACCCATTACCACGAGCTTATCAATCTGGAAAATGAAATTGACGGCGTGAAAAATTTCAGTATCGCCGTTAAGAAAAGAGGGGACGATATCAAGTTCCTTCGTAAAATCGTTCCCGGCGGAATTGACGACAGCTACGGAATAGAGGTCGCAAAGCTTGCAGGACTGCCGTCTAAGGTAACAGCAAGAGCAAAGCAGCTGCTTGCTGAAATGGAGGCGGCAAAGGCTGCTGCTCCGAAGCCTGACGAGGACGATGGTCAGATAAGCTTTGGTGCAATTGATGAGAGCAGAATTATAGACAGGCTGAGGAAAACAAATCCCGACGAGCTTTCCGATGAGGACGCAAAGTATCTGTTAAAAGAGCTTGTTGATATGCTGAAATAGGAGTGAAAAAATGCCGCAGATAAATCTTTTGACAAAGGAAGTCGCAGAGCTTATTGCAGCGGGCGAGGTCATCGAGCGTCCGTCGTCCATTATTAAGGAGCTTCTGGAAAACTCCATTGACAGCGGTGCAAATTCAATAACAGTTGAGATACGCAGAGGCGGCATCACCTATATGCGTGTCACCGACAACGGCTGCGGGATTGATGAGTCAGATGTACCGAAAGCATTTCTCCGTCATGCAACAAGCAAGCTGAAATCGAAAGAGGACTTAGACAAGATATTTACCTTGGGTTTCCGAGGAGAAGCACTTGCTTCAATTGCGGCTGTGGCAAAGGTTGAAATATACACAAAGCCCGCTGCGGACGAGTACGGTACGCACTATGTCATTGAGGGCACCGAAGAAAAGCTTTGCGAAAAGGCGGGCTGCGCCGACGGTACGACAATAGTAGTCAGAGATATTTTCTACAATGTTCCCGCACGTCTGAAATTCCTGAAAAAGGACGTTTCCGAGGGAAATTCCATTGCGAATATTATTGAGAAAATTGCTCTGTCGCACCCAGATATTTCATTTAAGTTTATCCGTGACGGCAAGGCGGAATTTTACACGTCGGGGGACGGTGATATTTTTTCCACCGTTTATACCGTTTTCGGGAAACAGCTTGCCGCTGCAATGCTTCCCGTTGATTACGAACTGAACGGTATCCATATTGCGGGATTTACCATAAAGCCGCTGTTCGGACGGGCAAAGCGTTCCTTCCAGAATTTCTTCATCAACGGCAGATATGTCCGCTCATTTACATGCACCAAGGCTTTGGAGGACGCTTACACCAATTCAATTATGGAGGGAAAATTCCCTGCCTGTGTGCTGATGATAAATGTTCCGCCCGATGTTGTTGATGTGAACGTTCACCCTGCGAAAATCGAAGTAAGATTTTCAAACGATGATGTCATATATAACACTCTTTATTTTGCAATTAAAAGTGCGCTGCTGGCGGGAAGTGTTCCGTCGGAAATGAACATTCCGTCACGGCCTAAGATAGATTACACGGTCTATCCGCAGAAGCCGACTCCTCCGCCCGAGCAGTATCGTTTTGCCGAACCGGAGAAGCCCGCCGAGCCTGTTAAGGCAGTAAAGGTGTCGGTCAGTGTTCCGACGGAGGTTGTTCCGGATATACGTGCTGCCGAATCTGTTCCTGTTGATGTGATAACAGAAAAGGTGGCTGAAAAACCTGCCGAACCGATCATCGAAAAGAATGAAACTGCACCGGAACTTTGCGAACCGACTGTTGACAATTCTGTTCCGAATAAAGAAATCAAGCCTGTAATTGAGGAGAAGCCTGTTGAAGAACCGATGGAAGAAACGCCGCCTATTTCAGCGGAAGAACCCGTTTCGGGATTCAAATATATAAATTCCGGTTCGCTGAAAAAGAAAACCGAGCCTGTCCTTGAAATACAGCAGAAGGAAGAAAAAACGGTCAGACTTATCGGTGAAGCATTTAAGACCTATGTTATTGCCGAGTGCGGAGATGAGGTCGTATTCATAGACAAGCATGCTGCGCATGAGCGTATTCTTTTTGAAAATATCAAGGCAAGAAAGCAACAGCTTAATTCGCAGATGCTGCTTGCCCCGATAGAGCTAATGTTGGAATATTCCGAATATGATGCGCTTGAAGAAAACAGCGCACTAATCTCCGAGCTGGGATTTGAGATAGGATTTGTGAAGGCTCCGCTTGTAAGCATCAAGGGAATTCCCGCAATTCTGGACGGCTGCGAGGCTGAGGGACTTGTTCAGGAGCTGGCGGGAAATCTTCTGGAGCATAAGCATAATCCGATGCCCGAAATTCTTGATGATATGTATCACACATTTGCATGCAAAGCGGCAATTAAGGCACACGATAACAACTCCCCCAAGGAACTGATGTGGCTGGTAAAGGAAGTTCTGTCGAGAGATGAGATAAGATATTGTCCTCACGGCAGACCGGTCATGTTCAAGCTTACCAAATACGATTTTGACAAGCAGTTTAAGAGGATTGTCTGAAAGGAACGCTATGTCGGATAAAGATAAAAAAATACCTGTTCTTGTTATAGTCGGGCCAACCGCTTCGGGAAAGACCGCTCTTGGCATCGAGATGTGCAGGGAGCTGAACGGTGAGGTCGTTTCTGCAGATTCCATGCAGGTCTACAAGGGCATGGATATTGCAACAGCAAAGCCCACTTTCGAAGAAACTATGGGCGTACCGCATCACCTGATAAGTGTTGTCGAGCCTGAGGGTGAATTCAGCGTAGCGGATTATGTAAAGCTTGCTTCCGCTGCCATCAGGGATATTCACAGCATAGGAAAGCTGCCTGTTCTGGTCGGAGGTACGGGACTTTATGTTAATTCGCTCATCGACAATATTTCGTTTGACAGCGCTCAGACTGACGGCAATGTCCGCAGACGGCTTACCGATGAAGCTGAACAGCTTGGCAGAGTAGCAATGCTGGAACGTCTGAGAGAGATCGATCCCGACACAGCTGCGGGGCTTCACCCTAACAATATCACAAGGATCATTCGTGCTCTTGAAATTTATGAGCTTACGGGTATGAAATTCAGCGAGTATAAGGCAGTCAGCCGTTCGGTGGAATCGCCGTACAAACCTTGTTTTATTGGGCTTACCTATAATGACAGAGGTTTGCTGTATGACAGGATAAACAAGCGTGTTGACATAATGGCAGAAAATGGGCTTGTTGAGGAGGCACGAAAGGTCTGGGAAAACAGTCACGGACTGAAAACTGCTCATCAGGCTATCGGATACAAGGAGCTTAGCCCATACTTTGAAGGTACCAAAACGCTTGAGGAATGTCTTGATTTTCTCAAAATGCAGACTCGTAGATACGCTAAACGTCAGCTGACCTGGTTCCGAAGAGATGATAGAATTAATTGGATAGAAATAGACAAAATATTAAATAAAAGAAAACTTATTATGGATTGCTTAAATATAGTAGAAAAATCTGAAATTATATGATATAATAATATTTATAATGGCTTAAGCTATTATATTGCGACTTATCGTAAAGATACAGGAAGGAAGATTCATTTATGAATAAAGGCTTAAATCTTCAGGACGCTTTTCTTAACCAAGCCAGGAAGGATAAGATCCCTGTAACTATATTCCTGACAAACGGTTACCAGTTTAAGGGGATGGTCAAGGGATTTGACAGCTATATCGTCATTCTTGACTGTGACGGAAAACAGAATCTTGTTTTCAAGCATGCGATTTCTACGATCATTCCATATAAGACTATCTCAATTCTTGATGCTGATCAGGACAAGTAAGAAAGGCAGAAATTATGAATTCTGTAATGATGCGAATTCTTATTTTCCTGCTTTCGGTTTTTGTTCTCATAACGGTTTTCAGTCAGATCTATCTCAAATTTGACGACAAATACGAAACGGTTACCGCACACACCTATTCATCTGCGGAAAAGGCTGTTTTCAAGGGCGTCTTTATACGAGATGAAACTCCCGTACCGTACAGCGGACGAGGAGTTATCAGCTATAAAAGTCCCGACGGCAGCAAGTTTGCTAAAAACTCGGTCATTGCCGAGGTTTATAACAATGAAAACGAAATTTCCGTAAATCAGCAGATAAAAGAACTTACGGCTGAGAGAGATCTGCTTCTGGAGGTCCAGAATCCCGGAACGGTCGCTCTTGCAGAGCCTGATTTTCTTTCAAAGCAGATAGATGAAAAGTACCGCACCATAACCTCGCTTATTGCAAAGAAGCGTTATGATGAGGTGGAGGAGGAGCGTAACGAGCTGCTGAAGCTTATGTGCATACTCCAGCTTGCAGTTGAAAACGAAACGGATTATAATGAGCGTATCAATGCTCTGGAAACTAAAATATCCGCTTTGGAGGCAAGGCAGGCAACTCCCTTTGAAAGCATCTCGGTAACAGATCCGGGATATTTCGTCAGCTATACCGATGGCTATGAGTCGGAGCTTACTCCCGACAGAATGGATATTCTGACTGCAGAGGACATTGAGCGGATAATCTCCGATACAGAGGAGCATAAAAGCGACGGTTATATCGGAAAGATGATCGACGGATATAAGTGGTATATGGCAGGCGTTATTGATAACTCCGAGGGCAGCTTTACCGAGGGCGGAAACGTTACTCTGAAGCTCAGTTCTTCCTCTGTACCGTTTAATGCGGTTATTGAGAGAATAACTGCGGGAAATGATCCCAAAAAATCTGTGGTCATAATTTCCTGTGAGAATCTGACTTTCGATGTTGTTCAGCATAGGGTAGAGCGTGCAGAGATGGTTCTGAATGATTTCTATGGCTTAAAGGTGCCTGCCGAGGCTATCCGCTTTAATCGTGAGAACGAAAAAGGTGTTTATGTAAAGCTGGGGCAGAAGATCACGTTTAAGAAAATAGATGTTGTTTTTACGGGAGATGATTATGTCCTTTCCCGTATTACGCAGGACAGCAGCTATCTTGCGGTTTATGAGGATATTATTGTTGAGGGAGTGAATACAAATGAGTTCCTTGAAACCGAAGACGATATCAACGGAACTGTCGGAGGAAAGCAGTCCGAAAGCGGAACAACTGCCGCTTCCTGATGTTCCGCCGGAACGCCGAAGGGAGATTTCCGAAAACATTAAGCGCATACGATATGAAGTCGGAGAAGCGATAGCAAAATACCGAAGCCCCGATGATGATATACGAATTATGGCGGTAACAAAAACCGTGCCGCCTCAGGACGTGAATATCGCCATAGGTGAGGGACTTACGCTTCTCGGCGAAAATCGTGTCCAGGAGTATCTTGGCAAGAAGGAGCATTACGCAGTCCCGCATGAGTTGCATATTATTGGCAGTCTGCAAAGCAATAAGGTCAAGTACATTGCTGCTGATGCGGATATGATCGAGTCGGTCGACAGCTTGAAGCTTGCCGGAGAGATAAATCGTCAATGTAAAAAAATAGGTCGGGTTATGCCTGTGCTGTGTGAGATAAACATTGGCGGGGAGGAGTCCAAGGGCGGAATATCTCCCGAAAATATTTACGAATTTCTGCATAATATCTCACAATTTGGAAATATTGCTGTGAAAGGATTAATGACGATCCCGCCGCGGGGTGATTCCGAAAAATTTTTTTACAAAATGCAGGAACTTTTTATTGACATTCAGAGCAAAAACATAGATAATATAAGTATGTCGGTTTTATCGATGGGTATGTCGCAGGACTATGCTCTGGGTATAAAATACGGCTCAAATATTGTAAGAATAGGAACAAAGCTCTTCGGAGCAAGAATATAATTGTGGAGGAATTAAGAAATGGGATTTATGGACACTATCAGACAGGCTCTTGCAATCGGTGATGACGGCGGATATGATGACGGCGGTTACGATGAAAGAGATGGCGACGAGGTTGACAGCAGACACGACCGCAGAGGTGAGCGCTACAATGACCCTAAGGGCGACCGTGTTATCAAGGTTTCCGCTACTGCTCAGCTTCAGGTCATTCTTGTAAAGCCCGAGAAGTATTCTGATACAAAGCAGATCGCCGATCATCTGAATGAGAAGAAAACTGTCGTACTTAATCTGGAGTCGACTACTCCCGATGTTACAAGAAGAATAATCGACTTTTTGGGTGGTGTTGCTTATGCTAACGGCGGAAATATCAAGCCTGTTGCAAACAATACCTTTATTATCACACCTTATAATGTCGGATTTGTCGGTGAGGACTTGGTAGGCGAGCTTGAAAATAACGGAGTATTTATCGGCTGATGAAGATTCCGTCAGGGCTGCTTTCTGCTTTGACGCAGGAGGATACGCTGTTTGTCAAGCATATACTGGATCTGTATGAACTGTCGGAGAAGCGAGCAATGCCCGTGTTTTCGGCATTTATGGATATGGGAAGGCGTGCTGTTTGCGAGGACATTTTATCTGCACTGAAGCTGAATGGCTGTTTTTATGGCGGTTTTGATGGTGCGGAAAGGAATGTTCTGGGCTTTTATCCCGATTTTCTCGAACCTGAATTTTCTGATTTTCCTATAAAATGCGTGAAATTTTCATTCAGAAAAGCGGACAAGCTTTCACATCGTGATATCCTTGGCTCATTGATGGCTATGCAGATTAAACGTGAAATGGTTGGCGATATTATTATTTCTGAGGGCTGTGCCGAGGCTATGGTTTATGATACTATTGCTTCCGAAGCCGAAAGTATATGCAAAATAGGACGGGTAGGCGTATCTGCATCATTGATCGACGCCCCCGATATAATGCCTGAAAGGAATTTCCGTCTTATCAGCGGAACGGTGCCGTCTATGAGGATAGACTGCATTGCCGCTCTTGCTATGAATGTCAGCAGGGAAAAGGCTTCTGCGGCACTCAGGTCGGAGAAAATAATGCTCAATTACCGCACAGTTTCCGATAATGACAGAGCTGTGTCCGAGGGAGATATTCTTTCTGTACGAGGATACGGAAAGTTCAGGATAGGAAAAATCGGCGGAGAAACCAAAAAAGGCAGGATACATTTAACCATAGAAAAATATGAGTAGGCTATATGCCTGCAACAGAAAGGATGCGTTATTATGATAAACGCAAAGGACGTTACCGCTAAGCAATTTGATAAGGCGACTTTCGGCTATAAGCCCGAGGACGTTGACGATTTCCTCAGAGAGGTAGCTATGACTATCGCCCAGCTTCAGAAGGATAAGGAAGAAACTGAAAAGAAGTTGGAAGTGCTTGTGGATAAGGTAAGAGAGTACAAGAATGATGAAGAAGCTCTCAAGGCCGCTCTTATCGGCGCTCAGAAGCAGGGAAAGCTTGTTATTGCTGAGGCTGAGGAAACTGCAAAGAAGATCATTGCCGATGCAAATTATGAGGCTGACAGAATTATCGGTTCCACAAGAATCGATATTGTAAAGGAAAAGGAATGCCTTGCAAAGATGCAGCAGGAGGTTTCCGATTTCAAGTCAAATCTTCTGGAAATGTACAGAGAGCATCTGGCAAAAATCACAAATATTCCCGATTATGATACAGATGACGAAGAAGAGGAAGAAGAAACTGCCGTTGACGAGGAAGCTACAAGAGTTATCGAAACTCCTGCAGCTGATGGTTCTTCTTTTAACTAATACATATTTTTGTTTATTTTCAGACCGAATGGTCTTTAAGGAGAGTTAGTGAAATGCCACAGGATTATAACAAGACTATCAATCTTCCCGAAACAGGTTTTTCTATGAGGGGAAATCTCACTCAGAAGGAGCCTGCTATGCTCGAAGAGTGGGAGAAAAGCCGCCTGTACTATAAAATGATAGAAAAGAATGCGGGTAAGCCGCAGTACATTCTGCATGACGGACCTCCGTATGCAAATGGCAGCATTCATCTGGGAACCGCACTTAACAAGGTGTTGAAGGATATTATCGTTAAGTATAAGAACATGAGCGGTTATTGCTCGCCTTACGTTCCCGGCTGGGACACACACGGTCTGCCTATCGAACTGAAGGCTATGAAGGCTATCGGCGTTGAGAACGGCGCAATTCCTCCCGTTGAGCTGAGAAAGCATTGCAAGGACTTTGCGATGACTCACGTTAAGAATCAGATGCAGCAGTTCAAGCGTCTTGGCTGTCTTGGTGATTATGATAATCCGTATCTGACACTCCGTCCCGAATACGAGGCTCGTCAGGTCAAGGTA
The DNA here is from genome assembly GCA_017828975.1 of Oscillospiraceae bacterium. GTDB lineage: Bacteria > Bacillota > Clostridia > Oscillospirales > Ruminococcaceae > UMGS1889. The sequence continues at coordinate 30,189 of JAGAJN010000020.1, read as the reverse complement.
TTCGGAAAAATGGCTAAGGACGGTTATATGTACAAGGGACTTAAGCCTGTTTACTGGTGTCCCGACTGTAACACCGCTCTGGCTGAGGCTGAGATCGAGTATTCCAACGATCCCTGCCACTCTATCTTTGTAAAATTCAATGTTACCGATGATAAGGGCGTATTTGCTTCCGCAGGTGTCGACCTTTCCAAGGTTTACTTTGTTATATGGACAACTACCACCTGGACAATTCCCGGTAACCTTGCCATCTGCGTTGGCCCGGATTACGAGTATACCCTTGTCAGCGCAAACGGCGAATACTATGTAATGGCTGCTGAGCTCGTTTCTTCCGTTATGAAGACAGCAGGCATTGAAGAATATGAAACTATCGGCTGCTTCAAGGGAAGCGACCTTGAATACATTCAGACAAAGCACCCGCTTTACGACCGTCCGTCGCCTGTTATCGTCGGCGACCATGTTACTCTCGAAAGCGGTACAGGCTGCGTTCATACTGCTCCCGGATACGGTGTTGAGGACTTTGAGGTCTGCAAGAAGTACGATGACATAGGAATCATCGTCTGCGTTGACTCCAAGGGCAGACAGACCGCCGAAGCAGGCGAGTTTGAGGGTATGGACACCGACACCGCAAACAAGGCTATTGCTAAGCGTCTTGTTGAAGTGAATGCTATGCTGGCTACCGAAAAGATCGTCCATCAGTATCCTCACTGCTGGCGCTGCAACAGTCCTATCATTTACCGTGCAACAGAGCAGTGGTTCTGTTCCGTTAAGGGCTTCAAGGACGAGGCCGTTAAGGCTATCGAATCCGTTCAGTGGATCCCTGCATGGGGCGAGGACAGAATCAAGGGCATGGTCAAGGACAGAAGTGACTGGTGTATCTCAAGACAGAGAACATGGGGCGTTCCTATCCCTGTTATCTATTGTAAGGATTGCCACAAGCCCATCATTACCGATGCAACTATCGACGCTATCTCCGACCTCTTCCGTGAAAAAGGCTCCGATGCGTGGTACACAGAAGAGCTGGAAAGCTTTATCCCCAAGGACGTAAAGTGCGAGTGCGGCTGTTCCGAGTTCACCAAGGAATACGACATTATGGACGTTTGGTTCGACAGCGGCGTTTCTCACACTTCCGTTCTTGATGAATATGATTATCTGAGAGCACCTGCCGACCTTTATCTTGAGGGTGCCGATCAGTACAGAGGCTGGTTCCAGTCATCGTTGCTGACTTCCGTTGTTTACAAGGGCTGCGCTCCTTACAAGGCTGTCTGCACTCACGGCTGGGTAGTTGACGGTCAGGGCAGGGCAATGCACAAATCTCTCGGAAACGGCATTGAGCCTCACGAGATATATGATAAGTATGGTGCGGATATTCTCAGACTCTGGGCTGCTTCCTCCGACTATCATTCCGATATAAGGATTTCCAACGAGATACTTGCACAGCTTTCCGATATGTACAAGAAGATCAGAAATACCGCAAGATTTATGCTGGGAAATCTCTCCAACAAGGACGGCTTCAACCCCGATACAGACAGCGTTCCCGTAAGCGAGCTGCACGAAATTGATAAGTGGGCGCTGCTCCGTCTTAATCAGCTTATCGACAAGGTAAAAGCTGCTTATGATGCTTTTGATTTCCATATTGTGCTCCACAGCATTCATAATTTCTGCATCGTGGATATGTCCAGCTTCTATCTTGATATTATCAAGGACAGACTTTACTGTACAGCCGAGAAGTCTAAGGACCGCCGTGCTGCTCAGACTGCTATGTACACTATCCTCAGCGCAGTTGCAAGAATGCTTGCACCTATCCTTGCATTTACTTCCGAGGAGATCTGGAAATATATGCCTCATTCCGCAGCCGATGACAAGGAAAGCATTCTGCTCAATCAGATGCCCGCAAAGGTCAATGTTTCCGTAACTGATGAGTTTACCGCTAAGTGGGAGCTTATCTACTCTCTCAGAGCAAGCGTTACAAAGGCTCTCGAACTGAAGCGTGCAGACAAGTTCATCGGTGCTTCTCTTGAAGCAAAGGTTACTCTGCACATCGCTGACAAGGCTGTATTTGACAAGATCGGCAGCTTTGCGGATATTCTTCCCGCTGTATTCATTGTTTCTGCAGTAGATGTTCAGAACAATGCTGACGGCGAATTCAAGGCAGAGGGTATTGAGGGAGATGTTTCCTTCAGCGTTGAAAAGGCTTCGGGCGGAAAGTGCGAGCGCTGCTGGTGCTATTCCGAGGAGGTCGGAACTGTTTCCGAACATCCCACTCTCTGCAAGCGCTGCGCTTCTCAGATTTAAAAAGTTTTCAGCCGCCGGATCCGAAAGGCTTCGGCGGTTTTAAAGGATTTTTATGGTTTTTGTGATTTTAACGGCAATTGCCGTTCTGGTCGGTGTCGATCAATGGTTCAAGCATCTGGCAGTTGAATATTTGAGTGACGGAATTCCTAAGGATCTTATCAAGTTCGGGGATTTCGATGTTCTGGGACTGCGCTATTGCGAGAATACGGGGGCTGCATTTTCCAGCTTCAGCGGACAGCGATGGCTTCTTATCGGAGTTACGGCAATTATGCTTATTCTCAGTGCAATATATCTTTTTAAGATGAAGGACAGGCACCCGATAGCTGTAACAAGCTTCACCATGTTTATCGCAGGCGGTATCGGCAATCTTATCGACCGAATTGCTAACGGTTATGTTGTGGACTATCTTGAAGTAAGAATGTTCCGTTTTGCTATTTTCAATTTTGCGGATATTCTTGTTGTCTGCGGTGTTGCAATGTACATTGTCTATTTGCTTTTTATCGAGGGCAGAAAGAGTGACAAAACAGAAAACGGGAGTGCCGAAGATGGAGCTTCTTGAGTTTATCGCTGAGGACATCGAAACGGCAGAACGTCTTGATAAATGGCTTTGTTCCGAGAAATGCGGCAGTGGTCTGACACGTTCGGCTTTGCAGAAGCTTATAAAGGAAGGCGCAGTTTCCGTCGGCGGCAAGACAGTTACAAAGAGCAGCTTTACCGTCAAAAACGGTGATGTTGTTTCGGTAAATGTTCCCGAACCCGAGCTGCTGGACGTATCTCCCGAAAATATTCCGCTGGAGATAGTTTACGAGGATAACGACCTTTTGGTTGTCAACAAACCAAAGGGAATGGTAGTTCACCCTGCACCAGGAAATTACAGCGGAACGCTTGTTAATGCGCTTATGTACCATTGCAGCGGCAGATTATCCTCAATAAATGGAGTTATCCGTCCCGGGATTGTCCACAGGATAGATAAGCTTACAAGCGGGCTGCTGATAGTTGCAAAAACCGATGCAGCTCACGTTGGATTGGCTGAGCAGATAAAAAATCACACATTTACAAGAGAATACCAAGCTGTCATTTGCGGACATCTGAAAGAGCCGCAGGGGACTCTTGATTATCCCATAGGACGTCATCAGACCGACAGAAAGAAAATGTGCGTTACCGACAAAAACTCCAAAAGAGCAGTTACGCACTACATGGTTCTGGAAGAATTCAAAGGATATTCGCTTGTTTCACTAAAGCTTGAAACTGGGAGAACTCATCAGATACGAGTTCATATGTCATATATCGGTCACTCCGTTTTGGGAGATGAGGTGTACGGCAGACCGTATAAGGGTATAGATGGACAATGTCTGCATGCCAAGAAAATAGGCTTTGTTCACCCTATAAGCGGCGAATATCTTGAATTTGACAGTGAGCTTCCCGATTACTTCAAAAAAATACTTTCAGGTTTAAGGAATTTATAATATGCAAACAAATCTTGACGGCTATCTTCTTATGACCGATCTGGACGGAACGCTGCTTCCCGCAAGCAAGGTGCTGTCCGAGAAGGACATTTCGGCGATAGCAAAATTCCGCAGTATGGGCGGAAAATTTTCCATTGCAACGGGACGTGTCTACGAGTCCGCAAGGCAGTATTTCGACGATCTTCACCCCGACCTGCCCATAATTCTTTGCAACGGCGGTGTTATCTACGACTGCGATAAAAAGAAGGCTTTATGGTCAAAGATGCTCCCGCTTGAAACAAGGCAGATCATTGCGGAAATACTTGCATCATTTCCCGAAGTAAGCGCCGAGATAGATATGGAAAATTCAATATACGTTATCGGAGATAACGAGCAGGAACGTTATCATATGAAAATTTCCAATACCGAGGATATTGTTATACACGCACAGCTTTCGGACATTCCCGACGGCTGGTTCAAGGTGCTTTTTGCAATGCCCGAGGGGCTTATTCCGAAGGTCGTAGACTTTGTCGCTTCAAAGAAATATTCGGGTGTTGATTTCGTTGTTTCCAGCAAAACATTTTACGAGATCTTGCCGACTGATATTTCAAAAGGCACAGCACTCAAAAAGCTTCGCAGCGATTACGGCTTTGATAAGTACAAAATTGCTGCTGCGGGCGATTACGACAATGACCTTACAATGATAGAAGCAGCCGATTTGGGTGCTTGCCCGTCAAACGCACAGGATATTGTAAAGAGGTCTTCAGATGTGGTGTTAAGAAGCTCCTGCGAGGAAAATGCCATTGCAGAGCTTGTTGAATACATAATCAATAATGATAATTTTAATCGGAGGTAAAAATATGGACGCTACGATCAGAAAACAGCTTGAGGCTACTGCCTGCAAGGTAAGAATGGGTGTTATAGAAGGCGTTTTCAATGCTAAATCGGGTCACCCCGGCGGCTCACTTTCCATTTGCGATCTGCTGACCTATTTATATTTTGCAAAGCTAAATGTAGACCCCAAAAATCCCAAAATGCCCGAGAGAGATAGACTAGTTCTCTCTAAGGGACACTGCGCTCCCGCACTTTATTCCGTACTTGCTGAAAGAGGATTTTTCGATAAGTCCGAGCTTAAATCTCTCAGACATATTGGTGCTATGCTCCAGGGTCACCCCGATATGAAGGGCACCCCCGGTGTTGATATGTCCACAGGTTCTCTCGGACAGGGCATTTCCGCTGCCTGCGGTATGGCTCTTTCCGGCAAGATCTCCAATGAGAGCTATAAGGTTTACGCAGTTCTCGGTGACGGTGAGATCGAAGAGGGTCAGGTTTGGGAGGCTGCTATGTTTGCAGCTCATAACAAGCTGGACAATCTGGTTGCTGTCGTTGACAACAACGGTCTGCAGATCGACGGAAAGATCACAGATGTTTGCTCTCCTATGCCTATCACTGACAAGTTTGAGGCATTCGGCTGGCATGTTATCACTATGAATGCTCACGATTTCGATGATATTGAAAGAGCGTTCGATGAAGCAGAAAAGATAAACGGCAAGCCTGTTGCTATTGTCCAGACAAGTACAAAGGGCAAGGGAGTTTCCTTTATGGAAAATCAGGTAGGCTGGCACGGTACTGCTCCCAACGCCGAGCAGTATGAGCAGGCTATGAAGGAACTTAACGAAACACTGAAAGGCTTGGAGGGTTAATCAATATGGCTGATGTAATTAAAAAGGCTACCAGAGAAAGCTACGGTGAGGCTCTTGCTGAGCTTTCCGAGAAATATTCCGATCTTATCGTTCTTGATGCAGACCTTGCTGCTGCAACCAAGACAGGCATTTTCAAAAAAGCATGTCCCGAGCGTTTCTTTGACTGCGGTATCGCAGAAGCAAATATGATGGGCATTGCAGCAGGTATTGCTTCCACAGGCAAGAAGGTTTTTGCAAGCTCCTTTGCAATGTTTGCGGCAGGCAGAGCTTTTGAGATAGTTAGAAACTCTATCGGCTATCCTCATCTTAATGTAAAGATAGGAGCAACTCACGCAGGTATTTCCGTTGGCGAGGACGGTGCCACTCATCAGTGCAACGAGGATATTGCTCTTATGAGAACTATTCCCGGTATGACAGTTATTTGTCCGGCAGATGACGTTGAGGCAAAGGCTGCGGTTGCTGCTGCTCTGGAATTTAACGGTCCTGTATATATGCGTTTCGGACGTCTTGCTGTTCCTGTTTTCAATGACAAGGATACTTACAAGTTTGAGCTTGGCAAGGGTGTCCAGCTTAAGGACGGCAGCGATGTGACCATTATCGCAACAGGCCTTATGGTAAATGAAGCTTTGATTGCTGCCGATATGCTCGCAGCTGACGGCATCAATGCAAGAGTTATCAACATTCACACCATCAAGCCCCTTGACAAGGAGATCGTTTGCAAGGCAGCAAGAGAAACAGGCGTTATCGTTACTGCCGAGGAACACAGCGTTATCGGCGGACTTGGCTCTGCTGTTGCTGATGCGGTTACTGAGTGCTGCCCCGTTCCCGTTATCAAGGTCGGCGTAAACGATGTATTCGGTCATTCAGGACCCGCAGTTCAGCTTCTTAAGGAATTCGGACTTTCCGCAGAGAATATTGCTGAGAAGGCAAAGGCTGCTGTTGCACTAAAAAAATAATTTCACAATGCTCTGCGTATACTAAACGCAGTTGGAAATAAACGGATAGCGAAAAGTTATCCGTTTATTTCAGTATATGATTTTTTCGGAGGTAATGCCGTTGGACGAAAAAATTCTCGCAAAAGTCAATGAACTGAAAGCGGAAATTGAACATCACAATTACGCTTATTACGTTATGGATAACCCTGAGATCGACGATTACAGCTATGATATGCTTATGCAGGAGCTGAAAGGCTATGAGGAAAAATATCCCGAGCTGGAGGATCCGAATTCGCCTACAAAGCGTGTCGGAGGACAGGCACTGAATATCTTTGAAAAGGTAACGCATACCGTTCAGATGGGCAGCTTGCAGGATGTTTTCTCTCATGAAGCTGTTGCCGAATTTGTTATGAAATGCCGTGAAACAGCTCCCGATGTTGATTTCGTCGTTGAACCGAAAATTGATGGACTTTCCGTATCTCTTGAATACCGAAACGGGGAATTTGTCAGAGGTTCAACAAGAGGTGACGGATTTATCGGCGAGGACGTAACGGAAAATCTCAGGACTATCCGTTCAATACCGCTGAAGCTGAAGAAAAACGTGCCTTTTCTGGAAGTTAGGGGCGAAGTATATATGCCGCTCAAAAGCTTTGAAAAGGTGACAGAGCAGCAGGAGCTGAACGACGAACAGCCCTTTAAAAATCCCCGAAATGCGGCGGCAGGTTCGCTAAGGCAGAAGGATCCGAAGATCGCTGCAAAGCGGGGGCTGGACATTTTTGTATTCAACATTCAGCAGATAGAGGGCGTGGACCTTACTTCCCACAAGCAGTCCCTTGAATTTCTTGCGGAATGCGGCTTTAAGGTCATCAAAGATTATAAAAAGCTCAGTTCTTCCGATGAGATCATTGATCGCATTGAGTATATCGGAAATGAGAGAAGCCGTTTTTCGTTTGATATTGACGGCGTTGTTATCAAGGTCGATAATTTTGCTTTGAGAAATCGCTTAGGTGCGACCTCCAAGGTTCCCAAGTGGGCTGTTGCATACAAATTCCCACCCGAAGAAAAGGAAACCGTTCTTCGGGAGATAGAGGTAAATGTGGGACGTACGGGCGCAATCACTCCCGTTGCAGTCTTCGATGCGGTGCTGCTGGCGGGAACAAGTGTAAGCCGTGCGGTACTGCATAATCAGGAGTTTATCACCGAAAAGGATATTCGTCTTGGCGATACTATTCTTGTCAGAAAGGCAGGAGAGATCATTCCCGAGGTGATAAAGTCTGTCAGCCATACGGAAGGTTCTCAGCCTTATTATCTGCCCGAATTTTGCCCTGTTTGCGGAACAAAGGCTGTCCGAAACGAGGACGAAGCGGCACTGAGATGTCCGAACGTTGACTGTCCCGCACAGCTTATCAGAAACGTTATTCATTTTGCAAGCAAGGGTGCTATGAACATTGACGGTCTTGGACCTGCAATAGTGACACAGCTTATCGGAAGCAGACTTATCTCATCGGTTGCCGATCTGTATGAGCTTAAAGCGGAACAGCTTCTCAGCCTTGATAAGTTTGCGAAGAAATCCGCCGAAAACCTTGTAAATGCCATTGAAAAATCTAAAGATAATTCCCTTGAACGGGTAATTTTTGCTTTGGGAATAAGAAATGTGGGACAATCAGCCGCAAAGCTTCTCTGCGAAAAATTCGGCAGTATTGATGCCATAATGAATGCGTCTGCCGAGGAAATTTCAGAGATAGACGGCTTCGGTGATGTTATGTCCGAAAACGTAGTCAAGGCTTTTTCGGAGGAGCATTTTGTTCATCTTGTTGAGAGAATGAGAGATCTCGGCGTCAAGATGGAATATCAGGCTGCGGAAAAGGCTGACGGACGCTTTGAGGGAATGACCTTCTGCCTTACGGGAACATTGCCTACAATGACAAGAGATGAAGCCAAGGCTTTGATAGTCAGGTACGGCGGCAAGGCGGTTTCCTCCGTTTCCAAAAAGACAACCTATGTTCTTGCAGGTGAGGACGCAGGCAGCAAGCTGACAAAGGCACAGGAGCTTGGACTTAACATCATCTCCGAAGCGGATCTGCTTGAAATGACATCGGGGTGACATTATGGACAGTGAGCTTTTCCAAAAGTTCAGCGGTATGACTGTTATTGGAACAGTAGTTGCAGGCGTACAGTTTTTCCGTGATATTATAATTGCAGCAGGGGATAGACCTCAGCGGTGGATGTTTGCTTTTGAACAGCTTTTCCGATATACAGAGGATTTTCGGTATCTTCCGCAGTTTGGAGAAAGCACAGGGTTTTATCCGCCCCATACACTTATTGATCTGTCACGATTCAAGGGCTTCAATAAATCATGTTACAAATGTTATCTGCAAGGCACCGATTTCAATGGCAAGGATATACAGCGGGACAGGAATTTCAACAATGAAAGTGTTTCTATTATCAGATACCGCCAAACTAATGCAAAGGTATGCTCACATTACTATAAATGTCCGCATTTTAAAAGAGCACTTGAATTGTCTGATATGTCGCAGTTTTCCGAAACCGAAAAGAAGCTTCTGGAATTTTATCTGAATTCCAGATGGGAAATAGTTGTGACGCTTGACATTCTTATCAATTTGATTGAAATGTCAATGGAAATAGATGTTGACAAATTTTATAAAAAATTCATTTTTGAGATAGTGGAAATAGCTGAAATTGTCGGTGTTGATAAACTGAAAATGCTACAATATGAAACTCAGTATCTTAAAGGTGAAATAAACGAAGATGTTTTCGGCAGACCTATAAATTGCCGAGATGTATTATTTACAAAGAAAGGAATGAATTTGATTGAATATTGATATAAAGCATATAGCAAAGCTTTCACGTCTGAGAATCGAGGACGACAAGATCGAGAAGTTTGAAAAGGATATGCAGTCCATCGTTAATATGGTGGAGCAGCTTCCCGATATTGATGACACGCTTACTCTCGATGTAAACAATGCAATGAAGCTCAGAGAGGACGTTGAAGTTACCGACAAATACACAAGAGAGCAGCTTATGAAAAATGCACCTCAGGTGCAGGCAGGCTGTCTTGTTGTTCCCAAAATTGTGGATTAAGGAGTGAATAATTTGGAACTTTACGAAAAATCAGCGTTTGAACTGTCTGAGATGCTCAAAGCAAAGGAATGCAGTGCCGCTGAAATTACCGAATCAGTTCTCGGACGTATCGGCAAAACCGAAGCTTCCGTAGAAGCATATGTGACCGTTTGCGAGGAGTCTGCCCGTGAACAGGCTAAAAAGGTCGATGAAATGATAGCTGAGGGAAAAGAGCTTCACCCTCTGGCAGGTATCCCTATCGGAATCAAGGACAATATTTCCACAAAGGGAATACTTACGACATGCTCATCTAAGATGCTCTATAACTATGTTCCGCCTTTCAATGCGACTGTTATGAACAAGGTCAACAGCGCTGAAATGGTAGTTACAGGTAAGCTTAATATGGACGAATTTGCTATGGGTTCTTCAACGGAAACGTCCTATTTTAAGAAAACCAAGAATCCCCACGACCTTACAAGAATACCCGGCGGTTCTTCCGGCGGCTCGGCTGCTGCGGTTGCTTCCGGAGAGGCGATTGTGGCTCTCGGGTCAGATACGGGCGGCTCTATCCGTCAGCCTTCCGCTTACTGCGGAGTTGTAGGATTAAAGCCTACCTACGGCAGCGTTTCTCGTTTCGGACTTGTTGCGTTTGCTTCATCTCTTGACCAGATCGGTCCCATCGGACGCACCGTAAAGGACGTTGCAATGGTTCAGTCGCTTATATGCGGTCACGACAAGATGGACGCTACTTCCAAGGATATTGCATATCCCGATTATGCGGCAAATCTCAAAAATGACGTTAAGGGACTGAAGATTGGTATTCCCGATGAATATTTCGGTGAAGGTATTGACGCAGAGGTCAAGGACGCTGTTATGGAGACTGTTAAGCTTCTTGAAAAGAACGGCGCAGAGGTCAGGAAAATTTCTCTGCCCAGCACAGCTTATGCGCTTAACTCTTACTATATCCTTTCTTCCGCAGAAGCTTCCTCGAACCTTGCAAGATTTGACGGTGTAAGATACGGATATCGAACAGAGAACTATGACAGCCTTATCGATATGTACGAAAAGACCAGAAGTGAAGGCTTCGGCGATGAAGTTAAGCGCAGAATAATGCTCGGTACATTCGTGCTCAGCAGCGGTTTCTACGATGCTTATTATAAGAAGGCAAAGCTTATGCAGAAAAAGATCTCGGCTGAATTCTCCGAAGCATTTGCAGATGTTGATGTTATTGCAACACCTACCGTTCCTTCCGGCGCATTCAAGATTGGCGAAAATATGGGCGATCCTCTGAAAATGTACGCTACCGATATTTGTACGGTTACCATAAACATTGCAGGTCTGCCTGCTATAAGCGTTCCCTGCGGAAAGACTGCAAACGGCATGCCGATCGGTATGCAGCTTATCGGCGGACATTTCAGAGAGCAGACTCTGCTTGATGCCGCAAACGCTTACGAAAGCATTGTCGGCGGTTTCGGAAATATCCCGAAAATTGTCTGAAAGGAGCTGAAGGATAATGGATTATGAAATAGTAGTCGGACTTGAAGTCCACGCAGAGCTTAACACCCGCTCAAAGATATACTGCGACTGCAAAAACGCATTCGGTCTGGAGGTAAATACTCAGGTTTGCCCCATTTGCATGGGTATGCCCGGAACTCTGCCCACACTTAACGAAAAGGTCGTAGAGTATGCTATAAAGATGGGACATGCTCTCGGCTGTACAATAAACAACGTCTGCAAGCAGGACAGAAAGAATTATTTCTATCCCGACCTGCCGAAGGCTTATCAGATCTCTCAAGCAGAGGTACCTCTTTGTCAGAACGGCAAGCTGGAAGTTATGCTTGACGACGGTACTGTAAAAACTATCGGCGTAACAAGAATTCATATTGAGGAGGACGCAGGAAAGCTTTTGCACGATGACTCCTTTTCAGGCTCTCTGGTAGACCTGAACCGCTGCGGCGTACCTCTTATCGAGATCGTTTCCGAGCCTGATATGAGAAGCTCTGCAGAGGCGAAGGCTTACCTTGAAACCATCAAGTCTATCCTCCAGTATATCAACATCTCCGACTGTAAGATGCAGGAGGGTTCTATCCGCTGCGACGTAAACGTTTCTGTTCGCCCCAAGGGTTCGGACAAGTTCGGTACACGCTGCGAAATGAAGAATGTAAACAGCTTCTCCGCTGCTGTAAGAGGCATTGAGTACGAAGCTAAGCGTCAGATAGAAATTCTTGAAAACGGCGGCACGGTAACTCAGGAAACACGCCGTTGGGACGATGTAAAGGGAATGAGCATTTCCATGCGTTCCAAGGAGGATGCACAGGATTACCGTTATTTTCCCGAGCCCGACCTGCTGACTATTGTTGTTGATGAAAAGAAGGTTGCCGAGCTTAAGGATTCGCTGCCTGAGCTGCCTAATGCAAAGCTTAAGAGATATGTTCAGACAATGGGACTCAGCCGTGTAGATGCTTCGCTTATAGTTGAAAGCCTTGACCGTGCAGCTCTCATGGACGCTTGCGTTGCAATAGGTAAGGGCAGTCCCAAAAGCATTGCAAAGTGGATACTTGCGGACATTTCCAAGTATATGAACGATACGGGAAAGAGCATTCTTGACACTCCTCTTACCGCTGCAAGACTTTGCGACCTGGTTGCCGAGATCGAAAAGGGAACCATCTCCAATTCGGCAGGCAAGACTGTATTCGAAGCAATTATTGCAGAGGACAAGGAGGTTGCCGATATAATCGCAGAAAAGGGACTTTCGCAGAATTCCGACACCTCCGCTCTGGAAGCTATTGCAAAGGAAGTTCTGGCTGCAAACGAGAAGTCTATCAACGACTATAAGAACGGCAAGACAAACGCTCTCGGCTATCTTGTAGGACAGTGCATGAAGGCTTCAAAGGGCAAGGCAAATCCCGGACTTATGAAGGAAATCGTTACTCGTCTTGTAAACGAATAAAAAATGCCGTCACAGCTTTGAAATGGAAGCTGTGACGGTTTTTTACTTGTTGACGCTTTCAAGGCGTTTTATCTGGCGAATGTCCTCGCCCACAAATCTGAGAAGGTCGTATGTACCGAGTATTCTTGAAATAATTCGGTCGTTGTATTTTTTTTGCAGCTCCGCCGAGGAAAGATTGGAACTGATGACAGTCGGAGAACCCTGATTTATCCTTGTATTGATGATATTGTAAATAGTCGCAGCATAAAATGATGAATCATACTCCGAGCCTAAGTCATCAAGGATAAGCAGGTCTGCATTAAGAAGCACCGTCAGCGTGTCCGCACGGGGATCTTCGGCACGTCCGAAATGCTCCGCTTCAATTGCACGAAGATAGTTGAGAACTGAGCCATATGCCGTGATAAATCCTCTTTCGCTGACAGTTTTCGCAATTGAAAGGGAAAGATGAGTTTTACCAAGTCCCGTTTTGCCAATCATAAAAATGTTTGGTGAGTTTTTGGAAAATGTCTGGGCATAACGCTTGCAGTAGCTGAAAATATCGCTCATTTTGCTGTAACAATCAATTCCCGAACTGTCGGTCTTACCTCGGTAATACTCCGGAGAAAAGCTGTCAAAGCTGCAAAGCTTCATAGCCGAATTGATGTTCAGCTCCTCAACGGCGAATTTGTTCAGCAGTTCGCTGAAGCAAACGCAGCGTGAACCGCCCGTAACACCTCTGTCGCAACATATAGGGCAGACATATTTAACGTCAAGATAATCCTTGGGATAGCCATGCTCCGACAGCAGTTCACCAATGCTTTTCTGACAATACTGGTTATTCTCACGAAGACGTTCGAGATTTTTCTGAAGATCGCCGTCATGCTTTAGTATAAGCTTTGCAAGGTCAACGCTTGTTTCGGAAAGCTGACGGTTAAGCTCTTTTATTTCGGGAATTTCAGCTTCGATCTTTTCTATCCTCATTCGGTTCTCGGTTTCGGAGCGGACTCTGCGGGAATTTATCTCCGCTTCGGCACGTTCATAAGCGGTGTTGCTGTAACTCATTATTCTTCATCTCCTTTTAGCTTTGGAGTGTGTTCAAGAGCAAACGTATCAAACATATCAAGATCGTATGAGTGGCTTTCCTTCTCTTTTTGCGCCTGCTGTGACGAGAGTTCTTTTTTCTTTCCGGCATCAAATTCGTCGATCTCTTCAATAGTTTTCAGACCGTTTTCAAGCCATGTGAGAATTATCTTATTCATATATGCAAAGGAAAGCTTGCCGATAGCTTCGACAGTTTTTTCGTAAGCATAAGTGATAAGCTCAATGGTAATGCCCCTTGAGGACCATTCGTTGACAAAATTCTGCTCCTTGGAGATAAGGCTTCGGTTAAGCCCCAGCTTTGAAGCGACCTGACAGGAAAGAGTGTGGCTTTTTGCCATATTTTCGATTTCCGCTGCGGCAGCTTCGTGGGTATAAATGCTTTTTTCCTGCCAGGAAACAGCAATAGTTTCGATGTAACGCATACTCGTCTTATTGATGCTCTTGCAATATTCGATAAGCATAAGCACGACATCGGGCGGCAGTCCCAGAAAATCCACTATCCATATAAGGGAGCGATGCTCTGTATGGTTCAGCATTCTGCCCAGACAAGCCTCCGCCGAGGAAAACATGAAAGACATCTCCTGTGAGGATTCGATCCTTTCTGCGATCTCCTTCGGTGTCAGCGTGCGGGTAGGCGAAAGCTTGGGCTGTTCGGGAAGCTCCTTCGGCTTTTCTTCCTGCTTGGGCTGTTCACGGACCTTTTCGGGCTGAGGTGCAGGTGTCGGCTTGGGCTTTTCCGTGCTGACTATCATTCCCAGCTGTTCCCAGTAGGAAAGTGCGTCCTCAATTGTTTCCTCGCTGTATCCCAACAGATTTTTTATTCTTGCGGCGGTACAGTCCTTGCCGTATCTCAGAAGGAGAAGAAGCACCTTGACTGCTGCTTCATTTGCAAGCTTTATGTAATCGACAGCTTCATTCGGAACGGCAAATACGCCGCTGACACTGTCCCAGTTTACCTTAAATTTAATTTCGCTGTTCATTTTTCCTCCGATAAATTTTTGATATAGTTATATTATAACATAAAATCCTGTAAATTGCACTATAAATATTGACTAAATCAAAGGCGTGTGATATAATATTTTATACAATTATTTTGATTTTACGGAGATAATAATGGAAAACAACGAAGATATTATTGAAAATATTCAAGATGAAGTTATTGCCGAGAGCGAGCCTGACCGTCCCCGTGAAAGTCCTGCAAAGAATTTTCTTTACACGGTCATATGTATCCTGATATATGCGGTCGGTTATGTGGGAGTGAAAACCTTTAAGTTTTTCTATAACAGCGAATATATGTACATGCTCCGTGAGCTTGATGATACGCAGCTGAGTATAGTATCGGAGCTTGCGGAGGTCAGCTTGTCCGAGGAAAATCTCTTCTGCGGCGGTACAATGGTTTACACGCAGAGCAGCGGCATAACCAAGCTGGTTTTTGAACTTCCGTCATCTGATGAGGACGAAGCTATGAGGGCGGCAGAAGGTATTCTCGGCTTTGAATTCGGAGATATTTCCGAGGAAATACGTGTGTCTGTCACCGATTTTGACAGTCATCGGGAGAATTATTACTATGCAAATATTTACACGGATATTGATAATCCCGACCATTATGCCGCTGTTTACGAAAATGACGGCAAATATAATATCCTGCTTGTGACCAATGAAAATATTTCGGAGTTCAAAGCAATTTTCAAGAATGGCGAAAAGATATGACAGAGGTGTATTATGAAAGTTTACTATACATCGGAAAATAAAATGTATGTGACCGACACAAAATCCGAACCGAAGGAATTTGTAAGCCAAAAGATCGAAACCTATAAGAAGAATATTTCGGAGATAAGACAGAAAAGCGAGTGGAAACATTCGGGAACGGGTGCAGCATTTACGGGGACACTGCGAAATCCATCGGACGATGAAGCTGCAAATGCTTATGTCTGCGGACTTGCTGCCGCACCCGACGGACGGCTTATCTATTCCGTGCTGACGGGTGAGGTCGGCGGGCTTTACTATAAGTCGGAAAACGGCGAAGAAAATCACATCACCGCCGCACAGAATTTTCAGCCTTTTGAGATGGACTGCCGTGACGGAAGGCTTGCTATCTCCGTTGAATACGGCGGGGGAACAAGGCATATTTCCGTTTACGACCTTTCATCGGGAAACCTCACCGAACTGACAGACGGCGATACTCTGGAGGAATGTCCCTGCTGGTCGGAAACGGGAAAAGAACTGTATTTCAGCACTGCTGGCATCGGCAGAAACAGGGAAGGTGTCGCAGCTGCCGTATCTCCGAGAGAAATTTCGGTTTATAGCTTTGAAAATAATGAAATGACCGAGCTTTGCGGTTCGGAGGACCTCGACTATATTTGTCCAAGGATAGGGAAGGACGGCGCACTTTATTACATAAAGCGTCCATACAAGTTGGGAAATGACGGGAATTTCTGGCTTGATTTTCTGCTGTTTCCCGTAAGGATAATCAAGGCAATAGGCGGTTTTCTCAATGCGTTTTCCATAATGTTCGGCGGAGAATCCCTCAGTTCAGACGGAAAAAGCTTTCATAATCCGCTGAAAGCCAAGCAGAAGGACGACAAGGAGCTGTTTATTGCGGGAAATATCATCAATGCCGAAAAAACCGAAAAGGCAAACCGCAGAAGCGGCGACAAAAACCCGGGTATCATTCCTCACAGCTGGCAGCTTGTCCGCAGAAATCATCTGGGAGAGGAAGAAATCGTTCGGAAAGGCGTAATGGATTATTCCTTTACAGCGGACGGCTCGCTTATCGTTTCCGACGGAAAGCATCTGCTAAAGCTTTCGGAGGGAAAGGAAGAAATCTTTTGTAAATGCCGTCTTGCGCAGAATATTGTTGCAATTGAATAAAAACTAATGTAAATTTTTTCGGTTAAATTTGCTGAAACGGTTGAAATTTCTGTTTCGGTGTAGTATAATGTTAATATACTTGTTTATAAAAATGCAAAGGAGCAGTTAAAATGTACAATGATATTATGGACACCATAGGATATGTTCAGTCTGTCGATCCCGAAGTAGGAGAGGCTATGAACAAGGAACTCGCAAGACAGCGCAGAAATCTGGAGCTGATCGCCAGTGAGAATATCGTATCTCCCGCAGTTATGGCTGCAATGGGTTCCGTACTTACCAACAAGTACGCAGAGGGTTATCCCGGAAAGAGATATTACGGCGGCTGCGAGGACGTTGACATTGTTGAAAACATTGCTATCGAAAGAGCTAAGAAGCTGTTCGGCGCAAAGTTTGCAAACGTTCAGGCACATTCGGGCGCACAGGCAAACACAGCTGTTTATATGGCCCTGCTTAACCCCGGCGATACTGTTATGGGTATGAGCCTTGCTCACGGCGGACACCTTACTCACGGTTCTCCCGTAAATATTTCCGGTAAATACTTCAACTTTGTTCCTTACGGCACAAATGACGAGGGCTTTATCGACTATGAGGCACTTTACAAGGAAGCTAACAAGTGCAAGCCCAAGCTTATCGTAGCAGGTGCTTCCGCATATCCCAGAGCAATTGACTTCGCTAAGCTTTCGGAGATCGCAAGAGCAGTCGGCGCTTACCTGATGGTGGATATGGCTCATATTGCAGGTCTGGTTGCTTCAGGTCAGCATCAGTCGCCCGTTCCTTATGCAGATATAACCACAACTACAACTCACAAGACACTCAGAGGTCCCAGAGGCGGTCTTATCCTTACAAACAATGAGTATCTTGCTAAGAAGATCAACTCCGCTATATTCCCCGGAACACAGGGCGGTCCTCTTATGCACGTTATCGCAGGCAAGGCTGTTTGCTTCGGTGAGGCTCTCAAGCCCGAATTCAAGGAGTACGGCAAGAACATCGTTGCAAACGCACAGGCTCTTGCAAAGGGTCTGCTTGACAGAGGTTTCGACCTTGTTTCCGGCGGTACGGACAATCACCTTATGCTGGTTGACCTTCGTCCCTTTGACCTTACCGGTAAGGAGTTCGAGCATCGTCTTGATGAGGTTTATATCACCGTCAACAAGAACGCTATCCCCAACGACCCCCAGAAGCCCTTTATCACTAGCGGCGTAAGAGTTGGTACTCCCGCTGTTACCACAAGAGGTCTTGACAAGGGCGATATGGAAAAGATCGCAGAGTTTATGTATCTTGCAGCTAAGGATTTCGACAAGAATGCTGATGCTATCCGTGCAGGCGTTACAGAGATCTGCAAGAAGCACCCTCTTTACGAATAATTCTTTACTTTGACTTTCGAGGGCAGGAGGCGGTTCGTCTTCTGCCCGTTTTTATCGGAGAAATTTTTATTTCGGCTTGACAAATAGGAATTTATCAATGTGAGGAAGTGTCAATATGAGTTTGTATGAACAGGTTATAAATAAGTTAGCAAATGAAGGCTGGATAATTAAAATGAACAGTGAAAATATTATCCCAATACCCGAAATATATAGCGGAAACACATTCGGATTTGAAGAAATATCAAAAAAATATCAGCTTATTTCAAATCAGGATTACACTACTTGGTTTGTTACAGGTGAACACTTAAAATGTGATGAAATTATTGGACTAAAATACAGAATTCTTGGCGGAAGTACTGATGATATGGGAACAGGACTAACTATTACTCAAATTCTTAATAGTTCAGAAGCAATGCCTTATTTATGGGATACTTTTAAAAATATTTCTATCGGTGCATCAATGGATAATGGTAAAACAGAAAGAGCATGGTGGGATAAACATTTGCCGTTTATTATGTCATCAAAAAATGGTTATGATGAATTCTATGTGATAAATACAGAAGATGGCAGTATAGAACATGGAGAAGAGCCTTCATATGAGGATACTGAAATAGTGGCTAATTCACTTGATGATTTCTGGAAGAAAATTATCAATAGTGAAATTATCTTGTAAAAGAGTACAAATCAGAAATAACATAGTTTCTCGTTACTAATGATGATTTTGCCATGCTTATCTGACAATTAAATTTTTCGTGTAACTATTAATAAAATTTTGATAAAATGTCTTTTGTCGGATATTTTTATATCAGATTGGCATATCAGAATTTGTGGAGGGGATTAATACAATGAGATTATTTGATATTTTTAAGAACAAGAAATCGAAAACTGTTTCCATAGAAGGATTAATTTCTATGAAATATTCGGAGCAATATTCTGATGAGTGTAAATATATATGGAAAAACTATGTTCCCAAAAGCGGACAAGCTAATTGTTTACAGGGCGAGTTATTGAGAGAAATTGAAAAAATTCGATATGAAGCACAAGATAACGGCAATATTAACTGGGACGAAGATTATTCCTTTTTTTGTGAGTTCATCAGCAAGTCTTTATTAGAGCAAAATTTTTTCTCTGAAGAAGAAAAGCAAGAAATCGTTGCTATTATGACACATTTGAAAGATTGTGGTTTATATGCTAAAAAGGTTTATGATGGTGTAATAAGCGAAGATGAAGCAGATCCGAACAAAATCGCTTACACAGAAGATAATCTGTATGATATTATCTGTGATAAAATAGGAAGATTACAAAGTGAACATCCGGAACCAATACCATACAATGTTAATGAAGACATAAGAAGATAAACAAGAAAGCTTCAAAATGAATTTTATAACTAATTTATTTTTAGGCTATCTAAATATGCGTATAAATATAAAAGGTCGTGATAAAAATGTCCGCACCTCTTGCAGACAGAATACGTCCCAAAACTTTGGACGAGGTCGTGGGACAAACACATATCCTCGGAAAGGGAAAATATCTCAGAAGAATAATCGAAGGCGGAAATATCCCGAATATGATATTCTACGGACCTTCGGGCGTGGGAAAAACAACGGTTGCACGAATAGTTGCCGAAGCAGCGGGGAAGAAGCTGCATAAGCTGAACGGCACGTCCGCTTCTGTTGCGGATATAAAGGAAGTTATCGCCGATACCAATACATTTGAGGGTATCAACGGTGTTATCCTTTATCTTGACGAGATACAGTATCTCAACAAAAAACAGCAGCAGTCGCTTCTTGAATATATCGAAAACGGTCAGATCACGCTTATTGCATCGACGACGGAAAATCCCTATTTTTACGTTTACAATGCGATAATCAGCCGTTCTGCGGTTTTTGAGTTCAAGCCTGTTTCGGCTGAGGAGATACTTCCTGCGGTAAACAGGGCATTTGCTATACTCTCAGACGAGATGAAAACGGAAATCGAGGTTTCTCCCGAAGCTGCCGAATATATTACAAGGGGCTGCGGCGGAGATGTACGAAAGGCTGTCAGCATTGCCGAGCTTTGCGTTATGGCTGCCGAAAACACAGGCAAAATTTCCGTCACCTTGGAATCCGCCGAAGCGCTTACACAACGAAGCAATATGCGGTATGACAGGGACGGCGACCAGCATTATGACATTTTGTCCGCACTGCAGAAATCCATCAGAGGTTCCGACGAAAATGCTGCTATCCACTATGCCGCAAGACTTATCGAAGCAGGGGACATTATCTCGCTGTCAAGACGTTTGCTGGTAATTGCCGCAGAGGACGTGGGGCTTGCATATCCGCAGGCTATCCCCATAGTCAAAGCCTGTGTTGACAGCGCAATGCAGCTCGGTCTGCCCGAAGCAAGGATACCGCTTGCAAATGCAGTCATACTGCTTGCAACAGCACCCAAATCAAATTCGGCATATAATGCGATAAACGAGGCACTTGCTGATGTGCAGCACGGTGATTTTGGAGATTTCCCACGGCATTTGCAGAATGTCCACCTTGACGGCGAGGACGCAAAAATAAAGGGACAGCACTATCTCTATCCCCACGACTATAAAAATCATTATGTTAAACAGCAGTATCTGCCCGATAAGCTGAAAGGTAAGGTCTACTACCATTTCGGCGAGAACAAGACCGAAATGGCAGCAGCGGCTTATCGTAAAAAAATACTTGAAGAAGCGGAAAAATGATGCTCAGAATATTGTTTGTATCAGCTTGCCCGACGCTTCCGAGGAGTACACCCAGCGGTCGATATGGCTTGCATCGGTGAAATATCTGATGGGCTTTAACTCGGGGCGTTCTTCGGGGAGGTCAACGATTATCAGCTTGACCTTCATTTTTTCGGGAATAAGCGCTTTGATGTAGACGGTCGCATTCTGCCCCGGGAAAAGATTATCTCTCGGTTCGGCAAGTCCCGCAAGATTGGGCGCAAGCTCGATAAATACGCCGTAGCTTTCTGCGGAGCGGACTATTCCCGAAACTGTCTGCCCTGCGGAAAACATGGCTGCATTTTCCTCCCAGCTGCCAAGCAGTTCCTTATGAGAAAGCCAGACTCTGCCGTTCTGGACGGCTTTTACAACGACTTTTATTTCCTGTCCGACCTTAAATCTGTCGGCGGGGTGTGATATCCTCGACACGGAAATTGCGTCGATAGGAATGAGGGACGGCACTCCGCAGCCAATGTCAACGAACGCTCCGAACTGTTCCAGATGCGTAACTCTTGCGGGGATGACATCTCCCGGAGCAAGGTGGGATATGTACTCGGAAATGCAGTCCTCCTGCACCTTGCGGCGTGACAGCACTGCCATCAGATTGCCCTGTTCGTCCTGTGTAAATCCCGTAACAACGAAGCTTACGGGCTTGCTGACCTTTGTTATCAGGGCAATGTCTTTGGTTGCGCCGCTTTCAATTCCTGCTGCGCCTTCAATTCTCGGGATAATTCCTTTCATACAACCCAAATCGACGATCAAGTTGTGATTGCTGTCGCAAAGCAGGGTGTATGCTTCAAGTATCCTTTCTCTTGCCATAGCGTCCTCCAGACCTCGCTGAGAACGCAGATAGCTGCGGTTTTCGGGTGTTGTGATAAGTGTTCCCTCGGGATTGAATTTTCTCATTTTGTACCTCCATTGAGTATTTTCCCGAAGTGCCGAATATCATTCAGCACTTCGGAAATCCGCCGAATTCATAGTAGAATATATGAGGAAAAATTTCCCGCTATTCGGTTTTTGACTAAAAACTTTTTACCGACATACCGCCATAGTTTATCAGCGCCGATGTTACGGGCTTTCGGCTCTGCTCGGAGCAAATTATCTCAAGGGTAACTGCTTCTGACAGCTGCGGTTCGAGAAGGTCGCCATAGGAACGTTCGGGTACTTGTACGGCGGTTATATTGTTGTAGGACAAATTTCCGTTTGCGGGACTGTATGCGGGATAAATGCGGTAGCTTGTGTTCTGAAAACGTCCGCCTTTTTCTTTGATGTTTATGCCGACGATACCGCTTACACTACGCTTTAAGGCTGTGCAGGCTCTTTCGGCGGTGTCTGTGCTTTCAAATTCTGCTGTTATTTTCATAATTTTTTATCCTTTCATATAGCATTTTGAATGATAAGCTTCATATTTGGTATCATATTTGCTATTATTGCAAAAAAATTATTAAATATTGCAGAAAACAATTGCCTTTTCAGGTATAAAAATGGTATAATAAAAATGTATGCAGTTATGGTTTTTCTAAATCGTGTGTGAGGTGAAAAAATGGACGTAAGGCCTGAGGATATTCTAAAAATGAAAAAGAAACACCCTTGCGGCGCTGATACATTCCTCGTTCTGCGTTCGGGAATGGATTTCAAGCTTCGATGCACAGGCTGCGGCAGAGAATTTATGATAGCCAGAAGCAAAATTGAAAAGAATATCAAAAGCATTATCAGAGAAAAGGAAGAGCCTTAGCCGTTTTTCGTAAATAATTCAATTACGAAAGGAACGGTTATCAATGTTTGAAAATTTAAAGCTTACCGAGCAGAAATACAACGAAATAAGCGAAATGCTTTCCGACCCCGCAGTTATTTCCGATTCGTCAAAGTATACTTCGCTTATGAAGGATTACAAAAATCTTACTCCGCTTATCGAAAAGTACAGGGAATATCAGGCGGCGGAAAAGGCGGCAGAGGAAGCCCGTCAACTCCTCGACGAGGGCGGTCTTGACCGTGATTTCAAGGAGCTTGCTCAGTCGGAATTAGAGGAAAACAAGGCAAAATGTGAGGAGCTTTCTGAGGAATTGAAGATACTGCTTCTGCCGAAGGATCCAAATGACGACAGGAACGTTATTGTTGAGATAAGAGGTGGTGCAGGCGGCGAGGAATCTGCACTTTTTGCTAATTCGCTTTTCAGAATGTACTCTATGTATGCCGCTTCAAAGGGCTGGAGAAGTGAAGTCATCAGCGCAAATGAAACGGAACTTGGCGGTTACAAGGAGATATGTTTCTCACTCAGCGGAAATGAGGTCTACTCTCGTCTGAAATTTGAAAGCGGAGTTCATCGTGTACAGCGTGTGCCCGAAACGGAATCTCAGGGCAGAGTTCACACTTCAACTGTAACTGTTGCCGTACTTCCCGAGGCGGAAGATGTAGAGCTGGAGATAAATCCCGCAGACCTGAAAATTGATGTTTTCAGAGCATCGGGCGCAGGAGGACAGCATATTAACAAGACCGAGTCTGCCGTTAGAATTACCCATCTCCCCACGGGAATGGTTGTCGAATGTCAGGACGAGAGAAGCCAGTACAAAAACAAGGACAAGGCTATGAAGGTCCTCAGAACTCGCCTTTACGACCAGATGCTTCAGGAGCAGAACGAAAAGATCGCTTCCGAGAGAAAATCTCAGGTCGGCACGGGAAAACGTTCCGAGCGTATCAGGACATATAATTTTCCCGAGGGCAGAGTTACCGACCACAGGATAGGGCTGACGCTTTACAGGCTCGATTATGTTTTAAACGGCAATCTTGACGAATTTGTGGACGCACTCATTACTGCCGACCGAGCTGCAAAGCTTGCGGAACAGGGCACAATGTAACTTATTTTTACAAACGTAGGAGCATATAATAAAATGGTTTACGATACTCGGATAATTTCCGATTCAGATGAGGACTTGCAATATGCCGCACAGCTTATAAAGGACGGTAAAATTGTGGGTATGCCTACGGAAACGGTTTATGGACTTGCTGCCGATGCGCTGAATCCGTCTGCCGTTGCAGATATTTTCAAGGCAAAGGGCAGACCGCAGGACAACCCACTGATAGTTCATCTTGCGTCTGCTGATGATATTGATAAGTATACGCAGAATATTCCCGAAACGGCTTACAGGCTGGCGGAAATGTTTTGCCCCGGTCCGCTTACAATGGTTCTGCCTAAAAGGGAGTGTATTCCCGATATTACAAGTGCAGGGCTTGATACAGTCGGAATAAGAATTCCTGCGGACAGCACTGCACGGCGTTTTATTGCTGCCTGCGGAACTCCCATTGCAGCACCTTCGGCAAATCTTTCGGGAAGTCCCAGCCCCACAACGGCAAAGCACGTTTTTCAGGATATGCAGGGCAGGATTCCCGCAATTATTGACGGCGGAAGCTGCTGTGTAGGTGTGGAATCTACTGTCGTTTCCTTTGAGGGTGACAATATAGTGCTGCTGCGTCCCGGCTTTATTTCGCCCGAGGAGCTTTCTGCGGCGGGTGAAGTTATTATCGGAAAAGGCATAACCGAGGCTGTTTCCGACGGTGAGATAGTCAGGTCTCCCGGAATGAAGTACAAGCATTATTCTCCAAAGGCAAATGTTACTATTATTGAGGGAAGTTCCGAAAAATATGCCGAGTACGTTATTTCAAAAAATGAGATCGGAACGGCTGCAATGTGCTTTGCTTCGGAAACATCCGAATTGGAACGCTGCGGAGTAAAATGCGTACCTTACGGCAATACCTCCGAGGAACAGGCGCAGCTGCTTTTTCTGCGTCTGAGAGAATGTGACGAGTTAGGATTTAAGCAGGTCTACGCACATTGTCCCGAAAAAAACGGCGTAGGACTTGCGGTATATAACAGGCTGCTGAGAGCGGCGGGATTTGAGGTGATAAAGCTATGAGTGACGATGTTCACGTTGTCGGTCTGACAGGACAGAGCGGTGCGGGAAAAACTACCGTGTGCAAAGTTTTTGAGGAAAACGGCTTTTCAGTTATCAATTGCGACCTTATTTCCAGACAGGTCACGGAAAAGGGAAGTCCCTGTCTGTCGCAGCTGGCTGAGTGCTTCGGAAAGGATATTATCCGTCCCGATGGAACCCTTGACAGGCGAAAGCTGGGTGATATAGTTTTCGGAAACAGGGAGCTGCTTTATCAGCTTAACGGCATCTGCTATCCGTATATTACATATCAGATCGTGGAGCGTTTGAAAGCATTTAAAGAAAGCGGTCAGCGTTATGTTTTGCTTGATGCGCCGACCTTGTTTGAGAGCCGTGCAGACGATTTCTGCGACCTGATAATAAGCGTGACTGCCGATAAGGAATCCCGCTTGAAACGTATTTTAGAGCGTGACGGCATTACGGAGGAGCAGGCTTTGAAGCGGTTTGCATCTCAGCATACCGAGGAATTTTTCAGAAGCCGCTCCGATTACATTATCATAAATAATAAAGATATACCAATACTTATCGAAAAGGCAAAAGAGGTTTCCGATAAGGTCAAGGAGTATTTTAATGCGCAAACTGATTAAGCTTACTGCGTTTCTGCTGGCTGCCGCTGTTATTATCGGTATGATAAAGCTTCCCGATATTGCACGGCGGTTTGTATATCCCACCGATTACGGTGAATATATCACGGAATATTCGACGCAGTTTGATGTTGGCAGATATTTTATCTTTGCAGTTGTCAAGACAGAAAGCAACTTTGACCCCAATGCTACTTCCGATGTTGGTGCAAGAGGACTTATGCAGCTTATGCCCGATGCTTACGATTGGGTAAAGTTTCGTATGGACGACAAGCGTGTCACCACATTTGACAATATGTATGACCCCGAACTCAATGTTGAATACGGCACATATATGCTCAGCCTTTTTCTTGAGGAATACAACGGGAATTATGAGACTGCACTTGCTGCATATCATTCGGGAAGAGGAAATGTCAACAAATGGCTCAAAGACCCCGAATACAGCTCGGACGGCGCTGCATTGGACAAGATACCGTCAGCCGCCACCGCTCACTATGTTGACAAGGTTATGAGAGCCTATAAATCATATACTATCTTATATTCCGAATCGGAATAATTGAAAATCGAAAGGATCTGAAATTATGGCAAAGGAAAAAACAAGTGCCGCAAAGCAGCTTCAGGAAAAGCTCTGCTACAAGAAGCAGAACGGCGGTATGAAGCTCAGCGACAAGGAGATCAAGGAATGTGACAAATTCGGCGAGAAGTACAAGACCTTTCTCGATGCTGCCAAGACCGAAAGAGAAGCTGTTATTTATGCTGAAAAGCTTGCTGTTGAAGCGGGATATGTTCCCTATTCAAGCGATATGAAGCTTAAAGCTGGTGATAAGATCTATGTGAACAACAGGGGAAAGGCTATTATTCTTGCAATAATAGGTTTTGAGCCTATTGAGAAGGGCGTTCATATTGCGGCTGCGCATATTGACTCTCCCAGACTTGACCTTAAACAGTGTCCGCTTTATGAGGACAATGAAATGGCACTGTTTAAGACACATTATTACGGCGGTATCAAGAAGTATCAGTGGGCTGCGATTCCTCTTGCACTGCACGGAGTTGTAGTTCTCAGCGACGGCAGCAAGGTTACCGTGAATATCGGTGAGGACGAGAAGGACCCCGTTTTCTGCGTTACCGACCTTCTTCCGCATCTTGCACAGGAGCAGATGAAGAGAACTCTTTCCGAGGGAATAAAGGGTGAGGAGCTGAATATTCTTGTAGGTTCCCGTCCCTTCAAGGACGATGAAGCAAGCGAGAGAGTAAAGCTTAACATTCTTGATATTCTCAACAAGAAATACGGTATGACCGAGGCTGATTTTCTTTCGGCAGAGCTGGAGGCTGTTCCTGCATTTAAGGCGAAGGACATTGGCTTTGACAGAAGTATGATAGGTTCCTACGGCCATGATGACAGGGTTTGCGGATACACCGCTCTCAAGGCTATCCTCGACTGCAAGAAGGCACATAAGACCGCTGTTGTTATCCTCACCGATAAGGAGGAAACAGGCAGTGACGGCAACACGGGACTTCGTTCGTCATATCTCAAATATTTCCTTATGGATATTGCCGAGAGTATGGGTGCAAAGGGCAGAACGGTCATCTCCAATTCCGAGTGTCTGTCAGCTGACGTAAATGCTGCGTTTGACCCCACATTCCCCGATGTGGTTGACAGAAGAAATGCGGCTTATCTGAATTACGGCGTTGTTGTAACTAAGTTTACAGGTTCAAGAGGAAAGTCCGGAACCTCCGACGCTTCCGCAGAATTTGTCGGACGTGTACGCAAGCTTATGGACGATAACAGCATTATCTGGCAGACAGGTGAGCTTGGAAAGGTTGACCTTGGCGGCGGCGGAACGGTTGCCGCATATATCGCAAATCTCAACATTGACGTAATTGATGTAGGTGTTCCCGTGCTTTGTATGCATGCTCCATTTGAGATAGTTTCAAAGATTGACGTGTTTATGACCTACAAGGCATTTTACGCATTTCTTGCTGAATAATCTGAAGCGTTTTTTCGCCGCATTGTCATCGGATTGACAGTGCGGCGAATTTTGTAAAGTGATGATAACATTTACTGTCAAAACAAAGTGCTTGATGTTTACTGCAATTTACATTATAATAATATCAAGAGGTGAGATAATGAACACATCAAATTTGAAAAAGCTTAGAAAGGCCGCAAAGCTTACTCAGGAGGACGTTGCTGAAAGACTTAATGTATCAAGACAGTCGGTTGCAAAATGGGAAAGCGGCGAGTCATTGCCCGATATTGATAACTGCATTGCCTTATCAAGACTGTATAAAGTAACGCTTGACGACCTTGTTTTATATGCGAAAAATCCCGAAGATGACCGCACTCCCAAAGGAAAGCATATGTTTGGTGTCGTAAAGATAGACGATAAGGGGCAGATAGTTATTCCCGCAAAGGCAAGAGAGGTATTCGACTTGAAAAGCGGTGACAAGCTGCTGCTTATGGGCGATGAAGCTCAGGGAATCGCAATGGTCAAGCTGAACAACTTCCTTTCGGCGACCGCTGAGATACTTAAAATAATCCAGGAAACAGATACAGACGACTAATTCATCAAAGGAGCAAAAATCAATGTATGCAGTAGAAATCAACGATCTGACAAAGAAATATAAAAATCTGACGGCGGTTGATTCATTGTCGCTGAAAATCAACGACGGAGAGGTCATTTCGTTTCTGGGAATGAACGGTGCGGGAAAGACTACCACCATCAAAATGCTGTCCTGCCTGACAAAACCCACTTCGGGCGATGCACTTGTTTACGGTAAAAGCGTTACTACACAGTGCAACGAGGTCAAGAAAATGATCGGCATTTCGCCACAGGAAAATGCTGCTGCCATAAATCTTACCGTTGAGGAAAACCTTCGCTTTATGTGCGGGATTTACGGCATTGACAAGAAAACTGCCGATGAAAATATCGAGAGGATAGTTGAGCAGTTCAGCCTGAAAAAAGTGCTGAACACACGAGCAGGTAAGCTTTCCGGTGGCTGGCATAAACGTCTGAGCATTGCAATGGCGCTTATTACTGACCCTAAGATACTATTCCTTGATGAGCCTACGCTGGGACTTGACGTTGTGGCAAGACGTGAGCTTTGGAGCGTTATCGAGTCGCTGAAGGGCAAGATGACGATCATCATCACAACTCATTATATGGAGGAATCGGAGCATCTGGCTGACCGCATTGCAATTATGAAGGACGGCAAGCTAAAGGAATTCTGTACACTTGAAGAGCTGCAAAAGAAAACAGGCGAGGAAAGTCTTGAAGAGGCATTTCTTAAAATCACAGTTAATTGAAGGAGCACGAAATGAAAAGTCTAATTTTTGCCAACAGAAATCTTAAAGAGATAATGAGAGATCCCCTTAGCTGGATATTTTGCCTGGGATTTCCGCTTGTAATGCTGCTTGTAATGTCAATCATAAATAACAGCATTCCTCCTCAGGCGGGTATGAAACTGTTTCAGATACAGAATCTGACACCCGGAATTGCCGTTTTCGGTCTGACATTTGTAATGCTGTTTGCGGCTCTGCTTATTTCAGGCGACAGACAGCAGGCATTTCTGCTGAGAATTTTCACATCACCTATGAGATCCTTCGATTATATCATAGGCTACATAATCCCGCTGATCGTATTATCCGCAGGTCAGTCTGTAATAACAGGCATAGCAGGTCTGATAATGGGACTTACGAGTGATGTAACGCTTAATTTCCTCAATATTTTAACATCGGTTCTTATCTCTATTCCGTCAATTATAATGTTTATAGGCTTTGGGCTGCTTTTCGGAACATTGCTCAACAAGAATGCCGCACCGGGTATCTGTTCGATAATCATCACATTTTCGGGAATGTTCGGCGGCATCTGGATGGACGTTGACGCTATGGGCGGCACGCTGGCTAAAATGTGCAATGCTCTTCCGTTTATTCATGCAGTTAAGGCAGCAAGATTTGCATATGCAGGTGAATTTGCAAATAGCTTTTCGCAGACAGGAATTGTTGCTGTCTGGGCAATCGTTGTTATAACCTTGTCGATTGTTGTGTTCAAGAAAAAAATGAGATTCTGATAACAATATTAATCAGCAAATCCGCAGGAATTGGAATGTTCCTGCGGATTTTTTGTGATAATATCAGTTATTGTCGTCCTCATCATCATTATCGTTATCTCCGCCTGCGGTAATGTTGGCAAGGGGAGAAGCGTCGATAGCATTTCTCATGTTTTCATTTGAAATGTGGGTGTATATCTCGGTGGTCGCAATGCTTTTGTGACCAAGAATGTCCTTTAAAACTAAGGTATCAACATTGCCGTACTGATACATAAGTGTTGCGGCGGTGTGCCTGAGCTTATGAGTGGATAACCCGCGATTGTCAAGACCTGATATTTTCAGAGCATTTTCCACGACCTGCTGAACACGTCGGCGGCTGATACGAGTCCCACGCTTGCTGAGAAACAAAGCGTTTGGCTCAGTTTCGGAGTTTGGTCTGACCTTTAAGTAGGCAGAAACGGCGTCCACACAGGCGTTGTTTATGTAGATAATACGTTCCTTGTTGCCTTTACCGAGCAGTCTAAGTGTTCGTTCGTCCATATTTATATCACGCAGATTAATGCCTACAAGCTCACTAAGACGCATACCGCAATTTATGAACAAAGTAATAATGCAGTAATCACGCTCAAAATATTTGTCATCGGAATCTGCAACGGCTTCCAGAAGGTTAACGCTGTCGTCCAAGGTCAGATATTTAGGCAGCTTTTGCTTGATGGACGGCATTTCAAGGTCTTTAAGCGGATCGGAATCCAGCAAATGAGCTTGTTTGGACAAATATTTGAAAAATGCCCGCAGAGATGAAGATTTTCTTGCTCGAGTTCTGTCATTGTTTTTCAAATCTTCCGAAGCGAAATAAAGAAACTCGTATATATCCGACAGAGTTATGTCTTTGAGCATATCAATAGGAATATCCTTGATCGACACGGACTCTAGTTTGGTATCCGCAGGCATATTTGTCCGCAGACGTTTCAGATATTTAAGAAACAGCTTGATGTCGTTGTAGTACGCTTCAACAGTTCTGTCGGAGCGTATTTTGATCACCTTAATATATGTAAGGAAATCGTTGAGGTAGTAGGGATTTGATGATCTGTCTATAGCCATATTGATTCTATGTCTAAGTATGCGAAAAAATAGCTTTAATTGCACTAAATTTATATTA
>JAGAJN010000019.1 GCA_017828975.1 Oscillospiraceae bacterium | reverse complement strand
TTGATGACACTACGGGGATTCCTTCGGGAGTCCCCGACTTTTTACATATATCAGGGAATAATTCTTTGGATTTACCTGCGGAAATCCGCAATAATCCGTTGTTTGCCAAGAAAGCATCCCTATTACTCCACCTGCACAGGCTGCTATTGCCGATAAGAAGTAATTTCTTCTTTCGGTTAATCGATAATAAGTGTTCCCGCCCCGTGTCGGTTTCGATGCGGGGCGGGATTTTTTTGCTAAGACATCATTCTAAAATTATTTGATCGTATAGGCTGCCCGCCTTTTGTCGTGAGTCATACCCACAAATTCAATCTCAGACATAGGCTCCACATAGTTGTAAAATCTTTTTCCAAACACGCCTGTCATTCGGGGATTCAATTTGCTCCACTCCTCGCCGTAAATATCCGGAAGTGTAAAAACCTCTCCCTTTGCAAATTTTGACAATGCACGCCTAACAGCTTCTTCAGGCTCAAATATAGTCGGAACTCTTTTTGACAGCATTTTAAATCTTATATAGTCCTGAACTGTCATTTTCTCTTCTTTTGCTGAAGATTCAAGTGTCTGATATTCTTCCTCGGTCAGTGAAAGCTTAATGATAGGCATAACTAATTCCTCCTGATATTTAATTTGCACCTAGTACCAAGGTGCTGTAATTGTATTATATCACACGTTGTACCAAGGTGCAATACGCTTTTGAAGAATTCACAAAATATTTACATATTCTGTTTTCGGCAGAAAATACGCCAAAAAGTAGCGAGGAAATCACGTCGGTCGTGACGCTGGTTTCCCTTGCCTATTCTGCTTTTATCCTTATACTAATCTTCTATCAGCATATAGACTCTTTTTGCAAGTGTATTTCTGTGGTGAGTATTGAAAGTTGGCTTTTTCCCGTTCTGCTCTCTATTCTCTCAAATTCTTTGTGACCTCTGTTCCTTTTGTGGCTCTCCCGCAAAGGGGGAAACTATATGGGCGGGGGATACAACAAACCCTAACGCAAAGCAGGGAGTTTCCCCCGCCCCTAACGGTTTCCAAAAATCAGAGATTTTCTTGCAATCCCCTTTCCTTTTATTCAGCCCTCTTTACCCTGCTTTACATTTTAGTGAAACGAAAATAATTGCATTTCTATGGGAAAATAGTTAAAAATTCTGTCAGAACGGCTGTTATTGGCAAATAGTAAAATGATATAAATTATTTTGGCACTTTGTCTACATATTGATGAAAGATTAGTATTAAAATAAATCCCCAAGAAAACAATAGTTAAATTGATAAAAATAGGGGCTGCCGCAGCAGCCCCATCTGATCGGTTACTCCATTATTCCGACAAAGATATGCCTGTCTTATCGGATATGACAAGCTTGCCCGATGAAACACCCTTCTGAATAGCATATCTCACGGTGCTTTCAATAACGCCGCCTGTTCTTGAATATCCGAATTTCTTCGCTGTTTCTTTAATAAGGTCGGTCTCCGAAAGACTGATCTGCTCGCAGAGAACTTCATTTACCGCATTGAGTATCTCGTAAGAAGAAATATCGTCAATGCTGCGTTTGTTAGTTTCTGCTCTGTCAACACGATAAAACGCATATTGTTCCGGTGCCTGATCTTTCTTCCAGATAAATGTCCGGTTCTCGTCGGTCGTAATGCTTGTGGATATTGTACTGATGGCATCAAGGAAAATACCTTCGACCTTTGAGCCGCCCCTTGTTATTGACCATGCGTTCAGAACCTTTTTCATAAGCAGTTTTCGGCTGATAGGTGCTTCTTCTGCGATTATCTTTTCCGCAAGCTGCTTGATTTTCCGTTTGTTCTGCGGGAGATAATACTCATCGGAGGTCCCCATTGCATCAACAGCGGCGCTTACATAAGGCTTGCAGGCTGCGGAAATAAGCTGTGAAGCATCTTCCTTTTCAAAATCGGCTGCGGCAAATACGGCAGGTCTTACAGCTTCTGTTACCATATTTTCCTGCTTCGGAGCATTGTCAACAGCGGCTTTGATATTTCTGAGAACACGTTCTTTATCATCAAGCCAGTCGAGAGTCCATATTCTGATGATGTTCCAGCCAAGACCCTTCAGAACACCCGGCTGCAGAACAAATCTGTCCTGAGCGGTCAGCCCGTTAATGCTGTTCTGACCGTCAAGGAGAATTCCGAGAAGATACTCATTTTCATTATCGGGGTCGATGATGCCGATGTCCACCTTGAATTCGGAACAGCCGATGCCGCACTTTACCGTATAACCCATATGGCGTATTTCTTCGGCGATACATTCGGCAATGGTATTGTCCGCAGCACTGTCCGTTGATGGACGCTGAACAACTGCAAGCTTGCCTTTTTCCGCAAATTCAAGGAAGCCTTTAAGTCCTGCAACGCCCTCGGAGCGTGTTCTGGAAAGGTCGATCTGTTCGGGACGAAGCACAGAGTAAACTATCATGGACTTTCTTGCCCTTGAAATAGCAACATTAAGTCTGCGCCAGCCGCCGTCACGGTTAAGGGGACCGAAATTCATTGAAACATTTCCGTTTTCATCGGGACCGTAGCCGACTGAGAAAAGAATAACATCTCGTTCATCACCCTGGACATTTTCAAGGTTTTTGATGAAGATAGGCTCGGCAGACTTCCGATCAAAATCTTCAAGCTCGGGGTGCTTTGCCCATTCCTCACAGAGCATATCATCAATAAGATTCTGCTGAACGGAACTGAAGGTCACGACGCCTATGCTGTCATTGCGCAGCTTTTCATCGCTAAGGCGGCGGATTATCTCTGCGACGACTGCTTTTGCTTCTGCCTTGTTCTGCTTGGTCCTGCCCTTGTCATAGAAGCCTTCGGGGTGTACAACACTGACTTCGGAAACAAGGTCATTATGTGACGGAAAGGTCAGAAGCTTGTTATCGTAATACTTCATATTGCTGTAAGTTATAAGACTTTCATGGCGTGAGCGGTAGTGCCATTTCAGATACCGCTGCGGCATTGAGATAGCAAGGCAGTCGTCAAGAAGGCTTTCAAGATCTTCCTTTTCGCTGTTTTCTTCATCTATTCTGTTGGAGGAGAAGAAGTTTGTGGGGGGAAGCTGTTTAGGGTCGCCGACGATAACAACATTTTCTCCTCTTGCAATAGTTCCTGCCGCCTCTGCTGTGGGGAGCTGTGAGGCTTCGTCGAAGATAACAAGGTCAAATTTCGGGAATGACGGGTCGATATACTGTGCAACGGATATGGGGCTCATGAGCATACATGGACAGAGCTTGCGCAGAAGATTGGGTATCTTGTCAAAAAGGCTGCGAAGTGACATCATTCTGCCGTTGCTCTTTATGGCACGCTTTAGAATTCCCATTTCGGAGGTGGCTGCGCTTGCTGTGCCCGAGGCGGGAATTTTTGCGGAAAGGCGTGCGGCAAGCTCCTGCATTGTAAGGCGTGAGAATTTGTCTATGGTTTCCTTAAACTGAACAATAAGGTCGTTGCAGCTGTTGCTGCTGAATCCGCTGAGTCCGGAATCGCTGTGGATCATCATAAGTGCAAGCTGATAATTCAGGCAGCAGGAGAAAGCCGCTTCGATATTATCCGAGTTTATCCTTCCGCAGCGGTAGCTTTCGCTTATGCAGGAAAGACCGTTTGCTTGAAGTTCATTGTCAGCGCTGTTGAATTCGGCGGCGTATCGGAGCTTATCCGCATT
The DNA here is from genome assembly GCA_017828975.1 of Oscillospiraceae bacterium. GTDB lineage: Bacteria > Bacillota > Clostridia > Oscillospirales > Ruminococcaceae > UMGS1889. The sequence continues at coordinate 48,860 of JAGAJN010000019.1, read as the reverse complement.
ATCGGCATAGCTGCGGAATTTTTCAGACGAAGCGGTGAGCCAGTCTGCTTCCTTTTCGATCGAACGCATATCTGTACAGAAGTCTTTTCCGAACGAATCAAGCTTGTCAAAAAATGATACAAGAGCCTGTCCCTCCGAGCCGCAGTCGGCTGTTCCAAGCTTCTTTGAGATCTCGGCGGGAACGGCATCGCTCTTCAGCTTTATTGCTGTCATAACAGAGTCGGTTTTTATGACAGCCTTTTCAAGAGTATCCCAGTCAGTCTGCTCGTTCATATATACGCCTGTGAGCAAAGCTGTGATGTCTGAGGGAACGCTGCGCAGAATATCCTTCTTTTCGCCGATGATACATAATTTATCGAGTATCTCGGCAAGATCGGTCTTTTTCAGCGATGACGGCTCCTTGGCATGAAGCTTCAATTCCTTCACAAGCTTTCCGAGTCCCAGTGCTTTTGGGAGGAACCATGAAGCCTCAGCCTGCTTGCGGCGCATTTTTGCTTCGGCGGCAGGGTAATCAAGTATGCTCTTTTCAAATTTCTCAAATATTTCCGTGCAAAGTGCGCAGTATTCCTTTCCCGTTTCGAGAGTATCCTTTATCTTCTGCAAAACAATGTCATAGTGGGAAGCCGAAAGCAGGTCGGGGAGAAGCTCTCCGTCCAAACGGCAGGCTTCATATATTTTCGTAAGCATTTGAGCGGCTGTTTTGTCCATAGTCCCGCTGTAACCGTATATGTCGGCAAGCTTACGGGCGTTTAGTACCGATACGGCTGCGTTTTCGGCAAGCTCATTTGCTGCTTTGCGGAATTTGTCGCGCATTTCTATGGAATAAGAGGAGATACCTATATCATTTAAGGGATACTCCGCAAAGCTGCCTGTTTCGGCTATTGCCACGGAATATTTATGAACAAGCCCGCTGTAAAGATCAAGCTTTTCTTTTGTAAGTGATTCAAGAAGCTCCTGAGAGAATGATATTTTTCCCTGCTCGGAACTATTTCGCTCGTATGCGGAAATTGCTTCATAAAGCGTAATGCCGCAGCTCCGCTTTTCGTGAAGTGCCGAAACGGTTTCATTGAGCTTTCTTTTCTGTTCCTTGAGCCTTGCAGCTTCGGAGGAATACTCCTCGGGAGATTTTATCCTGCCGACTTCAAGAGCCTTGTTGAGTTCCGCAAGAACGGAGGATTTGTTCGTCTTATTGGAGTGAAGCTCAAGACAGAACGGGTCAAGGCCTATGTTTTCAAGACGCTTCTGAACAACGTTGAGTGCCGCCATTTTTTCTGCGACAAAAAGCACCGTTTTGCCGTTATAAAGCGCATTGGCTATCATATTTGTGATAGTCTGGGATTTACCCGTTCCCGGAGGACCGTGAAGAACGAAGCTTTGTCCTCTGCCTGCTGCGGCAACGGCTGCAAGCTGAGATGAATCTGCACTCATGGGAACAGCCATATTATCAAGCTCGGGCGATGAGTCGGTGCCTTCAATATCATCGGGATCATAGGTAAGAGAGCCTTCAATAAGGCTTGAAACCACCTTGTTCTGCTTAAGTTCCTCCGAGCGGTTGCGAAGGTCATTCCACATAACGAACTGACTGAAGGAGAAGAGTCCGATGAAAGCGTATTCCACAATATTCCAGCGTTTTTTGCCCATTACCGCCTGCCGTATGGTGTTGAAAACCAGCGGCAGATCAATGCCATGCTCGTCCAGGGGCAGAGGGTCAAGACCTGTGATATTGATTCCGTGATCCTGACGCAGATATTCAAGGAGGGTGACATTTATCTGGGTATCCTCCTGACGGCTTCTTATGACATAACCTTTGTTTCGGGTATTTCGCACGATGTCAATGGGGATAAGAACGATAGGCGCATATCTGGGCTTTTCCGAAAGGTCGCTTTCAAACCAGCGGAGAAGTCCGAGAGAAAGAAAGAGAGAATTGCTGCCGTTTTCCTCCATGCTGAGCTTGGCGGAACGATAGATATTTTTCAATGCGGCATCGAGATCTCTTTCGCTTAAAAATGTTCTTATCCGCTTGCTCTTAAACTCAGCCTCTGCTATGCTCGTGATAAGGTCTTTTTCGTTTTCAATAGCAAAGATCTTCGCATCTCTGACGGACAGCGTCCATTCCGAGGGTATTTCCATAATGCGAAAATCAGTTCCGTCTGCAAGCTCATCTTCAAGCTTTCCGAGGTCAGCGGTCATGAGCTGCATTGTATTTTTGGTGATGCGGAAATTCAGAAGTGAATTTCTCAGACTGAAATCGAGAAGCTTTCGTTCCCATATCCTTATTTTTGTTATCGGCTGATCTGTACCCTCGGCAACTCTTCCGAGCAGAGAGCTGTTAAGCTCGGACGGAGCGGCAGCTTCCTTAGGCTTTCCCCCATCTTCCGTCAGCTGTATTCCCGAAAATGATGCCCCGGGGCTTTGCGGCATTGGTCTTATACCGCTGCCTCTGCTGCGCTGTATATCAATAACGCAGATAAAGTCGAAAAGATTTATAAGATGATCCTTTCCATGCTTTGCTGCACGGTCAAAATCAGGTTCTGTGCCGTCAACAAAATCGGTACATTCAACAAGGAGCATTTCCTCTGCATCTGCTGCGATACGCTTCTCAACAGCGGAAACATCATCGGTACAGCAGTCTGCAAAGGTGTTGTTCTCCAGCCAGCAGCCGCAGAATGCGTGACCTTTTATAAAGAATAACAAAGGATTAAGTCCGACCGCTTCAAGGCAGGCTGCGTAAAGCACCGCAAGGTCAAGACAGGTACCCATTTTCTGTTCCAGTACAATATGGGGAAGGCGGATCCTCTGTCCGATTATCTCATAGCTTGCGGGCGGATTGTTGTAAATGATTTTTTGCTGTGCAAGAGCGGCATATATCGCTGCCATCTGCAGCTTGACATTATTGGGGTTGTTTGTCTGATAGCCTGTGAAGGAGGGTGTGCCTTTCCATTTTTTCAGAAACATTGAAGCTTCATGGATAATTGCCGAAACGGACGGATGATTGGGCGTTACAAAAGCAGCAATTATCTCTGGCATAATAGTCAGACCGCTCCATTGATCGTGTGCAAGCAGCTCGACACTGTCCCGATATGTAAAAAGCTCTTCTTCACCCTGCACAACATCAACGGTTATGTTTCCTACCATTTTTTCTGTGAGAGAAAACAGAAAATCCGTATTTGTATTTATTTTGACGGGAGATATTTCGACAGATCCTTGTGCGGGAATACTGTCAATATGGTATCTGAATTCTTTTGCAAATTCAGGCTCAAAGCTGATCTTCAGATCAACGTTTTCAAGCAATTGGTCCGATTCGTTGTTAACTGTCAGAAATCTGATAACAGGAACATAATTCTGCTGCATGGCAAAATTTATTGAAGCATTTATATGTCCGCCGACTGAAACGATATTACCCATTTTTACCCCTCCGAAATATATTTTTAGTATTATGTTCGACACTTTTCTACATTATACCATATCTGAAACGTATGTGCAATAATTAAGGGAGATTTTTCTTTACCGATATAAAAGGGTGTTCCCCCAACTTAAACGGAGGAACACCCGATTTTTTTTCAGAAAAACAGATTGAAAAGTCCCAGAATAAATCCGATGACCGCACCCAGCCAAACGATAGCGTCCAGCTCCTTTTTCATGACCGAAAGTGTCAGCTGCTCGATTTCAAGCATATCCATGGAATTTATCTTGTTCTCGATTATAGCGGGGATATTTATGGTGTCCATCACGCCGCTCAGCTTGGTTTCAACTACCATTTTGTAGATTTTCAGCACCATTCCCTTGATGTCCGCACCCCGATTTTCGGCAGATGCTACCAGCGAGCCCGCAGGCTTTTCCATAAACTTCACGACCTCGTCCTTGACACGGGGCTTGATAAGCTCTTCGCCGTGCTCGGAAATATGCCCGTCAACGGCGTTTGCGATATGTCCCGAAAGATTGTCGATAACGCTGTCATTGAGCATCATAGCAAGCATCGTTCCCTGAATCTTCTCCTTGACAGCCAGAGCTACCTGCTCTGCAACCAGCTTGCCAACGCCTATCTCGTCAGCCTTTTTCAGTATCTTCTCGGAAATAAGCTCCGACGCACCGTCCATAAGCTGCTCGGAGCTGCCCGTGAAGCTTTCCAGAAGTTCACGCAAAGGCGTTTCGTTCTCACGGTTTTCCAAAAGCCACTTGTCAACGGCGTCGGCGATCGTTTCCGTCATTTTATCGGATAACAGCGTTTCCTGCAAAACCTCGTCGGTCAGCAGGGAATTTCCCACCGCACCGCCTATTGCCTTGGCAAGACGGTCACGTCCCTTGGGGATAATTCCCGGGGTAAAGGGCAGAGTAAATTTGCCTATCTTGACGGGTTTCAGCGGACGGAACAGCATCTTCACCGCCAGATAATTTGTAAAATATCCGATGACCGAACCGATAACGGGGGCAGCTATGTATTCCAGCTCAAAAGCCATATTATCCTTCCTTTTTGCCTATATTATATGACATATATTATACAACGGCAAACGCTCTTTGTCAATAGATTTCACTTATTTATCATATAAAAAATGTACCTCCCCGCCGAAACGAAGAGATACACAAAAAATCACTTATCCCGAAAATACTTCACATGCTTTTTCAGATACGGCACAACAGCCGTGTAATAAAACGGGATAGTCAGATACCATATCCAGCTTGTCGCCCACATATTGAACCAGAACCCGCCTATCATCTGCATTATGACCATCAGAACGGGATAGCAGAAAATAGCAGGATTTCTCTTCCGCATCGCCGAAATTGTGGTGTAATACAGCGGGATAGCCAGCACAAAAAGCCAGCTCCATTCCCAGCAGCCGAAAAACATACCGAATAAAAACATAAGCCCGATAGCCACCATATATATGGGGAATGTGTAGAGCATTTTCCAATTTATGTTATGAAACGGCTCGTCCCGGTCAGCAAGGCTGTTGAAGCCCAGCCCCGCTATCTGAGTATCGGGTGTGGGTTCGGCGGTGCGTATCTCCATATTCGGCGCCTGAGTCGGTTCGGCATAAGCGCTGCCGCTGCCGAAGGTCTTTTTCATATCCTGACCAAACTGCGTGAAGGTTTCCTTCATATCCCTGCCCATTTCGGTGAACGCCTTCTGCATATCACTGCCCATTTCCGCAAACTCATTTTTCGGAGTGCTTTCGGTCATTTCGGGGACAGGCTCGCTCTTCGCCGCTTCCTCCGTAAGGGGACGAAAAAAATCGTCCTCCTCTGCATCTCCCTTTACGATACTGTCAATGGAAACGCCGTAAATCTGCGACAGCTTCACCAGCTTGTCAATGTCGGGGACAGCCTCCCCTCTCTCCCATTTCGACACCGCCTGACGGGAAACCTCGGTCATATCAGCAAGCTCCTCCTGGGACAGTCCCTTTTGCTTTCTAAGTAAAAACAGCCTTTCGGCGATAGTTTCGTTCATTTTGAATACCACCTTTCATTGATAATATCATAGCACATTTCAAAGGAAAAAACAACCAACCCTCGGTTGCACACGAAAAAAAATTTTTTGCAACCGTCAGTTGCGTTTTTCCGATGAATATTTTCGGAAGGCTTGTACTATACTATAATAATAAAACAATCGAAGGGAAGTACATATTATGCGAAGATTTCAAAGACGAAGGATAACCGGTATGCTTACCTTTGCCGCCGCAGGGATAGCCTCGGCAGCGGCGTTTGCGGTCCTCCCGCTGCCGTCCGCGGAGGAATGTGCGGTCACGGCGGTGCGGCTGGTAGCGGGGGCAGACAGGGAAACAACAGCCGTTACAGTCACCGAAAAGCCCTCTGAAACAGCCGAAATATCCGACTTTATGCCCATTTCATACGGAAAGATCACCCGACCGTCCTCCGCAAACGAAGAAGCCGAGGTACACAGCGAAGAACCCGTCCCCGCATCGCCCGATATTCCCGAAAACGGCAGCGGAAAAATCGAACGGAAGCATTACGGCGAATTTTTCGGAGATGAGTACATATCCCTTCCGAAGGGCGGGCAGATACGGAACATTACCGAAGTTTCCAACGACGAAGTAATTTCCGCCGCAGAAAACGGAGCAGATTTTACGCTGAAAGCCGACGGGAAAATCCGTGTGATGATAATGCACACCCACACCACCGAGTGCTACGAACCCGAACCGTCCGACAGCTACGACAGCGAACGTTCCTGCCGAACAACGGAATTGTCCGCAAATATGGCAGCAGTCGGGGACAGGATAGCCGCCGAGCTGGAAAAAGCAGGCATCGGCGTTTACCACGATGTGACCCTCCACGATTATCCGTCCTATAACGGTTCCTATGAGCGGAGTGCGGAAACGGTCAAGGCGGCTCTCACGGAATATCCCGACATTCAAATTGTGCTGGACGTTCACCGTGACGCTATGGAAACCGCCGACGGTGTTCGCCTTGCCCCCGTTGCGGATATTGACGGAAAGACCGCCGCACAGGTCATGATAATCTGCGGTGCCGATGACGGAACTATGGATATGCCGAATTTTATGAAAAATCTGGGATTTGCCGCCGACCTTCAGCAGGCGTTGGAGGAAACCGCACCAACGCTCACACGCCCCGTCCTGTTCGATTACAGGAGATATAATCAGGACCTGACCACGGGTTCTCTGCTTATCGAGGTGGGCAGTCACGGGAACAGCCTTGACGAGGCGCTGTACAGCGGAGAGCTTATCGGTAAAGCGTTGGCGGCAATGGCAAGCGAGGAATGAAAAATGAACCGTATAAGAGCCTTTTTTCACGTTGAAATGCCGAAAAATCAGCGGCGCAGACGGACACTGTTTTTGACATTTGAATATATCGTCCTGCTGACCGTACTGTTTTTCGGGATAATCACCGCATGGAAAAACAGCTACAACCTGATGAACCGAGAACCGATAACCGTTTTCACCGCCGACAGACAGGGAGATACCATAAATATTGTGTTTATGAACAGCGAATACCATGCGGAGATACCGGATATTTTTTCGTCGGACGGGTAAACTACACCTTGAGGTGATAAAAATGTCCAAGCAAGGAATGAAGCGTCCCGAACACACCTATGTCCAGCCGTGGAGCGAAACCGCACCCGTCCCCGAAATACAGGGCAAAGCAAAGCACGGCAAGGCAAAGGCAAACCCCATTATTGCAGGGACAAAACCGCCCGCTCAAAAGGTTTTCCACACCGAGCGTCCCATTTCCAAGGTCTACCCCGTTATTGACAACGACCTTGCAAGGGATAATCTGGAAAATGATATTACCGCTGCGGATATTCAGGACCTTTAAGCAAGTGTTGAGTTATGAGAGTTGAGTGTTGAAATATAAGAAATATCCATTGAGCAGTATTTCTATGATTTATCAAAATTCAACACTCAACATTCAACACTCAACATTAAGCTTGACTTGACAGAGTTTTTTGTGTAAAATAAAAATATCAAAAAACGGGAGGAAAGGCAATTGATAGCATATCGCATAATGAAAATTTCCGATTATGACGGGGTTTACGAACTTTGGATAAACACGCCGGGAATGGGTCTGAACACCACCGATGACAGCCGTGAGGGCATAGAAAAATATCTCAGGCGCAACCCCGCCACAAGCTTTGTCGCTCTGGACGGAGAAAAAATCGTCGGCGTAATAATGGCAGGTCACGACGGCAGACGGGGATTTATCCATCACACCGCCGTTCTTCCCGAGTACAGAGGTCGGCATATCGGAAAAACTCTTGCTGAACACGCCATGTCCGCACTTGACAAGGAGGGCATCAACAAGGTGGCTCTGGTGGCATTTCAAAGAAATGAGGTCGGCAACGGCTTTTGGGAGAAGCTGGGCTTTTCCGTCCGTGATGATTTGGTTTATCGGAATAAGAATATTCACGATTTACATAGGATTGATACTTAAAACAACGCTCCCGCCGAGAGGTCGAAAATTCTCGGCGGGAGCAATTTTTGTTGCTATAAGAAAAAATTATTCAGCCTGACTGTCAGAAATTTCAGCCTTTTCCTCCTCGGGAACGTTCACATCGTCAGCCTTCTCTATCTCCTTGCCGAGGAACTCGGGAAGCTCCATTCCCGCCTGCTTGAACAGCTCATTCATAGGCGGTACGGACTTCATCAGACCGGAGATAAAATCGGAGGTAGCGTTCCTGCCGTCGGCGTTTGTGCCGCTGTCCCAGACAGTGACCTTGTCGATCTTGATGTTCTTGATAGCGTCCACCTGAATACGCATAAGCTCCTCAAGCTTGTCGGCAACGATAAGCTTAACTGCGGAATCTGCGTCACCGCCTGCCGCTTCGATAAGCTTGCGCATACCCTCTGCCTGCTTTTCGAGGATCTCCTGCGCACCACGTGCTTCGGCTGCCATTTTTGCGAATGCGGCATCAGCTTCACCCTTTGCCTTGCGTCTGATGACCTCGGCTTCGGCTTCTGCGGCTATCTCAGCCTTTTCCTTTTCTATCTGCGCCTTTACGATGATGTCAGCCTTCTGGCTTGCCATTTCCAGCTCGGCACGGCGAAGCTCGGCTTCCTGCTGCGACTGATAGGCTTCTGCCTTTGCCTTTGCTGCCTGAACGGCTTCGGCTGCGGTTGCGATTCTGAGGGCTTCCGCTTCCTTTTCACGTCTGGCTGCGTCCGACTGAGCAATTGCTATCTTAGCGTTGTTTTCACCCTCGATAGCGGCTGCGTTTGCGGCTGCGACCTGAACTCTCTGCTCCTGCCAAGCCTTTGCCTGACCGATGTCACCATCTCTGCCCGTCTGAGCAACGGTGATCTTAGCGTCGTTTTCAGCTTTTGCGTTGGCTTCCTGCTCCTTCTGACGTCTGATAGCTTCCGATTGAGCGATCTCTATCTTAGCGTTGTTTTCACCCTCGATAGCGGACGCATTGGCGGCTGCGACCTGTATTCTCTGGTCACGTCTTGCGTTTGCTTCACCGATAGCACCATCTCTGTCCTGCTCGGCAACGCTCTTTCTTGCGTCGTTGATAGCCTTTGCAGCGGCTTCCTTACCGAGTGCCTCTATGTAACCCGATTCGTCGTTGATGTCGGTAACGTTAACGTTGATAAGCCGCAGACCGATCTTTTTCAGCTCAATTTCAACGTTATTCGATACTGCAATAAGGAACTTGTCACGGTCGGTATTTATTTCCTCAATGTCCATCGTTGCAATAACAAGACGAAGCTGACCGAAGATAATATCCTTTGCAAGCTCCTGAATTTCCATCATCTTAAGACCGAGAAGTCTTTCAGCCGCATTCTGCATAACGCCCGGCTCGGTGGATATTCCCACGGTAAATCTCGACGGAACATCAACACGGATATTCTGCTTGGAAAGCGCATTTTTCAGGTCAACGTTAATGGAAATAGGTGTCAGGTCAAGATACTGATAGGACTGTATCACGGGGACGATAAACGCCGCACCGCCGTGAATACACTTTGCACTCTTGGTAACGCCGTTTGCGTCGGTTCCGACCTTACCGTAAATAACCAGGACCTTGTCCGAGGGACATTTCCGAAATCTCGAAAGCAATGCAATTATCGCCGCCAGCAGCACCGCCGCAATAATTACCACCGCTGTTAATACTTCAAATCCACCCATAATAATTCCTCCCTAAAAATGTTTTTAATTTAGTCCTCTTTTTCGATGACTAAGGTATCTCCCCGAAGGTCAATAATTCGCACGGACGCGCCCGTTTTCAGCGGCTCTCTGCCGTCCTGAACAGCGGGAAGCTCCATAAATCTGCCCTGTATGGTCAGCGTGACCTTTCCCTCTCCGCTGCCTGCGGGCGGGATAGTCAGGTAGACCGTTCCATGCTCGCCCAGGGCGTTTTTCAGCTCGATAGTTCCGCTTTCCGACAGCTTTTTGGACAGGCTCATTATCTTTGCCACACCGAACATTGCCGCCGCACCGAACGCCGCACCGATAAGCATTGCCGCAAATGCGGGAGTTCCGCCGCCGTAGGAGATTATGGAAACCCAGCTGAACACCGTCAGGAACGCAATGACCGTCTGCAATGTAAACAGCCGCAGCGCACCGACATCGGCGGGATTTCCCCCGTCGCTCATATCGGAAATATCCGTGTCAACATCTGCAGACATATCGGGCAGATCGTCGGGAATATCGCCCATGTCAAGCCCCGAGGTGTCGCTCACTTCAATTCCCGAGCCGCCGTCGCCTATTCCGCAGAGCGAAATTATCGTCTGAATTATAAGGATAAGCGAGGACGGAACGGCTATGCAGTACAGCACCTTCAAAATTGAATCAAGACCGTCCCACCATTCACTCATACCGATCCCCTCCGTAAATTGTATTTACTTAAATTATAAGATATTCATCACAAAATGTCAATATGTTTTGATACGATTTTTACGGTTTGTTACTGTTGCACAATTTGCATAGTGATTTTTTGTACACGATACAGGGCTTGTACGGGAAAATATTTTGAAAAACCCCTTGCAATTCCAAAATAAATCTGCTAAAATATATGTAAATCATATTTACTAGTGTTAAGTGTTGAGAGTTGAGTGTTGAATTATCAGCAAAATGCGGCTCATTAAATACTCAACACAAGGAACTACTGAATTAATCAATAATTTCATTTTTCTTGCTGCCTGAGTGACGTATCTAGGCGGGGGAACACCCATTAATCAGTATTTCCCTAACATTATTTGCAATGTTAAGTGTTAAATTATCGGCAAAATACGTCTATTTAAAAATTCAACATTCATCATTCAACACTCAACACTAATAACTTCACGCTTCACATTATTAAAAGGGAGGAGTACTATGGACCCTATCGAGCTGGGCAAAAAGATAAAGGAAGCAAGGCTGGCAAAGAAAATGACCCAGAGTGAGGTCGTGGGCGATTTTATCACACGAAATATGCTCAGCCAGATCGAAAGCGGCACGGCAACGCCCTCGGTAAAAACGCTGGAATATCTGGCGAAAACCCTTGGGCTGAACCTCACAAGCCTAATGCCCACCGAGGAGACCTCTGCGGACGATACCGTCAGACGCTTAGAAAGCACCAAGCAGCTTATCCGTGAAGGCTTCTGGCGGGAGGCTGCCGACCTTGCGGAGGATTCTCTTGCCATGGGGCTTATGAACGACGAATTTTCCGCACTTCTGGCAAGGGCATATTACGAGCTTGCAAAGGAGTCGCACACCGAAAAGGACTACCCCGCCGCCATTTCACGGGCAGACAAGGCGTATGCTCTGGCGTCCAAGGGCGTGTACGCAAACCGTTCCCTTGAAGCGGACTGTATGCTGCTTAAAGCGGAAATTGCGGGCAAGCTCAGCGAATTTTACAGCGAAATGGCGAAAAATCCAAAGTAAAGAATGTGAAAAAATTTATTGTAAATGCTTGATTTTCGGCGGATAATGTGGTAAAATGTAGGTTAGTACAATTTTAATGTGAAAGGTGAATTTTACTATGTTGATTCTCGTTGTAAACGCAGGAAGCTCCTCGCTGAAATATCAGCTTATTGATATGGATAACGAAAGCGTTCTTGCAAAGGGCAACTGCGACCGTATCGGCATTGACGGACACGTTTCCCACAAAACAGGCGACGGCCGCACATTCGACGCCGACTGCAATTTCCCCACACATACCGAAGCTTTTGAGAAGTTGGTCGAGGTACTGACCACAGGCGACGCTGCCGTTATCAAGTCCATGGACGAAATTTCCGCAGTAGGTCACAGAATAGTACAGGGTGCAGAGGTGTTCAGCGAAACAACTCTCGTTACCGACAAAGTTATCGACAAGATCGACGGTCTGTCCGAGCTTGCTCCCGTACATAATCACCCTCATGCACTTGCTCTGAGAGCCTGCAAGAAGGTTATCCCCGCAAGCTGTCCTCAGGTAGTTGTGTTCGATACCGCATTCCATCAGACAATGCCCGAAAAGGCTTATATGTTCGGTCTGCCTTATGAGTGCTATGAAAGACTTCACGTAAGAAAATACGGCTTCCACGGCACATCTCACCGTTTTGTTTCCGCCGCTCTTGCAGATGCAATGGGCAGGGACATCAAGGACCTGAAGATCGTTTCCTGTCATCTCGGAAACGGTTCCTCCATCACCGCTATCGAAGGCGGAAAGTCCATCGATACAACCATGGGCTTCACTCCCCTTGACGGCGTTATCATGGGAACACGAAGCGGTGCCGTTGACCCCTCCGCAGTTGAATTCGTTCAGAAGAAGCTGGGTCTTACCGCAGACCAGATGAGCGATTATCTGAACAAGAAGTCCGGTTTCCTCGGAATTTCGGGCATTTCCAGCGACAACAGAGATATTGCCGCAGCTGCCGCAAAGGGCGACAAGAGAGCTATCCTTGCGGGCGAAATGCTCCGTTACGAGATAAAGAAGTATATCGGAAGCTTTGCCGCTGTTATGAACGGTCTTGACGCTGTTATCTTCACAGGCGGTATCGGTGAGAACGCTCCCGATGTAAGAGCCGATGTCTGCGCAAATATGGACTATCTCGGCATCAAGCTGGACGCTTCCAAGAATGACGGTCTGAGAGGAAAGCTCTGCAAGATCTCCGCAGACGATTCCAAGGTTGAGGTTTGGGTAGTTCCCACCAACGAGGAGCTGCTTATTGCAAGAGATACACTTGCGCTTATTTCCAAGTAATTTTTTCGGATATAAAAAGATTGTCCCCCATCGAAATTATCGGTGGGGGACATTTTTATTTAGTGGAAATTATCAAACGATCTCGCCCTGAACGGTCTGATTTCTTCTTATCTTCTTAGATGTGGTCTTGTCAAATTCCACTCTTCTCAGACGGATTCTGCGGATAGTTTTGGAGGAAGTCAGAGTCTTGTTTATCTCCATAATAAGCTGATTGAGGTCTGCGCCGATAGTCTTGTCGTCAGCTTCGCCGTAAATGTCAAGATTCGGGAAAATCTCGGCGGTAATAACGCCGTCCTCGGCATATACCAGAACTTCCTTAACCTTGTCGACCATAGCAAACTTGTTTTCCAGCTCCTCGGGAGATACATTCTCGCCGTTGCTGAGGATAATAAGATTTTTCTTTCTGCCTGTGATGAAGATGCGGTTTTTCTCGTCAACGTAGCCAAGGTCGCCCGTGTGCAGCCAGCCTTCGGAATCAAGCGCTTCGGCGGTTGCGGCTTCGTCCTTGTAGTAGCCCTTCATAACGGAGGGACTCTTTGCGGTAATTTCGCCGTCAACAATGCGTACCTCGCAGCGGTTTACGATAGTGCCGACTGCTTCGCTGTACTCGTCCTGCAAGGTCGCTGTGGAAATTCTCGGTGAACATTCGGTCATGCCGTAGCCCTGTGCAATAGGCAGACCGAGGGCGTTATATCCCTTGATAAGCTCGGGGCTGAGATATGCTCCGCCGCTGTAAATTCCCTTTAAGCGTCCGCCGAAAACAGCCTGTGCTATCATAGCGGGAGGAACGTCGGGCTTTGCCTTTGAAGCAGCCATTATCTGCTTGTAAATGGTTTCTGCGATCATGGGGACAAGCAGCATAAGCGTCGGACGGAAAAGCTTGAGATTTGCCGCAATTCTCAGCAGCGAATCATTGACGCAGACCGTCGCACCGTATCTCAGGGAAAGGAGAATATCGCAGGTGAAGCAGTAAACGTGGTGAACGGGCAGAACCGTCAGCAGCTCGTCCTCGGGAGAGCTTTCGTTGTCCTGACAGGTGGTGTTATCCACGAAATTGCCGTGGGTGAGCATTACGCCCTTGGGCTTGCCCGTTGTGCCCGAGGTGTAAACGATAGAAGCAAGTGCATCGGGAACAGCGTCCTTGCCCTCTGTCGGCTGATACTTGTCAAGAATATCGGGAAGAACATTGTCCGCACCCTCGCAAGCCTGCAATGACACATAAGTATGTACAGCGGGACAGCTTTTCTTGATAAGCTCGATCATGGGAGTGTATCTTGAATCATAGAAGAATATCTCCGAATCGGAACGGTTTATCAGCTCGCAGATGTCGGGGCAAGCCAGCTGAGCGTCCAGCGGAACGATAACATTTCCGTCCAGAACTGTTCCGAAATAGCACTCCAGATAAGCCGCACTTGTGGGACCGATAACGGCAGCGTGGACCTTGTTCCCCTTTGAAACGTCCTTGATGAAGGCGTTTACCTTCATAGCGTTTTCGTAGAATTTATTGAAGGAGGTTTCGGCTATGCCATTGTCAGCCTTTTCCTTTATGTATGCCTTTTCGCCGTATTCCTCGGCAGCAAGTCTGACCAGATCTGCAAGTGTTTTGATATTGTTCTTGTCCATATTATCCTCCTCAAATCAAGCCTTGCGGGACTCGATGTACTTAACGGCTTCACCGACTGTGTGGATATTAACTACCTCCTGCTCGTCAACGGTAATGCCAAGCTCGTTTTCCAGCTCGCCCAGAAGGCTCATAAAATCGAAGGAGTTAAAGCCTAAGTCCTCGATAAATCTGGAATCGTCTGTGATGGTTTCGGGGTCAACGTCAACATAGTTGCAGATAAGCTCTTTCATTTTTTCAAGCATTTTTTTATCCTCCAATATAGTATTTTCGGTCATAATTTATGGGAATATCAAATCATTTCAAGAATTTCGCCCACAGTGCGGTTATGGTTTTCGATACCTCTGAACAGAACACGGCAGAGATAGTAATACAGATATTCCATCTCAGACTCGGTAACAACAGCCTTTTTGTACTCGAAATTGAAGTCCAGACCATTGTCCTCAACACGGTGCATAACAGTCAGATAAAGAGGCTGAGCGGCAACACCGTTTGTGTACCAGAAGCTCTTATACTGAACATCGGGAATATCCGCCTCCTTCTGCTGGAGAGTCAGGGGCTGATATGTAAGGCTGATGCTCTCGTAGCTTGCGCCGGGACGAAGCTTCCAATGCTTTGAACGCTCCATTGTCAGGGCGATGGGGTCCTTGTTTGCGTGGTGGAAGAGCTTGTTCTGCTCGGTCTGGATAATTCTGATAGCGTCAAGGAAGGTGGTTTCCGGCTCGATAATGGTTCTCAGGGGGAAGAAGTGAATTCTTGTACCGCCCGAACGCTTTTCAAGGAGAGTACCTCTTCTTGCAACATTGCTCTTGACGGAAACGTCCTTCTCGTCGTTGTTGAACTTGGAAAGCACCGTTCTCAGACCCATTAACAGCAGGCTTGCCATAGGCACATTGTTGTCAAGGCAGAACTGCATAAGTCTGTCGGAGGGGTCCTTTTCAAGGTGATAAACGGAAATGGAAGCGTCCAGACTGTCGGAGGTGATGATTGCGGAACGCAGGTTGGGATCGCCTGTTTCACGGCGCTGAGTGAGCAGTCTGCCCATTCCCGTGAAATCGGTGTACATAGGCTCACTGCCTGCAATTTCTTTGGCGAAGAACTCGCTGTCCTTCAGCTTTGCGGGGGAATCTGCCTCATACGCCAGATCCTTTTCAATGCACTTGATATAGGACTGCATGGGCTTCGGGTAGGGTGTGCCGTACTTTTCCGCACAGTACAGCTCAAGCACATCTCTGTCAAAGCCGATAATGGAGCTGGAATCCATTGTCATATGGTCTACCTTCAGATAAATTCCGTTGTATCCGCCGGGCAGCTTTATCATAACCACCTTGTTCATAGGCGAATTGTAGCGGGGGAACGGCTCGGCAGTCCACTTTCTCATTTCGTCGTGGGCTGCTTCCTCTCTCCAGTTGGAGAAATCGCAGAAGCCAATTTCTCTTTCCTCAAAGGGGACAACATACTGATAAACGGTTCCGTCCTCGTCCTCAATAAATCTCAGACGCATAGACTCAAAACGCTCATACGCCTTGTAAATGGCCTTTTTCAGTATCCTGAAATCGGTGTCCTCCTTGACATAAAGTCCCGTACCGATGTTAAGCACCTGCTGACGGGGACAATATTTCACCGTGTAATGGTGAAGCCTCTGCGCAGCTGTCAGGGGATAGCATTTCATGACCGAACCGTTAATGTTAATCTCTTTCACTTAGCTTTACACTCCCATCATATTCTTCACTTTGCCGAATTTATCGGCGCATACTTGTTTATAAACTCCTCAACCTTTGCTTCGTAGCGCTCGGGGTTTTCGTAAAGGCTTGCGGCGTGTCCCGCATTTTCCACGATCATCATATCTTTCGGTGCGGCGCAGGCAACGTAGTTTTTCTCGCTCATCCAGGTGGGGACAAAATCATCGTCCTTGCCGTGGATAAACAGAGTCGGTATCTTTGTGACCTTCATAGCGTCCAGCGTGGAATAATCCCGGAAACCGTAGCCTGCCTTTTTGCGGCACATTGCATCGTTGATGTTCATTACGGGAAATGGCGGCAGGTGGTAATCTCTCTTTAAGATATGCGCAAAAACGTCATAAGGGGACGTAAACGCACAGTCCGCAACAATAGCCTTGACATTCTCGGGAATATCGGGGAAGCCCGAAGTCATAAGCACCGTTGCACCGCCCATGGAAACTCCGAACAGTATGATCTTCTTGTTCTCGCCGAAACGCTTAGCGGCATATTTTATCCATTCCAGACAATCATATCTGTCGAGGATCCCGAAGCCTATGTATTTTCCCTCGCTCTTGCCGTGTGCCCTGTTGTCAACGATAAGACAGTCTGCACCCTTTTCCAGGAAAAATTTGCAGATGGACGGGCAGTCGTTCATACCCATGCTTGTGTATCCGTGGAAACCGATAACGATAGTGTCCGACGGGTCATCGGCGGGGAAATAGTCGCCGTGGAGAGTGAGGTCGTCCCTTGATTTTATGGTGATATGCTCGGAAGTGCGCTCCAATATCCATTCCTTTCGGGGACGGATTATCTTGCGGTACTCCTCCCATTTTGCCATATCCGCCATTTCGTCAAGATTTACACGAACCTGGTCCTGACGTGGGATAACACGGTTAAAAAGCGTAAGTGCGCCCGCAGTCGCCCCTGCCGCACCCAGCAGAGCAACACCGCCGACTATCGCAGCAATTCCTGTACCATTCATATATAAAACTGCTCCTTTCGATATTTTTCGACCGACAGTCGAATCTCTCTGATTTTCATAATAGCACATTTTCGACCGACGGTCAAGTATTTTTCCGAAAAAAACTTGTCAATATGCAAATTTTGTGTTACAATAACATTGTAAACGAAAGCAAGCAATCATTTACTGTGAAAATACCCAAAGGAAGCGTCAGGAAACTATGAAAACCGACAAGAAAGAACTTATCTTCAAAGCCACCGAGGAGCTTATCTCCGAAGCCGCTTATAACGATATAACCGTTGACGCCATTGCAAAAAAAGCGGGCATAGGCAAGGGCAGCGTCTATTACTATTTCAAGAGCAAGGACGAGATAATCTACGCTGTTGTGGAAAGAAGCTATCGCCGTGCGGTCAGGGATTTTTTTGAGAATATACACAACCGCCCCGAAACCTCATCTATCGAAAAGATGAAGCTTCTCTTTCACAGCATCATAAAATGCGATTACAGCGAAAATGAAAAGAATATGCTGCATAAGCTGAATCTCCACGAGGACCCCGATATCCACCATAAGATAAATGTCGCCGCAATTCAGGAGATCGCGCCCGTGGTGGAGCAGCTGATGTATGAGGGCATAGCCGAGGGTACTATACATTCCCAAACGCCCAAGGAAAGCGCCGAAGTCATTGTTGCTGTGCTTACCTATTTTCTCGACAGGACAATGTATTCGGAGGACCCACAGATAATGCTCAACAGAATGAAGCTGATCTCCGAGGTCATGGAAACCTGTCTGAAAGCGGAAAAAGGCAGCTTTGATTATCTTTATAAGCTCAACTGATAAGTTGATTTGGAAAGGAAATTGAATGAAGAAACATCTGAAAACTGCGGGAAATGTTATTATCGTTATCGTGATATGCGTTCTGGTCTTTTGTTGTATTCCCGGCAGAGATAATATTATTGCCAATGTTATCGACACATTTACCTATAAGGAGATAGAATTCACCGAGCCGACAAAGGAGCAGATGCTGTCCGATTTCGACTATATGATAGATGTTCTCCGCACGGGTATCCCCAACATCTCCGAAAGCGAAAAGCTATACGGCTTTGACTTTGACGAGAAATGTGCAAAGTACCGTGAAATGGCTGAGCAGTGCGAAAACGGCTTTGATTTTTACGTCCTGTGCAATGCCGTGCTGGCGGACGTTCCCAACTGCCACACCTATATGGGCTATATGCAGTCAAGCTATATTGCGTCGCAGATGTGCTTTAATGCGGAGCATGTCCGTTTCCGACCGAATATCGGCGGTATTGCGGACGCATGGAACAAGTATCTCGGCGAAAAAATGGAGCCGCTGTATGACAGGGACAACTCCGCACTTTTCCTTTACTGCGACGGTCACTATATGAACATTGAATACGAAAAGCCCGAGCTGCGTGAAAAATTCGGTCAGGAAATTCTTGAGATAAACGGCAGACCCGTTTCGGAATTTGTGAACGAGCACCTGTTTTACTCAAAGCTCAGCTACGATTTCAAAAACAATATCCCCTACCGTGACAACATTTCCTTTAACCTGACAGACGGCGAGGAGCTGGACGCTCTCGTTCTCTGCGACGACGGCACTACAAAGAATATCAAGCTTTATTACAGCCTTGAACGTGAAACCGCCTACAATGAGGCATCGGCATATGCAGTCCTCACCGATTTCGACTTTGAGGAGGCAATGCAGGAGGTCGATGAAAGCTCCTACACCCTTGTTTACACCGAAGAAACAGACACCCTTTATGCCGAATTCACAAGCTTTGACTATTTCGACGGCGAAAAGCTTAAATCGGAAATGGAAAAGTATGCCGAATGTCGTCATATCATCTTTGACGTCCGTGAAAACGGCGGCGGCATTACGGGCTTCTGGGAGAAAAATATTTACGCTCCCCTCTTCAAGGACAAAATGATAATCGACAACGAGTCCTATCTTGAGCTTAACAAGTACAACTGCAACCCCTTCGGCGACCTCTTTGAAAGCCTTTACTATTCCCACGAAAAGCTGTCCCCCGCCGAACTGCCCTTTGAAACAGACAGCGCTTACAGCTGGTACAAATTCAACGAATATAATGAATACGACGGAGAATATACCGGTGAGCTTGCTGCGGAGGACAGGGATATTTACATTCTTTCGGGACGAAACTCGGCATCTCTCACCGACGAATTTATCTATTATTTCAGCAAAAACGGTCTTGCGACCATAGTCGGCGAAAACACCAAGGGCGAGGGCATTGCACCAACCTTTATGTGTCAGTCAATGCCTGAAACCGGGCTGGTCTTCAACTATTCCCCCTTTATCGCCTTTAACTCGGACGGAAAGGATAACTCCGTTTACTGCTCCGCTCCCGATATTTACGTTACTCTGACCCGTGATGACTATGTTATCAACCGCAAGCTGCGTCTTGAAGGCAAGGACACTCTTACCTACGAAAACCGCCTTTTGTGGGACACCGAGCTGAAATATGTTCTCGACAAAATAGCGGCAGATGTTGATGATATGCCCGCTGTTGCAGCGTAAATATAATCTTGTGTTTCGGCGGGGCGAAATACATAAACCATTGAAAAGGAACGTTATTATGCAAAACGATTTCAAATTCAAAGTAAACTTAGGCGGAATGATAGATATTCTGTCAAACCACCTTTACAGCAGCCCCGACGTCTTCGTCCGTGAGCTTATGCAAAACGGCGTTGATGCAATTTCCGCAAGGCAGACCGCCGACAAGCAATTCCCCGAAAACGGCGGACTTATCACCGTTGAGATAGACGAGGGGAAAACCATTCGCTTCACCGATAACGGCACGGGTCTGACCGAGGAGGAGATACACCGTTTTCTGGCTGTTATCGGGCAATCCTCCAAGCGGGATATTGAAGAAGGTATGATAAATGCCGACTATATCGGACGGTTCGGCATAGGTCTGCTGTCCTGCTTTATGGTGACCGACGAGATACTTATCCGCACCCGCTCCTTCCGTCAGCCGGACAGCTGCATAGAGTGGCACGGCAGACCCGACGGTACATACACTATCCGTCCCGCCCTCAGAGAATGTGAGATAGGCACGGAAATTGTCATAAAGGCAAAGCAGGGCGCAGAGGACTATTTCACCGAGGAACGTGTCAGCGAGCTTATCCTTTACTATGGTCTGCCACTGCCCTTCCCCGTCTGCATAAAAAAGGGCGGCGAACTCAGGCGGATAAACACTCTCCCCGCCGTCAGCGGCAGCACAAAGGAAAGCGTTATGCAGCTTGGCACGGCGCTTTTCGGGGAGAATTTCATAGACTTTATCCCGCTGGAATCAAAGTCGGGACTGTTCAGCGGGGCGGCGTATATCCTGCCCTATTCCGTGGCGGCAAATGCCGAGCAGAAGCACCGAATTTACCTGAAAAATATGCTCCTGACCGAGGACGGCAAGTCCATACTGCCGAAATGGGCGTTTTTCGTCCGCTGCTTTTTCAATACGGCAAGACTGCGTCCCACAGCGTCCCGTGAGGATTTTTACGATGACGACAATCTGAAAGCCGCAAGAAAAGAGCTGGGCGAATGTATCAGCAAATATCTTATGCGAATTTCGAGGACAAATCCCCCGCTGCTGAAACGCATCGTGACTATCCACAGCCTTGCGGTAAAATCCATTGCCGCCGAGGACGACGAGCTTTTTAACGTTTTCATGCCGCATCTGACCTTTGAAACCTCTCTTGGCGAAATGACGGGCAGCGAGATACGCAGCTTTGCGGGACGGATAAGCTATACCCCCGAGCTGGACAGATTCCGTCAGCTTTCGTCCATTTACAGGGCGCAGGGCGAGCTTCTGGTCAATGCGGGATATGTCTACGACACTTCACTTATACGCAAGCTTGCGGAGAAAAACGCCTTTGCGGACATCAAGGAGGTGGAGGACAGCGACATTGAAGGAATTCTCTCCGACCCCGAGGGCGTTGACCGTGATGTTGTCCGACGCTTTGAACAGGCGGCGAATGATGCCGTTTCCGACGATGAAATAATGTGTTCCCTGAAAAGCTTCTCCCCCGAGCAGCTGCCTGCGCTGTTTGTTACCGATGAAAATGCACGTATCCTTCGGGACATAAAGCGTTCAAAGGCG
Source organism: Oscillospiraceae bacterium (assembly GCA_017828975.1). GTDB lineage: Bacteria > Bacillota > Clostridia > Oscillospirales > Ruminococcaceae > UMGS1889. The sequence goes on along the minus strand of JAGAJN010000019.1, from coordinate 27,792 downwards.
GCGGGTCTGGATATTTTTTCGGAGATGCTGGACGCATTCAGCGAGGAATTTGAGGGGCTGGGACACTCCACCTTGTATTTCAACGCAAACAATCCGCTGGTGAAAAAGCTTATCTCCACCGACCGTGAGGAAAAGCTGAAGGCGGCGGCTGCGGTGCTGTATGTTCAGTCGCTTTTGTCGGGGGGACACCCCGTTAAGACAAAGGAAATGGAGATGCTTAATAATGGGCTGCTGGTGCTGTTGGATTAAGAAAAAATATAAAAGTTTCGTCCGTCTTTTCAAAGGAGATGTGAAAAAGCAGCGGTAATATCAAACAATGCAACAGAATGAAAAAGTTTGAGCCTTGAATGTGTTGCTTTCTTTTGGCGGCACCTCTTTTGTGACATCTATAATTTTGCGCAACTCCCGCAGAGGGGGAACCTATATGGGCGGGGGACACAACAAACCCTAACGCAAAGCAGGGAGTTTCCCCCGCCCCTAACGGTTCCCCCTCTGCACTCCCCTTCCCTTTCACCCCACCCTCTTTACCCTGCTTTACATTTTAGTGGGGTGATATACTTTTTGCTTTTTAGGAAAATAGTTCAAAATCTGTCAGAGTGTCTGTTTATTGGCAAATAGTAAAATGATATGAAATATTTTGGCGTTTTGTCTATATATTGTATTGATGAAAGATTAGTATTAGAAGAAAAAACTCCGCTTTCCACTTTTCACTCTACACACTAATAAAAGCATTGACTTTTCCCAAAGAATGGGGTATAATTATGTAAGTGCCTGTGTGTGAGCAGGCGTGTGTAATCGTATACAAAATTTTATGGAGGAAAAATCTATGAAGCTCAGACTGAAAAAAGCGGCGGCTTTGGCGGCTGCTGTAATGATGAGTGTCTTTTCCCTGACAGGCTGCAAATCGGACAACAGCGGCGACAGCGGGGAAACGTCTGCCGAGGCAGCTGAAACCACCGCTGCGGAGATACAGTCCGCAGACCTCGGCTATGTGAACCCCGACTGGACATACGGTCAGGTGTTTATGGGCGGCGGCGGATTTGTTACGGGACTTATCTCCTGCCCCACCGAACAAAACCTGTTCTTCGCAAGAACGGACGTTGGCGGCGCATACCGCTGGAATGAGGAGGAAAAACGCTGGAAATGCCTTTCCTACAATATCAGCGAGCCTGACAGAGGACTGCTTTCCATCGACGGTCTTGCGGTTGACCCCTCAGCCCCCAACAACGTCTATATGCTGGCAGGCTGTTCGTATTTCAGCGGCGGCAAGACGGCTATCCTTGTTTCCCACGACTACGGCGACAGCTTCACTCAGGTGGAAGTGACCAATCTTATCACCGCCCACGGAAACGGCATGGGCAGACAGAACGGCGAACGTATCGCTGTTGACCCCAACAACGGCAAGAACATTCTCGTCGGCGGAAGAACAGGCGGCGTTATCCGCTCCACCGACGGCGGTATGACATGGGCGGCTGTTGATTTCCCCGTTACATCTACCGGAAATGCTACGGGCGTATGCTCTATCGTTTACGACAATAAGACCGCAGACACCGTTTATGCGGCTATCTCCGAGGATTCCAAGAAAACCAACAACATCTTCGTTTCCAAGGACGGCGGCGTTACATGGGCTGAGCTTCCCGACAAGATGCCCAAGGAAAAATATATGCCCATGCGAATGAAGATGAACAGCGAGGGCAAGCTGCTTATCACCGCAGCAAATGCGGAAGGTCCCTGGAACCCCGGCTTCGGCGGACTGTACATCTATGACCCCGCTTCCGAGAAAATGTCCGACATTACACCGAAGGACAATCCTATCGCCGATGTTGTGGTTCACCCCGACGACCCCAACAAAATGGTATCCTGCACCATCAACAGATGGGAACAGCAGCCCAACGGCGCTTACGGCGACGATTTCTATTTCACCTCCGACGGCGGCAAGACCTGGACAAGCCTGCTGGATAGAGGCACTATGCAGATGGACAACAACGGCTGCGAATGGATAACAAACTATGCTATCCACTGGTGCGGCTCTCTGCTTCTCGACCCCTATAATCCCGACAGGCTTATGGTAACATCGGGCAACGGCGTTTTCGCCTGCGACAATATCTGGGACGACGCACCCAAGTTCTATTTCAACGCATACGGCATTGAGGAAACCGTTCCTCTGGACGCTGTCAGCGTTAAGGGCGGAAACCTTGTTACCGCTATCGGTGACTACGACGGCTACGACCACAGCGACATCTTCAAGCTGGGCAGACTTCACACCTATGCAGTCGGCACAACTACGGGAATTGACGTTGCGGGAGCAAACCACGATGTCTGGGTAAAATGCGGCAACAACGACAAGGAGCTGACTATCCTTTACAGCGAAAACGGCGGCGACAGCTGGGCAAAGGTGAAAAATTCCCCCGAAGAAGGCAAGATCCCCACAGGCGGAAAGATATGCGTGACAGCTGACGGCGGCACTATCATTTACAGCCCCGAAAACCTCCATTCCACATACTACACCACCGACCGCGGCGAAACATGGGCTAAGTGCGAAGGCATTATGGGCAATATGAGCGTAAGAGGCGACTCGGTAAATCCCGACTATGTGTATGCAAGCGGCAAGGGCTCATTCTATGTAAGCTCCGACGGCGGCAAGACCTTCAAGCAGACTGTCAACGGCATGGGCGAGCACAGCAGATTTGCCGTTTGTGCGGACATTGAGGGTATGGTTTACAGCACCATCAACGGTCTGAACGTTTCCACCGATCACGGCAGCACATTCACAAGGATCGACACCGTTAAGCTCTGCGATGCGGTAGGCGTGGGCATCGGCAAGACCGAAAGCGACCCCTATGTTATCTACATCTGGGGTGTTCCCGTTACCGAGGAGGGCACTGACAGAAACCTCTGGATGTCCGAGGACGAGGGCAAGAGCTGGGTAAGAGTAAACGACGATCAGCATATGTTCGGCGGCCCCGGCAACGGCGACTTCGTTATCGGAGATATGAACGTTTACGGCAGATGCTATATGTCCACAGTCGGTCTGGGACTGGCTTACTGCGATAAAACGGATAAATCCTGACATCAGTGTTGAGTGTTGAAAGTTAAGTGATGAATTTCGTCCGCCGATAAAAAGGCGGGCGAATTTTTTTGTTGAAATCCGTCATTTTTTGTGTTATAATAGCAGATAGGAAGATTTTTCTTTTTACGTTATGCGGAAAGGTGATATTATGGAAATTCTGCAATATGCAAAGACACAGATAATGGCATTGCTTGTGCTGATTTATGTGGGGATATTATACATAATCGAAGGCGAACGACTGAACAAGCTTATGAATAAGTCAAACTGCAACCCGTTTTACAGCGCATTGTATATTGTTTCGGAAATAGCCGTGCTGTTTGACGGCATTACCGCCTGTACGGTAAATTATCTTGATATTATACCGAGGACGGTAAATCTTTTGCTGCATCTGGGAATGTTTCTGTCCTACGAATTATATGTTATCCTGCTGTTTCTCTACTGGCTTTCGGTAACGGTGGGACTAAAGAAAAACAAATGGGTAAGGGCTGCATATGTCCTGCCGGGCGTATTTTCGGCGGCATTTACCGTATTTTTCATGCCCCATGTGGAATTTATCGAGGGCAGATACACTAACTATTCTATGGGAACTGCGGTCTACATCTGCTTTGCATCGGCTGCGGTGTACTGTCTGCTGACTGCCGGTATCATCATAACAAAGCACAGGTATATTCCGAAAAGGAAGAAGATAAATATCTACACATCACTTGTCCTCATTGTTGCGGTAATGTCTGTTCAGCTGATGTTCCCCGAATCCTTGGTGACCTGCGTTGCAATAGTTATGGCGACGCTCAGCATTTATCTGAACATGGAAAACCCGTCTATCCTTGAGCTGGAGCATTATCACCACGAAATGGTAATGGGCTTTGCAACACTTGTCGAAAACAAGGACGACAACACAGGCGGACATATCAGACGTTCCTCCGCATACGCCTGCCTTATTGCCGAAAAGCTGAGAAATGACGAGCGGTACAAAAATATTATAACGAAGGACTTCCTCAACAATATGGACCAGTCCGCACCTATGCACGACATAGGCAAGATAGGAATTCCCGACGCTATCCTTCAAAAACCCGCAAAGCTTACCGACGAGGAATATGAAAAGATGAAGCAGCACCCCGTTATCGGCGGCAAGATAATCAAGGACACCTTCGGGCATCTCTATAACGACGACTATGAAAGCATGGCGTTTCAGGTGGCAAGGTATCATCACGAGAAATGGAACGGCAAGGGCTATCCCGACGGACTCAGCGGGATAGATATTCCGCTTTGTGCCCGTATAATGGCAGTTGCGGACGTGTTCGGTGCCGTGTCCGCAAAACGCTGCTACCGTGACGCAATGCCGCTGGAGCAATGCTACGACATTATCCAAAAGGGACGGGGAAAGGATTTTGACCCCGATATTGTGGATATTTTTATGGCAAACAGGGACAAGGTGGAAGAGATCTATCGCAGCGAAAATATGATTTGAACGACGCACGCAGTTCGGAAAGGAACAGTCATGCTATGAACAAAGAAAATACCCGGATAAAGGGCGTTTTAAAGATCGCCCTGATCGCATCGCCCTTTGTGATAGGTGTAATATTTTATTATCCCCACTATAATGAATCGGGCGTAAGATACCCACTGCTGGACGCCGCATATGCCGCTCTAAAGCTATATACGGGAGATGCGGTGGAAGGGATAGATACGCCGCTTATACTGCATATAGCGAAATTTGCGGCGATGTTCTTTGCACTCAGCCTGATAATCAGCGTTCTGGACAAGTCAAAGCAGCTGCTTGACTATTTCAGGGCGGGTTCCGAAAAGAATTATGTGGTTTACGGGAGATCCGCCCATGCCGCACATTTATGCCAAAGCATAGGAAACAGCCGCTGCGTTTCGGGGGTAGATGAATTTATCGAAAACGGACGCAATTATGTACTGATGTTCTCCGACGATAACAAAAATCTCGAATTCTACGCCGAGAATTACGACAAAATGAAGGACAACAATGTGTATATCCGCCTTGAAAATATCAGGCGGCAGAATATCGACTGCAAAAATGTTGTCACCTTCAGTATTTACGAATGTTGTGCCAGACTTTACTGGAGAGAATATTATCCCGTAAGCTCGGAAAAAATTGCCCTGATAGGCTTCGGCTGTTTGGGACAAAATATGCTGACCTTCGGCTTGCAGATGAACATCATCAGCCGTGACCAGCATTTTGAATACCATATCTGGGGCGAAAGCGGAGAGTTCCGGGAGCTTTACAGGGAGCTTGACAGGATAGACCTTGACGAGATAGTTTTCCACGGCGCAGACCCGTTTGCCGATGCAAAACTTATTTCCGAGTGCGACAGGATAATCATCTGCAGCGACGGCTCCGACAATATTGAGATACTCAGCAAGCTGCTTTTCTGCATGGAACCGTCCTCAGCGCAGATAGACATCTATTCCCCCGACCAAAGAGTTATCGAAACCATTTACGGCGGCAGTAATATCCGCTGCTTCGGCAGGTCGGAGGAGGTCGCAGATATTGACGTTATCATCAATCAGAAAACCCTTGACCGTGCTGTAAAGCAGCATGAATATTACGTGCGCAAATACGGCGGAGAGCATTGGGACAAGCAGAATTCTTTCATCAGATACTCAAACATAAGCTCTGCCGATTATACATATGTTATTGAACGGCTGTATAACGAAAAGCATATGAGCATTGAGGAGATAGCCGAGCTTGAACATATCCGCTGGTGCAGATATTATTACCTTAACAACCGGAGATACGGTGCAGTTCGCAATGACAGTGAGCGTATCCACGATCTGCTTCTGCCTTTTGATAAGCTTTCTGAGGAAAACATAATAAAGGATATAGAAGCGGTAAAGGTTAAGCTGACAGATGAAATGTAAAAAGAAGCATTAAAGGGTGTCCTTCTGCCAAAATCGGCGGGGACACCCTTTTTGTTATTTCTCAAACAGCGAAAAAATGCTCTGAATAATCGGTGCAGCGGCGGCAAATCCGAACGCCGTCAGCAAAAGCTCCCGATTCAGCGGGACAGTCGAAAAGACCGTCTGAAAAACAGGCAGATAAATAGCTGCGGCAATTACCAGAAGCGATGCCAGCACCGCAAGTATCAGCTTGAAATTGTTAAGATACGGCACGGTGAAAATGTTGCCGTCCTCCGATTTGCACTCGAAAACGTGGAGCAGCTGGGAGATAACAAGGGTGAACAGCGCAGCCGTCCGTGCGGCGGAAATGTCCCCCGAAATGTTCAGCGAAACCATAAAGCTTGCCAGAGATAATGCGCCTATGAGTATCCCGCGGAGGATTATTTTCCGCATCAGCCCGTCGGAGAAAAAGCTTTCGTCGGGCTTTCGGGGCGGCTTTTCCATCTGGGACATATCGGGCGGTTCGACTCCCAGCGCAATTGCGGGCAGACCGTCCGTTACAAGGTTTACCAGAAGTATCTGCGTGGGCAGTAAAACCATTGGCGTGCCGAAAACTATGCCGAGGAACATGGTAAGCACCTCGCCGATATTGCAGGAAAGCAGATAGCGGACGAATTTCCTGATATTTGCGTAGATCGCCCGCCCCTGAGATACAGCGTTTACGAGGGTGGCAAAGTTGTCGTCTAAGAGGATAACGTCCGCCGCCTGCTTGGTAACGTCCGTGCCCGTTACGCCCATTGCAACGCCTATGCTTGCTTCCTTGATAGCGGGAGCGTCGTTTACGCCGTCGCCCGTCATGGTGACTATCTTACCGTTTTTCTTGAACGCACGGACTATCCGCAGCTTATGCGCAGGGCTTACACGGGCATACACCGCCGTTTTTTCGACTGCGGCTTCAAGGCGTTCATCGGACATTTTGTCCAGCTGTTCGCCCGTGAGGACTTCATCTCCCGGACGCAAAATTCCCGTCTGACGGGCAACGGCGGCGGCTGTTTTTGCATGGTCGCCCGTTATCATTACCGTGCGGATATGCGCCCTTCTGCACAGCTCGACCGCCTTTTTCGCTTCCGGACGGGGCGGGTCGATCATTCCCGTAATTCCCAGAAAAACGTGGCTTTCCCCCGAATGACGAAGGGCAAATCCCAGCGTTCTCAACGCCTCTTCGGACATTTTGTCTACCTCCGACATAAACCTTGACCGCACCGCAGAAGTAAGCGCACGGACAGTCCCCCGCCCGTCCATATACTGTCCGCAAAGCTTCATAACGGCTTCGGGAGAACCCTTTATGTAATCCGCAGAACCGTCCTCGGAACGGCAGGTAACGGTCATCAGACGTGTTTCGCTGTCAAATGGTATCTCGTTCGTCCGCTTGTAGTTTGCTCTAAGCTTATCCGCCGAAAAGCCGCCCTTTTCCGCAGCGATAAGAAGTGCCGCTTCGGTAGGGTCGCCAACGGATATACGCTGCTTTTTTGAAACGGTCAGGGAGGCGTTGTTGCATAAAACGGCGCATTTCAGAAGGGCATCAAGGTCACTGCCGCTGCCCGAAATTTTTCCGTCAATGCTGCTGCCGCTGCCTGTTACCTCAAATGTCCCCGAGGTGACGGCGATTTTTTTGACGGTCATTCGGTTTTCGGTGACAGTCCCCGTTTTGTCCGTGCAGATGACGGACGCACAGCCAAGCGTTTCCACCGAATGAAGCCGATGGACAAGGGCTTTCTGCTTCATCATTCGGCTGACTGCCAAGGCAAGAGCGATAGTTACCGTTGCGGGCAGACCCTCGGGAATTGCGGCAATTGCGACGGTTATCCCAGTCATAAGCATATCAAAAACAGGCTCTCCCCGAAGGATCCCCGCCCCCGCAACCACCACGCATATGACAAGGCAGATAACGGCAATGACCTTTCCCAGCTCGCCAAGACGCTTTTGCAGGGGCGTTTCCTCTTCCTCGATCTCGGATAACATTCCCGAAATTTTTCCCATCTGCGAGGACGTTCCCACGGCGATGACAATACCCTCGGCAGTTCCCTTTGTGATGACCGTGCCGCCGTATGCGACATTTTTCAGGTTAAGGGAATTGTCCGAATGGGCGGCGTTTCCCGACGTTTTTCCAACAGGAGCGGATTCCCCCGTAAGTGCAGATTCCTCTGCAAGAACGCCCCGTGCCGAAGTGAGCGCAATATCCGCAGGGACACGATCCCCCGCTTCAAGGAAAACCAGATCTCCCCGAACAAGCTGAGATGCGGGTATCACCATGCGCTTTCCGTCACGGCAGACCTTTGCGGTAGGGGCGGTCATGTCCTTTAAGGCTTCAAGGGTGCGTTCGGTGCGGTATTCCTGAATGAAGCCCAGGACGGCGTTCAGCAGGACTATTATGATTATGGTCAGCGCATCATAATATTCCCCGAGAAAGACGGATACTGCCGTTGCCGCCAGCAGGATAAGCACCATTATATCCTTGAACTGTCCCACAAAAATTTTCAGCGGGGCGGCTTTCTTTTTCTCCGCAAGACGGTTTTCGCCGTCCTGACGAAGCCGCTTTTCAGCCTCTGCGGACGTCAGCCCGTTTTTTGTATCGGTCATATTTATCCCTCCGAATAGTGTTTGTCCGTACATTATATTCGGAGATAATGGATAATATGAAATTCTCGGGGAAAGCTTCAGCTATTGATTTTCCCGAAAAAATATGCTATAATAAAGCTGCAAGAGGTGATACCCATGGATTTGAATATTGACGAAAAGAGATACCAAGCGCATCTGAAACGTCTTGAACAGTACAGACCTTTGGATGATGATTTTATGCGGGAGCTTTTCAGGGATAATATCCCGCTGTCGGAAATGGTTTTGCGTATTATTACGGGAATAAGCGATTTGAAAATTACATCTCAGGAAACTCAGTACGATATGAAACGGCTTCTGGGCGCACGTTCTGTCTGCCTTGATGTTTTCGCAACGGACAGCGAGGGCAGGCTTTATAACCTTGAGATACAGCGTTCCGACAAGGGCGCACCCGCCAAAAGAGCAAGATACCATTCAAGCGCAATGGATATAGAGTTCCTTGACTCGGGCGACGATTTCGAGAAGCTGCCCATTACATATGTTATTTTCATCACGGAAAATGACATTCTGGGCGAGGACAGGGCTGTTTACGATTTCGAGATGAGGGACACAAAAACAGGCAGACCGCTCTGCGACGGTACGCATATTATCTATGTAAATGCGGCATATAATAAGGAGGACGACACCTCCGATATTGCAAGATTAATGCACGATTTCCGCTGTTCAAAAGCAAATGAAATGAACTTTTCCCTGATGGCAGAAAGAACGAAGTATTTTAAAGAAACCAATGAAGGAGTGAGATTTATGTGCAGGATCAATGAAGAGATGTGCAATGAAGCCAGAATGGAAGGCATAATAGAAGGAGAAAAAGGAAAATCAATCAAGATCGCTAAGCAGCTCATATCAATGGGCATGGGTACTATTGAAGATATTGCCAAAGTCACAAAACTCCCCATTGAAGAAGTGCAGAGTCTTGCCGACAAAATGAAAGCAAGCTAAAAATCCAAAAGCTCCTGCGGCAGCGATGTACCGCAGGAGCTTTTTCGGTCAAAGGGCGGCTGTGTATCAGTGCTGATAGCTGTGATACTCCGAGCTGTCGTCCTTGAAAAGCAGACCTATGCACCAGATAGCGGAAAGCGCCACCAGCACATAAACTATCCTGCTGAGAAGGGACGTTGCTCCGCCGAACAGCCATGCCACAAGGTCAAACTCAAATATACCGACAAGACCCCAGTTCAGTCCGCCGATTATGAGCAGTACCAGTGCGATTTTATTCAGCATATTAAACCTCTTTTCAGCAAAATGCTGTTGAAAATATTTGCAGCGGGGACGGTTTTCACGTCCCGCTGCCGCTGCCGAAGCTTTTGCCTCGGCTGCAAACCTCTTAACGCCGTCATCAGTAAGGTGCCGGCATAAGATATTTACCGGTACCGAGCAGCGAACTTTTCCCATTCCGCTTTTTATAAACGATTTGACAAAAGGGCCGCCCTTTTTGATGGCAAGAATATTTTGTGAAATAATCGGCTTTATATGCTTTGAAAATTTTGTAAAATTACAGCGTTTCAAAATATCCGACTAAAAAGTTGAAAAATTTCAAAACCTCAGGGTCTGCGGGGGGACGGGCGGTAATGCTTGCCATAATGTCCCGTCGGCAGACAGGCTCGCTGATAGGCAGCAGCTTTATGCCGTCCGTGTCCGGAGCACCCCAGGAATGCTCGGGCCAGAAGGCAACGCCCATATTTGCGGCAATGAAGTTGCGGACGGCGGCGGGACTGTCGCTTTCAAAGATGACGTTCGGGATAAATCCCGAATTTATGCACAGCTTGTCGCAAATCTGACGAAACTGCTTGGAACCCGCCAGCGCAACAAATTCGCCGTTTGCAAATTCCGACAGGGGAACGTCCTCACGGTCGGCATGGGGACTTGAAGCGGGGACTGCCATAAATATCCGCTCGGTGAAAATGTAGGCGTTTTCGCTCTGCTCCGAGGACTGTCCCGAAAGCCTTGTGGAAATGCTTATGTCGCAGTTGTGCTCGTCCTTGCCCTGAAACAGCTGAAAATTAACGCTGTGATTTTCCTTTTTGTATGCGATTATCGCCGATGTAATAAGCGTTGACGCCGCCCCGACGTTTATGTGAATGGTGGCATATCCGGGATTTGCCAGCGAATGAAGCTCCTCGGGAATTCTGTCAAGGGCGGGCAGAATGGGAGCAAGCCGATTTTTCAGGAACTCACCGTACTCCGTCAGAACGATGTTGCGTCCCTTTGAAGCAAACAGCGGCACACCCAGCTCCTTTTCCAGACGGTGGATAGACTGAGTAAGCGCAGGCTGTGCAATATGCAGCCGCTCCGCCGTTCGGGTGATATGCTGGCTTTCGGCAACGGCATAGAAATATTTCAGCTGAGTAAGCTCCATTGTGTTTTCTCCTTTTTCGTGAAATTTCCCCTTGAAAATTCTCGGCGTATATGGTATCATATTTTAAAACAGTATTTATCGGAAGGAAACAAAAATGATAGTAGAGATCTTCACCGACGGCGCATGCTCGGGAAATCCCGGTCCCGGGGGATACGGCGCAATACTCCGTTACGGCAATGCGGAAAAAGAGCTTTCGGGCGGCGACAGGGAAACCACCAACAACCGTATGGAGCTGATGGGCGTAATTGCCGCACTGTCCGCACTGAAACGTCCCTGCGAGGTCGTCCTCACCACCGACAGCAAATATGTCTGCGACAGCATCACCAAGGGCTGGGTGTACAGCTGGCAGAAAAAAGGCTGGAAAAAGTCCGACGGAAAGCCCGCTCTTAACGTCGACTTATGGGAACAGCTGCTCCCTCTTCTCGAACGCCATAAGGTGACCTTCAACTGGGTAAAGGGTCATGCAGGACACCCCGAAAACGAACGCTGCGACGCTCTTGCGGTCAAACAGCGGGACTATTACGCATCAATATAAAATCCGTCCCCATTGGCGTATCTGACCGATGGGGACGTTTTCGTTAAAATAAATTGTTGCGAATTTCCTTGGAAGCAAATGCGCCCTGAAGCGTCTGACCGGGAACATCGGGGTGCAGACCGTCCCTGAGATAGCGTCCCGTGCCGCCGATGACCTCGAATTTCTCGCAGATACCGCAGCCATGGAAGCAGTCCACCACCTGAACGGACATTGCGCCGCAGATCTTGCGGATATTCTCAATGGTCTTTTCCACCTTAACATTATGCTCGGGAGTTGCTGTCTGGATAGGCGTCAGCACGAAAACACGGCAAAGGGGGAACTCGGTCATTATCTTCTGAATACACCATCTCATTGCGCCCGCTTCGGTGAACAGGTCGATATTTTCGTTGCCGTCAAGCTCCTTGCCTGTGAGGGCTTTTTCGGGGTCGCCCATACATTCCCAAGCGTCGTTTGTGCCCATAGCAAAGGCAAAAACGTCGGGGACGGGTGCCTTGCCGCTTTTTACGTCGGAGATAAATCTTTCGATATGCACAACGGCGCAGTTGTTCATGCGCTTCTGCATTTCCGACATATCATCGGTATCCTCCCAGCCGTCGGAAATTCCCGCAAAATCAGGGTCGGAATAGCTCTGAGTCGTAACGGAAACGCCGTTTTTCTCAAAAGTGCGCTTGTACCATACTGCGCTGCCCACGCCCACATTATAATGAGAAGCGAAGCCGAGATTTTTATAAACGTGATATGACCACTGTTCGCCTGCGGTGATACTGTCACCGTCAACGCCGAAGTTAAGCTTTGAGAATTCCATATTTTTTCGTCCTTTCGATGGGAATTATTTGTATCAGAACAATTATAGCACATTTTCCGATAAAATGCAACGGGATTTTTGCCAAATCTGAACACTTACTTTTTCTTTTTTCTCCCGAATATCAGCGCAACAGCACTCCCCGCCATACACAGCAGACAGAAAATAAACAACGCCCATTTCGGAACTTTTTCTATCTTAATATGCTTCACTTGTTTTCTCCTCCGTGATAATATTTTCACTTGCCGAAACATTCAGCTTCTTTATCTCGGTCAGATAGCCTATGGAAAGTATTATTGTCATAAACGCCCAGACAATAGGCTCGGATATCATCGCACCGAAATATCCCAGAACAGGCGTCAGGAAAAACGCCGCAGCCGCCTTTCCGCCAAGCTCGATAAAGCTGCTGGCTATCGGCACAGCCTTCTTTCCGATGCCCTGCAAAGAGCTTCTGGTAATGCTGAGTACAGCAAGTATGGGATAGAACGGCGTGTTCACCCGCATATACATAGACGCCGTGCCTATGATGTATTCATCGTCCGTGCCCGTTATCAGCCCGATAATAGGCTCTGCAAGGACAAATCCCACGAAAAGGACAACCGCCGACCATAGAAAACCGATAATGACCGCACTTTTAACGCCCTTGCCGATGCGGTCATTCTTCTTTGCTCCGAGATTCTGGCTGCAATAGGTCGCACTTGCCGAGGACAGTGCGGAAAATGGAAGCATAAGTATGCTGCTGAGCTTCCTTGCGGCGGTGTGTGCGGCAATAGTGTCCGTTCCGAAACAGTTTATCGCCCTCTGTAAAACCAGCGAACCCACCTCAACAATGGAGAACATGAGCGCCATGGAAAGTCCCATAGAAAGCAGCTCCAATGCCTCGTGAACGGTAATTTTCAGCTCCTTTATGCCCGGCAGGATAAAGGGAAATTTTCTCACGATGTAAACGCAGCAGAGTATGAACGAGATAGTCTGGGAGATGACGGTAGCATACGCCGCACCCTCAACGCCCATTCCCAGCTTTGCCATAAAAAGCAGGTCAAGGACGATATTCAGAAATGACGAAAACATCAGGAAAAGCAGCGGCGTAAGGCTGTCCCCCACCGCCCTGAGAACGCCCGCAGCCATATTGTAAAGCATAGCCGCAGTCATAAAGGTGAGGATTATGGAAATGTAGCTGTATGAGGTGTCGAAAATATCTGCGGGAGTGTTCAGCAGGCGGAGAAAATCCTTTAAAAATATCCTGCTGACAACGGTAAACAGCGCAGATACCATAAGCCCTAGCACGATAGTTCCGCCGACGGCACGGCGAAGCCTTTCATAGTCCGACGCACCGAAATGCTTTGCCGTGATAATAGCAAAGCCGTTGGTCAGACCCGACATAAAGCCTATCAGCAGGTTTGATATATATGTGGTCGCACCCACGGCGGCAATAGCGTCAACGCCTATCTGCCGTCCGACAATGACCGTATCTATCATTCCGTAAAACTGCTGAAACAGCATTCCCACAAATATGGGCAGTGCGAAGCTTAAAAGCACCTTTGCGGGATTTCCCGAGGTAAGTTCTTTCATTTTACAATTCCCTTTCAAATTATTTCTTTGAATAGGTTATACCAAAACCCCGCATTTGTCAATAGAAAAAATGGTGGAAAATTATTACGAAAAAACTTTGTAAAAGCCTATGTCGAAATCGTTTGAGTTTTTCGGGAATTTGTGCAATTTTTAGTGTTTTGTGGGAATTTTTAGTGACGGGAGTTCCCCCGCCGAAAGCAAGGGAACACCCATTTATCTTTTGTCCGTAAACTGCCTATTCCTCAAGTATCCTGATAAAATGATTAGCCTCTCTGAGAACGTGGTCGGCAAGGAGAGGAAGTATTACCGAGCGTATACGGCAGTCGATTATGCCCTTTGCACCCGCCGCCTTGAAATCCTTGAATTTCCTTGTTTCCGCCATAGAATCGGCGGCAAGAGAACGGCTCTGCGCATTTCCGCAAGCCTGAAGAAGGGCGGCATAATCCCCCGCAAACATATCCGCAGAACGGATAAGCTCCGTTTCTGTGGGGTCAAGCAGACCTCTGATAAACTGTGCGTGCTCCATCATTATCCTGTTCCAGAAGCACTCGGTATCATTTACGTCGCAGGCGGACAGAGAGCCGTTCTTTTCCGGCATACTGATATACTTTCTGTATAATTTTGCTTCCCGAAGGATATGTTCAATAAGCAGGGGATAGTTTGCGGTAAATATCCGACAGCCGTCCACCGAGGCGATTATCTCCTCTTTCAGCGAAATAAGCCCGTTCACCAGCTCCAGTGCCCGATCGTTCAGCCGCCGTACACGGCAGATAAGGTCGTCGGAAACGGTTTCTTTTTTGCAGCGGGACAGCCGAAGCTCCCTCTCGGTAATGCTGCTGTCAATGGGCAGACCCGTGAGCCTTTCCGTCTGTCTTTCGGCGGTAAGGGTGAATTCGGTGACTATCTCCCCCGAGTCCAGCACCCTTCCGCCGATATTTCCGTCCGCAAGGGCGGCTGCGGTGCAGAGAAGCTTTTCAAATTCCTTGGCAAACCGCTCCGACCTTTGGGCAAATCCCGCATTTACGGGGGTAAAGCCCGCCCTGAGAAACAGTGAGTGTTCCTTCATTATCCGAGCGAAAAACAGGTGCAGCTCCAGGGAATCGGCGGCAAAATTTTCTCTACTCATAATTTCCTCCTTGTTGTTTTGAGAGTAATACTAAACATCCATTAATCACGGGAATCTCTCGGAGTAAAAAATCATAAACGCAAATTTTTTACGCCGATTTCTTCTCCGTGATTTAAATGGTTAGTATACAGCATTTTATAATATGCCGAAAGAGAAATTTTGCCACAAAAAATCGGAGCAAGAAGATCCTGCTCCGATTTGACAAACACAAAAGAATGTGTTATAATAGCTTTTGTTATTTTTTCTTTTTCTCGGGCCATTCCTCGATCTGAGTAACATAATCAAGATTGACAAGCTTGGTCTTTTTGTCCTCAAGCTCTATCTCCGCCCAGTTGTCCTCAACGGTAAGGATAACTCCCGTGGGAACGGTGAAATCATTTTCTCCGTGAAGCATACATTTCTTTCCGATAAATTTCTTGATAAGCTCATAGCTCATGGCTTTGCGCCCCTTTCTTCTTCTCATTTTAGATCTTTTTATTCGCCTGCGTTTTTTCCTCGAAATATAGGGGATAACAAACAGCAGCCAGAAAACTATAAAATACAGCACCCAGTTCATTTCGGGCTTCCCCCTTTACAATTATCATTATATACCCACACGTTTTAGAAACCCTTAAGGAATTATAAAGAATTCATAAAGATTGGAGATAATAAAAATGAAAAAGCTTTTTGCCGCAATAATCGCAGTTTCCTGCATTGCCCTTACAGCCTGCTCGGGCGGAAATACCGAAGAAACGGTTTCCGAAACAACAGCGGACACCACCGTTTCCGAGAGCGTTTCCGAATCCGAAACGACCGCAGAAACCATTGTAGTTGACCTGCAGAAGGACCCGCTCCCCGAGCTTGAAGGCGAACAGGTGGCATATTTCAAGTCCAAAACGGGAAAATATATCGAAAAGGTCTGCTCGATGGACGTTTACACAATGACCATCGTTCTCTCCCAGAGCGGCAGCAGCATGACCGTGAATATGTCCTCCGACGGAAATATCGTCGGCGCAAGGGCAAATGACGAAGAGTCCGATATGAGCCTTATTGCCGAGAACGGACTTGTTTACACCTATGACCACGGCGTTAAGGAAGGCATTATCATCAAGGACGAGGGCTATATCTCAGTCGTTACCCCGAAAACCTATTTCGGCGAGCAGCTGAGCGCTATGCTTTCGGATTTTATGGCAGTCACCGAACAGACAGCTGACGGAAAGACCTACACCGTGGAATCCTCCTATATCGGCGGGGACGCAAACGATATTATCAGCTACTGGTTCGATGAAGAGGGCACGCTGGTGAAATTTATCGAAACCTTCACCTATGACGGAGTGACCTCGGAGGTCGTTGCGGAGGTAACACGCCTTTCGGATACCGCCGACGAGAACTATATCTCACATTTTGACGACTATCAGATGTCCGACTTCACCGACCCCGAAGCGTTCCAAAGCGAAAGCTCGGAGGACGGCGAGTCAGCCATTCAGGGCGAGATAATCGCTATTGAACCCGCAGATACCGAGATCACCGAAGAAATAACCGAAGAATGAATTATAGTAAACGACAAAAATATTTTTACTTTGAGTGTAATTTGAGTTAGGTATATATTTCTACCCGCCTTCGGCGGGTAGAAATATATATGACGTTTACTATAATTTGGAAAGTGAAAAGTGGAAAGTGGAATTGCAGTGTTTAATACTAAACACCCATTAATCACGGGAATCTCTCGGCGTAAAAAACCATATACGCAAGTTTTTTACGCCGATTTCTTCTCCGTGATTTAAATGGTGTTTAGTATAACGAAAATTTCACTCTCCACTTTTCACTTTTCACTCTCTGCATTATTTATAAAATTCTTCTTGTAAAATAGGAATAAATATGTTATAATGATTATATATGACAATGCAAGGAGGACAGCCCCCGATGCTGTATGCGGATAGATTAACAAAAGAACTGAAAAACGTCCTGAAGCGTTTGGGAATGAAAATAGTTTCCAGAAACGGCGACGTCTTTGAAATAACCGACAATCACGTCACATTCAAGGCGGATCTGTCGGGTTATCGTGAATTTGAGGCTCTTTCGTCGGACGAAATAGAAAATATAATTTTCCGTCTGCAGAAGGAAGCCGAAGCGGAAACAAGAATGGTGTCCTTTACCAACGGTCAGGAATTCCTCAGATATATCCTGCTGCCCGAGGAGGAGGTCACCGAGCATATGGTCAGCGCAGATTTTGCCGCAGGGCTGAAAAAGGTAGTGGTCTGCACCGTTGACGATATGCACATAAAGCTGTTTGACGAGAAATATCTGCAAAGATGGGCAGTACCCAAGGAGGTAGCGATCTCCGCCGCCGACAAGAATATGTGCAGGCTTATGGATAACTGCGAATTCATCGTAATTGAGCTTCGCCCCGGTCTTAAGGCAGTGGAGGTAGATGCGGAATATCCCGTTTTTACGGCGGCGTTTATTGCATGCAACAATTTCCGTCCCAGAATGTCCAAGCTGCTGGGGGAAAAATACATAGTCCTTGCGCCCGCATCATCATCGGTCATCGCTCTGGAAAATCTCACAAAGGACGTTGCCGATAAGATAGGCAGAGAAGTTGTATCGGCGTATAACTATGCCGAACGTCCCCTGACAACGGCTGCGCTGGTGTTCGATCAGACGGGCATTACAGTAGCAGGAAGATTTGATCCCGAAAGGAGTTATACAAAATGAGCAGTAAAAAGAAAAATGTCTATCCCGCAAAGGAAAAAAGCCTTGGAAAAAGGATCCTTGTTATTATAATGTGTGCGGCAATGGTGCTGGGATTTATTGCGCTGCCGCTGTTTTCCGTGTTTGCTTCCGCCGAAGAGGACGACAGCACTATTGTGGTAAAATCCTTTGAAAAGGGTCAGCTGCAATCCGCTGTCGACGAGGCAAGGGGCAGCGTTGACTTCAACAACATCAAGCGCCTTGCGGTAATGAGCGGAACTCTCGCATCCAACGACTACGGCGCTATCATGGGTCTGCCCAATCTGGAGTTTATCGAGCTTTCGGGCTGCGAAGCGGAGAACGGCGTTTTCCCCGACAATGCCATTCAGAGCAGAAACAATCTTACTTATATCAGTCTGCCGAAAAATACCGTGGAGATCGGCAGAGCGGCACTTGCCAACAACAAGCGTCTGACTAAGATAGATATGCCCGACTGCGTTGAGCGTATCCTTGACTATGCCTTTGAAAACTGCGAGGGACTGACCGATATTACCCTTCCTCTCGGACTGAAAACTCTTTCCCCGGGCGTTTTCAACAACTGCCGTTCCCTTACCTCCATTGACCTTCCTCTGGGACTCAAGGCTATCCCCGACAACTGCTTCACACGCTGCTACGGTCTTACCGACCTGCATATCCCCCCTACGGTAGATATTATCGGCATGAACGCTTTTGCCGACTGTGACAGCCTTAAGGGAATATATTTTTACTCGGAGATCGCTCCCACACCCGGCGGCGGAATGTTCCCTCAGAACGGCAGACCCACCGTCCACGCTGTCCCCGACGCTATCGGCTTTGACGACGGCGAATGGACAAAGGCTCCCGTTGAATACGACGTTGACCCCGACCAACCCTACTATTATCGTGAAACGGAAGAACCCACAGCCATAGAAGAACCCGTACCGCCCGAAACCGCTCCCGCCGATGACAAGGCAGAAGCAGAGGAAACCAAGGCTGAAACCGAAGCCGCAGTTTCCGAGAAAACCGAAAACAACGAACCAGAGCCTACCGAAGCCGCTCCCGCCAATACCGAATCTCAGACAAGCGGTGGAGTATCTGCGGGAACTCTGGTGCTGATAATCGTTATTGTGGTGCTTATCGCATCGGGCGTATCGGCAGCTGTTACGGTCATCATAATCAAGAAAAATAAGAAGGATTGACGGAAAGGAATTCCAATATGGATAACAGAACTCAGCTTCTTACGGATAACATTGAAAAGGTAATTGTGGGCAAGCATCAGACTGTCACTCTGGCGGTCTGTGCGCTGCTGGCGGAGGGACACATTCTTATCGAGGACGTGCCCGGCGTTGGAAAAACACGTCTGGCGGCGGTGCTGGCAAAATCGGTAAACGGAGAATTCTCCCGAATCCAGCTGACCCCCGACGTTATGCCCTCGGACATTACGGGATTTACCATGATAGACAGGGACGGCAACTCCTCCTACTGCAAGGGCGCAGCCTTCTGCAATTTCCTGCTGGCGGACGAGATAAACCGTGCCTCACCCAAGTCCCAGTCAAGCCTTCTGGAGGTCATGGAGGAGCGTCAGATAAGTATCGACGGCGTGACACACACTCTCCCCCGTCCGTTTATGACCATTGCAACGCAGAACCCCGTCGAAACCTACGGAACCTATCATCTCCCCGAAGCGCAGATGGACAGATTTCTCATGAAGCTGTCCATGGGCTATCCCACAGTTGAGGACGAGCTTTCCATTCTCGCAAGAAGCGAAAAGGAGATCACCGAAAAGACCGTTGACGCCGTGCTGACTGCAAAGGACATCTGCGATATGCAGGACAAGGTCAGAAACGGTGTCACCGTATCGGAAAATGTGAGAAAGTATATCATTGCTATTTGCGCAGCCACCCGTTCCACCGACCTTATCAGGCTTGGTGTCAGCCCCAGAGGTACCATTGCGCTTTTCAGGACGGCAAAGGCGGCTGCATATATCAACGGCAGGGATTTTGTCACACCCGATGATGTTAAGGCGGTAGCTGTTCCCGTGCTGGCTCACAGACTTATCCTTTCGCCCAAGGGCAAGGCGCAGTTTGCGTCGCAGGAGGAAGCAATGGCGGCTTTGGCGGGGAAAGTCCTTGTACCCAGCGTTTAAACATTCATAATTCATCTTTGGAGATAATATGAAAAAGAATATCAAGCGAATTCTTGGCTATCTGACCGCCGTTGCGCTGACGGTGGCGTTTGCCCTGCTTATCGACGGAAAAATCGGCTGGTTTTTCCTTACTGTGCTTATCTGCGCCGCATTTCTGTCAGGGTTTGCGGCGTTTTTTACAAGCAAAAATATTTCCATTGAGGCGGATTCGGACAATACCATGCTGTATAAGGGCGAGCGGCTGCGGCTGAAAGCGTCGGTGAAATGCCGTTTTCCGTTTCCTGCGGCGCTTATTTCGGTGCGTCTGGCGGAAAGCGGACGGCTTGTGTCCTGTTCGGGAACTAGCGGTGCTGTCTTTATGCCGTCACCGAAAATGACCGAGGACGGTGCGGAGAATTCCTGCCGTATCGACGAGGAATATGCGGCAAGGCTGTGGGGAACTGCTGCCGTGGGCATTACCGAATGTACCGTCAGCGACCTGCTGGGATTTTTTACCTTTGAGATATACAAGGAGCGTGGGCTGGGCGACTACCTTTTCAAGGTGTCCGTCTGCCCCGATATTCCCGAAATTTCCGACGAAACGGGGCTTGTCCGCTACGTCTGCGCCACCGCCTACGCCGATGACAGCGAGGAAACCAAGGAGTCCCACTCCTTCACGGGCGGCACGGCGGGCTATGAACACCGTGACTACTACCCCGGCGACCCCATAAAGCGCATAAACTGGAAGCTTTCCGCCAAGCGGGACAAGCTTATGGTGCGGCTTGACGACGAGGTCATCTCCTCCAAACAGGTGGTGATCCTGGACTGCGTTTCCTTCTCACGAAAGGGAATGTCCCCCGAGCAGTCGGCGGCGGTGGATATGGTCTGCCAGACCGCCGCAGAAGCAATGCTTGGCATCGTTCTGGAGCTTGTGAAAACGGGCGTGGGCTGCCTTGTCAGCGTGCTTTACGGCAGGGAACGCCGTCTTTCGGAGATAACCTCATTGGAGGAGCTTCAAAGGTTTCGGACGGAGCTTGCTCATGCGGAAATGGGCGAGCCGTCCCCCGACCTTGCCGAAATGCGTATCCCCGAGGAAACGGCGGCAATGGCGGGCAAGGACGCACCCGTTATCCTCTTCACCGCCTGCCCCGACAGGAGCCTTGCGGAGCTTGCTGCGGCAAGAGCGTCCGTTTGCGGCGGAATAATATGCTGTTCGGCGGACATTTCCCCCGCAGGCTTTACCGAATACGGCGGATTTTCCGACCTGAGAATCGTTGACAGTGAGTACGTTATCCGAAAGGGGGGCTGACGGTGACCGCCGAAAATAACGCAAAATACTACAAATACGGCAGCTTTCGGGAATTTCTCTCCCGTGCCGTCATAGACCGCTCCCTTTCCATGGTCTATGCAATGCTTATCCAGCTTGCAATAATCGACGTTCTGGGACAGGGGTTTCTGTCGGTTTATACTTTAGGTATAATCTTCGGAACGATTTTTTTCAACCTTATCTGCGACTTCACCAACCGCACAAAGCTGGTGGGAAAGCTTGTCTATGTGGTGATGATGTTTGTCGTGTGGAACGTAATGATCCGTATGATATTCGTCAGCTTCGGGGACTACAACTATTTTATGGCGTGGTTCTTCGGGGATAATCCCAACGTGGAACGGGCGGCGGCGTACACCTTCGTCTGCTGGCTGGGCTTCTGCTTTTTCATAAGCTCGGTGGTGTTCTACTTCTCTGAGGTCAGCTTCCGACGGCTTTACCTGCTGATGATCGGGCTTATTCCCTGCGTGCTTTACGTCAAGCGTGAGCAGGATCTTCCCTATGTTTACATGGTGCTGCTTATCGGCGTCTATCTGCTGCTGACCCTTCGGGACAGGTACAAAAAGCTGTCAGAGGAGGAGCGGCTGTCCCTGAAAATAAGCGGCGGCGGACGGCTGTTTCTCGGCGGATTTGCTGCGGCTGCGGTCATTCTCGGTCTGATGATACCGAAATCGGAGGACACTCCCTACAAGATAGATTTCGACAAGGTGGCGGAGGACGCTGCGATAATCGCTCAGGGTGCAATGTCAACATTTACCAGATATTCGGGAGATTCCGACTTCTACTCCTCTCTTTCCGACAATGTAATATACTATGTGTATACCGAAGAACCATTCTATCTGAAACGACAGGTCTTTACCGACTATAACGGCGAACGCTGGGACGCAGGGGACAGTATGCAAAACGGCGTTTCCGACTGGAAAAGATACTTCGCTTCCCTCAATTACAAAGACCTCCGTGATGCCCTGCAAAAGGCGTGCGAGCTTGAGCCGAAGCTTAGCGAACGATACGGCATTGACAGAATAGCGGCGGGCAGACGCATCTCCGACGAGGAAAAGAAAGCAATGATAGTCCCCATGGTGCCCTCGCAGTGCTTTGTTAGCCCCCTGAGAACCGTCAACCTGCGGGGAAATCCCCTTGCGGACAAGACCTCACGGACAATAAACGGCGAAATGTACTGCTTCGAGGACGGCAAGCTGCAAACGGTGGACAGCTCATACAGCATTACCTACTATTCGGAGTATTCTGCGCTGAAATGGTCGTCCCTCATGGAGGGCAGCCTTCCCGCCGAGGATATGTCCGCCTGGAAAAATCTGCTCATAGAAGCGGACAGCGTTCTGCGGAAAAATAAGCAGAAGGAGCTTACCGCCACCGTTGAGGATTTTCTGGACGAATATTACAACGCCGAAAAGATACTGAATTTCTCCGACATAAAGGTTTCCGACAACATGAAAGCGCTGGCTGAGGAATTGACCAGAGGCAAGACAGATGCCTACGACAAAGCTCTGGCATTGCAGAATTATTTCATCACAAACGGCTTTGAATATGACCTTGGCTACCGTCCGCCCAATGGTATGGACACCCCCGATTATTTCGTGTTCACAAGCAAGCGGGGCACCTGCTCCGACTTTGCCACCGCCTTCTGCCTGATGGCAAGCTCTGTGGGGCTTCCCGTCAGATACGCCGAGGGCTACACTATGGAGATAAATGTGGAAAACGGGCAGTTCAACAGCTATATCGTCAAGGAGAAAAACGCCCACGCATTTCCCGAGGTGTATATTTCGGGAACGGGCTGGATGCAGTTTGAGCCGACCGTTCCCTCACAGCAGCAAAACAGCAATGTCAGCTACAACCTGACCGTAAGACAGTATATTATTCTCGGTATCTTCGTCCTGCTGGGGACAGGCACAGCGCTTTTCACCGTGTTCCTGCTGCCGGGCATTTCCGAGAAGCATTTCCGCAAAAAAGCGGCAGTAATCGCCCCCGAAAAGGCGGTCGTGCTGATGTATAACCGTATGCTCTCGCAGATTCGCCGCAGAATGAAGGCGGACACCTCCGTAATGTCCGCAGGATATGTTACAGGCTTCTGCAAGCAGATACTGAACACCGATATTTCCCGCCTTCGCTCAGCGTTTGAACGTGCCTGCTTCGGCGAAAAGCCCATTTCCGAGGAGGAGCGGACAAATGCGCTGGTCTGCTACGAACAGGTGAGCGAAGCTATCGGACATATCAAAAAGCGAAAATGAAAGGACCCGGCAAATGAACGTTTCCGATAATGAGCTTGTCCGCCTGATAAGCACCGATGAATATGACGAAAAGCTGAGAGTTCGTGCAGATGAGGTCCGCCGAAGCATCTACGGAAACGACGTGTATATCCGAGGACTCATAGAGTTCACAAGCTGCTGCCGCCGAAACTGCCTTTACTGCGGACTGCGCCGTGAAAATGAGCGGGAACGCTACCGCCTGACCGACGAGCAGATCTTCGGCTGCTGCGAAACGGGCTATTCTCTGGGATTCCGCACCTTTGTCCTGCAAGGCGGCGAGGATACGTTTTTCGACGACCTGCACATCTGTCGGATAGTCGGCAATATCAAGGAACGGTTCCCCGACTGCGCCGTTACCCTGTCATTGGGCGAAAAGCCGAGGGAAAGCTATCTGGAATACAAAAAAGCGGGCGCAGACAGATACCTCCTCCGCCACGAAACCGCCGACTTTGCCCATTACGGGAAGCTCCACCCGCCCGAAATGAGCCTTAAAAACCGTATGCGCTGCCTTTACGACCTGAAAGAACTGGGCTATCAGACGGGCACGGGCTTTATGGTCGGCTCCCCCTTTCAGACGGCGGAAACCATCGTCAGCGACCTGCGGTTCATGCAGAAGCTTCAGCCCGAAATGATAGGCATTGGCCCCTTTATCCCCGCTGCGGGAACGCCTTTTGCGGGATACCCTGCGGGGGACTTGTCCCTGACGCTTCGGCTTATTTCCATTATCAGGCTGATGTTCCCGAATTCGCTCATACCGTCCACCACCGCCTTGGGGACTATCCACCCGAATGGACGGGAAATGGGGCTTGCGGCAGGTGCAAACGTGGTCATGCCGAACCTTTCCCCGACCTCTGTAAGAAAGCTTTACTCCATCTACGACAACAAGATATGCACGGGCGATGAAGCCGCCGAATGCCGCCGCTGCCTTGAAAACCGTGTATCGGCTGCGGGCTATCGGATAGTTACCGATAGGGGAGATCATAAGAAGTAAAAACAGCCCCCGCAAGTCATTACCGACCTGCGGGGGCTTACTTCATGCTTCGGATTTATTCCTCTGCAAATTTCTCAAACTTATATCTCTTAACAGCTGCCTCGTTGATAGTCAGGGAAACAGCCTCTGCCCAGCTGTCCACCATTGCGGAGAATTCCTCCTCCTTCATCTCGTAAAGGGCAGCGTTCTTGTTGGTATCGTAATAGGTTTCGTCGCTGAAAAGCTCCATTCTGTAAACCAGATAATAGTACTCGCCGTCCTCGATGATCTTGTACTCGCCGTCCTTCATGGTGTTGAAAATGGCTTCGTTGACGTTCTTGGAGGGGGAGTAGTCGCCCTTCTTGATGACCTTTTCGTTGTTTACCGCCGCAGCGTCCTCTTCCTCGGCATCTGCGGAAACGTCCTCGCTAGGCTCTGTTTCGGAAACGGTGGTTTCGGTGTTGTCGGAGCTTACAGGCTCTGTTTCCGACTCGGGAGCTTCGGTTTCTGCGGGCTCGTCTGTGCTGTCGTCCGTTTCGTCCTCTTCGGCTTCCGTTTCGGGAACTGTGGTTTCTTCCGTGTCCTCATTTACAGAGGTTTCTTCCTCGGGAGAATCCTCATTTGCGGGGCTTTCGGGAACGGTCACTTCGCTTACATCGTCCTCCTCGTCAAAGAGAGTAATGGTGTTTCCCTCTGCGTCCTCGATAGCGATGATCTGTCCGCCGCCCTCATTGTTATCGCTGCTGTCATCGGTTTCCTCGTCAGCGCCTGTCAGCTCGCTCCAGTAAGCGTCATACTCGGCGATAAGAGCATCAAAGCTTTCTCCGCCCTCCGCACGTGCAAGGTAATCCTCAGCCATCTTCATGACCTGTGCCTTGCCCTCGGATTTAAGGAGATTTCCCTCAGCGTCCTTGAGGTTCAGGGCGATGTACTTTACTCTTGCATAATTATCCAGCAGATGCGCCTTTATGTCGTCCTCGGAAACGGGAGTAATACCGTCCTCGGAGTTGTAATATTTCATAAATATCTCGTCACGCTTGATGGAATTGAGGTAAACGTCACGATAGCTTTCCTTTCCGATTCCGTAGCCCTCGAACATATCGCCGTACTGCGACCACATCTGCTCAACCATATAATCGGCGTAGGTTGTGCTGTACTCGTCCAGCTCCAGACCCATTTCGGTGAATTTAGCGTCAATGGCAGCCTGATTTCTGAGATTTTTCTCGGTTTCCTTTGCCATCCAGTCCTTAGCGGGCATATCTTCGATGGTGGAAGCGAAAACGTCGGTGTCGGTTTCAGCCTTCTTGCTGTCAGCGTCAAAAAACGCATTCATTGCGTGATAGATGTAGATACCCGCTCTGTACTCGGTATCGCCTGCCTTTGCGCCCC
This sequence comes from Oscillospiraceae bacterium, assembly GCA_017828975.1. GTDB lineage: Bacteria > Bacillota > Clostridia > Oscillospirales > Ruminococcaceae > UMGS1889. Next base: position 2,030 of record JAGAJN010000019.1, on the reverse strand, counting down.
AAGAGGTGTCGGAGCAGCCTGTGCAGGTCAGGGCAACAGCAAGTGCTGCGGCGCCTGCCAATATTTTTTTAGCTTTAAACATTCGGATATTCCTCCAAAAATAATTTTCATTATAGGTACTGCAAAGGACAAACCGCCCTTACGCATACAGATTATTATAACACAGAAACCGTCCGATGTCTAGTATTTTCGCAGTTTTTCATCTGTTTTTCACAAACAAATGCGGTTTGTTTGGCGTATTTGATACATTTATGACTATGGCGGCAGTTCGTGTATCACTGTTCTTGTAAATCAGATATGTTTCTGTAATACTAAGGAAATACTGATTAACGGGTGTTCCCCCGCCGAAGGCGTGGGAACACCCACCTAGATACGTCACTCAGGCAACAGATAAAGTAGAAATATCGATTTAATCAGCAGTTCCATAATGCAAAATCGGAATAAGTAAAAGCTGAGCAACAAATTGCAAATGCACAATCAGAATGGGAATCGGCTAATGAAACAAAAAATAATGCAAATGCGGAGTTAATCCAGCTTCAAAACCCCAACGCTTTGGTGGAATATATAATTAGGCGTGATACGATAACAAACAAAATAAGCCGTCCGCACACTGCACAAATGAAGTGTGCGGACGGCTGTTTTTTAAAATTGTAAGGTTACAGGCACATTTTATCCTGCATATCCGAAGCTGTGCCGCTATGCAAAGGCAGCACGTTTTTATTCCCTGTCTTTAGGAATCGCCGCCAGAATTCCGAAAACAGGGAGCGTTATCCAAAGCAGCTGTACTTCCGGCAATTGCATTTCAAAGGTAAATGTAAGCCAATTTGAGGAAATTTCGGCTGTTTCTCCGTCCGTCATATATACGGGAGCAGTTGCAAACGGGAGAAGCAGGTATCCGTCCGAGCCGATGTACAGCCTGTTCAACAGGAAGAACACTGCCGCAAGATATACTGCGTAGCAAATCGCAAAAGAAAGAACACCTTTTTGTCTGAGAAACGCAAAGATACTCTTGGAGGGTGTGCCGGCGAATTCGGAGAAGAATGATTTTATTGTACCGGACCTGAAGACAGTGCATACAATGATGAAAACAGCAGGAAATACCCAATAAGTAAATAAACGTACTAGTGAAGCTGAGGGGCTTCTGCCAGAAAGCAACAAACAAAATATAAAATTTGAAAGCATGAAGTACACTGCCGCTGCCGTTGTTCCGACAGCAAATTTCGCTTTTGCAGTCATATTATCAGCTCCTTGATCTCCATATTAATTTCAATAGATTTTTAGTCGAATATTGTTGGAGTAACCCAAGTATAGAATTGTAAAGTCATTCCGGACGAATTTTTAATAAATGCGTTTGAACGAGCAGTTAATATGCCTGAAATTGTATTTGTAGAAGTGTAGTTAATGTCTTCATCAAAAGATATACCTACGTCTCTGTAAACACTATCAGAAACATTATCAGAACCCCAAAAAATTTTCCCATACTGAAATGTTCCGGAAGTTACAACCCAATATCCTGTGAGATTTGTAATACTATTGTCTGCCCCAGGACCATCAATCCACGTCATAGATAATGAGCTTGCGGCATTTATACCATTGCTATTATATTTATCAGTTGATGTTTTGACTTTTGCGGTATATGCCCTAGTAACAGAATTCGTTGATTTGTATACAAAAGGAACATTTACTTCGGTTATTTCTACATCGGTTACTGAAACATCAATCTTATTTCCTTTTTCATCCACAATAAATGCTTTTGTATTCTCGATGATGTCACTTTTAATTTGGTTGATTCTGTAAATTGACTCAATTTGAGCGTTTGCTGCTGAAATGCTTGTAGAACACAAAGAAACCGAAACAATAGCCGTCAAAACAGCTATTGCTTTTTTTAACGATAGATTTACAATATAAGTGCAACACCTAAAAAAATAATGACACAAAAAGCAACTCGTGTTATAATGGGAGTAACCACACAACCATAAACAGGAGGAGCAATATGTGTCATTACACCCATTTTACCACAGAAGAACGAG
>JAGAJN010000018.1 GCA_017828975.1 Oscillospiraceae bacterium | reverse complement strand
GTCTCACGAACGGGCGTGGTGTCCCAAGGTGATACTCGTTAGTCCAATCACTGCTTTCATTATAGCTTATGTAACAAGTACGTGTAAACCATGCCTGGCTTGTCATGGATTTAACGTCTAAATTTATTATAGTAGGTGATTTCATGAATGCTTCAATGCTGAAAAACAAGATCACTATTCAGAAAAAGGCTGCTGTTCCCGATGATATTGGAAAAATTTCCGAAGTATGGTCTGATTTCATGGTGGTGCATGCTTATAGCTGCTCAGGGCGGCAGCACTATCAATTTCTAGGAGGGATATAAATGTCACTTAAAACGGGAATTGAGGTCGCTAACGGCGGCAGGACGGTCACTGTCGGCGGGTATGTGATGGATAATATCACGGCTTATGATGTGACCGTAAAAAAGGTCTATGACGATAGTTTCAGCTTTACGGCGGCTGATGGTAAGGATTTCAAGGTTTTCAAGGGGACAAAGACTTCCGTCCGCATTAAAAGCGGGCGGTTGTCCCCCGAAAAATATTCGGCTTTGAAGGCGGAGCTTGATGCGGAAACGGCTGTTGTTTCCTGCGATGATATTCATGGTGAATGCACTATATCCGATGTATCGCTGCCGCTGGATAAGGACGATTTCTATGGTACATTCTACTATGCAGAATTTACGCTTGAGCAGGTTGGGGTTACAGTCCCCGAAAGTCTTTAGCAATGCTCTGACATGGAGTCTTACTATCGACAGCATTGTTATTCCGTTTGACAGGCTGGCTAATATTCGGGTTTCCTCCTCGTTCTCGGGGCTGGGGATTTCGGGCGTTTGCAGGCAGGTTTTGACGGCGGACATTATGCTTGATGGTGAGTCGTTCTCGCAGGGGGCTAAATGTGTGCTTTCCGACAGCGATGGGAAATTTAAATTCCCCGATTTCTACATCAACACACGTCGGAAAAAGGGCAATGTGCTGAGTATTTCCGCTATCGACAGGACGGTTTATCTTGGACAAATCTTCGATTACAAAAACGTGAATTTTGAAGAAGATAACAGGTACGGTCTGAATGATGGTGAGGTTGCCGAGGACGCTGTTGTGCTTATATCCTCGGTTATGTCTGCGATTGCGACGCAGTGTGGGTTTTCGGGGATTTCATATTCCGATGGTGCGGTTACGAAATTCCCCTATTCGTACATCAAGGGCAAGAGCTGTCAGCAGCTGGCGGAGAGTGTTTCGGCTATGCTGTGCGGGTTATGGTGCTGTGATAGCGAAAACAGTCTTGTGTTCAGGCGGTGGAGTTCTCCCGACAGCGTTCTGACTGCTTTGGCCGCTTCGGAGATAGTCACGTCCTCGGAAAAGGGTCCTATTACCCGAGTTGTTGCGACGAATAGTATCACGAAAAGCACGTTTGACACGCTTGGCAGCGCGGATTTCATGGAGATACTGAAAGTGTCTGCGGACTATCTGACCGAAGCTCAGGCTTCGGCGGTGCTTTCGGCGTATAGTGGGAAGATGTTCTATGGTTGGAGTGCGAAGGCGGAGCTTGATGCGGTGGCTGAGCTGGGCGGTACTTTCGACGGCTATCCCATAGGTCGGTACACGATGGTGCCGCATTGGGGCGGTTTGGGTGCAGAGCTGGGAGCTGCGGATTTTTCGGAGTCTGAGTTTGATTTCATTGGCGAGATTTCGGCGAAATTGTCCCAAAAGCTGGGGCTGTGCGAGATAATGGGGAATGTTACCGTTAGTTCCGATGGATTGGAGTTGGTTGGTCGGTATGATTAAGAAATTCGGTTTTCAACAGGTCGATGATATTCGGGGAATGTTTCGGTTCGTCGGTGCGCTGGTTTGCGGACTGCACCCGTCGAAAATCTCCGTTTCCGATGGGGCGATTGATTTCACATATACTGTCGGAGAAAAGGAAGCTGTGCGCAGCTATTCGCTGGAGCGTTCGGACGGGAAAATCGTTGCGTTCACAAACCCCGACGGGACAAGGACGGAGGCGCTGCATAGTGGTTGATGAGGATTTTGTGATGGGGTATGCTGTTGGGTACAATGACGGAAAGGGTTCGGGCGGCGGCTCAAATGAGCCGTTTTCCGAGATAGTCATTGAGAAAAATTATCCTTTCGGGGATAGTGGGTATGGGGTGGCGACGCTGGATTTTAAAAAGTCACACTGCTGGCGGCAGGGTGGTTTGGCGAGCTGGGGTGTAGAAAATCCCGGAGGGCTTACTCCTTATCGCACTATATGGGGTCCTGTAAATAATCGAATATATCTTTGGACTTATGCTATGACTAAGGGCGTGAAAACTATTGGCTTGGTCGCTAGTGATATTACATTTGCTGTTGATAATGAAGGCTGGAGCTATGAAACAGGCGAATGGGTAAAAATAAGCGAGGATTGCCCTGTGATTGGAAAATGCTCTGTGATTTTAAGCAGCGATAGCACGGAGTACAATCAAAATTATCAACTGGTTGTGGACGTTGATGGAACAGAACAAAAACAGTGGCTTGCGGAAAGGCAGATGGGAATTTCAGGCTGGGGCGGTGATTACTTTCATGGGCACGCTCCACATCTGATGGACGATACCGAATATGCGGCATGGCTTACGGCGTTTATCGAAAACGGCATAACTTTATAGGAGGTATTTTTATGGCAACACTTACAAAATCAACAGGCACGGTAACTCTTTCGGGGGCTGCCGAAAAGGTCACTCTTCCCGCCGTTTATGGCTGGGTGTGGTTCTGGAATATGTCCGACTCGGATATGTTTGCGGGAACATCTGCTGATATTTCTCAGGGCGCAGACGGGGTTGCAACTATTCCTGCGGGTGGATGCAGGCGTATTCAGACGGACGGCTTTAACTCGGTTTATCTGCTGGGTACGGGCAATGTCCAGATATCTGCGCAGAATTATGCGGACTGCCCTTTTAAGGTTGGTTCGAAGGGAGGTGGAAACGGCGGTTCCGGGCAGGAATTGGTGCTGCTCAAACACGAAGATACAGCGTATTCAACTTCAAGCAGTTATGTATTTAACCTTGACGCAGATTTCAATGTTTCGGACTACAAAATGTTTATCTGCATAATCAAGGGCATTGGAAGCGGTGTTTTTACACCCGAATTGACCAGCGTAAAATTTCGTGGTGAAGGTGAAAATATTTATCAGATACAGTGGTTGCGAAACAGTATGTTCCAGATAACCAATACATCGGGAACGGCGTTTTCGTATTTCAGTTATCAGCTGTTTGGTGTAAAGGGCTGACGCTGGCATAAGAAAGGAGCTTGACGATGGAAATAACTAAAATGTGGCTTACGGTAAATCCGTACAGCAGACCGGGGACTATCCGCAAGAAGACTGAGAAAATCGCAGTGCATTATGTGGGAAATCCCGGAACGACTGCACTTAATAATCGTAACTATTTTAATAACCTCGCAAAAACTCACGCTCGCTATGTATCATCAAACTACATAGTCGGGCTTGATGGTGAGGTCATCGAGTGTGTACCGCCTGAGGAGATAGCTTACTGCACCAACCAGGCAAACGAGTACAGCATATCTATCGAGTGCTGTCACCCCGACGCAACGGGAAAATTTACGGACGCTACCGAAACGGCTCTCGCTGAGCTGTGCGTGTATCTGCTTAAACGTTACGGTCTGACTGCGGACGACATAATCAGGCACTATGACGTGACGGGCAAGCAGTGCCCATTGTATTGGGCGCCTACAAAATATCAGCCCGCAGAGATAGCTAACGGGCGGTTTGCGGCGTTTAAAAATCGGGTGCGTGATATGTTGGGTAATGCTCCTGATGTGGCTGAGAATGTCGAGGAGCTGCCGTTTTGTGTGAAAATTCTCGACCCCGAGCTGAATATCCGCAAGGCACCCGGGACAAGCTCCGAGATCGTGGGCGCTATCAGGGGCGGTGGTATTTACACTATCGTTGATACCGAGATGGTCGGGGCTGTTACTTGGGGCAAGCTGAAATCGGGCGCAGGCTGGATAAGCTTGTGCGAAAAATATGTTAGGAGGATTTAAATGGACAACATTTTCAAAAGCATTATGGCGTGGATATGCACCATTATCAGCTTTCTTTTCGGAGATTTGGAAGGTATGCTTATCGCTCTGATTGCGCTGATAATCCTGGATTACATATCGGGGGTGATTGCCGCTGCCGTCGAAAAGCGGCTGTCATCTGAGGTGGGGGCAAAGGGCATAGCCAAAAAGATTTTTATGCTGCTTATCGTTGCGTTGGCTAACATAGTTGACATTAACGTCATCGGGGACGGGCATGTGCTCAAAACCGTGACAGTGGTTTTCTACATATGCAACGAATGTATTTCCCTGATTGAAAATGCGGGGCGCATAGGCGTTCCCGTGCCGAAAAAGCTGCTTGATGTGTTGGAGCAGCTGAGGGATAGGGACGAATAATAAAACCGCCGCCTCGGGGAGATTTTTGCTCCTTGGGGCGGCGGGGTTTGACACCCATTTTGACACCCATATTTAAATCAAAATCACCAAATATTAACCATAATCCCAAATGGCGAAAATCCCATATTAACAAAAAAGCAGCCTGCAAACCACGTATTTTAGCGGTTTGCAGGCTGCTTTTAATGGTCGAGGTGACGGGATTCGAACCCACGGCCTCTTCGTCCCGAACGAAGCGCTCTACCAAACTGAGCCACACCTCGAAAAGAAAAATCCGCCCCAATCGGGACGGATTGTGGTGCACCATCGGGGGCTCGAACCCAGGACCCACTGATTAAGAGTCAGTTGCTCTACCAACTGAGCTAATGGTGCATATCAATTTAACAATATTTATTATATCATTAATAGGTTGAAATGTCAATAGTTATTTTTAATTTTAATATAATATTTGCTATTACAACATAAAATTATTTATTTAAGCAAAATTGTATATTAGATTGTTAGAAATGTACAAAAATATTGCCGTATTTTTTGAAGTTTTGCAAATTTTTACGGCAAAACTGTCAAAATCATCCGATTTTACTTGACTGTTGCGATAAACTGTTATATAATGAGTATATGTATAAGACGGTGGATAAACCGTGATCTCTTCAGCATTGGCTGTTTTATATGTTCAGAGAAAAATGAAAATCTGATGGAGCTGAAAATAATGAAAAATCTGAAGCTAAAGCATAAATTTACGATCGCCTTTACTATTTTAAATGTGCTGATTTTTATTGTTTCAATGATCGGGGTACTCAGCGTTAACTATGTATATGCGCGTTACAGCGATTTTCATGACACCACTTATGTCGAAACAATGTCGGCTATGGAGATGGAACGTTCTATTGAGTCTGCGGAGAAGTACATAGCATCTGCTATTGCGGAAAAGGACTATACAGTTTCCAGAAAGATACTTGTTTCCGCACAGGAGCAGCTTGACATACTTGACAGCAAGTTTGCCGAAATATCTGCGGCTTATCCCGATGAGCCGCTTGTTGAGGATGTCCGTAAATATCTTGACAAGAGTCTGAAAGTCAAGGACAGTATTTTCCAGCGTGTCGAGAATGATGATATGGAAACGGCGTCTATGCTTTTCTTCGGAGATTATCAGCCTGCTATTGAGAATGCAAGCAAGTCTGTTTCCGAACTGACCGATAAGCTTGTTGCCGAATCACTGGTGCAGTATGAACAGGCAGGCAGTGCCGTTACCAATTGTGCGTTAGTTCTCATTGTGTTATGCGTTATTTCAATATCTGTCGGCGTGACCATGGCGGTTTACTTAGGAAAGATCATAAGAGTTCCCATGGAGAATGCAAGAGATGCCGCTCTCAGAATGGCTGACGGCGATTTTACCGCAGAGGTCACTCACGTTTCCAAGGACGAGGTGGGACAGCTTTGCGATGCTATGCGTAATCTTCGAGAGAAAACTAATGGCGTTATTAGCGATACGGTAAGATGTCTGGGCGAAATGGCGGACGGAAATCTCTGTGTTGAGACCAATGCGGATTATGTCGGCAATTATGCAAATATCAAGGACGCATTCACGAGAATGGAATCCAAGGTCAGCGACACTATGCGCAAGATCGACAATGCTGCCGAACTGGTCGCTACCGAGTCCGAGCAGGTATCTTCAAGCTCTCAGGTGCTTTCTCAGGGTGCGACGGAGCAGGCAAGCTCTATTCAGCAGTTGGCGGCTTCTATTGCTGTTGTAGCCGATCAGGTGGAATCCAATGCCAAGCTCGCGGAAGAATCCAAGGAAATTACTTATGCTGCGGGCGAAAATCTCGAAAAGGGACGCAACCATATGCGGGACGCTGTCGCTGCAATGGGCGAAATAAGCAGAAGCTCCGCCGAGATCGGTACTATTATCAAGACCATCGAGGACATTGCGTTCCAGACAAATATACTTGCGCTCAATGCGGCTGTTGAGGCTGCAAGAGCGGGTGCTGCCGGAAAAGGCTTTGCTGTTGTTGCGGACGAGGTGCGCAACCTTGCTTCAAAGTCCGCCGAGGCTTCAAACAGCACTGCCAAGCTTATTGAGGAGTCCATCGAAGCGGTGGGCAGAGGTACCGAGATCGTTACAAAGGCTTCCGAGCTTATCGATACGACCTTTGAGGGCGCACGGAAATCTGCGGAGTCCATCACGCACATTTCCAAGTATTGCAGCGAACAGGCTGTTGCTATCGAGCAGATAAAGGAAGGCGTAAACCAGGTATCCGCTGTTGTTCAGATGAACACGGCGACCTCCGAGGAATGTGCTGCGTCCAGCGAGGAGCTTTCCGGTCAGGCGGGTATCCTCAAGGGACTTGTTCAGACCTTCAAGCTGGACGGTTCGGCTGCTGTTTCCAACATTTCCGAAAATTACATATCGCTTGATGAGCCGGAGAAGGAAGCTTCTCCCGTTTACGAAAAGCCCGAGGAGAAAAATAGCTTTGCCGCTCCCGAAAAGGAAAAGCCCGCAGAGAGAAAATCATTTGCCGTTGTAAAGGATAAGGCGGAGGAAAAGAAGTCGTTTGCCGTTCCCGAAAAGGAAAAGCCCGCCGAGAAAAAGACATTTGCCGCTGCAAAGGATAAGACGGAGGAAAAGAAAACATTTTCTGCTGCCGCAAAGGAAAAGCCCTTGGAGAAAAAGAGCTTTGCCGCAGCCGAAAAGCCTTCGTACACTGCTGCAAAGACTGTCAACCCCTATTCTGCGGCTGTGAACAATGCAGACGATGATGACGAGGTTGAGTTTGTTCCCGTTGATTTCCAGTTCCCCGATAAGATCGACCTTGATCTGGATTTCGATGATGACAAATATTGATCGGTTTACATTGCCCGAGAGGAAAAATTTTCTTCTCGGGCTTTTTGTCGTATAATGCAAAAAAACTTACGGTTTTGCGGTTTTGAAGGGAAATTACGGTTTTCCGCCCGAAATTTTATGGAATAATATACCTTTGCTCTACTTGACATATTTTCAAAAATGGGGTATAATAAAATAGAATTTTGTGTTCGGAGGGCGGCTCGGAATTTGCGTCGGGAAATGTGAGCATGTCAGTTTAAAATCGTACGTTTTTATGTTTGGCAGAAAATTGAAGCGGTAGTCTTTAGAGGGATTTTCGGTCAGGAATTTATGTGATCGGCAAAAATAATTTAAGAGAGGTAATTTTGTGGATAATAATGAATTTGAAGTTTTAAATCAGTTTGGTGAAAAGATAGCACCTAAGAATAAGAATAATGATGAAACAGCAGGCGGTGAAAGATCTGCCTTCAAGCCTTCTTATAACGGAGGAAAATACCGTTCAAACGGCTCATACAGAACAAGCTCCTATAACCGTGAAAATCCCTATAACAGGGAGAAAAAGCCTTCCGACCAGGCTTATTCAAAGCCCTACGACAGCCGTAACACAAAGGGCAGATATGATTACAGAACAGGCAGATACACCAAGGATTATTCTGCTTCGGGCGGATACCGCAGTCCCAAGAGCGATTATGACCGTTCCCGCAGCGACAGCAAGCCTGCTGCACCATATTATCAGAGCAAGCCCCAGCAGGAGCAGACAAAGCGTCAGTACCCGAAGAAAAGCTATGCGGACGCACTTGCCGAGGCAAATATGCGCAACACGCCCCACCCCATGACCAACGATAGTCAGGCAGTGCTGTTCCCGTCAGTTTCCAGCAATCACCGTCCCGTTAAGAGAAGCCCGCTGAAGATAATCCCTCTGGGCGGTCTGAACGAGATCGGCAAGAATATGACCGTTATCGAGTGCGCAAACGACGCATTTATCATCGACTGCGGACTGGCATTCCCCGACAATGATGCCCCCGGCGTTGATGTTATCATTCCCGATTTTTCCTACCTCGACCAGATCTCCGACAAGATCAGAGGTATCGTTATCACTCACGGACATGAGGACCACATCGGCGGACTTGCTTATCTGCTGAAAAAGATAAATATCCCCGTTTATGCCACAAGGCTGACCGTGGGACTTATCGAGGGCAAGCTCAAGGAACACAATCTTCTCGGCAGCGTCAAGCTGAACGTTGTCGTTCCCCGTCAGACGGTCAAGATGGGCTGTATGGCGGTGGAATTTATCAGGGTAAATCACTCCATTCCCGATGCGGTGGCAGTTGCTGTTCACACTCCTGCGGGAATCATCGTTCATACGGGAGATTTCAAGGTTGACTATACGCCCATAGAAGGCGGTATCATCGACCTTGCACGCTTCGGTGAGCTGGGCAGCAGGGGAGTTCTTGCGCTGATGGCGGATTCCACCAATGCCGAAAGAAAGGGCTACACCCAGAGCGAGCGGACCGTCGGCAGCTCCTTCGAAAAGCTGTTTGACACCGCAGAGGGCAAGAGAATAATCATTGCCACATTTGCTTCAAACATTCACCGTATCCAGCAGATATGCAATATGGCTGTCAGATATGACAGAAAGGTCGCTGTTTTCGGCAGGAGCATGGTAAATGTTATCGGCACGGCTATTGAGCTGGGCTATCTGTCCGTCCCCGACGGTATTATCATCGACATTGAAAATATGAACAGATTCCCGCCCGAAAAGATAGTGCTCATCACCACGGGCAGTCAGGGCGAGCCTATGTCTGCGCTGACAAGAATGGCGATGAACGAGCATAAAAAGGTTACTATCACTCCGCAGGATTTCATCATCATCTCCGCAACGCCTATCCCCGGCAATGAAAAGCTGGTCACAAAGGTAGTCAACGAGCTGATGAGAAGCGGTGCGGAGGTCGTATATGAGGCAATGTACGAGGTACACGTTTCGGGACATGCCTGTCAGGACGAGCTGAAGCTTATGCTGGCTCTGACCAAGCCGAGATTTTTCATTCCCGTCCACGGCGAGTACAAGCACCTGAAAAAGCATGCTCAGCTGGCTGTTGACATCGGTATCCCCAAGGATAATGTTATCATCGGAAAGATAGGCGATGTTATCGAGTCGGACGGTACGGATATGAAGATAACAGGCTCTGTGCCTGCGGGACGTGTTCTGGTTGACGGTCTGGGCGTCGGCGATGTCGGCTCTATCGTTCTTCGGGACAGAAAGCATCTCGCCGAGGACGGTCTTATCATCGTTGTTGCGACTATTGAGAGCGAGAGCGGCACCATTCTTGCGGGTCCCGACATTGTTTCCAGAGGATTTGTCTATGTCAGGGAATCCGAGGAGCTTATGGACGGCGCAAAGAAGATACTCACCGCCGCTTTGCAGGGCTGCATGGACAAGAATATGCGGGAATGGAACGCTATCAAGAGCCGTATGAAGGACGAGCTTTCCGAATATATCTATATGAAAACAAAGCGTGACCCGATGATCTTACCGATAATTATGGAAATCTGATAAAGGAATTACGGATATGAAGGGTAAAAAGTGGACGCTGTTCAAGCTGGTTTCGATGCTGCTGGTGATCGTTTCGATGTATTCGGCGTTCAATGTTGCTTCGGTCAGCGAGGTAAGGTTCTGGGTGTGTCTGGGGCTTACTGCATGCACGTCAATAGCGTATCTTGCGCTGTTTATCGCATCTCAGCAGAATCTTCACACGTTTCTCACGGAGATGAAATCTCAGATAAACCTTACCGAAAGGGATTCTCTCTATAAATTTCCCGCTCCTGCCGCTATTATCGACAAGGAAGGGAAGATAATCTGGTACAATATCGCCTTCAATGAGCGGATATATGAGCATGATGCCTTTGGTATGGACATTGAGCGTCTGACAGGCATCAGCATTGAAAAGGCTCTGGAGGCTCACGACGGTGCTGTTGACTATTTTTCGGGAGATTACCGTATCACCGCTGTTGTCACCGATAAGGAGAATACCGACCTGACGCTTATTTGCTTTGAAGATGTCAGGGATTATCTCAAGCTAAAAAAAGAGGTGGACGAGAAGCGCCCCGTTGTCATGATGATAATGGTGGATAACTACGACGACCTGTTCTCGGACATCAAGGAATCGGAAAAGGCACATATAAACATTCAGATAGACAAGGTAATGGAAGGATTTTCCGAGGACAGCGGAGGACTTGTCAGGAAGATCTCTAACGACCGTTTTATCGCTGTGGTGGAAAGCCGTTATCTGGACAAGCTTTGTGCGGGACGGTTCAAGATGCTGGATAAGGCAAGGGAGATAACCGTCGGCGACCGTATGACCGTAACTCTTTCCGTGGGCGTCGGACGTGATGCGGACTCCATCTCGGAAAGCGAGCAGCTGGCAAAGCAGGCGCTGGATATGGCTCTGGGACGAGGCGGAGATCAGGCGGCTATCAAAAATCCCGACGGAACCTTTGAGTTCTTCGGCGGCGTTTCCAAGGGCGTTGAAAAGCAGACAAAGGTCAAGACGAGAATTATTTCCACGGCACTTTTCGAGCTGGTCAATCAGAGCGAAAAGGTGTATATAATGGGACATCGCTTCGGTGACTTAGACAGTCTGGGAGCGGGTGCGGGACTTTGCGGAGCTATTGCAAAAACGGATAAATACGTCCGCTTTGTGGTGGACAAGAGCAAGTGCCTGGCAACGCCCATCATCGACAGGCTGACGGAAAATCTGGAGGAGGACATTTTCATCTCCCCCGACGAGGCTATTGCGGAGTTTACCGAAAAATCCCTGCTTATCATCGTCGATACGCAGAACAAGGACATTCTCGAAAGCAAGGAGCTTTACGAAAAGGCAAAGCAGATAGTTGTCATCGACCACCACCGAAAGGTCGTAAACTATGTTGACAACGCCGTTATTTTCCATCACGAGCCGTATGCGTCCTCCGCTTCGGAAATGGTCGCAGAGCTTATACAGTATCTTACGGGAATTGACAAGCTCTCCTCCTATTACGCCGATGCGATGCTGGCGGGAATCACTCTCGATACAAAGAATTTCATTATGCGCACGGGTGTGCGTACCTTTGAAGCGGCGGCATTCCTCAGAAAGCTGGGGGCTGACACCGTGGCGGTAAAGAAGCTTTTCTCCAACACCGCCGAGATATACAAGCGCCGTTCGGAGCTTATCGCTTCGTCGGAGATACACAAAAACTGCGCTGTCGCAATTACCGACAAGGAGTGTGCGGACATTCGTGTAATAGCGGCTCAGGCGGCGGACGAAATGCTCTCCATTCAGGGCGTGGACGCTTCCTTTACTGTCTATATGCAGGGCGGTGCCGCCAACTATTCCGCAAGATCCTACGGTGCTATCAACGTTCAGATAATCATGGAAAAGCTGGGCGGCGGAGGTCATCAGACTATGGCGGGCGCAATGATACGGGATATTTCTCCCGAAGAAGCTATGAACAAGCTGCTCTCCGCTATCGACGAGTATGTTGAAAGCATAAGCGCAAGCTGATATTGAATTCATCTGTTCCCCCGTTTTTTCGGGGGAAGTGAAAAACGAAAGGAAGATATAAAATGAAGGTTATTTTTACACAGGACGTTAAGGGCTCGGGAAAAAAGGGCGAGGTAAAAGAGGTAGCTGACGGTTACGCAAGAAATTTCCTTATCGGAAAGGGACTCGCTGTTGAGGCTAATGCAAAGAATATGTCCGATCTGGCAGGCAAGAAGGCTTCCGCCGAGCACAAGGCAGAGGTGGAAAAGCAGAATGCTCTTGCTCTTGCCGAGAAGCTCAAGGACAAGAAGGTGGTCTGCAAGTCCAAGGCAGGTCAGGGCGGAAAGCTCTTCGGTGCTGTTACTGCGGGAAATGTTGCCGATCTGGTCAACGAGCAGCTGGGCATCAAGCTGGACAAGAAGAAGATCTCTCTTTCCTCCGAGATAAAGTCCTTCGGTACATACACTGCCGAGATAAAGCTGCTTGCGGGTATCTCTCAGAAGATAACCGTTGAGGTCATCGAGGGATAATCGTTTTTGTTCCCAAAAGTGGGCCGGTCGCCGACCGGCCTTAAATTTTCGATAACTGATTTTCGGGAGGAATAAAATGGAACTTAGCGATTTTTCGGGAAGAGATCTGCCGTACAGCTTAGAGGCTGAACAGACCGTTCTGGGTGCAATGCTAATTGATTCCGAGGTGCTGCCGACGGTAATGGCGCATCTTAAATCGGACAGCTTCTATGTGAAAAAGCATCAGGAGCTTTACGGCGTTATCATCAGGCTGTTTACCTTGGGCGTGGACGCAGATATTGTTACAGTTCTCAACGAATCGGTCAAGGACGGCGTTTTTGAGGACCCTGCAAGCGGCAAGGAGTATCTTGTAAAGCTGATGAACGAGGTCCCCGCCGTTTCAAACGTCGAAAGCTACTGCAAGATCGTCGAGGAAAAATACTATATCCGTTCGCTTATCTCCGCTTCAAAGGAGATAGCCGAGGCGGCTGCGGACGGTCAGGAAACGGCGGAAACGCTTCTGGATTTCGCCGAGCAGAAGATATATGACATTCGTCAGGGCAAGGAGATAGACGGCCTTACCCGTATCGGTGATGTTATCATCGAGGCATACGACAGGCTGGGAAAGATCTCGGGCCCCGACAGGGACGATTATCTCGGCGCAAAATCGGGATTTGTGGGACTTGACAGCATTATTACGGGACTTAACCGTTCCGACCTTATCCTGCTGGCTGCCCGTCCCGGTATGGGAAAAACCTCCTTTGCGCTGAACGTTGTAACAAACGTCTGCCGTTTTTCTCCGGGACGTGAGGTGGCTGTTTTCTCGCTGGAAATGTCCAAGGAGCAGTTGGTTACAAGAATGTTGTCCGCAGAATCGCTGGTCAATTCCAACAGCCTTTTAACGGGCAGACTGGACGGAAACGACTGGGGAAATATCGCCGCAGGTGCGGACAGACTTTCGCAGATGCCCATTTACCTTGACGATACGGCGGGTATCACAGTCGTTCAGATGAAGGCAAAGCTTCGCAGACTGAAAAATCTCGGGCTTGTGGTCATCGACTATTTGCAGCTGATGAGTTCGGGGCGAAGGATAGATAACCGTGTAAACGAGGTTTCGGAGATAACAAGGCAGCTGAAGCTGATGGCGAAGGAGCTGAATGTCCCCGTTATTACACTTTCGCAGCTGTCACGAGCGGTCGAGTCGAGAACAGACCACCGTCCCGTGCTTTCCGACCTGCGTGAATCGGGTTCTATCGAGCAGGACGCAGATATTGTTATGTTCCTCTACCGTGAGGGCTATTACAATAAAAAGGCACCCGACCTTACGGTTTCCGAGTGTATCGTTGCGAAAAACCGTCACGGTGAAACGGGCACGGTAAATCTCCGCTGGGACGGTCAGTATACGAAATTTTCATCAATCGAAACAAGAGGATATGAAGAACCGTAATGAACAAGCTGCTTGAAAAGGTATCGGACGCTATTTCGGAATATTCTATGGCTTCTTCGGGAGATACGCTTGTCTGCGGGCTTTCGGGCGGTGCGGACAGCGTTGCTATGCTCATTTCCCTAAAAGAATTGGGCTTTTCCGTAACAGCTGTTCATGTAAATCACGGTCTGAGGGGAGAGGAAAGCGACGGCGACGAGGAGTTCTGCCGAAAGCTGTGTGCGGAGCTTGACATTCCTCTGACGGTTTTTCGTGCCGATGTTACGGGATTTGCCAAGGAAAATTCCCTGGGAACGGAAGAAGCTGCCAGAATTCTCCGATACGGATATTTTGAACAGGCAGCAGGAAATTCCGCAAAAATTTGCACCGCCCATACTCTTTCAGACAGCGCAGAAACGGTCATATTCAACCTTTGCAGAGGAACAGGCGTCAAGGGGCTTTGCGGGATACCGCCCGTTCGGGGGAACATTATCCGTCCCCTTATCCGCTGCACACGGGAGGACGTGGAGGAGTATCTCGCCGAAAATGGCAGAGGCTTTGTGACCGACAGCACCAATCTCACCGACGATTATTCGAGAAATAAGATAAGACACGGCGTTATCCCCGTACTAAGGGAGATAAACGGCGGCTTTTACTCTGCCGTTTCCTCGCTGACTTCCGCTTGCGAGGAGTATGAGGATTTTGCGGAAATGTCCCTTAAAAGGGCAATCAAGGAAAACGTCCTGCTTTCGGATATGCACCCTCTGCTGCGGAAAAAATATATTGCGTCGCAGCTGAAGGAGCGGAATATCCCCGTAAATGCAATGCGGCTGACGGAGCTTTCGGAGCTTGTCATAAAAGGCGGAAGAATTCAGCTTTCGGGGGATATTTTTGCCGTTTGCAGGGGCGGACGGTTTGAGATAAGGGAGGAATTGCCCGCAGACATTCCCGAGCTGCGTTTTCCGCTGAAAATCGGTGAAAATGAGTTTGTCGGCGGGAAAAAGGTCATTGTTAAGTGTTCAACAGATGAAATTTTTAAGAAGAATGCAAATGTTCAAAGTAAATTAACAAAGTTCGCTCTGGATTGTGATAAAATACAAGGTGAAGCGTTTTTACGTACCAGAAAAAACTGCGGCAGCATCAAGCTTGTCGGCAGCGGTCACACAAGAAGCGTTAAAAAACTTTTCAACGAATACCGTCCCCACCTGTCAGCCTATGAAAGAAGCCGGGCGGTATGTATCGAGGACGATAACGGTCTTATCTGGGTGGAAAGGCTGGGTGCTGCCGACCGAGTTCGGGCAGATGAAAATTCGTCATTGATATGGGAAATTGAGGTAATATATGAATAAAGCCGATGTTGGTATAAAGAATGTTCTCTTTTCGGGGGAACAGCTGACGCAGCGAATTTCCGAGATGGGCAAGGAGATAACCGAGCTTTATGCAAATTCTCAGAATAAGCTGCTGATAATCACTCTGCTTAAAGGCGGGGTGGTGTTCACCTCCGATCTTATCCGTCATATTGATTTGGAATGTCGGGTGGAGTTTGTGAAGGCGTCCAGCTATGCGGGGACGGAATCTACGGGAACGGTGAATATCTATCTGCCGAGGGAGCTTGACAGCCTCGAGGGGTATGATGTCCTTATCTCCGAGGATATTGCGGACACAGGGCTTACCCTTTCCGAGCTGGAGAAAAAGCTTCTCGAGCGGAAGCCCGAAAGTCTGAGGACTGCCGTTTTGCTCAACAAGCCCTCCAGAAGAAGATCGCCCTTTACCCCCGATATTGTGGGATTTGAGATACCCGATCTGTTTGTTGTGGGCTTTGGTCTTGATTATTGCGAAAAATACAGAAATCTTCCCTATATTGCGGAGATGGCTGAGGAATATATTACAAACAAGGAGTGAATGATTTGTCAAACAAAGGAAACAAGGGAATAGCTGCGTTTCTGACCGTTGTGCTGCTGTTTTTAGTGGTAATGGTCGCAGTGCTGAAAATGTCCGAGAAGGAAGAATCTCCCTATAAATATTCGGAGATAATGCAGTATTTCGATAACTATCAGGTCAGCGAGTACACATTTGACCTGGGAACGGGCGAGCTGATAATGACCGTTGACGGTCAGGAGGAGAAGATCGTCTACAAGGTACCGAATGTCAGCGTATTTATCAACGAAATTCAGGGCGAAAATGAGACCTATCGTGAGGAATACAACAAGCTGCACCCCGATGCACCGCTGGTTCAGGACTACTATAAGATAAGGGACAACTCATGGCTGGTAAACGTCCTGCCTATGGTAATTCTCATTGTAATGACCATGGCGCTGTTCTTCTTTATGATGCGTCAGGCGGGCGGCGGTTCCAAGATAAACAATTTCGGCAAGGCTAATATCAAAAATCAGCCCGGCGGAAAAAAGACGCTGTTTGCCGATGTTGCAGGTGCCGACGAGGAAAAGCAGGAGCTTGAAGAGATAGTAGATTTTCTGAAAAATCCCAAGAAATACACCGAAATGGGCGCAAGGATCCCCAAGGGCGTTCTGCTGGAGGGCCCTCCGGGTACAGGTAAAACTCTGCTGGCAAGAGCCGTTGCGGGTGAAGCAGGAGTGCCGTTTTTTCCCATCTCAGGCTCGGACTTTGTTGAGATGTTCGTCGGTGTCGGTGCTTCAAGAGTAAGAGATCTGTTTGAAACGGCAAAGAAAAATTCTCCCGCTATCGTTTTCATCGACGAAATTGATGCCGTAGGACGTCACAGAGGTGCAGGTCTGGGAGGCGGACACGATGAACGTGAGCAGACACTTAACCAGCTGCTGGTCGAGATGGACGGTTTCTCGGGCAACGAGGGCATTATCGTTATGGCGGCTACAAACCGTAAGGATATCCTTGACCCCGCTCTGCTCCGTCCTGGACGTTTTGACCGTCAGATAATGGTAAATTATCCCGATGTCAAGGGCAGAGAGGAAATTCTCAAGATTCATACCAAGAACAAGCCCCTTGCCCCCGATGTAAGCCTTAAAACTATCGCTCAGACCACTGCGGGCTTTACGGGTGCAGAGCTTGAAAATCTCGCAAACGAAGCCGCTCTTCTGGCTGCCAGAAACAACCGAAAGGCTGTCACTAAGGAGGACATTGAGGAGGCTACCATCAAGGTCATTGCAGGTCCCGAGAAGAAGAGCCACGTCGTTACTCCCGAGGAAAAGCGTCTTGTTTCCTACCACGAAGCGGGACACGCAGTCGTTACCTACTATATGCCCACTCAGGACAAGGTGCATCAGGTAACAGTTATCCCCAGAGGTTCTGCGGGCGGTATGACTATCCATCTTCCCGAAAAGGAGCCTTCCTTCCTGAATGTTACAGCCCGCAAGCTGAAAGAGGAGATAATCGTCTGCATGGGCGGTCGTGTTGCCGAGCAGCTTATTATGGGCGAATGTACGGCGGGTGCTGTCAGCGACCTTCAGCGTTCCACAAAGCTTGCAAAGGCTATGATAACCAAGTACGGATTCTCCGAGAAGCTGGGTCCCGTTGTTTATGCGGACGACAATGACGAGCCTTTTGTCGGTATGGATTACGGTCACAGCAAGGGACATTCCGAGAAAATTCAGGCGGAGATAGACAGCGAAGTTCGCCTGATAATCGACGAGTGCTACGAGCGTACCGTTAAGGTGTTAAACGAGCATATGGACGACCTGCACAAGGTTGCAAACTACCTTATCAAGCACGAAAAGATCGACGGAAAGAACTTTGAACTGCTGATGAAGGACGAGCTTCCCTTAGATGACGAGGACAAGCCCGAGGAAGCAAAGGAAGAGAACGGTCAGAATTTAGATGTTACCGTTGATGATACAACGGAAGCTTCCGAAGAAAATACTGAAAGCACTTCCGAGGAAAATCCCGAAAACGAATAAAAAAACAGCGGCGTTCGGCGGAAAAACCGAATGCCGCTTTTGATTTTATGCGGGGATATTATTGCAGTATCCCTCTGATAAAGCCCGTAAGCTCCCTTGCCATTTCCTCGTCCTCGGGGATTCTGGGGTGACCGGGAGTGGCTGCGCCGTTTCTGGTGAACAGGTTGTGATAGGTGGGGATGCCCTCCGCACGAAGCTCATTTTTCAGCTCCTCGATGCAGTCGTCCCGAGCCTTGTCGTGCATAAGCAGGGTGGTGGTCAGGACGTATTTTGCGGTGTAATAGTGGGAATGGAGAGCTTCCACTATCTCCTTGTAGCGTGCCTTCCATGCAGTGCGGACAGTCGGGTCGTTAATGTCCCTGTCGGGCTGACCTTCAACGTGATTGTCGTTCTGACCGATGGCGATAATGACAACGTCGGGGGTATAGCGGGTGAAATCCCAGTCGGTATAGCCTGCGTCCTTGACGTAGCATTCCTTGTCAAAGGTGGTTTCCAGACCTATCGTTTCTGGCATATTGTAATATCCCGTTCCGTCCAGCAGAGCGATGCCGCCCTGAGAGTTGTTATGTATCTGAGCATTCAGCATTCTTGCGGTCATCATAACAAAGCTGTAATAGGAATTATCGTAGATGCTGTCGTGATTTTCGGGGTCGCATTTGCCCACGTTATCTACCGCCATGGTGACTTCTCCCGCACATACGCTGTCACCGAACACTTCCAGCTTCAGCTTAGGCTTTTCGGGAGCGTCCAGCAGCTCGCCGTCGACGGAAAAGCTTTTGAAGGTGAGAATGTGGTTGCCGCCTGCATGTACTTTGTAGACAGTAACGGTATGCTCTCCGCCGCTCAGGTCAAAGGAATATTCGGTGTCCCTGCCGATGTTTTCCTTTTCAAGGCGAATAGGCTTCTGCGGTTCACCGTCAACGATAAGACCGACAGAAAGAGTTCCCCAGCTTCTGCGTTCGTTCAGGGTAAAGGCGATCTTTTCAGCATTAACACGCATGGTGACGCTGCTGCCGGGGTAGTACATAATTGCGCTCTCCTCCGAAAGCTTGATTCTGCCCTCGTAGGACAGCCTATTATCATTTGGTTTGATGGTCAGCATTTTTATACCTCCGTAACAAATTATTTGAATTCAGATGTAGTAATTATACCATATAAGTGAAGAATGTTCAAGCAAAATTTATTAAAAGTTCCGATTTTGCGGTTTTTTATAATCACTGCCATGTTATATAATTATAGCACGGAAAAGCTTATGTAACTTTTACGGCAAATAAAAATGACCGGTCAGGTGAATGGTAAGTATGAAGAATAAGATATTTGTAAATCAGCTTGGCTATCTGACAAAAGGATATAAGACCGCAGTTTACGCTGCTTCATCGGGTGACAGCTTTTCGGTATGCTCCGCAGAGAGCAATAAAACGGTATTCAAGGGACATATGTCCGAGGTAATGTACGATCCCATAGCGGGCGAAAATGTCCGAAAGCTGGATTTTTCCGAGCTGACCGACGAGGGAATTTACTATTTGAAGGTAGGCACAAGGCGTTCCCCGAAGTTTGAGATATGCGGCGAGCTTTACAGGAATCTGAAAAACACCCTGCTGAAAAGCTTCTATTTCAACCGCTGCGGAGAGGAGCTTACCGAGAAATTTGCGGGGGAGTATGCCCGCAGAAAATGTCATTCACAGCCCGCTTCATTGTACGAAAATGAAACCGTCAAATTGGACATAAGCGGCGGCTGGCACGATTCGGGCGCATTCGGAAAGTACGTTGTTTCCGCCTGTACAGCCCTTGCGCATCTGCTGAATGCTTACAGGCTGTTCCCCGATTCGTTTATGGATAAGGTGAATATCCCCGAGTCGGGAAGTGCCGTTCCCGATATTCTTTGCGAATGTCGTCATGAGCTTGAATGGCTGCTGAAAATGCAGGCAAAGGACGGCGGCGTTTATCACAAGGTATGCGCTGCCAAGGAAAATTCGGGTTTTGTCATGCCCGATGCGGACACGCAGAAGCAGTTCGTATTTCCGAAATCTCACGGTGCTGCCGCAGCCTTTGCAGCTTGCACGGCGCTTACTTCGGGCATTTATGCGGAATTTGACGGGGAATTTGCCGAAAAGCTGAAAAATGCCGCATTTTCGGCATGGGTATGGCTGGCAAATCACCCGAAATTTGAGAAATATGTAAATCCGAACGGCGTTGAGGGCGGAGAGTACAGCGACGATAATTTCACCGATGACCTTCTCTGGGCGGCTTGCGAACTGTATGCCGTAACGGGCGACGAGGGCTTTGCCGAGATAATTTCCGACAATTACGGCGAAACAAAGCTTGCGGGCTTCGACTGGCTGAATGTGGCGGGCTTCGGTTCGCTTACCTATCTTCTCTGCGACCGTCCCAAGGATACGCTGGTGCTTAACACAATGGCGGGCAGATTTAAGTTTATCGGGGACTATTTTTCGTCTATGGCGGGCAGCAACGGTTTTGGTGTCGCAAAGGATAACAACAGATTCCTCTGGGGCAGCAATATGACCGTTTTGTGCTACTGCATGACCCTTGCTTGCAGCTATATCCTCCACGGAAATGAGGACTATCTGAAAACGGCTTCCTCCCATTTTGACTATATTCTGGGGAAAAATCCGCTGGGAATGTGCTACATAACGGGCATTACCGAGAATTCCTGCCGTCACCCCCACCATTATCAGTCGGCGGCGGACGATGTTGACGAGCCTGTTCCCGGGCTGGTCTGCGGCGGCCCCGATATGCTTAGAAGCGACGATTACGCTAAGTGGCATATCCCAAAGGGTACCGCTCCCGCAAAGTGCTATGTGGATAACGAATTCAGCTATTCCACCAACGACACCACCATTTATTGGTGTTCGCCCGCAGTGTTTGCTTCCGCATTCTTTGAGGAATTGGGGAGAGATCCCGAGCTGAAAAGGGTCAGAAAGCTGTTGGGGGGACAGTAATTACCGCTGACGCAGATAGGACAGCGGGGCGTTTTCGGACAGATCGAACGCCCTGTTCAGCCCCCTGCAAAGAAAGTCCACGGGGATAGTTATAAGAAACCACGCAGCCGAAAAGGGCAGGCATATCTGTCCCCAGAGGTTATAGGGGCAATGGGAGTAGTCCCAGACGTCCCAGCCGAGAATTATGTTTACAAGACAGCCTACCGCAAATTCCAGCGAGGTGATGACAAAAGCACCGAACAGGCATTTTGCGGGCAGGCTCATTTTTTTCTCGGAAAATACGGTGTATAATATCAGCAGGCAAAGTCCGCCTGTCAGGGTCATGGTCCAGTGGGTGAAGCCCCGAAAAAGTATTTCAATAAGGGAGTAGATCACTCCGCCTGTCAGAAAAACTATGAGATTTTTTGCAAATGCGGGCATTATATCCGTCCTTTCAATGGGATAGATATATTATGTACAGCTCATGCCGCATTTAACGCTTGGAATTTATGGTGCGAAAAATTCTAAAAAAATTTGAAAAACCCCTTGACAAATCGGAAAGTATACTGTATAATATGTAAAGGTTGGTCGCTTTACAATTATCGGAGGTGTAGGTTTTGAACGAGGGCAAGGATCTTAATCTTTCAAATCTTCTTGATTATTATTCCGATATGCTTACCGATAAGCAGAGAGATGTTATTGAGCTTTACTATAATGAGGATATGTCCCTTGGCGAAATTGCCGAGTATGCCCATATTACCAGACAGGGCGTTCGGGACAGCATCAAGCGGGGCGAGCAAATCCTATATGAGATGGAGGAAAAGCTCGGTTACTGCAAAAAAGCCCGCATTTATCAGGATATGATACGCAGCATAGAAAAGCTTGCTTCCGATATTGTCAAGGAAAACGGTATGTACAGCTACTCAAAGGGGCTGGGACGCCGTGCGGAGGCGATCATCGAAATACTGCACGAAAATGCAGATTTGCTTGAATGATTTGACAAAGGAGTGTTTTTATGGCGTTTGAGGGACTTTCGGAAAAGCTGGGCGCAGTTTTCAAGCGTCTGAAAAGCAGAGGAAAGCTTACCGAGGCAGACGTTAAGGAGGCTATGAGAGAAGTCAAGATGGCTCTCTTAGAGGCTGATGTCAGCTACAAGGTCGTTAAGGACTTTGTTGCGAAGGTTTCCGAAAAGGCTGTCGGTGAGGAAGTCCTTACCAGTCTTACTCCCGGTCAGCATGTTATAAAGATCGTTAACGATGAACTGATCGCTCTCATGGGCGAGCAGAATTCCCGTATAAATATACCGTCCAAGCCGCCGTGCGTTATTATGATGTGCGGTTTGCAGGGTTCTGGTAAGACTACACACGCCGCTAAGCTTGCCAAGTATTTCAAGGATAACGGCAAGCGTCCGCTGCTGGTTGCCTGTGACGTTTACCGTCCCGCAGCTATAAATCAGCTGCAGGTCGTGGGGAACAAGGCGGGTGTCAAGGTCTTTGAGATGGGTCAGATAAATCCTGTGACCATTGCAAAGGAAGCTATCAAGCACGCCAAGGATTACGGCAACGATATGGTCATCATAGATACGGCAGGCCGTCTGCATATCGACGAGGAGCTTATGAACGAGCTAAAGACCATCAAGCAGGAAACCGAACCTCACGAGATAATGCTGGTAGTCGATGCAATGACAGGTCAGGACGCTGTTAACGTTGCTAAGGCGTTTGATGATGCACTGGGCATTGACAGCGTGCTTATGTCAAAGCTGGATTCCGACACAAGGGGCGGTGCCGCACTTTCCGTTCTGGCGGTAACGGGCAAGCCTATCAAATTCGTCGGTATGGGCGAAAAGCTGGACGAGTTCGAGCCTTTCCACCCCGAGCGAATGGCTTCAAGAATTCTCGGAATGGGCGATGTGCTGACACTTATCGAGCGTGTTCAGACATCCGTTGACGAGGAGGACGCCAAGAAGCTTGAGGAGCGGTTAAAGGAAAACAGCTTCGATATGACCGATCTTCTGGAGCAGATGAAGCAGATAAGAAAGATGGGTCCCTTAAAGCAGCTTATGGGTATGCTCCCCGGCGTTGCGGATAAGATAAAGGACGTTGACATTGACGACAGGCAGATGGATAGGGTGGAGGCTATGATACTCTCCATGACCCCTGCCGAGCGTGCAAAGCCGTCCATAATCGACCCCAAGAGAAAGCGCAGAATTGCGGCAGGAAGCGGAAATACCGTTACCGACGTAAACAGGCTGCTGAAACAGTTTGAGCAGATGCAGAAGCTGATGAAGCAGATGGGCGTTATGGGCAGAAATGCCAAGGGTAAGAAAAACAAGCTTGCTGTCCCCATGAACCTTAAACGCAGATAATTTCGGCGAAAGCTGTGATTATATATGAGAATTTTATTCGGAGGTGAATATAAATGGCAGTAAAAATCAGACTGAGAAGAATGGGTGCTAAGAAGAACCCCTTCTATCGTATCGTTGTTGCTGATTCCAGATATCCCAGAGATGGCAGATTTATCGAGGAGATCGGTTACTACGATTCCACAACTGAGCCTTCTACCGTAAAGGTTGACGCTGAAAAGGCTAAGAAGTGGATCGCAAACGGCGCACAGCCCACTGAAACAGTTAAGGCTCTGTTCGCTAAGAACAATATCCTGTAATCTGTGAAGTATCTGCGGCTTTGGCTGCTTTTGGGTGTTCCGTATAAGCGGACACCCACCTCTTTACGGGGAATTTTTACATAGGAATTTCTGCAAATCGGCGCCGTCCGACTTGCTTTTTATATAAAATAAGGAGTTGACTTATTATGGAGGAGCTGCTGAAAACTATTGCAAGCGGTCTTGTTGAAAATAAGAATGAGGTTTCCGTTACCGTTGACGAACCCGATGCCGAGGGCGTTGTTGTTTATCATCTGCACGTTGCGTCCGACGATATGGGACGTGTTATCGGCAAGCAGGGACGTATCGCAAAGGCTATCAGAACTGTTATGCGTGCAGGCGCAGGCAAGATAAATCAGAAGATAATGGTTGAGATAGACTGATATTCAGCAAATGCTATGGGGGCGGTTTTGCCCCCTTTTTTTATATTTTCCTTTTTGGAGGTATTATCGGTAATGAAAAAATTTCTGGAAATTGCCAAAATAGTTGCTGTACAGGGCATAAAGGGCGAGGTCAGGGCGCAATATTGGTGCGATGACCCCGAATTCCTTTGTGAATTTGACACGCTTTATTTCGATAAGAAGGGCAAAAGTCCCGCCGAGATAGAGTATGCCCGTCCCCACAAAAACGTGGTCGTTATGAAGCTGAAAGGCATCGATACTCCCGAACAGGCACAGACCCTTCGCAATAAGGTGCTGTTTATGGACAGAGATGAGGCGGAACTGCCCGAGGGCTGCTATTTTATCCAGGACCTTATAGGGCTGGACGTGGTGGACGCAGATAATGGCAAGGTTTACGGAAAAATTTCAGATGTTTCTTCTTACGGTGCGTCCGACGTTTACACGGTGAAGAACGGCAGCGAGGAGTTTCTGTTTCCCGCAGCGCCCGAATTTATCGAGAAAACCGACATTGAAGGCGGAAGGCTGCTGGTTCGTCCCATTGCGGGAATGTTCGACGGCGGCTCGGAAAACGGTGACGAGGAATGAGGATAGATATTGCCACGCTGTTCCCCGAAATGTGCGAAAGCGTCCTGTCGGAAAGCATTATCGGCAGGGCGAGAAAAGCGGGGAAGATAGAGATACACTGTCACCAGATACGGGATTACACCCTTGACAAGCACCGCCGTGTGGACGATACGCCCTATGGCGGCGGAATGGGAATGGTCATGCAGGCTGAACCTGTTTACAGATGCTGGCAGGCTGTTTGCGAAATGCTGCCCGAGCGTCCCCATACTATATATTTATCTCCAAAGGGCAGCACGTTTAATCAGGCAAAGGCGGTGGAGCTTTCGCACAGACCGTATATTTTCCTGCTTTGCGGGCATTATGAGGGTATAGATCAGCGGGTTCTGGACAAGATCGTTGACGAGGAGATCTCGGCGGGGGACTATGTTCTGACGGGCGGCGAGCTGCCTGCGCTGATAGTTGCAGATGCGGTCGCACGAATGTGTGATGGTGTTCTGCCGTCTGCCGAGTGTTATGAGGAGGAAAGTCACTTCGGCGGTCTGCTGGAATATCCTCACTACACCCGTCCCGAGGTCTGGGAGGGTGCAGAGGTGCCTCCTGTGCTGCTGACGGGACATCACAAGAACATTGCCGAGTACCGTCATGCGGAGGCTTTGAGGATAACCGCCGAGCGCCGCCCCGATATGTATGAGCGATACATTGAGCTTCATCCGCCGAAGCCGCCCAAGCGCAGACGGCGCAGACACTCCTCTGAGGAAAACAATGAATAAATTGCAAATTTAACATAAATATTCAGCTTTTGTTGAAAGCTTTGGATATTTATCACAAAAGCAATGCTTTTTCACGATAAGAACTTTCGAAACTTTATTGTGAATTTCTGACATTTGAGGACAAATTAACAACTTGCAAAAACGTTTTAGTTTAAAAATTTATGTAAATACTGCATATATTTTTGTGTTGAAATTTGTACAGTTCTAATGAAGATTAGTTAATATTCACAAAATATTGCCTGCAATAGCGGCGGCAATTAATTCAAAAGGCAGAAATTCTTGAAAAATGACGTTTGATAACAAAATTACCGTTGACTATAAGGCTCGGACAATGTATAATAAATGTATACAAAGGCGATTAATACTAATTCTCTATTGAATTAGTATAATATCATATCCTGTATTAATCATAATGAACAAGGGTATAAGATTGGAGAGAGTATTATGTACGTTAAAGATGTAATGGTTCAGAATCAGGTTGGTCTTCACGCACGTCCCGCAACCTTTTTTATCCAGAAGGCAAATGAGTTCAAGTCTTCTATCTGGATCGAAAAGGAAGAGCGCAGAGTAAATGCTAAGAGCCTTCTCGGTATCCTTTCCCTCGGTATCGTTGGCGGTACTGCTATCAGAATCATCGCTGACGGAGCTGATGAGCAGGCTGCAGTTGACGGTCTTATCGAGCTGGTACAGAGCGGCTTTGCTGAGGAAAGCAGATAAATTGTTTTTCCGCATAAGGCTCACAGTGCGCTGAGTGCTATATAAACGGTGTCGGTGTGCCGACGCCATTGGGAAATCGCATTTTAGGGGCGTACCGTTTCGGTTCGTCCCTTTATTCTTTTTGAAAAAATGCTGCGGAGGTGGGTTATGAACAGCTTGAACGTGCTTGTTTCCGCATATAAAAACGCAGGCAGTGATGTGCTTATCTTCTCCGACAGCTTTGAGCTTATCTGGAGGAATCATCCCGAAAGCGGATTTATGTGCGGCGGAGAGTCAATTTCTCATGTTATCGGTGAGAAACCGCTTATGGACAACGGTTCTGCCGAATATACTGCTGTTTACGGAGGAAAAAGCTATCGGATAAACATTTTTGAGTGCCCATTTGATGATGAGCTTTTTTATGTTGCCGAGGTTTGGTCTTATTCAAGCAGAAATATTGTTGATGATCCGGAAGTACGCAGGCTGCTGGACTGTCTTGCGGCGCAGGTTTCGTCATCGCTTAACAATGCGGGGTTCGCCCTTGACAATCTTGCTAAGGGAAGCTGTTCTGACCGCATTTCCCAGCTGAACGTCATTGACGATTCGCTGATGGGCATTTATCGGACTGTTCTGCCGTTTCGGGAGATGCTTGACCTTTATGAGGACAAGCAGCGCCCTGTCTGCTGCGTTTCCGATGTTCTCGAAAAGCTCTCCTCAGATGTACGGGCGCTTATGCCTTCGGTGAAAATAAACAAGAATATTATGGCGGGCGTTTACGCAAAATGCACTGCCGAGGCGCTGAGTGTACTGCTGTACAATTTTATTGAGAGAGCGTTTGTGTATAATTACGGCTGCCTTATGATAAACTGTATAACAAATCCCTCGGGAGATGTTCAGATCTCTCTGACTGCGGCAGGTGAGGGCAGGGAGCTTTCCGCCGACTGCATCAGATATGAGGAAACAGGCGGCAGCGACCCCGTCCTGTCGGCTGAGGACAGCTTTGAGGAGCAGTTCCGCAGGAGATTTGGTGCGGTCTGCGTTATGGATATCCCGTCCGATTTTGAAAGCGGACGTACGGCGTCTATGTCGGTGAGAATTCCCATTGAAAGGGCAGGTTCGCTTATGCTCAATTCGCCCGTCGGATTTGAACCGAATATGCCTGTGGGAAGATTCCATCCGCTGCGTGTCAAGCTGTCGGCACGCATTAAATTTCCAAGATTTAGCCAAGGAGAAAAGTATGAAGCTTAAGAAAATTTCTGCGATGCTCTTTGCTGCGGTGATTTGCTTTGCAATGTCAGCCTGCAGCTCGGACAATAATACAGCTGAGGAAACTTCGGCAGATACTGCTGCCGTTTCGGAACCGTCAGACACTTCGGAAACAGCCGAACAGTCGGAGACCGAATTTGACATTGATGCCGCAAATGAAGAGCAAAGGGAAAATCCCGCAAAGAAAATGATAAAATTCGATCTGCCCGAGGGCTTCAAAAGCAAGGGAGAAAGCTATAATGAGCTTGCCTATGGTGACGGTATTGCCAATATTATCCTGAAGGCAAATTACAATGAGGAAGGCTTCCCGCCCGTTGCTGAGTTTGAGGCAGTCGGAAGAAAGATGAATATCTTTACCTACCTTGATTTTGAAATGGACTACGGCGATCCCATTGATTTTACGATCAATGGATATGATGCGGTAGAGTCCTCGTTTGTAGTGCGTGATCCCGAGAACAAGGCAAATGCCGCAAAGTACAGGTCGATCTATGTTGAAACGGAGACCTGCGCATACATTCTGACGCTGGGTTCTCTGGAGCAGGATTTTGACAAATACAACGACAGCTTTAACAAGGTCATTGAATCAATAGAATTTGTAAAGGAATAACAAAAGCCGCCGACCGACGTTTTTACACGTCAGCCGACGGCTTTTTTTGCCGTGGATCAAGCTCTTACATCAAACATATGTCCCACATCACCGGGGAATGTCTGAATTTTAGAGGTTGCTTCTGCCATACTGTCAAGAAGCTGCATTGCTGCGCTGCCCTGCATATCGAGAACCTTGTCGGTCATTGCGACTGCAACGCTCTGGGAAAGCTGAGCCTGGTGCATAGCCATTGACATTTGAGCGATAGCGTCAACCATAAAGCTTACCTCCTTGCTGATTTAATTCGACGCATTGCCGCGAAGCTCTGCGAGGAATTTCTTGATTTCATTGAGATTATTCTCATTCTTTGCTATCATTTCTTCAAGCTCGGAAATGCTGTTGTTGATGTCGGAGGTGAAATCGAGGATAGTCTTGATAGTATCTTCGATCTTATCTGCGGACGCCTTGCTGACATCTGCCAGATTTCTTACCTCCTGTGCGATAACGCCGAAGCCCTTGCCGCTTTCCTTTGCTCTGGAAGCCTCAATGGAAGCGTTAAAGCCGAGGATACGGGTGTTCATAGCGATATTCTGGATATTCTTTACCGTGTCCGATGTGTCCTTGACAATGGTAACAGAGTTCTTTGCAGTTTCATTCAGTTCGGAGAAACGTGAAGTGAGTGTTCCGAAGCTTCTTGTACATTCGTCGGCAAGCTTTTCGGCGGAAATGATGCTTTCCGTCAGCTTTGCGGCATTATTCATCAGGTCGCTGTTGGTGGTCTTGGCTATGTAATTGGAATAGCCTATCTTTGAGATAAAGTCTGCGATTATGTAAAGAAAATCTGCGCAGGCGTCGATCTGCTTTTTGGGAATGATCTTTACCTTTTTAACAGCTGCAATATATTCGTTGGGATCGATCCCCAATTCAGCGGCGATCTTTCTGAATTTTTCCTCGTCGGGAGCCTCGGGAAGGACCTGTCCGCCTATAAAGGAGCCGATCTGCTTGCCGTTTAATACAATGGGAGCGGCAAAGTCAACCAGACCGCCGTGGCAGTAGTATGCGGTTGCTTTTCCTTCTCTGAGGGCTTTTTCGCCGCCTGATTTATCGCACTGATTGCAGCGTTCAAATCCAAGCTTTGAACCTCTGGTCAGCTTCATGCAGAAATCTGTGGGGTTGCTCAGGTTGGTAACGGGACCGTCCAAGTCAACGGTGAGCGCAGCCATACCTGTGGCGTTGGAAAAACCGTCCTGAATTTTTTGGAGAGTTTCTCTGTCTATAAGATCAAGCAATTTAACGTCTGCCATAATAATTCCTCCGTGAACTGCTCAAACAAGCAGATTATGTAGTTGCCTTGGGAAAGCCCAAAGTATTCTTATTTATATTTTACTTTATTTGAGAAACTTTGTCAACTATTTCGGAGAAATTAAAATAATTTTAGTCATATTATACAAATATACTCCCGATTTTATGGAATCTGCGAAAAATATACAAAAAATTTGTTATGTAAATTTAAGAAAAGTGTCATTGCTTTTAAGCTTGTATGGGTGTATAATAATAACTACTGATTTTTTTGGGAGAAATGGGCTTTTTTGGCAATTCATCTCTCTAAGGCAGGTTTTTGTATGTACTATTGCTGCGGCATTACCGATACGGGGAGCGTGAGGGACCACAACGAGGACGCTTTTCTTATCAACAAACTGGTGCTTTCGCAGGCATCTCTCGAAAGCAATATAAAGGCTCCGTTTATCGTGGCTGTGGCTGATGGAGTCGGCGGTGAGGCATCGGGCGAGATCGCATCGCATCTTTGTCTTGAACAGCTGGCTTCGGTGAAATTTACCAAGCCCGAGGAGCTTAAAAAGAAGGTAAAGAATATTCACAGAAATCTCAGGCGTTACGGCGTAAATCATGACCGTTCCGTAAATATGCAGACTACTCTCTGCGCGCTTGCGGTGGACGAAAAGAAGAATGCCTACATCATAAACGTCGGTGATTCACGGCTTTACCGCTTTCGGGGGGACACTATCACTCAATTGTCCACCGATCAGTCGCTGGTGCAGCTGCTGTATGAGCAGGGGAAGATCACCCGTGAGGAGAAGAGGTTTCACGCCCAGCGCAACATTATTTTCCCTGTAATGGGCAATCTCAGCGACGACCCTAAGATAGATGTTACCCCCATCGAGGGCGGCATCAAGGAGGGCGACCTTATCATTATCTGCTCGGACGGGCTTTCCGATTATCTGTCGGCAAATGAGTTTGAAACGGTGCTTTCCCGTCCCGTCAAGCTGACAAAAAGGCTGTCCCAGCTTATTGACACGGCGCTGAAAAACGGCAGCTCGGACAATCTTACGGTGGTTGCGCTTACTGTTTGCGAGGTATAAAAATCGGATTTGACAGGAAAAATTGTCAAATCCGATTTTTTGCATTATCTCATTTAAAAAAGTAAAGAATAATTCCGTAGATGACCGAAGCCGCACAGCCGTAGAGGATAACAGGTCCCGAAATTGCGAAAATTTTCGCACCGAGTCCCAGGACAAAGCCCTCTGATTTGAACTCAAGAGCGGGGGACACCACGGCATTTGCAAAGCCCGTGATAGGCACGAGAGTACCCGCACCGCCGTGCTTTGCAATCTTTTCGTACAGTCCCAAGCCTGTGAGAACTGCGCTGGCAAGCACAAGGGTCACGGACGTCCAAGCGGCGGCGGATTTTTCGTCAAAGCCCGCATTTTTGTACAGGTCAAGGAAAAACTGTCCGATACAGCAGATCAGCCCGCCGATAACAAACGCCTTGGGAATGTCGATAATGCTTTTGGAATTGGGCGATGCCTTTTTTACCAGCTCGCCGTATTCCTTTTGTGAGATGGTCATATTATCAGTCCTTTCCGATAATAGTATCTCACGGATATTATGAAAAATTCATCGGTTTTCGGAAGAAATTATCCCTTCAATATCCCCGAGTGTGGGCGGGTCGATCTGCATTGGGTATCTGGAAATGCAAGCCCCCGCACAAGCCGATGCAAATTTTACAATATCGTCGTCGCTCATTCCTTTTGACAGGGCATAGGTGCAGCCCGCCTTAAAGGAATCTCCCGCACCGAGGGTGCTGACTACATTTACCTTGTACGGCTCAAACGACTTCATTTCTTCGCCCCTTCTGCCGTAGAAAAATCTCTTGCCGCCGTTGGTTATGACAGTCAGACCGTTACCGTTTTCCGCATACAGCGTGAACAGCTCCTCACGGGTCATATTGGGGTAGCTGCCGCGGATAAATTCGCCCGAAATGACCGAAACGGCGGAATTTTTGTGCATGAAGCTGTCATATTTACAGTCGATAGTAACATAGGGCTTGCCGTGCTTTACGCAAAATTCTGCGGCAAGCTCGGATTCTTCGCCGAAAAACGGGTCGATAGCGGCGGTGTCACAGCCTGCAATGTCGCTTTCCTTCGGCTTGTTCCAATGACGGAACCCGCCGTTAAATGCTTCTCTGAAATAGTGTCCGAAATGTCCGAAGGGCGTGCGCATGTCCCCCGAGATGAGAATGTAATCCTCCAGACCGTCATAATTTTCGTCAAAGTAAACAGAGTCCATATTTACGGGCTTGTCCTTGTAAAAGCTTTTCAGCAGCGGCGCAACATTTCTTCCGATATGATTTCCGTCCAGAACTATCTCTGCACCGAGAGAAGAGAGAATTGTTGCGGCTGCGCCCGTTTCGCCGCCGACAAAGCGGTAGCTTTCCTCAATTTCCGAATATTCATCGGGCTTAACAAATTCGTTCAGGCGAAAGCTGTTTGATGCGAGTATCATACCATATAAATAAAGTTTCATAAAAAATCCTCCTAAAAAGAAAACCCCCGATTTTTCGAGGGTAATGGAGCAGATAACGGGAATCGAACCCGCATCCTCGGCTTGGGAAGCCGATGTACTGACCATTGTACTATATCTGCATAAACCGTCCCAAAAAAGAGGACGGCAATTTTTAGTTGAAAATATCGAATATGCCTGATGCGACCTCTGTCACATCTGATGGGTCAATCTCACCCCTTCAGCCGCTTGTGGGTATGTAAGGACGAATGGAATTTGCAACCTGATAAATAGGAATAGTCTGGAGATAGATCTTGCCGGGGCCTGTAACAACAACGTTTGTCAGTCCCTCACCGCCGAGAAGAACGTTCTTTACGCCCTTAACGGTCTGAATGTCCATGGTACATGTGGAGGACATTGCTGCAAGATAGCCGTTATCAAGTATCATAGATTCGCCGGGACCTAAGGTGTATTCCATGCAGTGACCGTCGATCTCAACGAAAGCAAGACCGTTTCCGGAAAGACGCTGCATAATAAAACCTTCTCCGCCGAAAATACCTGAGCTTATCTTCTTCTGGAATGCAACCGACATGGTAACGCCCACTTCGGAAGCCAGGAAGCCTCTCTTCTGGACGATTATCTCATTGCCGGGGGAAATCTGGAAGGGCAGGATAGAACCGGGGAAGCTGGAAGCCATAGTGATCATTCCGTTGCCGCCCTGAGCGGTGTATCTGTTCTGGAACATTGCTTCGCCCGTGAACATTCTGCCGAAAGCCTTGCCGATACCGCCGTTTGTGGTGGTGTCCATAACAAGGTTGGGCGACATCCAGGACATTGCGCCGTTTTCGCAGACTACGGTTTCGCCGTTTTCAAGGTAAACGGTAAGTGCGGGGAGCGGAGTGCCGTTGATTTCGTACTTCATTATTATACCCCTTTCAAATGATACGATATATTTACGTTAATAATATGCTGAACTCAGCAATTTCATTCTATCACAAAAGGGGTATTTTGTCAATAATTTTTACATAAAATTTTGCGAAATTTACCCGAGCAGCATTTCCCGAAGCCTTGTGAGAATTTTCTTTTCCCGACGGGAGATCTGCACCTGAGTTGTTCCGAGAAGCTCGGCTGCCTGTGTCTGCGTCATTTTTCGGAAATATCTGAGGACAATAAGCTGCCTGTCCTCGTCGGAAAGACGGTTCATGACCTGCCTTAGGGAGATAAGGTCGGTGATGAGAATATCGGGGGCGTCAACGGGAATGTCTATCTGACCGCTGCGTTCGTCGTCGGGGTCTGAGGGGGTCAGGGACAAAGGCGGAAGGCTGACAGCCGTTGCCTCGGCTACCTCCTCGGGGGAAACGCCAAGTATTTTGGAAAGCTCGGAAACGGTCGGTTCACGCCCTGCGGATTTGCTGAAGCTTTCCCGTTCCCGTGTGACTTTAAGGGACAATTCCTTCAGCGGACGGCTTACCTTTACTGTTCCTCCGTCACGGAAAAGCCGCTTTATCTCCCCGAGAATAACGGGCACGGCGTATGTGGAAAACCGTGCGCCCCGTGTTTCGTCAAACGCCTTTGCCGCCTTTACCAGACCTATACAGCCTGCGCCGTAAAGGTCGTCATACTCTATCCCTTTTCCTCGGAAACGGTTTGCGCAAAGCCGCACAAGTCCGAGATTTGCTTCGATAAATTCGTCGTTTTTAACGCCGTTCATTGCCGCCGTCCTTTGTATGAAGCTGCTTTTCCATTATAACGGTCGTGCCCTTTCCGGGGCGGCTTCGGACAGTCACCTTGTCCATAAAGCTTTCCATTACCGCAAATCCCAGACCTGCACGTTCCTCCTCGGGGGCGGTGGTGAAAAGGGGCTGCATTGCGGCTTTTACGTCGCTGATGCCGCAGCCGGAGTCCTTGATTTTTATGTAGAAGCGTCCGTTTTCCAGTATCCTTGCGGTCATTTCGATAATGCCCGTTTTGTTTCGATATGCGTGGACGATGCAGTTTGTGACCGCTTCGGAAACGGCGGTCTTTATGTCGCTTATGTCGGACACAGACGGGTCTGCAAGTGCCGCAAACGATGCCGCCGCCGACCGTGAAAAGCCTTCATTGCAGCTTTTCGAGGGAAAACTGAGTTTTATCTCGTTTACTATCTTCATCTTTTTTCTCCCATTTCTCAGATTTTAACTATCATTTCCAGCCCCGAAAGGCGCATTACCTTTTTTATCGCCGAGGACGCATTTGCTATCTCCACCGAACCGTCTATCAGCTTCATTATCTTGCATCTGCCCATAACAAGGCCTATCCCCGAGCTGTCCATAAAGGTCACCTCTCCGAAATCCAGAATAAGCCGTTCGGGCTTGTACCGTTCGATAGCAAGGTCAATGTCCGAGCGTATCTCCGCTGCCGAATGGTGGTCTATCTCTCCGCTTAAAAATACGGTGAGTGCCTTTTCATCGGCTTCTATTACTGCCTGCATTTTATCAGTCCTTTCTGTGCGTTTGTCTATATAATACCATCTGTTCCCCGAAAAAATTGTCATAATCGGACGGGAAGGCAGAAAAAGAAAATGTCCCATAAACGGTACAGATCATCTCTGTATCGTTTATGGGACATTAGGTGTTATGTGTTTTATTGTTTCTCTTCTGCTTTCATCTTAATGATTGTAACACATGCCATAATTCCCTGAATAGCCAGAGCGGCGGCAATCATCAGCAGTGATATTGAATCAAAATCACCTGTAATGTCTACTGAAGAACCTGTGGTTATTGCAGATACGCAGAAAATCACAGTGTATGATAACAGTTCATTTTGGCGGAACGCCTTTTTTGTAATGCAGTAGATATTTGCAAATGAAAGTCCTGCAAATATGTAAAGCAAGGGCAGCATGGGGCTTTCGCTTATCGCCTTAACAGACGGTTTAAAATCTCCCAAAACATATAGCGGAATGCTTATCAAAGCGAGAATTACAATTATCCAAAAGCCGTAATATGTGCCTTTAAGAATGACTGCTTTTTCACGTTCGTCTTTGCCGTCGAGATATTTTTTCATATGTTACCGCTCCTTATATATTTTCAGCCTTTTTATCCGAAATTTTCTTGATGATGTATATTATTCCGACAACCAAATAACACAGCCCGCAGAACAGGTGATTGAAGCAGTCGTCCAGATGACCGTTTATATCAAAAATCACTCTATCTCTTACAATTTCAATAATGCTGCTGACTGTGAGGAACAGTCCGAGGACACCGAAAATTGCGGGGACGGCGTTGCTAATGCCGCTGAATCCCTCAAAGGCGTCCTTGCGCACGGCGGTACACATAAACACCGCCAGGGACAGCACCGTAGGCATCATATAAAATGCCGAGCTGTCAAAAAAGTATATTTCCATCACATCGTTTATACAAAACATAACCGTCATTGCCGCTGCCATGGTTAGATACGCATTTCGGAATGCCCGTCCTCTTTCAGCTATTTGTCTTTCGTCAAAATCCTTGTCAAGATAATCCTTTTTCATATGTCATTTCTCCTTTTCTTACATTGTTTCATCTTCCCAAAAAAGTTCATCAAGGGTTTTCCCAAGCGCTTTGCATATCGCGATGCAAAGGTTTACGGTGGGGTTATAGTCGCCGTTTTCGATGGCGTTGATGGTCTGCCTTGAAACGGACACAGCCTCGGCAAGCTTCTGCTGTGACATATCCAGCGCAGCCCGTGCGGCTTTCAGTTTAAGATTTTTCCCCAATATGGCACCTCCTGTGAGGACTGATGTGTTCGGTTCGATATTCTCCCGCCGAAGGCGGGAGAATATCGGTCATTGATTGTTCCTATATTTGCATTATATCACATAGATTACATTTTGTCAAGTATATTTTACATATTGACAAAAATATTTTTCGGAATGTCGTGTAATAGTTCGGCGTGAATTTGTTTTGCACAACATATTGCAAATTCAAAAATTATCCTTGCAAAACCCGTTGATATGTGTTATAATATGTAATATGAATACATATCTTAATGTAAGGAGAATCACAATGACTGATAGCTATGAATCCCCATTTTGCACCCGATACGCAAGTAAGGAGATGCAGTATATTTTTTCCGCAGACAAAAAATTCACCACTTGGAGAAGGCTTTGGGTGGCTCTGGCAAGGGCTGAAATGAAGCTTGGTCTGCCCGTTACTCAGGAGCAGGTGGACGAACTGGAGGCAAACATCGAAAACATCGACTATGCCGTTGCCGCAGAACGTGAAAAGCAGGTCCGCCACGACGTTATGGCTCACGTTTACGCTTACGGAAAGGTTTGTCCCAAGGCGAAGGGTATTATCCATCTGGGTGCGACCTCCTGTTACGTTGGCGACAACACCGATATTATCATTATGAGGGACGCTTTGCAGGTAGTCCGCAGAAAGCTTATCAACGTTATCGAGCAGCTTTCAAAGTTTGCGGACAAGTACAAGGCAATGCCCTGTCTTGCGTACACACATTTGCAGCCCGCACAGCTTACCACCGTTGGCAAGAGAGCAACTCTCTGGATAAACGAACTGCTGATGGACCTTGACGAGATCGAGTACCGTATCGCAAATCTCAAGCTTCTGGGTTCAAAGGGCACCACGGGCACACAGGCTTCCTTTATGGAGCTTTTCCACGGGGACAGCGAAAAGGTAAAACAGCTTGAAAAGATGATCGCCGAGGAAATGGGCTTTGATGATGTTGTTCCCGTTTCCGGTCAGACCTATTCCAGAAAGATAGATTCGCAGATAGTTGCAACTCTGGGCGGCTTTGCTCAGTCGGCAATGAAATTCGCAAACGACCTGAGAATTTTGCAGAATTTCAAGGAAATGGAAGAACCCTTTGAGAAGAATCAGATAGGCTCCTCCGCAATGCCTTATAAGAGAAATCCTATGAGATGCGAGAGGATCACCGCTCTGGCAAGATACTTGATGATAGACACCCTGAACCCCGCATTCACCGCAGGAACACAGTGGTTTGAGAGAACTCTGGACGATTCCGCAAACAAGAGAATTTCCGTTGCAGAGGGCTTCCTTGCGGCGGATTCTATACTGAATATCCTGCTGAACGTTACCTCCGATCTGGTGGTATATCCCAAGGTTATCCGTCAGAGAGTAATGCGTGAACTGCCCTTTATGGCGTCCGAGAACATTATGATGTCCGCTGTAATGAAGGGCGGCGACAGACAGGAGCTTCACGAGAAGATCAGAAAATATTCCATTGAAGCAGGCAAAAAAGTCAAAGAAGAAGGGTTGGAGAACGATTTGATAGACAGAATACTTAAAGATGAAGATTTCAAGATCTCCGTTGAGGAAATGGAGGCTATTCTGAAGCCCGAGAGCTTCACAGGAAGAAGCGAGGAGCAGGTGACCGAGTTCATCAACTCCTGCGTAAAGCCCGTTCTGGAGAAGAACAAGGACATTCTCGACGAAACCGCTGAGCTGTCCGTATAATTCAGTCGGCTTCGGATATAATACTATCGTTCCAATCGTGGAATAATTTATATTCGGAGATGATTTTCAATGACCAAGAATCCCTCTATCAAGTGCGATGTTAAGTCCTGCAAGTATAACTACGAGTCGGAAAACTACTGCACTCTCGATACCGTAAGCATCGGCACACACGAGCCTCACCCCACCGTTTGCGAGTGTGTTGACTGCAAGTCTTTCGTTAAGAAGGGCTAAGCATTAGCTTTTTAGGCAAAAAATGACCGCCGTCCCGATTTTCCTTTCGGGGCGGCGGTTTGCCTTTTGCAATAGTTCATTTCAGATGATTTACGATAATAATGCCAAGACCGAGTGCCGTCAGCACAACGCCCGTGGCTCGGTTAAGGGTCTTGGGACTTGCCTTGTTTGCAAATTTCGCTGCAATTCTCGCCCAGAGAAGCGTTGACAGAATGCAGAATATCAGACAGGAGATGTCGGGCGCACCCGAAATTGCAAAGTGGCTCAGCGCACCTGTCAGAGCGGTAAATGCCATAATGAATACGCTTGTCCCGACAGCGGTTTTCAGCTCGTAGCCAAGGACGCTTGTGAGTATCAGCAGCATCATCATTCCGCCGCCTGCGCCCACAAATCCGCATATAAAGCCTATCATCATTCCGCAGATAATTGACTGTATCAGCCGCTTTTTCGGCTCCACGCTTTCCATCTTCTCCTTGGTGGTCATTACGGGCTTGACGATGAATTTTATGCCCAAAAGAAGGGTCATATACATGGAAAATGTCCCCATAGTCGAATTGGGGACAAGGCTTGCCGCCCAGCTGCCAACCATTGTGAAGCAAAGCACGGCTATCATCATTGTAATGCCGTTTTTGATGTCAAGATTCTTGTTTTTGCCGTAGGTGTATGCGCTGACTGCACTTGCCAGAACGTCGCTTGCAAGGGCAATTCCCACGGCGTCATAGGCGGGCATTCCCAGGAAGGTTATAAGCATGGGGGAGATAACGGCGGCTGCACTCATTCCCGCAAAGCCCGTGCCAAGCCCTGCGCCTATTCCTGCAATAAAGCATATGATAAATTCGTACATTTCTTTGGTCCTTTCAGCTGTTGGTATTTCCGATATTGGAGCAATATTATAAGTATAACGCTGTTTGTGAAATATGTCAACACAAGTCTGTGACGATACAGAGGATTTCGTGTGATAAATTGGTGTAATTTGCGATTTTTTGCTTTACAAAAGCCGATTTATATGGTATAATATATTAATAATTATTTATATGATTGGAGATTTAAAAATGTCGCTTAGCGTTGGAATGGTTTCTCTCGGCTGTTCAAAAAATCAGATTGATGGGGAGAGAATGCTTTACAAAATACAGCAGGCAGGTCACAGGCTGATAGGTGACGCTGCCCTTGCAGACGTTGCTATCATCAACACCTGCGGTTTCATTCAGTCGGCAAAGGAGGAAGCTATCGAAACTATCCTCGAATTTGCCACCCTGAAAACCGAGGGAAGAATAAAGAAGCTTATCATCACAGGCTGCCTTGCAGAGCGTTACAAGGAGGAAATAAAGACGGAAATTCCCGAAGCGGACGGCGTTATCGGTATCGGCTGCAATGACGATATTGTTGCTATCCTCGACGAGATAGAAAAGGGCGAAACTGTTGTCCGTTTTGACAACAAGGAAAAGCTGTCCATCACAGGCGGACGAGTTCAGACCACGCTGCCGTTTTTTGCATATCTGAAAATCGCAGAGGGCTGCTCAAACTGCTGTACATACTGTGCTATCCCTCAGATAAGGGGCAAGTTCAGAAGCGTTCCCATGGAGGACGTTATTGCGGAGGCAAGGGAATTAGCCGAAAGCGGAGTTCGTGAGCTTATCGTTATTGCGCAGGATTCCACACGCTACGGCGAGGACCTTTACGGCAGACTTGCACTTCCCGAGCTGCTGAAAAAGCTTTGCGAAATTGACGAATTAAAGTGGATAAGAGTGCTTTACTGCTATCCCGAGCGCATCACCGACGACCTTCTCAAGGTCATTGCCGAGGAGAAGAAGATCGTTAAGTATCTGGACATTCCCATTCAGCACTGCAACGGTGAGGTATTAAAGCGTATGAA
The DNA here is from genome assembly GCA_017828975.1 of Oscillospiraceae bacterium. Classification (GTDB taxonomy): domain Bacteria; phylum Bacillota; class Clostridia; order Oscillospirales; family Ruminococcaceae; genus UMGS1889. The sequence goes on along the minus strand of JAGAJN010000018.1, from coordinate 128,659 downwards.
CCGAAAGGGCGACAACGCCTCTCTCAGAAAGCTGATGGAGCATATCCGTGAATCGGTTCCCGGAATTATCCTGAGAACTACGCTGATAACAGGCTTCCCCGGTGAAACCGAGGAGCAGTTCACCGAAATGGCTGAGTTTGTACGTGACGTTAAGTTTGACAGGCTGGGCTGCTTCCCCTATTCTGCGGAGGAAAATACGCCCGCTGCGTCCTTTGACGGTCAGCTTGATGACGACGTTAAGCAGCACCGTGCGGACATTATTATGGAAGAGCAGATGCGTGTTGTTGACAGGAAGAACATTGAGCTTCGGGGCAAGGTTATCGAAGTTGTTACCGAGGGATACGACCGTTACGGCGACTGCTATTTCGGCAGAAGCGCAATGGACGCTCCCGATATTGACGGAAAGATATTCTTCAAGTCCCCCGATATGAAGCTGGTTATGGGAAAATTTGTAAACGTTCGCATTGATGATATTCTTGACTACGATCTGATTGGAGAGAGAACAGATGAACCTGCCCAATAAACTGACCCTGCTGCGAGTTTTTCTCGTGCCCGTATTTCTGGTATTTCTGCTGATACCGTCCATTCCGCACAGATTTTTGCTGGCGCTTGTGGTATTTGCGCTGGCGTCAATTACCGACGCTCTGGACGGACACATTGCCCGCAGCCAGAATCTTATAACGAATTTCGGAAAATTTCTTGACCCGCTTGCGGACAAGGTGCTTGTTATGGCTGCGCTTGTGGGATTTGTTGAGCTGGGGTTTGCGGGCTCGGTGCCTGTGATAATCATTCTGGCAAGAGAATTTATGGTATCGGGACTTCGTCTGGTAACGGCAGGCGAGGGCGTTGTGGTTGCAGCGGGAATATGGGGAAAGCTGAAAACCGCATTCACAATGGTCGCTATTATTGCAATTCTCGTTATGGCGGAATTTGCCATAGGCTGGGCTTACAGAGAGATAGTGTCCGCAGTCCTGATATGGGTATCTGCGGTGCTTACCATTATTTCGGGCGGGGTTTACCTTAAAGGCTACGCCTCCTATATCGACCCCACAAAATAAGCTTTCGGAAAATATGATAAGGAGATGAAGGGAAATGTTCAACTATGTTGCGGAGGGGGTAGCTCTGTATCTGTCCTTGCTTGTCGGTATATCCACCGCTGCAAGCATGGTCAAATGGAGCAAGGAAAACATTTTCTTCATCAACTGCGCATTCTGCATCTCTCTTTCGTCGCTTCTTAACATTTTCTCCTGCATATGTATCGAAAGATACGGGGACATTCCCATCTGGCTGAATTACGGCGTTTCCATGCTGTATTTCATCTCACTTTTGCTTACAATGGTAATGTTTGTAAGATATTTCGTCAACTTTATGTCTAAGGGCAAAAACTCCGTGGGTATAGCCAAGGCTGCAATATTTTTGCCGTATATAGCCTTCTGCGGGATAGTTCTGTCCTCGCCCGTTACGGGATGGATATTCACCTTCGGAGCCAGCGGCTACGTCAGAGGTCCGCTGAGCGGTCTGACATATGCTTTGATGATATATTACGCAATTGTTATAATAACGATAATGTTCAAAAACCGTCAGAATATTACGGTCAGAGTGCGCTCCATAATCACGCTGTTTCCCTTCCTTTCGGGTGCGGTAATGCTGGTGCAGTTCATTAACAAAAATGTCCTGCTGACAGGTACGGCTGCGCTGGGACCGCTGCTGCTGATGTTCCTGTTTCTGGAAAATGATATTGTGGATATGGACACGCTCACGGGCTTTAGCGGACATCAGAGCTTTCTTGATGTTGCCGACAAATGCTTTCAGAAGAAGGAAGCTTTTTCGGCGGTGCTTATCTCCATCGACAATTTCCAGGAGCTGGCAGACACCCTGGGCAGAAAGACTGTCAACAAGCTTGTGTCCATCACTGCGGGATATATTGAGGAAGCCCTTGAGCGGGTGACCTGCTTCCGTTATTCCGAAAACGAATTTACCGTGATATTCGACGATAAGACCACATATGAGATAGACAGCTATCTGGCTGAGCTTGTAAACCGTTTCAAGGATAAATGGGTGGTCGATGACAACGAGATCTTTTGCAGGCTGAGCGTGGGTGCGGTCTACTGTCCGCATCAGGCGCAGGATACGGAGCAGCTGCTTGAATTGCTGGAATATGCTGTTTCGGTTGCCCGTGATTCCAGAGATTTCAGGATATTTTACTGTGACAGCGAGACCTACGGCAGGATCACCCGAAGGAAGGAGATCACCCGTATTTTAAAGCGGGAGCTAGCCTCCGAGGAGAACAATTTTGAGCTGTATTTCCAGCCTATCTACGAAACGGAAACGGGCAAGTTCCGCACGGCAGAGTCGCTTATCCGTCTGAACAAAACGGAGATAGGTCCCATCTATCCCGACGAATTCATACCTATCGCCGAGGAAATGGGAATGATAGTGCGGCTGGGCGAGATAGTTATGGACAAGGCTTGCGCGTTCATTGCCGAGCTGGAGCAGGAGAAGGTGGAGTTTGACGGCATTTCGGTGAATTTCTCTGTCCATCAAATGCTCAGAGATACTATCATTGATGAGGTCGTCGCAAAGGTCACCAAATGGGATATTCCCGCCGAAAAGCTGCGTATCGAGATAACAGAAAGCGTTATCATCGACAAGTACGACCACATCAAGCGGATAATGGAAACACTGGGCGTTATCGGCATAAAGTTCTATATGGACGACTTCGGTACAGGCTATTCCAACCTGTCCAATATGCTGGAGCTGCCCTTTGAATATCTGAAGATAGACAAATCCCTTGTGCGTGCTGCGGAAAAGTCCGACAAGGCTTACATGGTGCTGAGCCTTATCTCCGAGGCTTTTGTGGAGCAGGGGGTAAAGATACTGACTGAGGGCGTTGAGACCGAGGAGCAGGAGGAGATAGTCCGCAGCATCGGAGCGACGTATATTCAGGGCTATCTTTTCGCACGTCCCGTTCCCGGAGATGTTGCCAAGGAGTATTTTCTGGGACACCGCAATGATAAGCTTGATAAATGAAAGAGTAAGTGCCTTTCACGATTGGGAATACGCCCATCAGAAAGGCACTTTTTTCATATGAACGCCAGTAAAATAAGTATTATCCCGCTTAGCCAGCCTATGTTTATCTCCGACCTTTCTGCAAGGCTGTTCCCGATAATGCTTCCCGCAAACAGGAACGCCGCACCGCTTAAAAATGTGCAGGCAAGCAGGGGGACAGTCGGCAGCTTCGCCAGACCTGCGCTTATGCCGCTGAGAACGGAGTCTGCGGACAATGCGGCGGACAGGGTGAGGGCTTCACGGGGGCTGATGGATTTTGAACGGTCGCAGTCGGCTTCGGTTTCATCAAGGTACAGGCTGATAACGAGATTTATCCCGCTGCATTTCAGGCAGAAATCACGGCTTCGGCATTTTCGCAGGACACGCTTTATCAGCTGCTGAAACAGGCAGAATATCCCGAGAATAAGCAGCAGCCCGCAGGAAAGCTTGCGGCAGAATTCTGCGCTGATGACCGCTTCGATAAGCTGTGAGATAAGCAGCGAACCGCCCAGAAATGCCGTTCCCACAAGGCTTATTATAGCGGCGGACAGGGGAGGTATCCTTATTTTGTCCGAAGCCAGACCTATTCCCGCCGCAAAACAGTCCAGCGACAGCGCCGCAGACATTAGCAGAACCTTTATCATCGGCAGTTTTCCTTTCTTTGGTTGGTCTTTTTATTTTATGCCGATGCGGAAGGAGGGGTGAAGGCTTAGTGTGGAAAGTGGATTTTTAAGTGTTGAGTGTTGAAAGTTGAATTTAATTTGAAAGTGAAATTTTGCCGTATTGGTTTTTTCTGAACTCATTATATTCACAGTTAAATAATGAGTATAATTGCGTTTTGTTGAGTTTGATTTATGTTAAAAGTCAATGTAACGCTTTCTGCACATTGACTCTTTAAATTTAGGAAAAAAAGGTAAATTTAAGGCGTATTTGAAATTTTTCCCAATTGTTACGCAACCCTTACATTTTATTTTGTTTGCACAAAACTCCTTGACATATTTCGACGTATATGGTACAATAATATAAATAGGCATTTATAGGATTTGTATGCTTTGGGGCTTTAATGAGCAGACGTAGTATTTGATTTTTTTGTTGTTTTAAGGAGGTTTTACTATGCCATTGAAGGACCGCGTTTTAGCAGTTTTGGAGGAAAATAAAGGTAAGAGTGTATCAGGGAGCGAAATTGCTGCATCTGTCGGTATGACAAGAAGCGCAGTCTGGAAAGCTATCAAAACGCTGCGTGAGGAAGGTTACACCATTTATGCGGTGACCAACAGGGGCTATTGTCTGACCGATGAAAGTGATGCTCTGACCGAGCCCGGTATACGCAGCAGGCTTACCACCAAAACACTTGGTAAGCACTGTGATATTTTCAAGACTATCGATTCCACAAACTCATTTGCCAAGAGTCTTGCACAGCTGGGCGGCGAACATGGTTCCATCATCATCGCAGAGCAGCAGACTTCGGGCAGGGGACGTATGAACCGTTCCTATTATTCACCCGGAAGTGCGGGCGCATATTTCAGCATTATCCTCCGACCAAAGCTGTCGGTGGAGTATTCGCTGATGATAACCTCCTGCGCAGCGGTGGCTGTTGCAGAAGCTGTTGAAAAGGTCACGGGACTGAAAACGCAGATAAAGTGGGTAAACGATATTTATGTAAACGGCAAAAAGCTCTGCGGTATTCTGACAGAAGCTGCCATTGATGTTGAAAACGGCGGTCTGGATTACGCTATCATCGGCATCGGGCTGAATGTCAGCAACGATTCGTTCCCCAAGGAGCTGGAAAATATCGCTACATCTATTTACATGGAAACGGGCAAGATATTCTCGAGAAGCCAGCTTATTGCCGAGATACTTAACTGTCTTGAAGTGCGTCTTGAGCAGATAACCGACAAGGGCTTTATCGACGAGTACAGAAACCGTTCCAACCTTATCGGACACCGAATCTCCGTTACGAAGAACGATGTCACCGAGTATGCTCAGTGCACAGGCATCGACGAATTCGGACGGCTGCTTATCACCACCGAAAGCGGCGAGGAGAAGCAGCTCAATTCGGGCGAGGTCAGGTTGGCTGATTGATTTTTTGGGAGAATTTACAATGAAAAAAGCGCTGCTCCTGCTTGCTGTCTGCTGCCTTTTGGCGGGCTGTTCAAACAACGAAGCCGATGTTGGACAGGTTCCCTCGGCTTCTGTTTCGACGGAAAGCGGGGGCGTGTTTTATCCTGCCGTTTCTGAAAAAGAGATAGGGCAGGTCTGCGTAGACGGGTTGAGAATATTTGATTATTTGTATTATAACGGCAGTATCTACACTTCATCGTATAATTATGCTTCGGAGGACAAGTCGGCTGTCCAAGCAAAAATTTCCGCTGTTTCCGAAGATAAGCTTGCAGACATTTTTAACAATGAGTATTGCTGGTCGGAGGACAGCGAAAAGCTGGCTCAGGTGTCCGAGAATACTTCTGCTGTGCTGTATGCCGTGAAGGGCTATGACAGGGATTTCCGTGTCTGCCTTTGCTATGAAAAATATATCCCCGCTTTGGACGAAACGACTTACGGAATGATGGTATTTGACAAGCTAAACGGCATCACCCTTGGAAAGGGAAGCGAGCTTTTCTCCGAACGCCTGCATATCGGCGGATATACCGAGGCTTATCTTCGGACTTTCGACGAAGACGGTTGTCGTGACGAGAAAATTTCTGCGGATATGACCGATTTTCTGTCGGCGGTGTATGACGGAGATTTCGTCAAGGCGGACGTTGAAACCGCAGAGAAATTCCGCAGCCGTAAGAGCAGGACGTTGGTTTTCCGTCTTGATGATGAAGCATTTGATATTGCAGTCAGCGTTTATCCCGACGGATATGTTTCGATGTATTCGGGCGGGGAGATGTTTCTGCTGCAAATCGACAAGGCAGTTTGCGGAAGGCTTTGGGAGGAAGTCGGATAGTGAAAAACAAGATTAAAATAGAAACAACATCGGCGTCGCTGCACATAATGGCAATGGCGTTTATGCTCTGCGACCATCTGTGGGGGACGATTCTTTCGGGGAACGACTGGCTGACCTGTATAGGGCGGCTGACATTTCCGATATATGCGTTTCTGCTGGTGGAGGGCTATTTTCACACGAAAAATCTGAAAAGGTACGTGGGACGGCTTACGCTGTTTGCGGTTTTGTCCGAGATACCGTTTAATCTGGCAATGGGCAGCACCGTGTTCTATCCGCTGCATCAGAATGTTTTGTGGAGCTTTCTCATTTCCATCTGGCTGATACATTTGAACGAAAAGGCGAAGGGGAAGCTGTGGCGGCAGATATTGGTCGGCATCGGGACGGTTCTGCTTGGATATATCCTCGGTTTCGTCACCTTTGTGGACTATTACGGCAGCGGGATACTGATGGTTATGGTGTTCTACTTTTTCCGTCAGCGGAAATGGTGGTGCTTTCTCGGACAGTTTTTCTGCCTTGCGTACATCAATTTTGAACTGCTGGACGGTTTTGCCTATGAGCTTCGGCTTTTCGGGGAAACGTTTTACTTTGCTCGTCAGGGCTTTGCAATGCTGGCGCTGATACCCATCTGGCTGTATCACGGAAAGCAGGGGCCTCACAACAAGGTGTTACAGTATTCTTACTATGCTTTCTATCCCGTTCATCTGCTGATTTTGGGACTTATTCAAATGTATATGTGAAAAACCACCGCTGTGTCCAATCACGGCGGTGGCTTTTTTGCGCAAAAAAACGGACAGCCAAAACGACTGTCCGTAATTTTTGAAAATCATAGTTACAGTAAACCGTTGAGTTTACCGAATTACCCCGAAATATGACAAGCGGAAATTATTCCTGCTTCATCTTTGCAAAGCAATCGCTGCAATATACGGGACGATCTTCTCTGGGTCTGAAAGGAACCTTAGCAACACCGCCGCAGGAAGCGCAGGTAGCCTCGAACATTTCTCTTTCGCCCTTTGCGCCGTTCTTTCTTGCGTCACGGCAGGACTTGCATCTCTGAGGTTCGTTCTGGAAGCCCTTTTCAGCATAAAACTCCTGCTCGCCGGCTGTGAAAACGAACTCATTTCCGCATTCCTTACATACTAATGTCTTGTCTTCAAACATTTGAATTCCCTCGCTTAAAAATAAAATTTGGACCTGAGGACGGACTCACACCGACACCTTTGCTATGAAAAAACAACGCTCTTTAATTAAGCTACTTGGCCATAATATAGATTCAGAACAGCCTTGTGAGTGCCGCCTTGAGCTTGCGTCTGGTGCGCATCAGGGCGTTATCCACTGACTTTTCTGTGATCTTCATCTGTGAAGCTATCTCCGAATAGGAGCAGCCGTCAAGGAACATACGGAAAATTTCCCATTCCTTCTGTGACAGCACCGAGGAGATAGTATCAAACAACTCCTTCATTTTCTCCCGTTCGATCAGAATATCTTCGGGAGTTGGATTAGGCTGCCCGTAATCCTCTTCATCATTGATCTCATCGGTTTCGGGGATACGCTTTGCAGCGGTATTCCTCATTTTATTTGATATGCACACATCTGCGTATGTTGCGAAGCTTGCACCCTTTGACCTGTCGTATGTTTCCGCTGCCTTTAAAAGGGCAAGCATACCCTCCTGCAGCATATCGTCCGAATCCACAGGGTACTTCAAAGCGAAGCTATACGCCTTTGTCAGGACGAGCCTTGTAAATCTTGCTGCCAGATAGGGGAAAGCGGTGTTATCCGACCTGCAAAGCTCAGCCAGCTCCTCGTCGGACATTTGGGAGAGTGCTGTTTCACTGTAATCGCAGACATTTGCCATTATGGAACCTCTGATAATCTTTATACGATTATTATAACAGTTTGTAACGCATTTGTCAAGTAAATTTTAAAATATGGGGATAATTGTTATAATCGGATACTTTTCTTTAATTTTTGCAAGAAAAAACATACAATTTTAACAAAAACGGCTGTGATATTCCGGAGTGAAGCTATCTCCATACCGAAAGAATATCACAGCCGCATTGGTTTTATTTACATATCGTCAAGCTTGAGTGTAGAAGGATCCACAGTTCCATCGTAATCGTCCACTTCGTCAGCGGGCAGAGATGAACCTGTTGTCTGTGCTTCAATAGCCTTTGCCATGCTTTCAAGCTCGCTGAGGTCGAAGCCCATCATTGCCTTTGCAGCGGGCTTCTTGGGAGGTTCCGGCTTGGGAGCGGGAGCAGGCGCAGGGGCAGGAGCCGGTGCGGGTGCGGGAGTGGGAGCCGGTGCGGGCTTGGGAGCGGGAGCAGCGGGGATCGGAGCCTTGGGGGCGGGAGCGGATGCCTTCATACTATCGGCAGCCGGTTTAAGTCCGTTTTTTATTGAGGAAGTCGTTCTTGTAATAGCTTCCTTAGCAGTGCTCAGCTTGGACAGACTCTCGCTTGTGAACATTTCGAGAACTTCATTGAGCTTAGCAACATTTTCTTCGATGGTGGACAGCTCTCCTGCAACTTCAGCTTTAACTCTGTCGGAAGCAGCACGCATTTCAGCGGACTTATCCTGAGCATCGGCAAGAACCTTTCTTGCGTTGTCGTTAGCTGTGTTTACGATTGTTGCAGCCTTGACGTTAGCCTCGTCAACGACCTGATTAGCAAGCTTCTTTGCGTCCTCGTCCATCTTCTTGGCATTTTCCTTAGCCTGTGCAACGATAGCGTTTGCAGACTTCTGAGCCTCGATAAATACGTTGGAAATGTCGAATGCAGCAGAATCGTTGGAACCGCTGCCTGCATTTGCCTTAGCCTCATCAAGCTGACGCTCAAGGTCGGCACACTTATCCTTGAGAGCTTCAATTTCCTTATTCTTAGATGCGATCTCGTCCTCAGAGCTCTTCAGCTGGAGCTTGAGGGTATCGTTATTTGCCTGCAGCTCGGATATCTTTGCCTTATCTGCAGCAAGCAGCTCCTCGTATTTTTCTGCTCCGTCAAAGTTCGCAGAGCCGGCGCCCTCGAGCATTGCTTTCTTTTCTTCAAGCTCTGATTCGAGAGTGTAAATTTTGGTGTTCAGCTCATCGACATAATTCAGTACGTCTTTTTTATCGAATCCGCCGAAGCTGACCGTTTTAAGAAAACCTGTACTCTCCATAAGTAACTAACCTCCAAAAGTTTATTTTACGCGGCGAACCGCATAGATATTTCCGCAAGTAAAGCGGCGGCAGTTCTCTATAAAAATGCTTTTGACTGCCTATCAGGTTACATAGCTATTATATCATATTTATTCACATTTCACAATAGAATTTTAAAAATATTTTTAGACAAAATATTCTGACAATTTTCGTGCATTTTCCACATAAATTACCTGCGATTTTGTGTGCTATTCGGCTAACATTGGAAAATATCACGAAAAATATGCTACTTCTCGGTCTTTTTGAGCATGAACCATGTTCCGAGAGTTGCTGCCACCGAAAGTCCCACGGCAAACCAGGTATAGCACATGGGCAGGTCGGGGACATTCATTCCGTAGAAGCTGAAAACTATTGTTGGGATAGCCATCAGAATGGTGATGACCGTCAGCCTTTTCATCACGATATTCAGGTTATTTGAGATGACCGAAGCGAAGGTATCCGTCATTCCCGAAAGGATACTTGAATAGATGCCTGCCATTTCAATAGCCTGCTTTACCTCCGTCAGTACGTCCTCCAGCAGGTCCTGATCGTCCTCATAAAGCTTGATGATACGGCCTCGGAGTATTTTTTCGAGAGTGACCTCGTTGGCTTTCAGAGAAGTGGAAAAATATACCAGAGATTTCTGGAGATCCAGCATCTGGATAAGCTCCTTGTTCTTCATGGATTTCTGCAGCTGCTTCTCGGTGAAATTGGTCAGCTTGTCGATCTGTTTCAGATAGGCAAGGAACTTCATTGCTATCCTCAGCAGGATATTCAGAACAAACTGAGTTTTCAGCTGAGTGCGAAGGTTTCTTATCTGACCGCCGCACATTTCCCTGATTATAATATTCTCCCTAAGGCTGATGGTGAAAACGTAATCGGGGGTGAGGATAATGCCCATAGGCATGGTGTAGTAGGAGATAGCGTTCTGATTATCCGTTTCGGCAACGGCGTAGTCGACGATTATCAGAGTCTGATCCTCCTCGGTTTCGATACGGGACGACTCCTCCTCATCGAGGGAGGAACGGACAAAGCCTGCGTCCAGTTCAAACTCGGTGATGATGCGGTCTATCTCCTCCTGAGTAGGGGCGGTGACAGATATCCAACAGCCGTTTTCCGCTGTTTCGATGCTTGTCAGACCATCATCGCCCGTTTTGTAAAAGCTTATCATTTTAAAAACCGCCTTTCACGGAAGGGCGGTCATCGGCGCACGTCAGACAGCTCTCCCGTATGATTTTTTATTGCGGACATACCGTTGCTGTCACATTGCGGCAGATACGGGTCGCTGTTCATAGCGCACCTCCTTTTTGGTTTTTGGGAACATACCCACATATTTAATTATAACTCATATTGTACCGGATTTCAAGTCTTTACCGAAATTTTACTTTTCTGGGACGTATCAGTAAAACCGTTCGGTGATATGGAAATTGGAAGCATTCAGCCAAATAAGGGGCTTGTAGATATGTGCTGAATTGTCCCTGACATCTCCCGCAAACTCATTTCGGAAGGAGGTCAGCAGCACGCAGTCCGCGATCTCCGACATAAATCTGTCACATTCTCTCAGGCAATCGGGTACGAACTCTTCGCCCGAATAAAACACGCTGTCCGCCTTGTCAATAACGCTTTGACAGCGTTTCCGAAAAGCCTGGGGAAGGTCATCGGGAAAGCTTTCGTATGGCAGGCAGCTGATAAGGCTCAGCTTTTCAAATCCGGGGAAATCCTTTTTCAGGCTGAGCACGGCTTCACCTGTCCACAGCGGCACACCGGGGTAGCAGCCGCACATAAAGGTCGTAAATCCGCCTGCGTAAAGGCGGGTGATATTCCGAAGCAGCTCCACCTTCAAAAGGGTGGTCCTGACCTCGGTTTCCCCCGAAAGATAGTTATCCTTTACGGCAGGCAGACCTATTGATGCACAAATCATCTGATGAACATTCCTTTCATTCTGCGCTGCGGCGTTCGGGCTTGCGGCGGTGGTAGCTTCGGTAATCGAATTTCAGCAGCTCGCAGATGTGAAAGAGCATCTCCCTTGTGCAGCTGAGAATGTCGTCGGCATCGTCGTAGGAGATAGTCAGCGGAATGTCGGCGGGGTAGCGTGTTTCGATGTAGTATCTGTTGAGCATGGTGGATTTGGTCAGCCAGCGCATAAAATCGGTGTCTATCATAGCCGCCTGTTTGCAGAGCCATGTCAGGTTGTGCCCGTCAAAAAGCTTCTTGTTTTTGTAAAGCAGGAATGCCTTCAGGGATTTTTCAAAGCACTGCTGACAATGGAAAACGCAGACTGACTGCAGCTTTTCCTCCTTATGGAGGACGTCCGCTGCCAGGTAGTCCTCAAAGGCGTGGAAAAGCCAGTCGTTATAGCGTCGGCTGTCGGTATTATGATTGCTGCTTCTGCTCATAAAGTATCACTCCCGCAGTATCTATCCTGTACGCAAAGGTGCAGTCATCGTCAAGAAGCTCGTTCCATTCTCCGACATTATAGGCAATAATATCGAATGGTATCTCGCACTCCGTGTTCATATAGACCTCTCCCTCAAATTCGCCCACGTTAATATTATCGGGGACGATAACGCAAAGCTTGAATGAGGTAAGCTCTCCCGAATTATTCCGTTTTGCGGACACGAGAAAGACCTCCAGCGGCATAAATTTTTCGATGATCTCGTCCGTTAGTTTTTTGATAACGGGTTCAACATTCATAAAATCACCCTTCCTTCTTTTGGTATTACTGTAATTATAGCACAAATCAAGTCAGATTGCAATAAAAAATTTAACTCTGCAAAATAAAATCGGTCTGACCGAGCCTATGTCAGTCAGACCGAAATAATTCAGAACAGGCTTATATCAGGCGCACCCTTCCAGATAAAAACGGGGATAGGGGGGCAGTTGGGACGGTTCACAAAATCCGTTACAATGACCGTAAATTGACGGTGGTCGATGGTGCGGATATATTCAAGCAGTGCATCACGTTCCTCAAAGCCCGTGTCACGTCCGTAGTAGATGACAAGGCTCATCAGACCGCCGTCGGAGAGAAGCCGAAGCCCCTTTTCCACCGCTTCTATGCTGGTCTCCTTTCTGGTATTTACCGAATGGTCGCCGCCGGGCAGCCAGCCGAAATTGAAGGTTATGCAGGACACTGTGCCGTCCTCGGCATAGCTGTCCATATTGCTGTGACTGTCCAGATGCAGCCTTGCGATGTGGGAAAGTCCCCGCTCGTTCAGGAGGGCTGCGGTGCTGTCGATGGCGTCCTGCTGAATGTCAAAGCTGTGGACTGTGCCCCCGCTGCCTGTCAGTTCGCAGAGAAAGGCGGTGTCAAAACCTCTGCCCGCAGTTGCATCGATGCAGAGATCGCCCTGTTTAACGTGTTTTTTCAGTATGGAATGACACACGTCAAGTGCCGAAAAATTCCTGTTATTTCCCATAGATCAGCCGTCCTCATTCCATATACTTGACATTTGAGCTGACACCTACGCTGTAAACCTCGTGACCATCTGTCACCAGCTCGATAATTGTCAGGGAACTTTTATCGTAATAATAGTAGTAGGTCGTTTCGCCGTCGAAATCGTGAATATCCGAAGGCGTACCCAGAGCAGCCTCGATATCCGCCTCGGACGAACCGATGCCGATACCGTTTACACGAAGGTCAAGAGAAGCTTCTCCGCCTTCCAAAATGCAGAAATACTTGCACTGACAAACATCAGCGTTATAGGTGGAATTCTTCTCATTTTCGATGTATATCATTACCGAATAATCATCGTTGAAAAAGTATTTTCCCGTATGCGGTTCAAGGGGAGTTGCAGTTCTTACAAACTTGTCGGGAAGAGCAAGACCCTTGCAGGGAATTGTTATCTCTTTGCTGTTTGCGGTGTATACAACATTTGAAAGGTCAACGGACGGGAACGTAATGCTTTCATAGTCGCCCAATGAGGGAATGTAAAAATCTTCGCTGTCATAATCATTCTTGTCATCTTCGTTGTAATCATAATCGAACTCTTCTTCGTTTGACTCGGGCTGCCAGTCATCACTGCTGTCATCGGAAAAGCTTGCGCCGAATATCATCTCGGAAAGTTCGTCCTCGGAAACGCCTGCCGCCTTGCAGACATTTTCCATAAGTATGTCAATATAATCCTCGCTGATAATTTCCGCAGCGTCCTCGGAGCAGTTTTCATCGGAAGGCATGTCAATGGTTCGGACCTCGTCTGTGGAAGTGTAATTTGCCGTCATATCCAGATAATTTTCGCCCTCATAGATAACGGAAACCTTGCAGCTGCCGTTGTCCATATCGCCGTCCAGCTCCAGAGATGCCGCAAATTCCTCCATTTCGGGAGATGTGAAGGTGTATTTTCCGCCGTAAAGTCTGCTTTCAAGGAAATCGTACTTGACATTCTCAAACTCTATTCTGAAGGATTCTGTTTTCAGCTTATCGGAAGAAGAAGCTTCGTCCTCAAGGGTCTTGATAATGCCGTCACAATAGCCGCTTGCGCTGCCGTTTTCATAGCTGCCTTTAAGCAGAAGATCTATGATTTCGCCGTCGGTGCTGACGAGCTTTATCTGTGAAGCAAGTGCGCCGTTGCTTACAGCTGAGGACATGGTTATCTCTGTGGGGATATCTTCGTCAATATCCGTTCTGAATGTTCTGCCGATAATTTCTCCGTCGGAATTTATGTAAACGGTCATATCCGCATAAGGCAGCTCGGAGGATTCGAGGTTCATATCGGAAAGCAGCTCGTCAAGCTCGGAAGCATAATCCTCACGTTTTCCGCCCATTGCCTCAACAATGGAGATGATCTCCTCATCAACCTTAGCCTGTTCTATCATCTTACGGATAATTTCCATATATTCCGCTTCGGAGAAGGACACCTTTATCTCAACAGCGGGACAGCTTACGTTTTCTACCGTGCAAACGCTCTTTTTATTCCACTCCGCAGCCGTTACCGCATCAAGATAAATGTCCGTGTATCTTCCCACAATAGCGTCTATCTTTTCCTTAGTGACAGTTTCGCCGTTGAAGAATACGGAAGCGTCGGGTTCGACCTCAAGCTCCTCCTCTATCTCGGGGACATACTTATAATATTTGCCCGTACTGCTTTCAAGAAGCTGTATATAGACCGCCGAAGCGTCAAAATTGCTGATAAGCTCCGCAGACGCAACATTCGTATCATTCAGCTTTATGGAAGTCAGCATCGAAATAAGTTCTGTGCTTGTGGCAGTTTCCGTGCTTACTCCCACGCTCTTGAAAACGTTCTTCATATCATCGCTGTTATCGGGGAAAAAAGCTTCGTAGAAAGCGTCGCCAGCCGTTATGGTAATATCAGCTTTTTTTACGCCTGCGGTGGGAGAAGCTGCTTCCTTCTGCTGTTCCTCGCCGATGAGATAGAGCTTCCATAGGTCGTCTGCTGCCTTTTCGGCGGTTTTTCTTTCCGCTTCCGCATAATATTTTTCGGGAGATGTGAACGCCAGCTTTATGCTGTTTCTCACCGACGGCAGAAGCAGCGCACCTGCCGCACCGACAACTATCACACCTGCAATTGCGGCGGGAACTACCCATTGGTTGGACCTTTTGGGAGCCGCCGTGCTGTCGTAGCTGTACTGATACTGAGAGTAGTCATACTGAGGGTCAATGCTGTTCTGCGGCTGTGAACCTCCGCTCTGGGGCATAAGGTTGGGACCGTAGTTCTGTTCCCCCTTGTTCTCGGGAAAATCGTTGTTATTATTAAAATCGTCCATCTGATTACCTCCATTCGGTCGATGAAACTTTTCGTGTATCTCATATGAATATTATATTGCATATCATATTGTTTGTCAACAAAATTGAAATATTTCGTAATAAAAAACAAACGACAGCTTAAATATGCACTGCCGTTTGTGAATTGCGATATAAATAATTATCCCTGATACTCGACGATCTCAACGCTTTCCATCAACACCTGAGTAATGGGCTTGTCGTTCTCGTCTGTTTCAACGCTGCCCAGTGCCCTTACAATGTCCATTCCCTCAAAGACCTGTCCGAAAACGGTGTAGCCGCCGTCTAAGAAGGGAGTGCCGCCCACTTCAAGATACTTCTGCTTGACGGATTCGGGGAGCGTTTTGCCTGTCATCTGCTCCATTTCCTCGAAGCTGTTTATCATAACATAGTTGCCCGCCGCATCATAGCCTGCGCCGTAGCTTACATAGCCCTCGGGGGTGTTCACGATATAGAACTGACTGCCGTTGGTTGAGGTGGAGCCTGAGTTTGCGTATGCAACTGCGCCGCTGAAATGGTACAGTCCCTCGGGAATGCCTCCGTCAAAATCCGTGCCCCAGATGCTGTTTCCGCCTGTGCCGTTGCCCTTGGGGTCGCCGCCCTGTATCATAAAGTTTTCGATGATACGGTGAAAGATAAGCTCGTCGTAATAGTCCATATCCGCCAGACCCGTGAAGTTCTCAACGCTCTTTGCCGCCTGCTCGGGGAACAGCTTTATCTTTATCTCGCCATAGTCCTTGACCTTGATAACAGCTATCTTTTCGCCAACCTGCGGAGGGTCGAAGTTGTAGAAGCCGTCAAAAGCTGCAGCCGCTTGAGTTTCCGATGCGGAGGTGTATGAGCCTTCTTCAACTGTGGGATTTCCCTGACAGCCTGTAAAAATTGCACCCGCAAGTATAGCTGCCATACCTATATTAAGTATCTTTTTTCTCATATTTTTAATGCTCCTTAGTGATAAAATCAGCCTTTTTACGGCAATTGCTTATATTATAAATGATTTTTGAGGATTTGTCAAGCACTGCTGACACCTGTTTGTTTACAAATAGTATTTGATTTACGCTTGAAGAAATACCCTGTTTTCTGTAAAATTATAATGATACTCATCACAAAGGAGAGCTTTTATGAACAACAGGGAACGCAGCAAAAAAATGATAACTTCGGCAGTCTGCCTTGCACTTTGTATGGTACTGCCTTTTCTTACGGGACAGATACAGCAGATAGGAAACGCACTTTGTCCCATGCACCTGCCTGTTATGATATGCGGCTTTGCGGCGGGACCTCAGTTCGGACTGCTGACGGGGCTTATTGCGCCGCTGCTCAGGTCGTCGGTTTTCGGTATGCCGAAGCTGTTCCCGAGCGCCATAGCTATGAGTGCCGAGCTGGCGGTCTACGGGCTTGTGTCGGGGCTTTTGTACAGAAAGCTGTCGGGCGTTAAGGGGAGGATATTCATCTCCCTTATCTCGGCAATGCTGGCGGGACGTCTTGTGTGGGGCGGAGTTACTGCCGTTCTTCTCGGGGCGTCGGGAAAGCAGTTTACTCTTGCGGCGTTTGTTACGGGCGCATTTACGGGGGCTGTTCCGGGGATAATTTTACAGCTCGTACTTATCCCGCTGATAGTTTCCGCACTTGAAAGGTCGGGTTTTATCGGGAATGAAAAAAAATCCGAAAAATCTGAAAAAAGTATTTGAAATTTGCCGATATATGTGTTATAATGATTTTATAGTGTTTTCACGTACATAAAATCCATTTAAATAAATTCGGAGGTCTTAGGCAAATGGCAAAGGGAAAGTCGGTAAATGTCCTTTCGGTTATCGAAACAGTATTTATTATAGTATGCGCTCTGGCGATAGCTGTGATGCTCGTGCTGTATTTTGCGTTCAGGGGAGATAATGCGGTGCCGTCCGTGGGCGGGTACAGCTTTTACTATCTCAAAGCGTCAAATATGGAGCCGAATATCCCCAAGGGCACGGCGGTCATTGCTCAGGCTTCAAAGATAGACCAGCTTGCCCCGGGAAAGACCTGTCTTGCAAAGATCGGCGATGAGGATAATTATGACATCGTGCTTATCGGCGTTACCAATATTGAAGAGGAAAACGGAACAAAGTACTACACTCTGAAATTCACCACCGCAACTCAGGAGATAAGAGTTCCCGAGTCGGACATTATCGCAAAGGCACAGTGGCAGAGCGAAATTCTCGGAAAGCTTCTGGGATTTGCCACATCTACATCCGGCATTATGCTTGTCATAATCATTCCCAGCTTACTTATAATCATATTCCAGATAATCAGGATAATCAACGTCAAGCATATGGAGGAGGAAGCTTCCTCTCTCGATGATATTGACGAGATATTCGAGTCCAGAAGCGGTGAGGACGAGCCTCAGATGGAGATCAAGGAGACCGCCCGCTTCACCGTTGAACAGCCCGAGGACGACAGGCAGCTGACCGTCGGAAGGGACGGCAAGGCAGAGTACGAAAAGCCGAAGGAAACCGTAAAATCCGTCTACGAGGCTGCGGGCATCGCCGCTCCCAAGGCGGAAAGACGTGAGCGCAGACACGAATTTCAGCAGGGAAATGACCCCATCTTTGCCGCTATGTACGGAAAATCCGAGAAAAAGGCGTCCGAAAACGTCGAGGAAGATACCGAGAAGAAGCCTGTTGCAGCAGGACACAGGGGAGGACTTTCCGAGTTTGACGAGGGCATTATGCACCGTCCCACAAAGATAGAGCCCGTTGCTCCCGCCAACGAGGAGCAGTCGGTGGACGACCTGTTTGAAGCAGCCGCAGCAAAGGCAAGACAGAGCGTTATCGAAAGCAGAGAGCCTGTTTCCGAGAATGAGGGTGAAAAGGGCTACGCAAGGCAGACCTACGGCTTTGACTTTGCTCCCAAGACCAACGAACCCGAGCAGAAGCCCGCAGAAACCAAGCCTTCGGCGTTTGACGAAAGCGTAAGGACCTTCTTCACCAAGTCGGAAAAGACTGAACAGGCAGAGGAGATCGCCCCCGCAGCGGAAGCTCAGGCTGACGAAAAGCCTTTGACTATCCCCGCAGAAGCGGTCGTTCCCAAGGAAAAGCTTGCTCCTCCCGCAAAGAAGAAAAACAACAAGAAGGTCGAGGATCTTATGGCGTTTATCGACCGTGCAGAGAGCGATTTGAAGAAAAAGTAAAAAATCAGCCCCTTTCCGATTTTGGAGAGGGGCTTTTTATGTCAGAATACGAATTTTTCAAGAGCGTAGGCGATACCGTCATCTTCGTTGGACAGGGTGATGAAATCCGCCGCTTTCTTTGCCGCTTCACAGGCGTTTTCCATTGCAACGCCCATGCCTGCGTGACTTATCATAGACACGTCGTTGAAGCCGTCACCGAACGCCATGGTTTCCTCCCGTTCAATGCCGAGAACGGCGCAGAGGTTTGCGATAGCGGCTGCCTTGTCGGTCTTGTAGGGCATAACTTCAAGGAAAAACGGCTCGGAGCGGAAAACGTCCGCCCTTCCGAACAGTCTTACTTTCAGGTTCGGTTCCAGATCGGACATTCGGTCGCCGTCGCCCAGAAGCAGGCATTTGGGGACATTGAAAAATACCGCACTGGTAATGTCGGGGTGTATCTCCACGGGCATTCCGTTTATGCGGGATTCTATTTCCAGGTACTTGTTTTCGGGGTTCTCGGCAAGGATAACATCTCCTCGGTAGGTGAGAATGTCCACACCGCTTACATGGGCAAAACGGTGCGCCTCGGCAAAAACCTGCGGGGCAATGCTCCGTTCGATAACGGTCCTGCCCGTTTTCATTTCACGGATACGTCCGCCGTTGTAGGACAGGACATAGCCGCCGAAGCGTTCCAGCTCCAGCTCCTTGATATATTTGCTGACGCCCTTGTCGGGACGACCCGAGGCTATTGCGGCGATAATGCCCATTTCCTGCGCCTTTATCAGGGCGGCTTTGGTTTTGGGGGTTATCTTCTTTTCGGAATTGGTGAGGGTGCCGTCTATGTCCAGAAAAATCATCTTGTATTTCATAAAAGCTCTCCTTTTTAGCAGCTAGTGATATTATATCACACGGCAATTCTCAAAGAAACTTTTTAGCTTGACTTTAGTTTTGACTTTCGGTTAATTTAAGGTTAAATATGCGTTAATTTTTGTGATTTTTACCTTTTTCGTGATGGCTTTCGCAGTCGGGGACGGTATACTTGCTGCCGAAATATCTCTTTGTCAAAAAATTAACAAAGCAGTCAAAAAAATTCATACGGAAATATTTGGATATTATCTGCATATATCACACAAAAACTTGGGGAAATATGCCGAAAAATTCATTAGATATAAACATACAAACTATCGTCAGACGAGATAAGAGTTTTTCTGCCGAAAAATAAGATGAATTTCCCTGATTTTTTACGGTAGGTTAGCAAAAGCTAATCCCTTGACAATCCCGAAAAAAGTAATATAATAGTATATAGGGGAGAATAGGGGTGAACTATGCCCTTGTGAGGATATAGTCTGTCCCATTGCTCGCAAATTTTATCACGAAAGAGGTATAACAATGGAATATCGTATTGAACACGATTCTATGGGCGAGGTCAAGGTTCCTGCCGACAAATACTGGGCTGCCCAGACCGAAAGAAGCCACGAAAACTTCCTTATCGGTGTAGGTATCGAAACCATGCCCCGTGAGATCACTCACGCCTTCGGTATCCTCAAAAAGGCTGCCGCTATCGCAAACCACGCTCTCAAGCCCGAGAAGATGACAGACGAAAAGCTTGCTGCTATCTCCGCAGCTTGTGACGAAGTTATCAGCGGCTCTCTGAACGACCATTTCCCGCTGGTAGTATGGCAGACAGGAAGCGGCACTCAGTCCAATATGAACGCTAACGAGGTAATTGCCAACAGAGGCAACGAGATCGCAGGCAAGAAGCTGCTTCACCCCAATGATGACATCAATATGAGTCAGTCCTCTAACGATACATTCCCCACAGCTATGCACATTTCCGCAGTTATCGCTGTTGAGGACAAGCTTATCCCCGCTGTTGATACACTTATCGCTACATTCAAGCGCCTTGAAGAGGAAAACGAGGGTATCGTAAAGAGCGGACGTACTCATCTCCAGGACGCTACTCCCATCAAGTTCTCTCAGGAGATAAGCGGCTGGCGTTCCTCCCTTGAAAAGGACAAGAAGATGCTGGAAATGGCTCTTCCCGGCTTAAAGGAGCTTGCTCTCGGCGGAACTGCCGTTGGTACGGGTCTGAACACTCCCAAGGGCTTTGATGTTGAGGTCGCAAAGGCTGTTGCAGAGCTGACAGGCAAGGCTTTCGTTACCTCCGATAACAAGTTCCATTCTCTTACAAGCAAGGACGAGATCGTGTTCGCTCACGGTGCTATCAAGGCTCTCGCTGCCGATATGATGAAGATCGCAAACGATGTAAGATGGCTGGCAAGCGGTCCCCGTGACGGTCTGGGCGAGATCTTCATTCCCGAAAATGAGCCCGGTTCCTCCATTATGCCCGGCAAGGTAAACCCCACTCAGTGTGAGGCTGTTACTATGGTTGCCGTTCAGGTAATGGGCAATGATGTTGCTGTTGGTATGGCTGCATCTCAGGGCAATTTCGAGCTGAATGTGTTCATGCCCGTTTGCGCATACAATTTCCTCCAGTCCGCAAGACTTCTTGCCGAGGCTATCCTGTCTTTCAACAAGAACTGCGCAGTTGGCATCAAGGCTAACAAGGAAAAGATGCACCACAATCTCCACAACTCTCTTATGCTGGTAACAGCTCTCAACCCCTATATCGGTTACGAGAATGCTGCAAAGACCGCTAAGAAGGCATACAAGGACAATATCTCACTGAAAGAAGCCTGCGTAGAGCTGGGCTTCCTGACAGCAGAGAAGTTTGATGAGGTGTTCCACCCCGAGCAGATGGTTTGATCTGATCGACAAATGCAACCATTGGGAAGCAGAGGAGGGTAACGCCTTCTTCTGCTGCCCTCAAATATATACGGGCGTATCGGCAAGGTACGTTCGGGGAAAGGAAAATTACTATGACTTTCAGTTACTATCCCGGCTGTACGCTGAAAACTAAAGCCAAGGATCTGGACAGATACGGCAGAAAAGCCGCAGAAGCTTTGGGCGTTACGCTTGAAGAGCTTCCCGACTGGCAGTGCTGCGGAGGAACCTTCTCCATGTCCAAGGACGAGATAGCTTCCAAGCTGTCTGCCGTTAGATCCCTCGCTTCGGCAAAGGATAAGGGCAATGACCTTGTTACACTTTGCTCGGCGTGCCACAACGTTCTCAAGCAGACCAATGACGCTATGAAGAACGACCCCGATTTTTCCGCAAAGGCTAACAACTATATGAAGCTTGATGTGCCTTATAACGGAGAAACAAACGTTATCCACTATCTGGAAATGCTCCGTGACAGAGTCGGCTTTGACAAGATCGCCGAGAAGGTCACAAATCCTCTGACAGGCAAGAAGATCGCCGCATATTACGGCTGTCTGCTCCTTCGTCCCGGCAAGGTAATGCAGATGGATAACCCCGAGAACCCCACAATTATCGAGGATTTCATCAGGGCTATCGGTGCTGAGCCTGTGGTTTATCCCTACCGCAACGAATGCTGCGGCGGCTATGTCACCATGGAGGACAAGGCTCTTGCTAAGAAAAAGAGCAACAAGGTAGCATCAAGTGCGGCAGAAAACGGCGCAGATATGATAATCACTGCCTGTCCTCTCTGCCTGTACAATCTCAATAAAAACGCTGATGAAAGTGACATTCCCGTTTACTACTTCACTGAGCTTCTTGCTGAGGCTCTGGGTGTAAAGGACTAAAAAACCTTACATAGGTTTTGGGGATACATATACGGTCCATTCCTCCGCCGATGAATGTACCGTTCCCCGAAGAAAATGTTCGGCGGAGAAATGGAGCTTCTTTATGAGCAAGGTAACAAAGGAACAGGTACTCCGTTCCAGCGGTGTCAATGTTCTGAAATGTATGAGATGCGGCAAATGCTCGGCTACCTGTCCCTCATATGACGAGATGGAATATCATCCCCATCAGTTCGTTTATATGGTAGAGAAGGGTGATCTTGAGCCGCTGCTCAACTCGGATTCTATCTACAAATGTCTTTCCTGCTACGCCTGCGTTGAGCGCTGCCCCAGAGGTGTTGAGCCCGCAAAGGTCGTAGAGGGTATCAGAAATGCCGTTTTAAGACAGAGCGGTATGAATCATATCAAGGCGGAAAATATCCCCGATATGCTGGACGAGGATCTTCCTCAGCAGGCTATCGTCAGCGCATTCCGCAAATATAAGAGATAAGGAGGAGAAAAAATGCAGAGAATTGGCGTATTTGTATGTTGGTGCGGAAGCAATATCGCTGCAACCGTCGATGTTGAGGCGGTTTCCGAAGCTCTCAAGTCAGAGCCGGGAGTGGTTTTCTCCACTAACTATCAGTACATGTGCTCCGAAGCAGGTCAGAATATGATAAAGGACGCTATCAAGGAACATAACCTTACAGGCGTTGTTATCTGCTCCTGCTCGCCCCGTATGCACGAGGCTACATTCCGTAAGACCGTTCAGGGTGCGGGAATCAACCCCTACATGGTCGAGATCGCAAATATCCGTGAGCAGTGCTCCTGGATACATAAGGACAAGCAGACAGGTACCGAGAAGGCTATTATCCTCGGTAAGGCTGCTATTGCAAAGGTTCATCTGAATGCTCCTCTTACAGCAGGCGAAAGCCCCGTTGTCAAGAGAGCTCTGGTCATTGGAGGCGGTATTGCAGGTATTCAGACAGCTCTGGATATTGCAGAGGCTGGCTTCGATGTTGATATTGTTGAAACAAAGCCCACCATCGGCGGTAAGATGACTCAGATAGACAAGACATTCCCCACACTGGACTGCGCAGCTTGTATCCTGACACCTAAGATGGTTGACTGCGCTCAGAATGAAAAGATACACATCTACTCTTACAGTGAGGTTACTGCTGTTAAGGGCTTCGTTGGTAACTTCACCGTTTCCATTAAGAAGAAGGCTAGATATGTTGATACCACCAAGTGTACAGGCTGCGGCGTTTGTACCGAAAAGTGCCCTGTTAAGAACGTTCCCAACGAGTTCAATCTGGGAATGAACAACAGACGTGCTATCTACATTCCCTTTGCTCAGGCTGTTCCCAAGGTAGCTACCATTGATGCTGATTACTGTAATATGCTCAAGAACGGCAAGTGCGGCGTCTGCTCCAAGGTTTGTACCGCAGGTGCTATCGACTACAAGCAGCAGGACGAGATCATCGAGGAAAAGTACGGTGCTATCGTTGCCGCAACAGGCTTCAATCCCATCAAGCTTGATAATTTCGATGAATTTGCTTACTCTCAGAGCAAGGACGTTATCACCTCTCTGGAATTCGAGCGTCTGACAAATGCGGCAGGTCCTACAAGCGGACAGCTTCTCAGACCCTCCGACGGAAAGCACCCCCACACTATCGTGTTCGTACAGTGCGTAGGCTCCCGTGACACTTCCGGCTGCGGCAAGCCCTACTGCTCCAAGATCTGCTGTATGTACACCGCTAAGCACGCTATGCTTACCCGTGAAAAATATCCCGACACCGACGTTTATGTATTCTACATTGACGTGCGTACTCCCGGTAAGAACTTCGACGAGTTCTACCGCAGAGCCGTTGAGGATTACAATGTTCACTATATTAAAGGTATGGTAGGAAAGGTAGCTCCCAGAGCAGACGGTACTCTCGATGTTCAGGCATCAGACCTTATCTCCAATGAGCAGCTCCATATCAGCGCAGACCTCGTTGTTCTTGCCGCTGCTATCGAGCCTGACAAGAGTGCAAGACCTCTTGCTACAATGCTCACCGCAAGTATGGACACCAACGACTTCTTCACCGAGGCTCACGCAAAGCTTCGTCCCGTAGAAAGCCCCACAGCAGGCGTGTTCCTTTCGGGTACATGTCAGGGTCCTAAGGATATTCCCGAAACTGTATCTCAGGCAAGTGCCGCTGCTGCTAAGGTCATCGGTCTGCTTTGCAAGGATAAGCTCACCTGCAATCCCTGCGTTGCTCATTCCGATGAAATGCTGTGTAACGGCTGCTCCTCCTGTGAAAAGGTTTGTCCCTACGGTGCTATCACCTATTCCGACAAGGAATTCAGAATGCCCGACAGAACTACGGCTATCCGTCGTGTTGCTGCCGTTAACGAGGCTGTATGTCAGGGCTGCGGAGCTTGTACGGTTGCTTGTCCTTCCGGCGCAATGGATCTGAAGGGCTTCTCCAACAAGCAGATTATGGCGGAGGTAGATGCAATATGCAAGTAAATGAAAAAGAATTTAAGCCTACCATTGTTGCTTTCTGCTGCAACTGGTGTTCATATGCAGGTGCTGACTTAGCGGGAACAAACAGACTTAACTATCCTGCCGATGTTAAGATCATCAGAGTTCCCTGCTCCTGCCGTGTAAATCCTATGTTTATTCTCCGTGCCTTCCAGAGGGGTGCTGACGGCGTTATCATGTGCGGCTGCCACCCCGGCGACTGCCACTACACCACAGGCAACTACTATGCAAGAAGAAGAATGACTCTGCTGTTCTCTATGCTGGATTACCTCGGCATTGAGAGAGAAAGGACCCGTGTTGAATGGGTATCCGCAGCTGAGGGTGCAAAGTTTGCCGCTACTATGAATGAGTTTGTCGAGACTGTTACCAAGCTCGGCGAGAACAAGAGATTGGAGGATCTGAGATGCAAGGAAAAATGATCGCCCGTGCTAAGGAGCTTCTGCAGAACGGAACCGTCAATCGTGTGATCGGCTGGAAGGCGGGAGATTTCGCTTACGATATTACCCCCGCAGTATTCAGTTCTGCCGAGGAGCTGGACGCAGGCTTTGTTTACAATGACTTCTGCGGCGCAAATTTCTCAAAATATCTGGTAAAGGAGTCCCGCAAGGAAGGGAAAATTCTCGTTTTCCTGAAGCCCTGCGATACATACAGCTTTAACCAGCTTACCAAGGAGCACCGTATTATCCGTGATAATATCTACGTTGTAGGCGTTCCCTGCGACGGAAAGACCGATGGTGAAACTCTTAAGTTGAAGGGTATCACAGGTATCACAGGCATTAAGACCGAGGGCGACAGCTTCGTTGTTGACACCCTCTACGGCGAAAAGACCATTGCTAAGGCTGACGCACTCCCCGAGAGATGCCTTTCCTGCAAGTCCAAGAAGCACGTTGCATATGACGAGCTGCTGGGCGAGGACGGAGAGGTTTGTGAGTCCAACCGCTTCGATATGGTAGAAAAGCTGGAGGCAATGTCCTCCGAGGAGAGATTTGCTTTCTGGAGAGGTGAGCTTTCCAGATGTATCCGCTGCAACGCCTGCCGTAACGTTTGCCCCGCTTGTACATGCGAAAGATGCGTATTCGATAATGATAATTCGGGTATCGCTCAGAAGGCTGCCGCTGACAGCTTTGAGGAGAATATGTTCCATATTATCCGTGCATTCCACGTTGCGGGACGCTGCACAGACTGCGGCGAATGCTCCAGAGTTTGTCCCCAGAATATCCCCCTGCACCTGCTGAACAGAAAGTTCATTAAGGACATCAACGAGTTCTACGGTGAATTCCAGGCGGGCGAGGATACCGAAACAAGAGCTCCCCTTAACATCTTCGACACAGAGGACGTTGAGCCGAGCATAGTATATGAAAAGGGAGGTAACTGATAATGTTCAAGCTTTCCCTGAATAACCTGAACGACCTGTTTAAGGCTGCCGCAGAGGGCAGTGCGCTTTACATTCCCGCAGACGACGGCGCAGGTCAGGCACGCTTCACCAGATGGTGCGACGGTATGGAAATGAGCAAGGCTCTGAAAACCGTCAAGAGCGCAAAGGAATTTTTCTTCCCTCAGACCGAAAGTCTTGTTGATTTCAAGATGAAGGGCAAGGAAATAGAGATAATCGACCCGAGAACAGAAACTGAGGACTTCGTTGTATTCGGCGTAAGAGCCTGTGATGCAAGAAGCTTCTCTATCCTTGACAAGGTTTTCCTCGCCGATCCCGTTGATACTTATTATAAGTCAAGAAGAGAGCACGGTACTATCGTTACAATGGCTTGCTCCAGACCCGAGGAGACCTGCTTCTGCACCGCTTTCGGCGTAGACCCCACCGCTCCCGAGGGTGACGCAGTTTGCTATATGACCGAGGACGAGCTGTTCATCGAAGCTAAGACCGAAAAGGGAACCGCTTTCGTTGAAAAGGTTAAGGCAGTTCTTGAGGACGGCGATGCTTCCGCTGTTGAGGCTCAGAAGGCTGCTGTTAAGGATATTCTCCCGAAGCTTCCTCTGGCAAACCTCTCCACCGATGCTTTCGGCGGCGACAAGCTGATGGAGTTGTTCGATTCTCCCAAGTGGGCAGAGCTTTCCGCTTCCTGCCTGGGCTGCGGTACATGTACCTTCGTATGCCCCACCTGTCAGTGCTATGACATCAGAGATTTTGAAACGGGTCACGGCGTTAAGCGTTTCAGATGCTGGGACTCCTGTATGTTCTCCGATTTTACCAAGATGGCTCACGGAAACCCCCGTCTTACTCAGCTGGAGCGTTTCAGACAGCGTTTCATGCACAAGCTGGTTTATTTCCCCGCTAACAATGACGGAGAATTCGGCTGCGTAGGCTGCGGAAGATGTCTTTCCAAGTGTCCTATCTCAATGAATATCGTTAAGGTTATGAAAACATTGGAAGGAGAATCGAAATGATCGACGAAACACTCATTCCCAAGCTCGGCGTTGTGACCGACATCAGACAGGATACTCCCGATGTCAAGACATTCAGAGTTGTGGGTACGGACGGCAAGAAGGTTTTTGAGCATATTCCCGGACAGTGTGCAATGCTTTCTATCCCCGGCGTTGGCGAGGCTATGTTCTCAATTACATCTTCTCCCACAAACACCGAATTTATGGAATTCAGCATTAAAAAGTGCGGCTGCCTGACCACCTGGCTCCATGCTATGGACGTTGGTCAGCAGATCACCATCAGAGGACCCTACGGAAACGGTTTCCCCGTTGAATCTGCATTTAAGGGCAAGGACCTGCTCTTTATCGCAGGCGGTATCGGTCTTGCTCCTCTCCGTTCGGTAATCAACTATGTTAGAGATAAGCGTGACAATTACGGCAAGGTGCAGATCATCTACGGCTCCCGTTCCATGGACGATCTCGTTGACTACAAGGAGATCATTGACGAGTGGATGGCTGATGACGGCATCGAGGTAAATCTTACCATCGACCGTGAGCAGGAAGGCTGGGACGGTCACGTTGGCTTCGTTCCCAACTATGTTAAGGAGCTGAACCCCGACCTCGGCAAGACAGTTGTAATGTGCGGACCTCCTATCATGATAAAGTTCACCCTCAGCGGACTTAAGGAGCTGGGTTTCCAGGAAACTCAGGTATTTACAACTATGGAGCTTCGTATGAAATGCGGAGTAGGTAAGTGCGGAAGATGCAATATCGGTTCCAAGTACGTCTGCAAGGACGGACCTGTGTTCAGATTCGATCAGCTTTCACAGCTTCCCAACGAATATTAATATAAGGAGAGTACCTAGAAATGGAAAATATGGTTAATGTATTCTTGATGGGCAAGAAGTACGAAGTTCCGTCCAACCTGACCATTATGAAGGCTTACGAATATGCCGGCTATGAGCTTGTAAGAGGCTGCGGCTGCCGCAACGGCTTCTGCGGAGCTTGTGCTACTATTTACAGAATCAAGGGCGAGAGCGAGCTTCACGGCTGTCTGGCTTGTCAGACAAAGGTAATGGACAATATGTATGTTGCTACACTGCCTTTCTTCCCTCTTGAAAAGAAGATCTACAATATCGAGGAGATCAAGCCCACCGAGCAGGTAATGATGCAGCTTTATCCCGAAATTTACAGCTGTATCGGCTGTAACGCTTGTACAAAGGCTTGTACTCAGAAGCTGAACGTTATGCAGTACATCGCATACGCTCAGAGAGGTGAGTACGCTAAGTGTGCAGACGAGTCCTTCGACTGCGTAATGTGCGGCGTTTGCTCCTCCAGATGTCCCGCAGGCATCTCCCATCCTCAGGTCGCTATGCTGGCTCGCCGTCTTAACGGTAAGTATATCCAGCCTAAGACTCAGCACCTTGAGGACAGAGTTAAGGAAATCTACAATGGCGATTTCAAGGCTGCTCTTGATGACCTTATGGCTAAGTCCGATGAGGAGCTGCAGGAGCTGTACAACAACAGAGAGATCGAGAAGTAAGGGAGGCTGCCGATAATGTATACTAACGAAGAAATGATCGCTTCGATCAAGAAGGTCGAAGCTAACAGAGCTGCAAACGCAGCCTACGAGCCTGTCAGAATGACAGCTCAGGAAAAGGACGATATTCTCAAGACATATCACCCCGACTACATCGAGTCCGAGTTCTCCACATTGAAGATCGGTCCTAACAAGGGCGAAAAGGTACCTCACGAGCTGGCTGCTCTGCTTCAGGCTAACAGCCGTATCGACCCCGCAAAGATCGATCTGGAGCACCCTGCATATGACGTTGACGTTCTGGTAATCGGCGGCGGCGGAGCAGGCTCTTCCGCAGCTATCGAGGCTCACAACGGCGGCGCTAACGTTATGATCGTAACAAAGCTGCGTATCGGTGACGCTAACACAATGATGGCTGAGGGCGGTATCCAGGCTGCCGATAAGCCCAACGATTCCCCCGCTATCCACTATGTTGACGCATACGGCGGAGGTCACTTCAAGGCTAAGCATGAGCTGGTTTACAAGCTGGTAAACGACGCTCCCGACGCTATCAAGTGGCTGAACGAGCTGGGCGTTGAATTCGACAAGACCGAGGACGGTACAATGGTCACCACTCACGGCGGCGGAACCTCCAGAAAGAGAATGCACGCTTGTAAGGACTACTCCGGCGCAGAGATCATGAGAACTCTCCGTGACGAGGTCCTCAACAGAGGTATTCCCGTTGTTGACTTTACAGCTGCTATCGAGATCATCAAGGACGACGAGGGCAAGGCTGCCGGCGCTGTTCTGATGAATATGGAAACCAAGGAGATCATGGTTGCAAGAGCAAAGACCGTCGTTATTGCAACAGGCGGCGCTGGCAGACTGCATTATCAGGGCTTCCCCACCTCCAACCACTATGGCGCAACAGCTGACGGTCTTGTTCTGGCTTACAGAGCAGGCGCAAAGCTTCTTTACGCTGACTCTCTCCAGTATCACCCCACAGGCGCAGCATTCCCCGAGCAGATCTTCGGTGCGCTGGTTACCGAAAAGGTTCGTTCTCTGGGCGCAAAGCTGGTAAACGTTGACGGTGAAGTATTTATGCACCCCCTGGAAACACGTGACATCTGTGCTTCCGGTATCATCAGAGAGTGCAAGGCAAGACACAAGGGCATCAGCACAGGCGACGGCGAAGGCGTATGGCTGGATACTCCCATGATCGAGCTGAAAAACGGCGAGGGTACTATCGAAAAGAGAATTCCCGCAATGCTGAGAATGTTCATGGAATACGGCATTGACATTCGTAAGGAACCCATTATCGTATACCCCACACTTCACTACCAGAACGGCGGTATCGACATTACCGATGACGGCATGAGCGGCGTTGAGAATCTCTACGTTGCAGGTGAGGCTGTCGGCGGTATCCACGGCAGAAACAGACTTATGGGCAACTCTCTCCTTGACGTTATCGTATTCGGCAGAAACGCAGGTAAGAGCGTTGCTGCTAAGTACAAGGAAGTTAAGCTCGGCAAGCTCACACTTGACCATGTAAACAGCTTTGCAAAGGAAATGGCTGACGCAGGTATCTCTACCGACGCTGTATCTCCCAAGCTGCTCCCCGATTATGCAAGAAAAGCTAATTAATGGTAAAATAACTGTTAATTTTCTGAATTGCTACTGTTAATCGGTTAAATTTTGTAGTATAATCTTTATGGCAGATTTCAACCCCCTGCATTGTTGCGGGGGGTTGTGATGTGCAAAAGGGGTATTCCGCTCAATTCATTATCCTGTTTGGGATAGTGGGCTGATCGGAATGTCCCGAAGAAAAATATTTGGAGGTTTATCAATATGGTTTTGTTTGGCGGAATACTGTCCATCAAAGGCCTTGCTTTCCTGATGATGATAGTTTTCCTTGTGGCAGGACTGGGCTATCTGCTCGGACGTGTTACTATCAAGGGCGTATCGCTGGGTACGGCGGGCGTTTTCATTGTTGCTCTGCTGATAGGCGCATTTCTCTTCAAGAATAACGCTGAAACAGGTGAGATCTTCACTCAGATCGCAGGAACAACAAGCTCATTCCCGAAAAACTATCTTAAGATCATCGAAAATCTCGGTCTTATTATGTTCGTTACATCGGTTGGATTTATCGCAGGACCTAACTTCTTCACAAGCCTTAAGAAGAATTTCAAGTCCTACGCTCTGCTGTCCCTCATAATCATTCTGCTGGGCGGCGTTACAACTGTTGCCTGCATTAAGATATTCGGCTGCGGAACTGCTATGGCTGTCGGAATCCTCTCCGGTGCGCTTACATCTACTCCCGCATTCTCCGCTGCAAAGGACACACTCAGCACCGTTTACGGTCCTTCCTCTCAGGCAATTATCGACTATGCGGCTGCAAGCGGAATCACCGCAGAAGAAGCTTCAAAGATGGCAATTTCCAAGTTTGAGGACATTGTTACAGTTGGACACGGTATTGCTTACCTCTTCGGCGTTGTGGGCGTTGTTCTGTTCGTTCAGCTTATCCCGAAGATCCTCAAGGCTAACGTTGAGGAGGAGAGAAAGAAGATCTCCTCCGTTGACACAGGTGCATCTAAGAACGACGGCAAGAAGCTGTTTGACATTGACGGCTTCGGACTGGCTGCTTTTGCTATTGCAGTAGTTCTCGGTATGATTCTGGGCGGTATCAAGATCCCTATGGGCAGCTCCACCTTCTCTTTGGGAACAACAGGCGGCTGTCTGCTGGCTTCCCTTGTGGTTGCTCATTTCGGACACTTCGGCGCGCTCAATATGCGTCCCGAAAAGAGAATGCTGGAAATTTTCCGTGAATTCGGTCTGATGGCATTCCTTATCGGCGCAGGTATCCCCGGCGGTGCAAGCTTCGTTCAGTACTTCCAGCCGGAATACTTCCTCTACGGCGTGCTGATGACAACTATTCCTATGATAGTTGGATTTATCATTGCAAAGTTCATCATCAAGCTGCCTCTGTTCAACAACCTTGGCGGTATCACAGGCGGTATGACTTCCACACCCGCCCTGGGAACGCTTATCAACGTTGCAAAGACAGACGATGTTGCTTCCGCATATGCGGCTGCTTATCCTATCGCTCTGATTGCTGTTGTTCTGGTTTCGCAGTTTGTTATCGTGTGGTTCCCAGATGCGCTGGCTGTTGTCAATATGATGTGATATAATCAACGAAATAGTTTGTCCCTCTCTGTCATATCGGCAGGGAGGGATTTTTTACGCAAAAACAACAACCGCCGCAGGGGGTAGCTGCGGCGGCTGAGGTAAAAATATGATGGGGGATTGGTCTGACGGAAAATATAGGGGTAAGTATTCTCCGCCAACTTTTATAAGGGAAGTGGGTCTGTCGGGGTAAAACAGACCATGCTTATAAAAGCAAGAAAAATTAGTATAAGGTGGAGGTTGTACCTTCCTTTGGTACATTTATATAATACCCCGCTTTTGTGTAAATTATGCGAAAATAGGCTGAAATGATTATGAAAGCTTATTTCGGCAAATATCGACAGTTTGGTATTTCCCAAATAAAAACGGACGAGGAAAAATCCTCGTCCGCCTGAAAGCTATTTTATGTTAAGCAAAAATTACTTGAGCTCAACAGTAGCGCCTGCAGCCTCGAGCTTAGACTTGAGCTCCTCAGCGTCAGTCTTAGAAGCGCCTTCCTTGATAGCCTTAGGAGCAGCCTCAACCAGCTCCTTAGCTTCCTTAAGGGAAAGACCGGTAGCTTCCTTAACAGCCTTGATAACGTCCATCTTCTTGTCACCGAAGGATGCGAGAACAACGTCAAACTCGGTCTTTTCAGCAGCAGCGGGAGCACCTGCAGCAGCGGGAGCAGCAGCTACAACAGCAGAAACGCCGTACTTCTCCTGAACGCCTTCAACGAGCTCGTTCAGTTCAATGATTGTAAGGGAATCGATAAGATCTAAGATCTGAGTAATTTTCTCGGATGCCATAATAATAATCTCCTTTATATTTTATAGTTGCGCCGTTTTATGCGCATTTGATTTTCTGCGGAATTACGCCGCAGATACATTTGTTACTGCGATCAAGCAGTTTCTTCCTCTGCCTTCTTGTCTGCGAGTGCCTGAATGGTAGCAGCAAAACTCTGGAGAGGACTCTGCAGGGAGCCGAGCAGCTGAGCAAGAAGAACTTCCTTGGAAGGGATCTTGGACAGAGCGGTAACGCCCTTTGCATCGTAAAGCTCAGTACCGATGAAGCCTGCCTTCATAGCGAATGTGGACTTTTCGTCAGCATTGCTGATGTATTCGCCCAGGATTCTTGCGGGAGCAGTCTGGTCATCGTTGGAAATAGCGATAGCAGTTGTACCCTCGAGAACATCGTCAAGACCTTCGATACCGATGTTGTGAAGAGCGAAACGGAGCATGGAGTTCTTTTCTACGAAGTAGGTAACTCCTGCCTCTCTCAGAGCTTTTCTGAGCTTGGTGTCGTCCTCAACGGTGATACCCTTATAGTCAACGATAACGCCTGCAGCAGCAGACTTGAGATGTTCGGTAAGAGCCTCAACTCTTGCTTTCTTGGATTCGAGAACCTTTGCGCTTGGCATAGTGAAATTCACCTCCGAAATTGTTTTAAACTTTTGTTCAGAACAATTTGCTATTCGGATTCAAAAAAAAGAAAACCTTTCCCGAAAACGGAAAAGGGCAAAGTACAGATATACTTAAGCGATCCTTTTCCTCGGCAGGATTTACGGCTTGCGCCACCTGCTGTCTTTAGAACACGATAGCTGTTGCTAAACAACGTAAATTATTATATCACACTTTTTCTTGCTTGTCAAGTGTTTTTTGAAAAATTATTTGTTTGCCGACTCTTTTTCTTTCTCGGCGGTATTTTCCGTTTTGACCTCCTTGACGCCCTCGGTGCTTTCGGGGACAAAAAGTATCTTGATGGTCATAAGTATCAGCTTGATATCCAGCATCAGCGAATAATTTTCGATATATGCAAGGTCAAGCTTTAATTTGTCGTAGGGCGTTGTATTATATTTGCCCATGACCTGCGCATAGCCCGTAAGACCTGCCTTTACCTTTAATCGGTAGCTGAATTCGGGCATACTCTCTTCGCTTATCTTTGCCAGCTCGGGACGCTCGGGGCGGGGACCAACTATGGACATATCGCCCTTCAAAATGTTGATAAGCTGGGGCAGCTCGTCAAAGCGTATCTTTCTGATAAGCCGTCCGATAGGCGTTATCCTGTCGTCATTCTGCGATGCAAGGCGTGCGCCGCTGTTCTTTTCGGCATCGACTATCATACTGCGGAACTTGTAGACCTTGAATATCCGTCCGCCGACCGTCAGCCTGTCCTGCGTATAGAAAACGGGGCCGCGGTCGTACAGCTTGACAGCCGCCGCAGTAATAAGCATAAACGGCGAAAGAATCACCAGTGCGATCAGCGAAAGGGTTATATCCATAAGTCGTTTGATTGCCGCCTGCTCAGCGTTCAGACCACTGTTTCGGCAGAGAAGCAGGGGGGTGTCGAACATATTCATATCCTCCGCACCTCTGATGATAATATCGGAGATCTTCGGGGTTATGTACGTTCTTTTGGAATTGGCAAAGCAGAATTTCAGTATGTCGTTTCTCCGCTGACCGGGAATATCGCAGATGATAACGGCTTCATACTCCATGATCACACGCTTTATCTCCTCAAAGTCCTCGTCCGCCTTTATGGAACGGCAGATACAGAACCTGTCGTCCCTTGCGCACATTTTCTCTACCAGACTTACCGCCAGACGGCTTCCGTAGACTATGACCATTTTTTTCGGGGGATACAGCCTTGAGAACAATTTGTTGCTGAGCAATGCCCAGACGCATATCACGAAAGCCTGAAAAACGGTCATAATTACGATAGGCACGGGATTGAACATCAATCTTGCGATAAGGCATATCTGGAAATAGGTTATGACATTTACGCAGACAAGCGAAAGGCACTGCGAATACACAATATCGGTCAGCTTCAGAAAGCCTATGCGGTAGCCCTTGTAGATACGCGAAAACAGCATAAACATCAGCGCATAAACGCCGTACAGCAGGACGTGACCCTTCATATAGAACACGCCCTGGGAAAACATGGGGCTGCTCATATTGTAGTATTTCAGCCACACAAAGACATAGCAAAGGGTAAGGGCGCAGATAAGAACAAGCGAGGTCATGAACATTATAAGCCGCTTGAATTTTTCCGCATTATTCATTCAAAACTCCTTAATTATTCAGTTTTTTCGAGAGTTCCGTGGGACAGCGCCTTTAAGTAGGCGTTGATGAATCCGTCCAGATCGCCGTCCATGACAGCCTGAACGTTTCCGTTTTCAAAGCCTGTGCGGTGGTCCTTAACAAGAGTGTAGGGCATAAATACGTAGGAACGTATCTGCGAGCCCCATGCGATTTCCTTCTGAACTCCCTTTATATCTTCGATCTTGTCAAGATGCTCTCTTTCCTTGATCTCCATCAGCTTTGCGACCAGCATTTTCATGGCGTAATCTCTGTTCTGAAACTGGCTTCTCTGTGTCTGACAGGAGGTGACTATTCCTGTGGGGATATGGGTAAGACGTACTGCGGACGATGTCTTGTTGATGTGCTGACCGCCTGCGCCGCTGGAACGGAAAACGTCCATCTTAATGTCCTCGGGACGAATATCAACAGTAACGCTGTCGTCCATTTCGGGCATTACTTCCAGAGATGAGAAGGAGGTGTGTCTACGTCCCGAGCTGTCAAAGGGGGAGATTCTTACCAGACGGTGAACGCCCGACTCTGATTTCAGGAAGCCGTAAGCATTCTCGCCCTCGATAAGGATAGATGCGGACTTCATGCCCGCTTCATCGCCGTCCAGATAGTCAAGGGTGGTAGCCTTGAAGCCGTGGGACTCAGCCCACTTGTTGTACATTCTGAAAAGCATCTCTGCCCAGTCCTGAGCCTCGGTGCCGCCTGCGCCTGCGTGGAAGGTGAGAATAGCGTTGTTCTTGTCATATTCGCCCGTAAGCAGGGTGGTAAGCTTTGCAGCCTCCAGCTGACGCTTGAACTCGTCTGCTTCGGCGTTCAGGGATTCTGCCTCGGAGGTGTCGTCCTCTTCAAGGCACATTTCTATCATGGTGATAGTGTCCTCCAGCAGACCGTTTAGCTTTTTGTAGTTTTCGATTTTTGACTCATAGCCTTTAAGCTCCTGCATGACCTTCTGGGAATTCTCGGGGTCGTCCCAGAAATTCGGCTCGGAGGATTTATTGTGAAGCTCCTCCACTCTTTCCTTGGCTCTTTCGATGTCAAGGACGTCGTAAAGCTCCTTCATTTCCTTGCGGTAGCCCACAAGCTCTGTTTTAAGTTCGTCAAGAAGTATCATATATTATTATCCTTTCAGTACATTTTGCAAATATGTCGGTGAACACACCTACTTATATAGTAATACAAAATCGCCGATATGTCAACTACTTTCCGGTCATCTTTTTGATTTCTACGGGACGAAGCTTTGAAAAAAGTATCTGCTGACTTCCGTAAAGCCCGTCATATCCCGAAAGCAGATAGCTGACTGCTGCTGCAATGGCAAAATATGGCAGTCCGTCTGCTCCAAACAGCTCCACTGCCAGTATTATGGTGGTGATAGGGCAGTTGGTAACTCCGCAGAACATAGCTGTCAGCCCGATCGCCGCACCGAAGGACGGTGTTATGCCGCTTATAAAGGTGGACAGCGCCGCTCCCGCCGTTGCTCCGATGAACATTGTGGGGACGATCTCGCCGCCCTTGAAGCCTGCGCCCAAGGTCAGGGCTGTGAAGAGAATTTTCAGAAGAAACGCTTCATATCTGACATTTCCGCCGAAGGCTGCGGTGATAACGTCCATTCCCGCACCGTTATAGTCACGGGTCTGCAACAGAAAGGTCAGTGCGCAGACGATAACGCCGCCCACAAAGCCCCGAAGCATGGCATTTGGTATGTATTTCTTGTAGAGGTCGTGTGCCGTGTGCATGGTCTTGCAGAAAAGTATGCTGATAAACGCCGAAAGCACGGCAATTCCCACGGCAAACAGTATTTCTGTGACCGCTGCTCCCGATATGGGCAGAATTCCGAAAACATCAAAATGCGCCGCATGAACGCCGAAGCTGTGTGACACCGCCGAGCCGACTATCGCCGAAATAACGCAGGGGACAAGTGCCGAATAGTGAAAGCTACCCACCGTGGTGACCTCCATAGCGAAAACCGCCGCTGCGATAGGTGTGCCGAAAAGTGCCGCAAATCCTGCGCTCATGCCGCACATTGTGATAATGGGACGTTCTCTGGAATTTATTTTCAGGGGACGGCTGATGAATACCGCCGTACTTCCGCCTATCTGCAAGGCTGCGCCCTCACGTCCGCTGGAACCTCCGCATAGATGGGTCAGGACGGTGGAGAAGAATATCAGCAGCATCATTTTGATAGAGAGCCGCTTGCCGCTTCTGACGGAGATCAGCACGGAGTTTGTGCCCTTGTCCTTGTCCATTCCAAAAAGGCTGTACGATTTTGCGATAATAACTCCTGCAATTGGCAGGAGAAGTATGATAAGATCGTGGGTCTGACGGAATTCTGTTGCCCATTCGACTGCCTTGTCAAAGGCTGTGGCGACGCCGCCGACCACCAGTCCCACTGCGATGGCAATGATAGTCCAGCGGAGAAAGCCGGGCAGCAGCGATTTCATTGAAAGCTCCGAGCTGTCGGGCTGCGTTTCGGATTTTTTTTCGATTGTTTCCATTTTCTTTCTTTCCTTTCGGGGATTTTATTCGGTAAGATGGCTTTTTATATGCGGATTTATGTTGGAGGCAATGTTTACCGCATCTACGACCTCACCCGTTTCTGTGCGGATAACGGCGATGTTTATCCCCTCCTCATTGGAGGAATATTCCTTTCCGCAGACCATAATGGAGGATTTTCCGTTTTTGCGGGAGGAGGAGGTTATCTCAATTTTGCCGTAATCCATATTAAATTGTGCGGAGAATTCGCCGCCGCTGTATCGTTCGTAAAGAGCGGGTTCTCCGCATACTTCCGAAACAGCTATGACTGCCGTGCCTGTCCTGTGTTCGGGGAAGCTCCCTTCAAAGCCTCTCAGACGGTATGCCCGCAGGAAGGTGTTGTCCAGAAATCTTGTATATTCGCCCTTGGTGGACACGACGACGGTGTAATCATCATCAGCCGCCAGAAGGAGAAAATCAATGGTGCTGTCAACGGCGGAAAGCATTCTGTCCCGCTGGATAGGTGACAGCATCTCCATGCCCTTTTCACGGACGGACAGGATATTGGTCTGATAGGGGAAAACGCCGTGTGCGCCGAAAAGACCTGCGCTGCCGATGTAGCTGTTATACCATAGGGAAACTCCGCATATGGCTATGACCAAAAGAGAGTAAGCAGCCTTGCCCCTTCTCATTTTATGCTTCTGTTTGACCGAGCTGCGCATAAGGTCCAGCCACTCGACGGTCAGCTCCTCCGTTTCCGACATTTTGCGGTTTATCTCGTCCAGACCCTTTCTGTCGGAGATAAGGCTTTCGATATACTGCGCTGCGGCGGGCAGGGCAAGCACGGAGAATACAAACGGATAGTAGGAAAGCCTTTCCATAATGCTGTGCTTTGTCATAAATATCCAGATGACCGCCTGATAGAACATCAGGTTTGCAAAAACATTATCCTCGGTATCCGTGCCGTCATGCTTGTCCTTTACCAGATATGTCCCGTAAACAGCTGCAAATATCAGCACGGGCAGAATAACATAAACGGGTGAAAGTCCCTCCAGAATGAAGCTTGATGAGATATAGTCCTCGTATTTTCCGCCCAGAAGCTTTGCCGCAAGCACGATAAGCTTGTCCGAAAAGATAAATGCTGCCGCAGCCGCCGCCGCTTCTATCCCGATAAGCAGGGGACGGGGCTTTAAGGCGGACAGGAAATATATGGGCACCATAAGCAGGGCGGAATAGTGGAAGCCCGCAGCCGCAATTATTATCAGCATTGCAGGTATCAGCTTTCTGTCCCGCAGGAATTTCCAGCCCAGCAGGATTATCGAAACTGCTATCGCCTGTCGGGTGAAATTCATGGTCATATAGAAAAACGCAAAGCAGACATAGGTAAAGCAGGATACCATGGGTCTTTTGCTGTACAGATACACGGCAAGCCCCGCCGGAACGAGGGCACATATTGAGTATATCGCCGTATAGACCTCGGTATTCTGCGTAAACAGTCCTATAAACCGTGTCAGCAGCGTGAAAAGCGGCTCATAGCTTATTTCCCCCATAGTTGGGTGAGGGGTGTTTATCTCATTTATCATCTGAAATACATTGATATACGAAAAATAGTCGTTACCAATGCCGTAGCGGAACGCCGAAAGCAGAATAAGGCTTAAAAACACCGCCGAAACGTAAATTATCCTTTTTACCTTGTTTGGCTTTATCTCGGTCAGGAAAATTCCCGAAACCGCAATAACAGCCAGAAGTATGAGATATACGGTCATATTTCTGAAAGCCGTCATAAAAACCTCCATAAACACAAGCAGTCTATCCGAACAGCGCAAGAAGCTCGTTTCTGTCAAGCAGGGAAACTCCGCCGCCTGCGGTAACAAGGCTGTCGGCAAGCTCCGTCTTTGCAGATTGAAGCTCTTTTATCTTTTCTTCTATTGTGCCCTTTGCAATAAGCTTATATACTGTGACATCGTTTTTCTGACCTATGCGGTAGGCACGGTCGGTCGCCTGATTTTCCGCAGAGGCATTCCACCATGGGTCGTAGTGGATAACAATGTCTGCGCCTGTCAGGTTAAGTCCCGTTCCTCCCGCCTTCAGGGATATGAGGAAAACATCCGTATCGTCCGTGTTGAAGCGTTCCACCAGCTCCAGACGCTTTGAGGGCGGTGTTGAACCTGTCAGAGAAACGGTCTTTATCCCAAGCTTTGCAAGCTGCTTTTCTATGATAGACAGCATTGAGGTAAACTGCGAAAACAGCAGCACCTTATGTCCCGAGGAAACGCAGCTCTCCGTCAGGTCGGTGCAGAGGGTAAGCTTTGCGCTGCCGTTCTTGTAGTTGTCATAGGCAAGGGACGGGTCGCAGCATATCTGGCGGAGCTTGGTAAGCTCTGCAAGTATCTCCAGCTTTCCCTGTCCGCTGTCGGAACGGCTGTCTGTCAGCATTGCCTTCAGGCGGCTGACCTCGGCGTCGTAGAGCTTGCGCTGTTCTCCCTCCATGGCGGCGGTGAGGACCACCTCGTTTTTCTCGGGAAGCTCGCTCAGAACGTCCTTTTTCAGCCGCCTGAGGATAAAGGGAGCAGTCATTCTGCGAAGGCTTTCCAATTCCTTGTCGGAGCTTTCCTTGACAATGGGAAGCTCATATCTCCGTTTGAAATCGGTGTAATTGTAAAGATACCCCGGCATTATAAAGTCGAAAACGCTCCACAGCTCCGCAAGAGAATTTTCCACGGGAGTTCCCGTCAGAGCAAGCTTTACCTGCCCGTCAACGGATTTTACCGCCTTTGCGCTCTGCGTTGAGTGATTTTTTATATACTGCGCCTCGTCGATGATAACGAAGCGGAAATGCAGCTCGTCGTACAGCTGAATGTCCCGTTTGAGCAGGTCGTAGGAGGTGACGATAACGTCTGCGCTTTGGTATTCGGCGAGAATTCTGCTGCGGTTGTCGGCGTTTCCGTCGGCAGCTGTGCAGACAAGTCCCGAGCCGAATTTTTCTATCTCGCTTTGCCAGTTAAGACAGAGTGATGACGGGCAGACTATCAGCGACGGCATATGGGGCAGTCCCTTGGTGATCCTGTCCTGTTTATCGGACATAAGCAGGGCGATGGTCTGAATGGTCTTTCCGAGTCCCATATCGTCTGCAAGTATGCCGCCGAAGCCGTATTCCGAGATAGCCTTTAACCAGCGGAAGCCCTCTCTCTGATAGTCCCTGAGAATGTCCTCCAGCTCGGCGGGGACGGTAAATTCCACCGAGGAAAACTCCCTTGCCTTTCGGGAAAACTCACGGTTTTTCTCAAACCGAAGCTCCGTCCGCTCCTTCATAAGCTTGTCGAGATACAGCATTCTGTATCCGGGAAGGGCGGTCTTTTCCTTGAGAAGCTCCTTGCTGTCCAGCCGAAGATCCTCGGTCAGTTCGGCAAGAGCTGCCATTTCGGGGGAACCCAGCGAGATGAATGAACCGCTGCTCAGACGGCGGTATTTTTTCCCTCTGCGGTAATCCCCCAGCATATCCGCAAGCTCTTCCTTGCTGTATTCGTCGGAGATAAGTTCAAGCTCCAGAAGCCCCGAGGACAGTCTTACGCCCACCTTTGCGCTTACCTGCGGGCGCACCTTGATGTTGTCCATGCTTTCCGATGCAAAGACGGTCATCAGCCTTGAAAGCTCGGGTATCCCCTCGGTCAGCAGCGTGTAAAGCTCATCTTCGTTGTTACAAATAAATGCCTTTGATGCTTTTGGATCAACGTAGGAAAAATATTTCAGGACCATTCTTTCGGCTGCCAGCTCTCCCGCAATATCGGGGGAGGATTCCGCAGTTTTTGACTGAAATCCGCCTTTTTTTACATCTCCGTAGACAAATTCCAGACGTGCGGAAACAGTATTTTCGCTCGGCATATCCAGATAGAGAAAGCTTTTCAGCTTAATGGAAGCGTATTTAGCCGTGTTGGCTTCGGAAATGACCTTCAGCATTTTTGCGGCAGGCTCCATAACCGACCGCCAGAACGCCGGCATATCCTTTTCCGCAACACGGACGGTATCATTGAAGAGAAGCGTTTTCAGCAGTTCGGCGGCGTTATCGGCAAATTCACGGTCGGAGATGTAAAGGTCGCCGCCTATAAGATAGTAGGAATATTCGCCTTTGCCCAGAAAGCAGTAAGTGTCCTCCTTCTCCGTCAGGGATATTTCGCAGCCGCCCTCGGCAGGAGTGACCTTAACGGAAAATGGGGGATTTTTTCTTATAATTTCGGCACGACAGCCGTCAACGGTTATGAAGTTATCCTTGTAAACGTCAAAAAGTGCGTCCAGGTCAAAGCCGGAAAGCTGCAGCTCCCTGTATTTCGATGAAGAATAGGAATAAAATCTGCCTGTTGACACCCTTGACAGCAGAAACCGCAGTATGGGAAGGCTTTTTTCGTCAAAGCTTGAAATATCGTGGCGGAGAGAAAGCTCCTTGCCGTAATCCTTGATCTCACTCGCAGAAAACAGATCGGCGAATTCCCGCAGATTTTTGATGACATACATTCTTTTTGTGCCGACTTTGAATTCAACGGACACCGATCTGTATCCCAAGGAAAGGCAGGGTTCAAGGCTTATCTTTTCGCTCCCCGCAGACAGCTGTCCCATAGTTTTTGCCGCCGCTGAACGCATAAGCGAAAGCGCTTCTCTGTCGGTGGAAATGCTGTAACTGCTGTTTTGCTCGGAATATTTCAGCGCCAGAGCGATAACGTGCTTGCAGGCACCGTCATAGCAGGAAGCGGCGGGGCAGTCGCAGCCGAAGCGTATGATCTTCCCCTCGCTGTTTACGGTAAAATCCGCATCATATATACAGTCGGTGCCCTCGACCTCGCCCTCAACGCTGACAGATGTTCCGTTCCTTATGCTTGTTGTGGTGAGGGAGGTGACATTCCCTTTTTTGAAATAGCTAAGTCCTCTTGTATAGGAATTTTCGGAAAATGCGATCTTTCTGAGATATTCGGTTGAGAATTCAAACTGCTTCATTTTCCCATCACTCCTTTTTTCTGCAATACATAATCCATTATATCACATTTCTGCGGAATTTACAAGGTTTTCCGCTGATTTTTCCTAATGCTGACAATAACAAATTTATCCGCATAAAATCTCCGTTTTTTAACAAAATATACATTGACAACAGAAAAAATCGGTGTATAATAAAAATGTAATA
Organism: Oscillospiraceae bacterium; assembly: GCA_017828975.1. Classification (GTDB taxonomy): domain Bacteria; phylum Bacillota; class Clostridia; order Oscillospirales; family Ruminococcaceae; genus UMGS1889. Next base: position 86,651 of record JAGAJN010000018.1, on the reverse strand, counting down.
TTTAAATGCGTTGACAGGGAAAATGCGTATGGAGTGTCGGAAAATGCTCCTTCCGTTTCAGAGAGCTGCCGTTCGGTGCAAGGCAGTGCGGAGAAATACGATGATCGCCCTTGAGCAGACTGCTGAAAGGAAATTTGCCGTTTCCGATTAAGCGTGTACGGAGGCTCCCCGTTACAGGAGAATACGTTGTCGGACGTATAAAGAGCGGCCGTTTATGCGGCAATTAAGGTGGTAACACGGAGTAATGCGCTTCGCCCTTTGAATTTGGGGCGGAGCTTTTTTGTTCTTACGTTTGACTAAATTTAGAAAGGAAGTAGTAAAATGCTTACGCTGGACAAGGTTTATCAGGCTTCATACGTTCTTAAAGAGGTCGTCAGGGAAACAGATATGATAAAGGGTAAAAATCTCTGCCCCGATTACAATATCTATCTGAAAACGGAAAATTTGCAGGTAACGGGTTCATTTAAGGTCAGGGGTGCTTACTATAAGATCTCCCAGCTTTCTCCCGAGGAAAAGGAGAAGGGCGTTATTGCCTGCTCTGCGGGAAATCACGCACAGGGTGTTGCTCTGGCTGCAAAGAAAAACGGCATCAAGGCGTGCATCTGTATCCCCGACAGCGCACCTATCTCCAAGGTAGAGGCTACCAAGAGCTACGGCGCGGACGTTTGTCTGGTGGAGGGTACATATGACGATGCCCATGACAAGGCTGTTGAGCTTCAGCAGCAGACAGGTGCAACATTTATCCATCCCTTTGATGACGAGCTGGTCATTGCGGGACAGGGAACTATCGGTCTGGAAATTCTGGAGCAGCTGCCCAATGTTGAAGCAGTAGTTGTTCCCGTCGGCGGCGGCGGACTGCTGAGCGGCGTTGCGTTTGCTATAAAGTCCCTGCGCCCCGATGTTAAGGTCTACGGAGTACAGGCGGCGGGCGCTCCCTCCATGGTAAATGCTGTAAGAGATAACAAGATAGAAACTCTCCCCTCCGTAAAGACTATCGCAGACGGTATTGCCGTAAAGACTCCCGGAGATAACACTTTCGACATTATTTCCAAGTATGTTGACGGACTTGTTACCGTTACCGATGACGAGATCGCTGCGGCTATCCTCACACTGATGGAGAAGCAGAAGCTGGTTTCCGAGGGTGCGGGTGCAGTTCCCGTTGCGGCGCTGATGTTTGACAAGATCCCCGAAATAAAGGGCAAGAGAGTTTGCTGTCTGGTTTCCGGCGGTAATATCGACATTACAAGCCTTTCGAGAGTTATCAACAGAGGTCTTCAGAAGACGGGCAGACTGGTGGATATGTCCATCGAGCTTATCGACAAGCCGGGTCAGCTGAGAAATGTTTCCAAGGTCATCGGTAATGCAGGCGGAAATGTTACTTCCGTTAGCTACGGCAGAACAGACCTTGAAATGGACATTAACTCCTGCATTATCAAGCTGACTATCGAAACAAGAAATTATGAGCATATTGAGCAGATCAAGAACGCACTGAAAGAGGCAGGATTTAAGCTTCTTTAATAAAAATATATGGAGGAATTCACAATGGAAAAAGTTTACACAAAAACAGCTCCCGACGCTATCGGACCCTACTCTCAGGCAGTAGTGTCAAACGGAATGGTTTTCACTTCGGGACAGATCGCTATCAACCCTGCCAGCGGAAACGTTGAGGCAGACACCATCGAGGGACAGACCGAGCAGATAATGAAGAATCTGGGCGAGGTGCTGAAGGCTTCGGGTGCGTCCTTTGATACAGCCGTAAAGACCACCTGCTTCCTTGCAGATATGGGTGATTTTGCAAAGTTCAACGAGATCTACGGCAAGTATTTCACAAGCAAGCCCGCTCGTTCCTGCGTTGCTGTCAAGACCCTGCCTAAGAATGTTCTGGCTGAGGTCGAGGTTATTGCGGAGGTTGCTAAGTAAGGCTTTTGCAGCAGAAAATCGGTTTCCAAAAGATGGAAAAGGACTTGTCACCGTTGATTTGGTGGCAAGTCCTTATTTTTATTGGCGGGATATGCAGTTATTTTTCAAGGGGGTTGTAATAGTTCATGGGGTCGTTGGCGTCTGCAAGATAATAGTAGATATTGCCGTCATCGGGATTCTTTGCCTGAATGAGGAGGGTGTTTGTTTTGTTGTCAAATCCGCAGAATTTATAATCTTCTGTACCTTCGATAAAAGTGTTTGTTTCAATATTGTAATAGAAATTAACACCTGAATATGCTACAAATATCTTATCGGAGCTGCTGCAATTCCTAAAGGTATCATTGCTGATGGATCCCAAAATAGGTTCAAATAAAGGCTCACCGTTCTTGTCAAACACGCCTGTACGATACTTACCATCAATACTACCGGAAATCAGTACACATGAGTCAGTGCAGGCAAGAATCTCAATCATATCACTAAACATAGTAAGATCAAATAATACACGGTTGTCTGTGACAGGATCAATTATTGTAATTTTCTTACTTAAATTTGCATCTATCACTTGATAAGAAAGATAATTATTGTCATAAACATGTGTGTAATCGTCGTAGGTTTCACCCTCGGAGACAGTATCGGCAATGCAGTCATTTACAATATCATATCTGATAAGACCTGTACCGACTACATAAAAATAACAATAATCTGAATTGTCGGCGTGAGCGAAATCAGTCAAATTACTATTAAATTTACCCACACCAAGAGCACGATCATTCTTCATATCGTACAAAAATGATGATTTTATTTTATTGTTGCTTTTGTTCGCACAGCGAATAAAGTCGGAGCAAAGACCTGTGAGTTCGGTGCCTTTAGATGCAGAATTATTGAAGAATTCGTTATCTGATGACAATTCGGTTATCCAATTGCCATCGTTGCCGATACAGCCTATTTCTTCTGCATCAGCGAATACATCGTCGGCTTTCTTAACATATACTGTGTCATCAGCAAATGCAAATTGAAAGTAATTAATACCATAATACGGGAAAATTATGTGCTGTTTATCGTCATCTACAACGGTTTCGCCTGTTTCGGCATTGTATATCTTAAAATTATCGTAAATAAGTTTGCCGCTTATATCAGAGCAATCAGGTACTTCTTCATGAACCTTGATGATTGATTTATTGACAATATCATAGAGGTAACGCTGTTGCTGACCATTAGAATCTGTCGCTTCAAAGAGCCATGAACTGTTTCTGAATAATTTGCTTTTTGAAATAGAGGGCGCAATTTCGGGTACTGCTTCTGTTACTGTTGTTTCCTCGGTGACAGCTTCGGTCTTTTCGGCTGTTTCCGTTTTTTCAGCAGCCGTTGTCTGCTCCGAAACCGCTTCGGTGGTGGTTTCCGCCGTTTTCTTGTTTGCACCGCATGCGGAAAGTGAAATAACCGCCGCAAGTGCCAGTGCTAAGGTAATTCTTTTTTTCATAGATATTCTCCTTCGACAATATATTATTGTGTGCCGCCTTGAAGGCGGATTTTTTGTATACTGCATATTTACGATAAATTTTTTCAAAACTACCGTTTATGCGAATACTTAATACACAGATTATTATATCATACCTTAAAATAAAATACAATAGGTTTAAGATAATTTGTATAGGAGATTTTAATATGGAGTTGAATTATGCACTTATCGGTATGCGGATCAAAAAGATACGCAAGTCAAAGAAAATGACACAGGAGAAATTATCCGAGCTTAGCAGCATATCCCCGCAGCACCTTTCTCAGATAGAAAGTGCAAAAACCAAGCTTTCTCTGCCGACACTCATAAACATATGCAATGCGCTGGACGTTACGGCGGATAAGATACTTTGTGATGTGCTTACAGCCGATACCTCCGAACAATTAAGCTCAGATATTGCGGAGGTTTTTAGCGGCTGTTCGGCAGACGAGGTTTATTTGATGCTTGCGGTTGCCGAACATCTGAAAAAGACATTGCGGCTGAAAAAATACAAGCTTGATCAGGGGGAATAATAACCAAAAAAACGAAAAAGGCACCCCGACGTCGGAGTGCCTTTTTAAATATGATAGTGTATTATGCAAAATGATATTTATCGGTAGACAGCCAGCAAGGTTTCCCTAAGCAGCTTGCAGGCAATAGCCGTAGATGCGCCGCTTTGGTCATAGTGGGGGGACAGTTCGTTCAGGTCTGCGCCAACGATGTTCAGCGAATTTCCGATTTTTATAATAGCGTCCAGCAGCTGATTGAAGGTCGCACCGCCCGCTTCGGGAGTTCCCGTGCCGCAGAAAAATGCGGGGTCGAGAACGTCAAGGTCGATAGTCAGATAGACATTTTTGCCCTTCAGCTTTTCGATAACGCCCGGCAGAGCGTCAAAGGAAACGCCGTCAATTCCCGTTTTGAACATAACCGTGTGCTTCTCGGCAAAGCGGAATTCCTCACGGTCGCCGCTTCTTATGCCGAACTGGAAGATACGTCCGTCGCCCACAATATCGTGGCAGCGTCTGAGGACACAGGCGTGGGACAGATGCTGTCCCAGATATTCGTCACGGAGGTCGGCGTGGGCGTCAAAGTGGAGAATGTACACGTCGTTGTTATATTTTTCGGCAATGGCACGGAACTGTCCCAGCGTTACCAGATGCTCGCCGCCAAGCATTAGGGGCAGCTTGCCGTCGGAAAGTATCTCCGCTGTTCTTGCCTTAATATCGTCAAGGGCGGATTCGGGAGAACCGAAACGCAGCTCAAGGTCGCCGCTGTCGAATATCTTACAGTCGGTCAGGTCCTTGTCCTGATAGGGGGAATAGGTTTCGATGCCGAAGCTCTCCGCACGAATGTCACGGGGACCGAAGCGTGTTCCGGGACGGTAAGAGGTGGTGCAGTCGTATGGCGCACCGAAAATTACAATCTTGCTTTCGTCATATCCAGCCTCGCAGCCGATAAATGCCGAAATGCTGTTTTCAAGTGGCATATTTATTTTCCTTTCTGAGGGGATTTTCAACAGTTTATGCTTCTTCAAGCAGCTTCTTGACATAGTTGGGTATCATAAAGCAGCCCTTGTGAAGGTCGGTGTTGTAATACTGAGTTTCTATGCCGAGAGCGTTCCATTTGTCGGCGTCCGCTTTGAGCGGGTCAACGGTCTTTGAGGCATACCCGAACAGCCAATGTCCCGAAGGATATGTGGGGATATGGACCTGATAAACACGGCAGATGGGGAAAAACTCGTTGATACGCTTGTGCGCCCTCTGCATTGCTCGTGCATCATCGGAATAGTAGGGGCTTTCGTGCTGGTTTACGAGAATTCCGTTTTCCGTCAGAGCGTTATAGCAGTTGCCGTAAAATTCGCTGGTGAACAGTCCCTCGCCCGGACCGAAGGGGTCGGTGCTGTCAACGATGATAAGGTCGTACTCGTTCGCCTTTCTGCGGACGTATTTCAGACCGTCCTCGTAATAGATATGCACACGGCTGTCGTCAAGGCGGCAGGCTGTCTGACGGAGATATTCACGGCATACAGCAACAACTCTTTCGTCTATCTCCACCATATCTATCCGCTCAACTGTTTTATAGCGGCAAAGCTCCCTGATAGTTCCGCCGTCACCCGCTCCGATAACGAGTATCTTTTTTATGTCGGGATTGGACGCCATTGCAACGTGTGTTATCATTTCGTGGTAGATAAATTCGTCCTTTTCGGTGAGCATCATAATTCCGTCAAGGGTGAGAAATTTTCCGAATTCCTCGCTCTGGAAAACGTCTATCCGCTGGAATTCGCTCTGTTCGGTGTAAAGCTGTTTGTCAACACGAATGGACATTTTCACATTGGGAGTGTGCATTTCGCTGAACCATAATTCCATAAGTATTTCTCCAATCATTTCAGGACTTTTATATTTCTGATTTCCATATCCTCGGGGCCTGTAAGCGAACAGCCTCTTTCACGGGAATATTCGATATATCTGAGAATTTCCTCGGTAATAAGCTCGCCCGGGGCAACGATGGGTATTCCCGGAGGATAGCACATAACGAATTCACTGCTTATCTTGCCTGCGCTTTCCGCCAGGGGGATAGTTTCCTGTTTTCCGTAAAATGCGGTCTGGGGGGACACCTTTACGGCGGGGTTGATGTATTCGTGTTCAAGCATACCCGTCTTGTCACGGCTGTAACGGCGTTTTATCTCCGAAAGTGCGGAAACAAGGCGTTCTATCGCCATTTCACGGTCGCCGACGGAAATGTACGCAAGAATGTTTCCTATGTCGCCGAATTCTATCTGAATATCATAACTGTCACGGAGAATGTCGTAAACCTCGATGCCCGCAAGACCAATATCTCTCGTGTAAACGGAAAGCTTTGTGCGGTCAAAATCGTAAATATCCTTACCGTTTATCAGTTCGGAGGAATACGCATAATATCCGCCTATTTTGTTTATTTCCGCACGGGCATATTCCGCAAGGCTCATGACCTTTGAGAATATCTCCCTGCCGTTCAGTGCCAGATTTCTTCGGGAAATATCCAGCGAGGAAAGCAGCAGATAGGAGGCACTTGTAGTCTGAGTCAGGTTGATGACCGAATGGATATGACCGTCGCTGACGGTGCAGCCCTTGCCGATAAGCAGGCAGCTGCTTTGAGTAAGCGAACCGCCCGATTTATGCATGGAAACCGACGCCATATCCGCACCCGCCGCCATTGCGGGCATGGGCATATCCTCGCCGAAATAGAAATGCGTTCCGTGGGCTTCGTCCGCAAGGCAGAGCATACCGTGCTTGTGGGCAAGCTCGGCAATAGACTTTATGTCTGAGCATATTCCGTAATAAGTAGGATTGTTTACGAAAACCGCCTTTGCATCGGGATTTTCCAGGATAGCCTTCTCCACGTCCTCCACGGACATTCCCAAGGCAATTCCCAGTCGGGAGTCCATACCGGGATTTACATAAACGGGAACTGCGCCGCATACTACCAGCGAATTTATGGCGCTTCGGTGGACGTTTCTCGGCATGATTATCTTATCTCCCGCCTTGCAGACGGAAAGTATCATGGACTGAACGCTTGACGTTGTTCCGCCGACCATAAAGAAGCAGCTTCTTGCGCCGAACGCTTCCGCAGCCAGCTTCTGAGCGTCCTTGATGACGGAAACGGGGTGGCAGAGGTTGTCCAGCGGCTTCATCGAGTTTACGTCAACGGAAAGGCAGGATTTCCCCAGAAATTCCGTAAGCTCGGGATTTCCTCGTCCGTGCTTATGCCCGGGGACGTCAAAGGGGACAACTCTTGCGTCCCTGTACTTTATCAGCGCTTCATAGATAGGTGCATTGCTTTGAGTGAGCATTTTATCGCCTCCATTATAGAATAACAAGGCGGGGCTTATCCGAGATGGGAAAAGCCGTCCGCCTTTATTTTTAAAATATATTCTGTCCGCTGAAAATTTCAATCATCTCACGGCGGAGCAGGTCGTTTATTTCAAGCCTGCGCTTGGGTGCAAGCTCGTAGGTATCGGTATTGAACAGGTAGTTTTGCAGGAAAATTTCCTTAATCATCATACGAGTATGGAAAATGTTCGCCTGATAAACGTTCATATCCACGGCGTCGTATCTGTCGAGGGTCTCCTTGGCTATATAGTCCTGAATGGACGCTATCTTGTGGTCCATAAACAGCTTTCTGCCCGACATTTCTCTTGTAAAGCCCCTTACACGGTAGTCGATGGTGATAATGTCCGAATCGAAGCTGCCGATAAGATAATCCAGCACGTTCAGCGGGGAAATGCGTCCGCAGGTGGATACGTCAATATCCACTCTGAATGTGGTTATCTCGTTGTCGGGGTGAAATTCGGGATAGGTATGGACGGTGAGATGGCTCTTGTCCAGATGCCCCGCAATGTCCTGCTTTCCGGGAATGGGAACGTGGCGCATATTGCAGGATTCGTCGATAAGCTCATTTGGCAGATAATCCTCCGAAACCAGCAGCGTAACGCTGGCACCCTGAGGGTCATAGTCCTGCTTGGAGATGTTCAGTACGTGAGCGCCTATCATATCCGTAACATCGCAAAGAATTTTGGTCAGACGGTCGCTGTTGTACTGTTCATCGATATATTTGATATAATCCTTCTTTTCTCTTTCACTTTTTGCATAGCAAATATCGTAGATATTGAAGCTGAGAGTTTTAGTAAGGTTGTTAAATCCATAAAGCGTGAGCTTTTCGTTCAACCCTATCATCACATACCTTTCGGAGATTGTCGGAGCGATCGGTGTACCTTTTTCACACATATCCACTCATATTAGATAATACGCTATATTTTCAAGAATGTCAATAGATTTCAGCAAATTTCTTATGAAATTTTATGGTGATAAATAAATTCTCTCACTTTCTCCGAAATGCTCGTGAATTCTCTTGATTTCTTCAACAGTAATTTAATGGAAATCTTATAGATTAAGTGTTTTGATCCTGCCGAAAAAGGTCTTTTGCGGAATAAATTCTCGGTTCAACGTTTGGTAACATATTTCTCTTGCGGATTTCAAATTATTCTGATACAATTAACGGAGATTTTTACGTTTTGGAGTCTTGTTTATGCAAAAGAAAATCGCCCCCTTTCTGATAATACTTGCCGCCTGCCTGTGGGGGCTTTTGGGGATATTTGTCCGCCGCTTCAACGAGTTTGGCGTTGAGTCAATGAGCATAGTTTTTATTCGGGCAGTTCTGACCTCACCGATGGCAGCAATTATTGCAGCTGTTACCGATGTAAAACAGCTGAAGCTGCGTTTGCGGGACATCTGGATATTTGCGGGAATGGGGCTGCTAAGCATTGTATTTTTCAATTTCTGCTATTTTACCGCTATTTCCATGATGTCCATCTCCATCGCCGCAATACTGCTTTACACCGCTCCCGTGTTTGTGATGATACTGTCTGCGGTGATCTACAAGGAGAAGATAACTGTCCGCAAAATGGCGGCAATGGTCGTGATAATGGCGGGGCTGGTGCTTGTTACGGGCGTTTACAGCGGGGGATTTTCCGTTACGCCTGCGGGAATTTTGTATGGACTCGGCTCTGCATTCGGATATGCGCTGTACAGTATTTTCAACCGTGCGGCTATTGACAGGGGATATAAGCCCTTTGCGGTAACTGCTTGGGGATTTGGCTTTGCTGCGCTGTTTTCGGTATTTTTTGCGGATATGGGGGCTATCGGGCAGATGGTTTCTGTTCGTCCCTCCATGGTCGGATTTGCCGTGCTGTTTGCGGCTGTGACCTCGGCGGCACCCTACATTTTGTATTCCGCGGGACTGAAATATACAGAAACGGGCAAGGCTGCTATCTATTCTTCCATAGAACCCGCCGCAGCGGCTGTTTTCGGTATGATATTCTGCAACGAAAAGCTGACGATCCCCGCCATTCTGGGGGCTGCTATGATACTTGCGGCGTCTGCGCTCTGTTCATCACCTTCCGAAAAGGAAAAAGCATAAAAACAATATACAGGAGGACATTTCTATGAACCTTAAAACCGCACCTATGGGCTGGAACAGCTGGGACTGCTACGGCGCAGCTGTTAACGAAGAAACCGTCAGGAAGAACGCCGAATTTATGGCAAAGCACCTGAAACAGTACGGCTGGGAGTACGTCACCGTTGACATTCAGTGGAGTGCGCCTAATGCCAAAAACCACGATTATGACCCGTTTACCGAGCTTTGCATGGACGAGTATTCCCGTCTTATCCCCGCAGAGAACCGCTTTCCGTCCTCGGCGGGAGGGAAGGGCTTTGCTCCGCTTGCCGAGTATGTCCATTCTCTGGGACTTAAATTCGGTATCCACATAATGAGGGGAATTCCACGTCAGGCGGTACACAAAAACACCAAGATAAAGGGCACCGACAAGACTGCCCGTCAGATAGCAAAGACCGCCAGCATCTGCGCATGGAACACCGATATGTACGGCGTTGACCCGTCCAAGGAGGGCGCAAGGGCTTACTATGACAGCCTGTTTGAGCTGTACGCTTCCTGGGGCGTGGATTTTATCAAGTGCGATGATATTGCGAGGGAACTGCCCCATGAAGAAGCGGAAATGGTAATGCTCAGCGAGGCGCTTCACAGCTGCGGTCGGGATATGATACTCAGCCTTTCTCCCGGTCCTGCGCTCCTTGAAAAGGCGGAGCTTTACAAGCAGGTCTGCAATATGTGGCGTATCACCGACGATTTCTGGGACAAGTGGGAGCTTCTCTACAATATGTTCGAGAGATGCGAAAAGTGGGCATCTCACAACGGAGCGGGTCACTGGGCTGATGCGGATATGCTTCCTATCGGTGCGATCTTACAGGATTATGACGAAAATATCGTGACCAAATTTACCAAGTCCGAGCAGATAACCATGCTGACCCTCTGGTGCATTTTCCGTTCACCGCTTATAATCGGCGGAGAGATGACCAAGTTTGACGATTTCACCATGAGCCTTATCACTAACGAAAATATCCTGAAAATGCACAGAAATGCCCGCCATTCTCATCAGGTGTGGCGCAGGGAGATAGACGGCGTTGAACACATCCTTTGGACGGCGGCAAGCTGCGACGGCGGACAGTATGTAGCAATATTCAACGCAGGCGACAGGGACAGCACTGTTGAAATTTCCATTTCCGACCTTGAAATATATGGCAGCGTTAAGGGAAAAGAGCTTTGGAGCGGTGACGAAATATCCGCAGAAAAAACGCTCTCCGTTACCCTTGAAAGCCACGGCGCAAAGGCATTCTATCTGAAATAATTGTGCGTATTTCCCGAAATGGTGTGCCGACACAAGAAAATTCGGGCAAAATGTAAATTTTTATTCCGAAACTGTTGACATATCGCACGGATAATGTTATAATTAAACGATAGTTTGAATTTAGGAGGCCGAAAAGTGAATAAGGTAAAAAAACCTGTGTTTTTCGTTGTTTTTGCGCTGATAGTCCTCTTTGTATATTCCGTGCTTTGCGGATTCAGCACATATTACGGCGATATAACCACTAAGTATATCAAGGGCGTCAGCGATATCCGAATGGGTATCGACATCAGGGGCGGCGTTGACGTTACGTTTACTCCTCCCGAGGGCTTTGACGCCGATGACAGCCAGCTGGACAGTGCCAAGGAGGTTATCGTTCAGAGAATGATAAACCTGGGCATTACCGACTATGAAAGCTACATTGACTATAACAACGACCGTATCATCGTGCGTTTCCCCTGGAAAGAGGGCGAGGCTGATTTCGACCCCGAGAGTGCCGTTAAGGAACTGGGCGAAACTGCTATGCTGACCTTCCGTGAGGGCTACGAGGTAGACTCAATGGGTCTGCCTACCGGTGTTACCGCCGATACTATCATTCTTGAGGGTAAGGACGTTAAGAACGCTTACCCCAGCTACATTTCCAACGAAGCGGGTCAGACACAGTGGGTGGTTGCCCTTGAACTGAGCGATGTTGGTGAAAACGGCGAAAAGAGCGGTGCGGAGAAGTTCTCCGATGCTACCAAGCGTCTTGCTGAGGAAAAGGGTAAGATCTCCATCTGGATGGACGATTTCTGCATTTCCTATCCTACCGTAAACGAGTGGATCTCGGGCGGAAGCGCAACTATTACCGGCGATTTTGACGCAGACAGCGCAAAGGCTCTGGCTGACAAGATCAATTCCGGTGCGCTGCCCTTTAAGCTGGTAACATCAAGCTTCTCCACCATTTCTCCCAGCCTCGGCATGGGCGCTCTGGACGCTATGGTGCTTGCGGGTATCATCGCATTCTGCATTATTGCGCTTTATGTTATCGTCATTTACAGACTGCCCGGCTTTGTTGCGGTCATTGCACTTGCGGGACAGGTTGCGGGTATGCTGGCGTTCGTTTCGGGATATTTCAGCTTTATGAACAGCTCTATCCTGACTATCCCTGGTATTGCGGGTATCATTCTTTCCGTCGGCATGGGCGTTGACGCCAACATCATCACCTCCGAGCGTATCAAGGAGGAGCTGAGAGCGGGCAAAACTCTTGACGGCGCCCTGAATTCGGGCTTTAAGAGAGCATTTGCGGCTATCTTCGACGGAAACGTTACAATGATAATCATCGCTATTATCCTGATGGGTGCGTTCGGTACTCCCGACAGCCTTTTTGCAAAGCTGCTTCACCCTGTGTTCTTTATGTTTGGTCCGTCTACTGCGGGAACCATCTACTCCTTCGGCTACAACCTGCTGACAGGCTGCTTCCTGAACTTCCTTATGGGCGTGTTCTGTTCGAGAATAATGCTTTACTCCATCTCCCGCTTCAAGGCGTTCAGAAATCCCAAGCTTTACGGAGGTGTCTGATATGAATAAAGAATTTGATTTTGTCGGAAAGAGAAAAGTCTTTTTCATAATTTCTGCCTGCCTGATGGGTGTTATACTGCTTGCAACCGTTATCTTCGGCGTTAAGCTGGACATTCAGTTCAAGGGCGGTACTATCATCAACTACGCCTATGACGGTGAGCTGGACTCTGCGGCATTTTCCGCAAGGGCAAGTGAGATACTGGACGGAATTCCCGTAAATGCCGCAGTCGGCACCGATTTCACCACAAACAGAAACTCTGTCACCCTTTCACTTACAACCAAATCGGGTCTTACCTCGGACAAGCAGTTCGAGCTGACAAACACTCTTACAGAGGAGTATGCAGACAACAATCTTGACCTTATTTCGTCCAGCGACGTTTCACCCTCCGCAGGTTCGGAGTTCTTCAAGAAATGTCTGGTGGCTGTTGCATTTGCGTCAATTATCCTTATCATCTACATCGCACTGAGATTTAAGAAGATAAGCGGCTGGAGTGCGGGCGTTGTTGCCATTATCGCACTTTTCCACGATATTATCGTGACATACGGCACATTCGTTATCTGCCGTATGGAGATAGATGCAAACTTTATGGCAGTTGTACTGACTATCCTCGGTTATTCCATCAACAACACCATCGTTATCTATGACCGTATCAGAGAAAACGAGCGTCTTTACGGCAAGAAAAAGTCCAGAAACGAGATCGTTAATATGTCCATCAATCAGTCTATGACACGTTCTATCCACACAACTGTGTCCACGCTGATAGCTATGGTGACAATTACCGTTGTTGCGCTGGTTTACAGAGTTGATTCTATCATCTCCTTCTCCTTCCCGCTGATAATCGGTATTCTGTCGGGCTTCTACTCTTCGGTTTGCCTTGCAGGTCCGCTCTGGACATTTGTTGACGATAAGGTTTCCGAGAGAAAATCGGCTAAGAAGAAAACTGCATAACATTCAGGGGCGGTAATTTGAATTACTGCCCCTTTTTTAGGAGGAACAATATGATCTCGGGAGTATCAACAGCCTGTCTTTACCCAATGGAAACGGAGAAAGCACTTCGCTCATTGGCGGAGGCGGGCGTGAAAAATATCGAGATATTCGTAAATTCTCACTGCGAGCTTCATGACCCATATCTTGGAGATATGCTTGACTGCATTCGGGACTATGGGCTGAACATAACCTCCGTTCACCCCTATACCTGCGGCGTCGAGCCGATGATGCTGTTCACCTCTTACGCGCGCAGACTGAACGATATGATCGGCTATTACAAGCGGTTTTTCGGGTTTATGGGCAAGGTCGGGGCGAAATATTTTGTCCTTCACGGAAACAAGCCCGAAAACGCTTTTCCCATGGAAGCGGAGTTTGAGAATTTCGCAAGGCTTCAGACCGCTGCCCGTGAGATGGGCGTTGAGGTGCTTCGGGAAAATGTCGCCCGCTGCACGTCGGGGAAGCTTTCCTATATGCTGGAGATGAAGCGGTATCTGGGGAGTATGGCGTCCTTTGTTCTGGACACAAAGCAGGCTGTCAGGGCGGGGGAGGATCCCGTTGAGGTCGCAAGGACGCTGGGGGACAGCATCAAGCATATCCACTATTCCGAAAGCGGCAAAAAGGGAGATTGTCTGCCCTGCGGCTGCGGCGACGGTGACCCCGCTGTGTTCTTTGAAACGCTGAAAAGCGTTGGATTTGACGGTGCCGTTATCCTTGAACTTTACGCAGACGGTTACACGGGCGGGGCAAAGGCTCTGGCGGAGAACAGCCGTATGATCGCACAGTATATTTGAAGTTCCAAAATCTGTAATTAATACTTAATATTTAATTAATGCAATCCCGGCGCAAATGTGATACAATAAATCTAGGTACTTTTTACAGATTTAATTTGAAATGCGGTGATGGATTTGGATATTTTTATTCCCGAGAATGTCAGGGCAGTCATTCATTCTTTGGAAAATGCGGGGTTTGAAGCATATATAGTCGGCGGCTGCGTCAGGGACAGCTTTATGGGGCGTATCCCCAATGATTACGATGTCTGCACCAATGCAAAGCCCGACGAGGTCAAGGCAGCTCTCAGCGGCTTCAAGACGATCGACACAGGGATAAAGCACGGAACTGTTACCGTAATGTCCGATAACGAGCCTGTTGAGGTCACTACCTATCGTATCGACGGGGAATATTCCGACCACAGAAAGCCCGATTCGGTGGAGTTTACCGATCAGCTTACCGATGATCTGTCCCGCCGTGATTTTACCATAAATGCAATGGCATATTCCGATAAAATGGGTGTTGTGGACGTTTTCAACGGTCAGAAGCATCTGTTTAACAGAAAGATACGCTGTGTGGGCGAGCCTGAGAAGCGCTTTGAAGAGGACGCTTTGCGTATCCTTCGTGCGCTGAGATTTGCCTCGGAGCTGGAATTTGTGCTGGATAAGGACACGGATTCTGCCGTTCACCGCTGCCGCAAGCTGCTTCGGGACGTTTCCGAGGAACGTATATCCGCAGAGCTTAACAGGCTGCTGCTGGGCGAGAACGTTTATGACGTGCTGATGAAATATCACGATGTAATTGAGGTGTTTATCCCCGAGATAACCCCTTGCGTCGGGTTCAATCAGCAGAGCAGATACCATCTCTATGATGTCTGGGAGCATACGGCAATGTCCGTATCTCAGGCGAAAAAGGACCTGACCATTCGGCTTGCAATGCTGCTTCATGACATTTCCAAGCCCGACTGCTTCAAGCTTGATGATAACGGTCAGGGGCATTTTTACGAACACGAGCAGCTGGGTGCAGAGGTCGCAGAAAAGATACTCCGCCGTCTGAAATACCCGAACAGCGTTATCGAGGACGTTGTTACGCTTATCCGCTATCACTATGTAACTCCCGTTGATGACGAGCGTGTTATCAAGCGGCTGATGTCGAAGATAGGTTCTCCCGCATTTCACCGTCTGATGGAGGTGCAGAAGGCGGACAGCCGTGCAAAGCAGCCGTTTTGTATGGAACGTGTGCCGCTTATCGACAAGATAAATTTCAAGGCATACGAGATCGAAAAGCGTGGCGACTGCATTTCCCTTAAAGATTTGGCAGTTAACGGAAATGATATTATGGAGCTGGGATATTCGGGAAAAACCGTTGGCGATATACTCGATGAGCTTTTGCAGGCGGTCATTTCGGACGAAATTTCCAATGACAGGGATGTTCTTATATCCAAGGCAAAGCAAATAGGTGATAAAATAAATGAGCAATAAAAATATGCACAGAGCTTAAAATTCAAGCCCTGTGCATATTTTTTATGGTGCAGTTCTTAACGATTTTTAGCAAGATACTCCAGATTTCTGCTTATAAGCTCGCATCTCTGCTTAACGCAGTCGGCGGAGCGGAGGGGGTCGGAGGGGGTGTTGAAGGTGTAGTCAATGAGCTTTTCAAGAGTGGTTTCCGCAACGTGAACTCTTGTGTCGGAGGACGCATAGTAGATAAGCACCTGTCCGTTATCCCGTACAACAGCGCCGTTTGTGAACGCAACATTTGAAACGTCGCCCACACGTTCCTCGCCCTGAGGTGCGATAAACAGTCCCGACGGTGAAGCGATAAGCTTGGAGGGGTCGTTCAGGTCGGTGGCGAAAACGTAGATGACATAGCGAAGTCCCGCAGCAGTGTTTCTTACGCCGTGAGCAATATGTATCCAGCCCTTTTCCGTCTTGATGGGAACAGCACCCGCACCGTTCTTTACTTCCGTGATAGTGTGGTAAAGACGGGGACTGATGACCTTTTCTTCCGTGCAGATAACGGGGTTTGTAATGTCCTCGCAAAGTCCGAAGCAGATTCCTCCGCCCGAGCCTGTGGAGATGAAATCGTCCTGGGGACGGGTGTAGAAGGCATATTTTCCGTCAACAAATTCGGGGTGAAGCACCACATTTCTCTGCTGGGGAGATGCGGATTTCAAATTAGGCAGACGCTCCCAATTGGTCAGGTCCTTTGTGCGGACAATGCCTGCCTGTGCAAATGCTGCGGACAGGTCATTGGAGGTCGTGTCCTTGCTCTCGGAACAGAAAACGCCGTATATCCAGCCGTCCTCGTGCTTTGTCAGACGCATATCGTAGACGTTGGTTTCATTGGGTTCTGTATCGGGCAGCATTATGGGATAATCTCTGAAACGGAAATTATCAACGCCGTTCTCACTTTCCGCAACGGCAAAGAAGGACTTTCTGTCGCTTCCCTCGACTCTTGCAACAAGGCAAATTTTGCCGTCCAGCTCGATTGCGCCCGAGTTCATAACGGCGTTTATCCCGAGTCGCTCCATAAAGTTGGGATTGGTTTCGGGGTTCAGGTCGTATCTCCAGAGAATGGGGGCGTGAGCGGCTGTCAAAACCGGGTATTTATAGCGGTCGTAGATGCCGTTGTAATCGTCGGTCTTTTCGTTTTTGCGGGTGAGAAGAGACTCCTGCTTAGCGGTTTCTCTCTCAAATTTTTCCTGAAAATTCATGGTAAACGTCCTTTCTATATCAATTGGAATTCAGCTCTGAAATGATGGAAATAAAGCTGTCAACGTCTGTAAAATCCTTGTAGACCGATGCAAAACGGACATATGCCACCAAGTCGATGTCTTTCAGATGGTTCAGCACCATATCGCCTATCTCCGTACTTGTGACCTGAGTCTGCATTCTGTTGGCGTAATGGCTTTCTATCTCATCGGCGATGGAGGTGACCTGCGTAACATCAACGGGACGCTTTTTTATGGCGTTGTAGATGCCGTTTAGCAGCTTGACACGGCTGAACGGTTCAAAGGAGCCGTCCTTTTTGACTACCAGCAGCATGGGCATTTCCACAGATTCATAGGTTGTGAACCGCTTCATACAGCTTGTGCATTCTCTTCGGCGGCGTTTTCTGCCGTCAACGGGGCGGGAGTCTATGACCTTAGTATCTTCAAAACCGCAGTATGGGCATTTCATAAGCATCGTCCTTTCCCAGATATTCTGTTATTGATGATACCATATTTTCGTGCAAAAGTCAATAGTTCGGCTTGACATATACAATATGTTGGTGATATAATTTTAGATAATGAAGGGCGGCGGTAAAATGAAGTGTGACACAAAATATCCTATTTTTCTTATCCACGGAATGGGCTTTCGTGAGAACAAGCATATTGGTTATTGGGGGAGAATACCGAAGGCACTCTCGGATAACGGCGCAACGGTCATATGCAGCGAACAGGACGCCAACGGTTCTATCGTCGGAAATGCCGAACAGATACAAAAGCAGCTTGCCGCCTTTCTTGAAGAAGCGGGGGCGGAAAAGGTAAATATTATCGCCCATTCAAAGGGCGGTCTGGAGGCTCGCTATCTTATTTCCACGATGGGCATGGCGGACAGGGTGGCTTCTCTTACTACCGTTTCAACGCCCCATAATGGTTCCAAAACGGTGGACAGGCTTATGAAGCTGCCGCAAGGACTTGTGCGGTTCGGCTGCGGGGCGGTCAATTTGTGGTTTCGCATTATCGGGGACAGTTCGCCCGATACATATAACGCTGTCTGTTCGTTCAGAACAGCCGATGCGGAGAAATTCAACGCCGAAAATCCCGATGCCGAGGGCATCTACTATCAAAGCTATGCTTTTGTTATGAAAAATATGCTGTCGGATATTTTTATGTGGCTGCCGTGGCTGGTGGTAAAGCATTACGAGGGCGAAAATGACGGTCTGCTTGCACCCGATGCCGTAAAGTGGACTAACTTCAAGGGGATAATCCGAGGTGCGGGACGACGGGGCATTTCCCATTGCGACGAGGTGGATATGCGGCGAAACAAACTGTCCCAAAAATCAGACGGAAACGGTGTTGCCGATATAACGGAATTTTACGTTTCGGTAGTTGAAAATTTGAAGGAAATGGGATTGTAAAATTCTTTAAGAATAATTTTCTTTTTCCGCTGCCAATTGACTTGACTTTATTCCCAAATTGTTATATAATGTAGATTAAGATTATTTTCCACCGACAAAAATCGGAAAAATATGAAAAGGCGGTATATATAAAATGGCTGAAAAAACTATGGATAAAGTTGTTGCTCTCTGCAAAAACAGAGGCTTTGTTTACCCCGGAAGCGAGATCTACGGCGGTCTGGCAAACACTTGGGATTACGGTCCTCTCGGCGTTCTGCTGAAAAACAACATCAAGAACGCATGGCTGAAAAAGTTCGTTCAGGAGTCCCCCTACAACGTTGGGCTGGACAGTGCTATACTTATGAACCCTCAGACTTGGGTGGCTTCGGGTCATCTGGGCGGATTTTCCGACCCGCTGATGGACTGCAAGGAGTGTAAGACCCGTCATCGTGCGGACAATCTTATCGAAGATCAGGCAGGCGAGAACACTGCGGGCTGGACTAACGATCAGCTGAACGAATTTATCGCAAGCCACGACATTAAGTGTCCCAACTGCGGCAAGAAGAATTTTACACCTATCAGACAGTTCAACCTGATGTTCAAGACCTTCCAGGGCGTTACCGAGGATTCCAAGGCTGAGCTGTATCTTCGTCCCGAAACCGCACAGGGTATTTTCGTAAACTTTAACAATATCCAGCGTACAACTCGTAAGAAGGTTCCCTTCGGCGTTGGACAAGTCGGAAAGTCTTTCAGAAACGAGATCACTCCCGGCAACTTCATCTTCCGTGTAAGAGAGTTCGAGCAGATGGAGCTGGAGTTCTTCTGCAAGCCCGGCACCGACCTTGAGTGGTTTCAGTATTGGAGAACATACTGCAAGAATTTCCTGTTGAGTCTTGGTATCAAGGAGGAAAATCTCCGTCTGAGAGATCATTCTCCAGAGGAGCTTTGCTTCTATTCCAAGGCGACTACCGACTTTGAGTACAAGTTCCCCTTCGGCTGGGGCGAGCTTTGGGGCATTGCCGACAGAACGGATTATGATCTCACTCAGCATATGAAGACCAGCGGAAAGTCCCTTGAATACTTCGACCCCGAAACCAATGAGAAGTACATTCCCTACGTTATTGAGCCTTCGCTCGGCGTTGAAAGACTGTTCCTGACTATCGTTTGCGAGGCTTACGATGAAGAAGAGATAGGTGAGGGCGACAAGTCCGACGTAAGAACGGTCATGCATCTGCACCCTGCACTTGCTCCCGTAAAGGCTGCTGTTCTTCCTCTGACAAAAAAGCTGAAGGAACCCGCAACCGAGCTTTACACCAAGCTTGCCAAGAAGTTCAGCGTTGAGTATGACGAAGCAGGTCAGATCGGTAAGAGATACCGCCGTCAGGACGAGATCGGTACTCCCTTCTGCATCACCTACGACTTCGACACTCTTGAGGACGGCTGCGTTACCGTTCGTGACAGAGATTCTATGGCTCAGGAGAGAGTCAAGATAGACGAGCTTGTTAAGTATCTTGAGGAGAAGCTTGAGTTCTGATTTTTGTTAAGATAAACTTATATAAAGAGCGTTCAGCACGCTGATTGTGCTGAACGCTCTAATTAATTTACGTTACCGATAAGCGGCTTATACCATTTGTCATATTTTTCTCGGTGCATACGATCGTTCCATTCCTGACAAAGTAGATAAGATTTTCCGTGATATTTCACAGGTGTGCCATAATATCTGCTGTATCCTTTTGAATCCTTGCGAATAATGTCAATATCATTGCAATCAGTCACGTCTTTTAGAAGCGCAAAGTTAATTCCAAAGGTTTCTTTACAGTAAGACTTGCTGAGCAGTTCTGCAATGGTATCATCGCTTAAAAGATCATGCTCTGCCATATATCCGATTGTAATCTGAACAAGCTTACCGATCTTTAGTTCGTCAAGGGCTTCAATACTCATAAATTCGCTAGTGTCAGAAGCGGTTATTTCTGCGCCGATTTCTTTGTTCTTTACAGGTTTTTCAAATAACCTTATCATCTGATAGCTTCGCAAAAAAAGCTCGGCAGTATCTGAAACATCTGATGATTGAAGCATAATAGGACTAAGAATAGATTTGTAAAAGCTGTCGTTGGTAAATAATTTAATAGAAAAATTCACTTCAAGAGATTTTAGCAGTTTCTTTAAATCGTCCAATAACGGCAAAAGCTCATCAAGTACATTTTTATTTACTTTGGGAGAGGCAAAGATCACTTCACCTTCAAAGAAGTTCATATATCCGATCAGGCACATGATAGTGCGCACATATTTTTTGATCACATTAGCTGCCGTAGCAGATTTATTGCCGTACATAAGCCCATTTTCATGAAAAGCTACATCAACACTGTAAATGAATGGCTCCGGATTATAGCATATTCCAACAACATCGGCTTCTGCCTGTCGCAGCAGTTGATCGAAAGAACTTTTTTTGAAAATGCTGATACCATATTTTTCACTATAAAAATTTGATACACCATTCATAATCTTAATTAGCATGTCTTTATTAGAGATGGTCCAGCTTGGTGAAGCTTTCCAATTCGTTTGAACAAGTTGACAATATTTTACATGTCTAAGATATGAGTAAATTAATGATTCGCCCATTTCTATTTTCATTGTAAGATCGCTCCCAATTAATTCGACCGAAAAATCACCATTCCCAGTCGCTCATAAACCTTGTTTTGTTTTCGCTGCCGTTATTGGCGGCGTTTTTCCTTTTGGACTCATTGACCGCTCCGATAACGATAAGCAGACCGCCGCCGATAAGCAGGAACGCCAGCCAGCCCATACTCGAACGAAGCGAGAAGGAGAGATATACTGTCAGAAATCCCAGAACAGCTGCCGCCAGCACGAACCAACGCTTTTTCTTGATAACAAACGAGATTATCAGTATGGACAGGGAAACTATTCCCGCTGTCAGTGCCGCAAAAAGCTCAGCCTCCGAAGCCGCCTCGAAAGCAAGGATACCCATTGACAGTATGGCGGCAACAAAGGAAATGTTCGCCGTCTGAACCTCATAGCCCTTGTGAATTTTCGTCAGCAGGAAGCAGACTATCGGGACGGGCAGAAGCCGGAATTCCGTCAGGAACATTTCGGGTATCTCCAGATTCGGGATAAAATACCAAGCTATCCAGCCGAAGGAAAGTGCGAATGTAAGCGCCGCTCTGTCCCCGAAGATTTTTCCCGTTCGGCGGAAATAGAGCATTGACGATGCGGCAAGGAATATTAGGGAGCAGAATATTCTGTGAGGTTCGCCGAAGCAGAGAAGCACCGTGGGGACGGTCAGCGTGAAAATGTCCGCACGATATACGGTTTTTCCGTTTGTGTCTGTTTGTGTCAGTATATTATTCCCGAACAGAATAATTCCCGAAATTACGCCCAATGCTGCTGCGGCAGCTGCTATTCCCGTTGCAGCCCAGCCGTCAATATTTGCGATGCTGCATATGAAAACAGGCGTCAGATAGAACTGAAATGCTGCCGCCAGCCCCATCAGCATCATATTGGAATTGTTCGTGCAGAACACCGTCAGATTTATGATATTGAAGCAGACCGCAAACCATATCAGCTCCTCGCTTGCGGCGGATTGGAACAGCAAAAACAAATTAAGCACCGCCGACCAGCCCGAAAAGAATATCAGCAGCTCGTTCAGGCAGAAGCCGCGCTTGCCCATTTTCGTGAATACAGCGGTAATTCCGGAAATCGCTGCGGCGTATGCGGCGGGGACGATAAGCCCTTTGTCACCTAAGTCAAGTCTGAATGAGAACAGCGCAAACAGGAATGCCGTAAACGCCGCATTTCCCGTTATCATTGCGGCACAGGCGTATTTCCTGCCGAATTTGTTCATCATCAGGCTTCGCAGAACAAGGCTGACCGATGCGGCAAGCAGGACGTTTGTGCAGTAAAAATCCTCCGCATCGCAGAAAAGAGCGATAAACGCAAAGGGTATCAGCATCATTCCCAGAATAGTTTCAAGCTCCTTTAAATTGTCCCATTTATCGGACAAGAGTAAAAGAATCAGGTCTATTGCCGCATAGATGCAGACGTAAGCAACGGTGACGATCGCAAAGTCAATTCCGCCAAAAAGCGTCACCAAATAGGATGCTATATATCCGAAAATGGGCAGGGAAATTCTTGCAATTCTGCGGTTTAGTCCGCTTCCCGAGAATGCCATGACCGCCGTCATAATGCAGGACAGCAGGACGGGTGTGACCGCTTCCAAACCGCCCTCGGTGCATGCAATAATGGAGCATATTCCCATAGAAAGGAGCAGTGCGGCGGGAAAAGCGGGAGTTTCCCCGATACGTTTCAGCTTTGGGGTAAACAGGAAGCAAAGTCCAAAAATCGCAGCGAGTACGGGGAAAATTACAAAGCCGATATGCTCTGTATTCAGCTTATTTTCAAGATAGATCGACAGCTGTGCGGACAGCAGAATTGCCGCTATGGGGATGGTATGCACCGAAAATTTGTCATTCTTGCAGAGGGCAAGCCACAGACATTCGGCAGAAAGCATGGCGGTCACGATGAGAGTGCCGAGAGTTATTTCCTCGTAAAATAGTTCACCGCCGCCTATCAGGAGAGCGGGGATAAACGAAAACAAGCTGATATGCCGCAGAAGCTTTGCCGCTTTTTCGGTAAGCGAGGGCAGGGAATATCCCACGATACCGCAGGAAACAGCCAGTGCGCCGCAGATGAAAATAAACTCTCCCAGCTCGCCCGGAGATGCTGCTTTAAATGAGCAGGCGGTCACCAGAACGGCAAATGCTACCGCACCCGAGCCTTCCAGCTGTTCGTCCAGAACGCCGCTGAGAACGGCTGCCGCCAGCACTCCGCAGATGACAGCGCCGATAATGTTGGTTCCCGAAGCGATTATTGCTGCCGCCGAAAGAACGGTCACGGAGCTTGCGGAGCATATGCCGAAAACCTTGGAAAATACGCCTTTTTTCTCCTTTTCGGGCAGCCTTTTGGCAAAATGGGAAGCTGCCGTAACCACCACCGCAGCAGCCGCAGCCAGAACTGCAAATATATCCTTGTCATTGACCGCGGCGCCTGTCAGACAGCAGTAGGTCAGCAGTCCCGATACCCATGTCAGCACGGCAAAGCTTTTGTGTTCATACAGCTTTGCGCCTATTATACAGGGAATGGCAAACACCGCCGCCGCCGTTCCTATGACCGTCAGCGTGCCGATCGTATCCCCGAAGCTGAACAGTTCCCCGAAAAGTGCGAAATATCCTGCACAAATGACATTCACAGGCAGAAAGACCGAGCCAAGTCTGTACATAGCAAGGGCAGTCTTTTCCATTTCCTTGCGCATAAAAAATCCCGAAAGAAGGAAAAGCAGGATAGTCATCAGGACAGTTCCCGACAGCTTTCCGATGCCGTCAAAGAAAAGCAGGGCAGATGTGGCGAAAATTATTCCCGCCATAAACACCATTATCACGCCAATCAGCAGCACGATATTCATGGAGCTTACACCGCCCGACGGCTTTTTCTCGGCATATTGCGGGACGGATCGCTGCTGATAGCTTGGCATTACATAACCGCTGTTTTCGGGAATAGGTCTGTTGCTCTCAGCTGCGGGAGCGGGTTCGGAAGCTTGCGTTTCGCTTTGCAGATTTTGTGCAGGCGGAACGGGGACGGTATAGGTAGGCATATTGTAGCCGTTGGTGTTGTCCCTGAAATATGTCCCTGACTTTGCAGCGGAAACTAAGTTGAAGTGCTCCTGCGGGGTTATTTTTCCAGAGTTTTTCATATCCTCGAGAATTTGCATATACTGCCGAAGTTCCTTTTCCTTGCTTTTCAGGTCGTTTTTTGCACCGATAAACAGCGGCAGCAGCACGAGCGGGGACACCAGCCATGCAATTATGAGAATTACCCAGATCATATACATTCTCCTAAGAAAAATCAGCTTCGCAGTGATTTGCTGCGAAGCTGACGTAAGTGTGTTTGAATTTATGCCGATTACGAAAGCTTGTGGCCGCACTCCATACAGAATTTTGCTGTGGGTTTCAGGATAGGTGCGCCGCACTCCTCGCAGAAACGCTTCTTGGGAGCAGCGGGTTCGGGCTTGGGCTCTGCGGGCTTTTCCTCGGGCTTGGGCTCTGCGGGCTTTTCCTCGGGCTTGGGCTCTGCGGGCTTTTCCTCAGGCTTGGGCTCTTCGGGTTTTTCCTCAGGCTTGGGCTCTTCGGACTTTTCCTCTGGCTTAGATTCTGCGGGCTTTTCCTCGGGCTTGGGCTCTTCGGGTTTTTCCTCGGGCTTTTCCTCGGGCTTGGGCTCTTCGGGCTTTTCTTCGGGCTTCGGCTCTGCAGGCTTGGGCTCGGCAGGTTTTTCTTCATGCTTTGCAGTATTTTCCAGCTCTGCCTTTTTGATGATCTCCTCGGTGGGATCGACAACAGGCTGATGATGCTTTTCAGCCTCGGCAGCCTCCTGAATTTCCGCAAACTTGGCAGCGGAGCGTTCCTGCTTGATGAAGCTGATGAACTGTGTCAGTACCTTGGCAGCGTTATCAACGTTTGCCTTGGCAATTCCGCAGGGAAGCTCATGAGTCTTTCCGTCCTTTTCCTTCATGATGATGCTGCAGGGACCGAACATTGCCTTCTTAGCAGTAAATTCGGAGATATTCTCCAGAAGTATCCTGTCAAATTTGCCCTGAGGCAACTTATAGTAAAGGTACTCGTTGGTGATAGCGAAGCCTTCGTTTGCGTCGCCAACCTTGCTCTCGTGGATAAGCATGGGGATCTCGTATCTTCCGGGGCTTAAATATGTTTTGCAGATGTCACCGAATTTCAGGTCGAATACCTTGGAAAGTCTGGGAACATGGAACTGAACATTGGAGATGCTGTTGTCGCTCATGATCTTGATAAGGTGTTCAACATAACCGTCGGTCTCAACGCCCTTGAGCATAAGGATATGCTCGTCGATAGCGTCCAGGTAGCGGTCCTTGGCTTCTCTGTCGATCTGCATGGTGTCGATCTTGACCTTGAGGTCCATAGCCTGCTTGATATTGAGCGCGCTGAGATTTCCGCAGACGCTCTGAAGCTCCTTATCTTC
Source organism: Oscillospiraceae bacterium (assembly GCA_017828975.1). Taxonomy (GTDB): domain Bacteria; phylum Bacillota; class Clostridia; order Oscillospirales; family Ruminococcaceae; genus UMGS1889. Next base: position 61,517 of record JAGAJN010000018.1, on the reverse strand, counting down.
GATCTCATGAAGCTTGACATTGATCTTGTCGGCATATTTCTTTTTAAGCTCTTCGGGGCAGCCTTCACCGTAGGCATTGGTTTTAGCCAGCGCATCGGTAAGCTGTTCCTTGGACATATTGTCGATATCGGAGATAAGCTCAAACAGGTAGTTGGTGTGCAGCTCGGTGATCCTGTTGCCCAGCTGCTCCGCAAAGGATTCGGTAACATCGGCGCCGTATCCGCAGCTGTTGACCTTTTCCAAAGCTTCCTTTGCCTTGTCGAGGGTGAAATCCTTGCAGCCTTCGCAGAGGGCTTCCAGCTCCTTGCGTTCAAGAGAAGCAAGCTGCTGAGCAGCCCTTTCGGAAGCTTCCTTGTATTCTTCCTCGGAAATTTCGGACTTTTTGGCTTCCAGCTCTTCCTTGAATTCCTTGATACCGTCAAAGTCAAGCTCGGAAATTCCCGAAAGCTTCTTGTCAAATTCAGCCTTTTTAAGCTCAGCGATCTTCCTGTCGATCTTTGCAAACATTTCGTCGTAGCTTTCGAGGTTTGCAAATTCGGGGTTCTCGGCAAGCTGCAGCTTAGCGTTGTTCAGTTCTTCAATGGTAGCTTCGTCGATATTTCCTGCGGTCTTATTGAATTCCTCGGTGATTATATCCTTTTCCCTCTTGTCAAGCATATTGAGATATTTCTTGGCAATATTAGGATCATAATCGCCGTCCTGAATAAGAGGACGAAGCTTGCGGACATCTTCCTTGGACATCTCGTCGATATTTTCGCAGAGTTCTGCCAGCTGCTTATCGAGAAGCACCAGCTCTCTGTCATTGATCTGCTGCTCATAGGGAGCAATAAGGTCGGTGGCATATCTGCCGCTTTCTATCCTCAGACGGAGCTGATCCAGCTGATCCTGATTCATTTCCTTGATGTCGTGGCAGATCTCAACAAGCTCAAGCTTAAGCAGCTCTCTTTCTCTTGTTTCCAGCTTTGCGATATACTCCTCGGTCTGTTCGGGAGTGTATCTGTCGCTGTTGAGGGCAAGCTTCAGGTTTTCAAGCTGCTCCTGTGTCATCTCGGAAACATCGGCGCAAAGCTCGGCAAGCTCCAGCTCCAGCAGCTCGGTTTCACGTTCGCCGATCTGTATAATGTATTTGCCTGTAAGGGTTTCGGGGTATCTTGTGCTGGAGATAACTTCCTTGATCTTTTCAAGCTGCTCGGAGGTCATTTCGGGAATGTCACGGCAGATCTCGGCAAGCTCTGCGGCGATTATCTCGTTTTCTCTCTCTGCGATGGTGCTTTCAGCCTTTGCAACGGCTTCTTCGCTGCACTTTCCGGAGGAGATGATCTCTCTTATCTCGGCAAGAGCCTCGTTGTCCATGTTGGAAACATTAGTAAGCTTGCCAAGCAGTATCTCGTCGTTAAGTGCGGTTTCACGCTGCTTGATGGGTTCGATATATTTGGAGATAAGCACCTCGTCGTACTTGTTTTCGGAAACGATCTTCTTGAGTGACTCGATGCGGTCCATATCTGCCGTTTCAATGTTGGAGAATATAGCAACGACTTCATCGAGGAGATTCTGATTGATAAGATTTTCGATATTGCGGAGAATTTTCCTTGTAAATTTCTCGGGATAATTCTTCGCTGTGATCTTTCCTTTGAGAGCTTCAAGCTCCTCGTTGGGCATATTTTCCATACCGTCGCAAATATCGGCAATTTCCTGACGAACAGCGTCATCGCGGACGGTAGACAGCCTTTTCAGCGTATATTTTGTAAGAACAGGGTCATAGCCGCCGTTCTTTATCTTTTCGGTCAGTGCGGACAGTTCTTCGCCGTTCATGGACGCAGCGCTTCTGCACATTTCGGAAAGAGCGTCCCTCTGAGCGGAGAGCATATATCCCGAAGCTCTTTCAAGGAAGGGCTTCTTGACATACTCGTCGCAGTCGTACTCTTTTATCTTTGCGCAAAGGTCGGTGACCTCCTGCTCGTTCATCATGGGCAGCTTCAGGCACATCTGATTAAGAGCGTTCTTTTCGCTTTCGTTCATAGCGACCTTTATCTTTACCAGATATTTCGCAGCGGTGTTGTTGTCAAGGGGCATTGAGCGGATATACTGACGGAGATTTGCCAGCTCCTTGGCGGTCATTGCGGTAAGGTCGGTGCAGAGGTCGGCAACGTCGGTCTCGTTCTTCATTGCCTTCTTCATATCCTCTATGGTATCGAAAACGGTGCCGTTATAGGTCCTTCTCTCTCTGTCCATCAGGTCGATGTAGTGTTCAAGGCGCTTAACGTCCTCGGAATTATCCAGACCGTATTTCTCAGAAACGGGCTTTAACGCATTCAGGATCATCTCAGCCTTGTCATAGCCTGCGGTGATCTCGCCGTCGGTGAGGGCATCTGCAAAATAGGAGTCGGAAACGTACTGCTTCAGGGCAGCTTCATCGAGAGCGGACATTCCCCAGAATTCCTTGACAGCGGTAATATCCTCGTCGGGGAAACGTGACTCGGCAAGGTTGAATACAGCCTCGCAGCAGGGACGGTCGCCCAACAGATCCATGAGGGCGCTCTTTTCCTCGTCCCTCTCGGACAGGGGAATGCACTCCAGAGCATGGAGCTTCTCCATATATTCGTCCTTATCGTGACGGATATACTTAAATCCGATATTTCCTTCTCTTTCGAGATATTTTACGAACGCAAGCTTAACGCAGTCAACGTCCTCGTCCTCGGAACGCACGTCGATGATGTTCAGCTGTTCCTTAACGGCTTCGTCGTTTATCTTTGCGGTAAGGGGCAGGCAGTAAACGCTCATAAAGCTTTCCTTGGAAACGCTTATGCCTTCCTTTGCGAGATATTTAACGAGAATTTCGGAGATATAATCCACCATGCTGAAGCTGTAATTTGCTGCATAGATAATGGTAAGATTATCCTTCATTACGGAAACTGCTTCATCAATGGCGGCAAATATCTGATTGGTTATCTTCTGACGCACCTCGGCCTTGCCGATAACGATCTTTCCACCGAAGGCAGGAATGGTCTTGTCCTCCGCAGAAGCGAGAGAGGGCAGCTTTTCGGCAGCGGCAGCGGCATACTCCGCAAGGCGGGAGCCTATGTATTCCTTATTGAGAACAAGCAACTCTGAGGGGTCGGCGTTCTGCCAGAAGAAGCTGTTGCTTATTTTCTTAAAGCAGAGGACCTTGTTGGTGAGAGGGGTGACGGGGGCGTATTTCTTGCCCTGTTCTCTCATATATGCTTCGCTGACAACTACACGGTCGTTCTGACCGTTTATCATCCAGTCCTCGGAGAAGAATGCGTTTTCAAAAAGAAGGTCGGTAAGCAGGACATGACCGTTCTCGGCGGCGATCTTTCTAGCCTCCTGAAGGTTAAAGGTATCCCACTCTGTTCCCATATCGGACATAAGCATCATATCCGCCATACGGGCGATGTAAATGGCGTTGCTGCGAGCCTCCTCCTCTGAGCAGGCAACGAGGATCATGTTTTCCACCGTTGGGTGACAAACGGGACAGTTATCCTTAAAATATGCCTCCATAAATCTGGAGGAGAAGTTCAGACACTTTTCCTTGAATTGGTCATAGTCCTTGAAAATTTCCACGCTGAAATCACACCTTTCTGTCCGCCCCGAAGGCGAACCTGTTTTGTACGCTCTGCAGGGGAAATACCCCATTTCAAGTAAAATATATAATATAATTATAACTAAAATATGCCGTAAAGTCAACGATATTTTGTGGATTTTAAATAATGTTAAGATTTAGAGCGAATAATCGACAAATTTAACCGTAAACCGAAACGTCAGATGTCTGACTGCCTGCGGTGTCAATGGTTATTTCTAATATAATGGAAGAGATATTGTTGTGCAATTCCGCCAAACGGCATTGCGTACTCGGGCAGACCGTTCGGGTAATACTCAGCCATGACCCGCTTTATCCACACATCAACGGGGAACGCTTCCACACGGTGCAGCCCGAAAAGCAGGACACATTCCGCCACCTTCGGTCCGACGCCTTTGATGGTCATAAGTGCCTTGCGTGCGTCCTCCGTTGACATCTCCGAAATTGTTTCACGGGAAATTTCACCGGAAGCAGACTTTGCCGCAGCGTCGCATATGTATTTTGCGCGAAATCCCGAACGGAGAGGGGCGAGGTCGTCAACAGTTTTTTCGGCAAGGTCGTTCGGTGCGGGAAATCCGCCGAACATATCGCAAAGCCGCCCGATAATGCCCTTTATTCGGGGAATATTGTTGTTCTGTGAGATAATGAACGAGATAAGGCACTCAAAAAAATCCTGACGGAGAAGCCTTATCCCGCCCGCATAGGCGCATGCCTTTGATAGGGTTTCGTCCTGTGAAAAAAGTCGTTTCAGCTCGCCGTAGTCGGTGTTCAGGTCGAAATAATCTGCCCAGACGTTCAGAAAATCCTCTTCGGAGGTATTTTTCAGGACGAAATAGTCTTTCTCATTCAGAATAGTCAGGGGACGGTCGAGGAAAAATCCGGTAAAGCCGTCACCGTCAGCCGTCCAGCGGAATGCCTGTCCGCAGTCGAGAGTTTCCGCAAGGTCGAAGTCCTGCTGTTTCAGGATAATATCGTTTCCACGGGTAAAATATTCCATAAAGCACCTCCGGGTAGTGTTGAGTGTTGAGTGATGAGAGTTAAGTTTTTGGTAATTACTGCCTTGCTTTTGGCGATGAACTATGATAAATCCGCAATAACTGTTGAAATGTGCCGAAAGCTATGATATAATTATAATAAATTCGATTTGGGATAACATTAATCAAATATGAAAGGAATTTAAATTATGCGTGAAAGTATTCTTACGATACCTATCAGCGAGATCTTTGAGCCAAAGTGCGGCTGCCCTATCTGCCGAATGAGGGATATGCTGGAAAGCCGCACCGTTGAATACATTATGGGTGCTGCCATGATGGAACCCGATGTACGTATAGAAACCAACCGTGCAGGCTTCTGCAAGACGCATTTTTCCCAGATGCAGAAGCAGAAAAACCGCCTTTCTCTGGCGTTGATGCTCCAGACACATCTTGCCGCAGTCGATCAGCAGATGTTTGAACGCCGCCGTCTGTTTGAACCGAAAAATGCCCGAAAAGCGAAGCTCTCCGCCATCAACGAAAGCTGCTTTGTCTGCGAAAAGGTGGACTGGGGAATGGAGCGTCTGATGAAGACCCTCTTTGAAATGTTCGCAAACAGGGAGTTCCGCACGCTGTACGAGGAGCAGCAGTTTATCTGTCTGCCCCATTATGACCTGCTGCTGTCGCTGGCACCGGTTTATTTACAGAAAAAGGAACTGGAGGATTTCAATTCGGCGACCTCAAAGCTTGTCAAAAATTATCTGGAGGAATTGTACAGCGACGTTTCCAAATATTGCACAATGTATGACTACCGCAACACGGGAAAGGACGCCGATTGGGGAAATTCCAAGGACAGCATTGAGCGTGCAATTGAGTTCCTGACATCGAGAAAGTGATATTTTTCATCACGGCATTACATGGATTTTCCTTTTATTTCATAATACCCGCTGTAATTGCTTTTTCCACAATTTTGTGACCGTCGCTGCTATGGGAGTTTTCAACCTTTTCAACAGAGTTTTCAACATAGAACTCACGGTAAACAGAAAAGTTTTCAACTTATTTTCCAACAAGTTGTTGAAAACTCTGTAAGTGTCCTTCTACTTTTTGTATATCACGGTCATAACTGCCAATAATATTCCCGAATATCGAAAAAAAGGAGCATTTTTCTATGATAAAGGGTGTAAACAGGCGAGTTATCGAGATAAATTCAACGGAAAGCGATTACTTTGAGAAGGCGGTGCTGTATCTCCGTCCGGGGAGCGACGATCTCCCGCCGAAGCTTCTGAACGATGAGGCTGCTGCCTATGTGCAAAGGATAACCGGTTCGAGGGGACGGAGAAAGGTGATGACATCTGCGGAAATTGCGGGGCTGTCCTCCGCTTTGACGGCGGTCGTTACCCTGATTATTATGACAATTCTATTTACTATGTGAACATATATAAAATTTTCCGAAAATATTGTTGAAAAGCTGAACATTTTCTGATATAATAGTATAAATATGATTATAGGTCGATTTTTATAAGGAGTTTATTCTATATGTCAGATTACAATAAATATAATAAAACAGGCAGAACTGCCCGCAGCGATGACCGAAAGGGCGGCTTCAAGCCGAGGGACAGCAGGGGACGTCCCCCTAAGCCCCGTGACAGCAAGCCTGCGGACAGCTTTTCGCCTATGGACGAGGATTCCGACTACATTATCGGAAGAAATCCCGTTACCGAAGCGCTTAAAGCGGGGAAATCCCTTAACTGCATCTACGTGAACTCCGCTGCGGGGGGCAGCATTGCTGTTATCCTCAAGCTGGCTGCGGAAAAGGGCGTGCTTATCAAAAAGACCGACGACAAGAAGCTTACGGCTATGTCGGGCGGTGCGTCGCATCAGGGCGTTATTGCGGTTGGTGCATGTGCGGAATATTCCACAGTTGAGGACATTCTCGCTTCCGCCAAGGAAAAGGGCAGACCGCCGTTTATCATTATCTGTGATGAGATCGAGGATCCCCACAATCTGGGGGCTATCATAAGAACTGCCGAAACTGCGGGTGCGGACGGTATCATTATCCCCAAAAGACGTTCGGCGGCACTCGGACACACGGTGTTCAAGACCTCGGCGGGGGCTGCAAGCTATCTGCCTGTGGCAAGAGTGGCAAATCTGGCGGCGGCTATTGACGAGCTAAAGGAAAACGGCGTCTGGATATACGGCACCGACGGCAGCGGCACAGATTACGCCGACTGCGACCTGACGGGTCCCTGCGCTCTGGTGGTAGGCTCGGAGGGCTTCGGCATGGGCAGACTTATCAAGGAAAAGTGCGATTTTCTGCTGAGTATCCCAATGTTCGGGAAGATAACCTCCCTTAACGCTTCTGTGGCGGCAGGCATTTTTATGTATGAAGCTGTTCGTCAGAGAAGAATCAAAAAAATTATGTAAAGGAGTGTCTTTAGTTGGCTGACGGACAGTTTTCGTTAGATGATATACTAAATGAATATCCCAAAAAAGACAGGTCGGATGACTTCGGACGCTCCTCTTATTCGGACGATGATCTTGAGGCTATCTTAAACGGCAGCTATAAAAGCAGTTCGGAGAAGGCTGCGGAGAGTCCCAAAAAGGCTGAGTCTGCGGAAATTATCGAGCAGGAACGGTTCACCCATGTTACCATGCCAATTCCCGAGAAAACTGCGGAGGTTCCCTGGGAGGAAGCGCCCGACAGCGTGAAGTCCTCCCTTAAAAAGGCGTTTGAGGAGAAAAATGCTTCGTCGAGGACAACTCCCGTGAAACCCGAGGAAAGCATTACAAAGGATAAATACAAGAAGGACCCATTTGCGGAGCTGAGAAGCTCGGGGGCTGTTCCCAAGCTGGACAGATCGGGAAGCAAGCCCGCTGCCGAGGAGGTTCGCAAGCCCGTTTCCGCTGCGTCGTCGGCGGTGAAGGAGAAGCCTGCGGAGGAAGCAGTCAAGGAAAAGCCTTCGGAGGAAACGGTCAAGGAAAAGCCCGCTCCCGAGAAAAAAATCAGTTCCGAGGACAGTCACCGCAAAAAGGTGCTGGACGAATTCTATAAATCGCTGGATATAGATTTGAAGGGCAGATCGCCCGAAATGAAGGCGGAGCGTGAGGAGATAAGGCGCAGAGCCGATGAGCAGCGCATCGCCAATACGGGAAGCATCAAAAGGGCTGAGATAACCTCTCAGACAGGACTTTTTGACATAAAAGAGGCTGAGCATCAGAAGCCCTCAGAGGAGCTTATGCGGTCCTATGCGGGTGAAAAGTCCGAGCCGCAGACCGAAAAGAATGTCAACCGGTATGCGGAGGTCTACAATAAGCGTCCCGCAAGAAAACCGCCTTTGGAAAAATATTCCGACATCAGGACGAAAGATAAGAGTTCGGACGAGCTTTCGGATATTTATATGGATAAAACAGGCGGGATACCCAAGGCAGTTGAAGCATCAAAGCGTGAAAACACTCTGTTTAAGGGCTTTACTGCAATATTCAGCAAGCTGAAGGTTCAGAAGGAAATGATCGCACGGCGTGAAGAGCTGGCAGCTGCTGCCAAGGAGCCTAATCCCGCAGAGCTTCCCGCCGACAATCCGCCCGAGAAGGAAAATAACGGCTTTTCCGAATATTACAAGGAAAAGGCGTCACGGACAGGCTTGCAGGACGTGCTGTCGGGCTTTACGGGAATGCTTGCCAAGCAAAGCGGCGAGGAGCCTGAAAATCCCCAGCTAATGGACGAAATGCGCCGTATCAAGCAGGAACGAAGGGGTGCGCCCGTTGTGCCTGTGGAGCGCAGCAAGCCCTCCGACCTGAATCTCGACCTGCTGAGCGACAAGATAATCCCCGACACGGCAAAGATAAGCCGTCCCAAGACGGAGGAGGGAAATCCCGTACAGACCGAGCCGGAGGACGTTTTTGAGCGTTCCGAGGAGGTCGAAAAGGCAATTGCTCTGAAAAAACGCCGCAACATGGTGATCGATAATTTCCGTCTTGTGGGCGATGAGGAGGAAACTCCCGAAGAAGAGGTTGCCGAGAACGCCGAGGAAAAGGGTTCTATCGACGATTTCAACAGCTTCGATGACGCTGCCTCCATCAACGATGACATTTTGCAGCTGAAAAGCACGCTTATTGTGCGTCTGGCGGTGCTGACCATCTGTCTGCTGCTGACGGCTTATATGGCACTGGCAAATGATTTCGGACTGCCTATAATACAGCTTCTCGACAAGCAGACACAGACACCCGCTTTTGTTTTCGTGAACTCCATAATCGGAGTGCTGGCGGCGTTTGTTTCCTACACGGTCATTGCCTGCGGCATCTCTAAGCTTTTGTCCATGAAGGGCGACTGTGACAGCCTTACTGCTGCTGCGGTCATTGCGTCGCTGGTGCAGTCCTTTACTATGCTTGCATCTCCCAATCTTGTCAAGGCGGGTATAGTACATAACTACGTCCCCGCTGCCATTGGCTGTCTGCTGTTCAATACCATAGGAAAGCTGCTTATCGTTTCGAGGACCGAGCGGAATTTCCGCTACATTTCGGGAACAAGCAAGAAATGTGCTATGTTTATGGTCAAGGACGAGGAAAAGGCTCAGGTTTTCACAAGGGGAACGCTGAACGACATTCCCGCTTTGGCTGCTATGAGAAAGACCGAGTTTATCTCCGATTTCGTGAAAAATTCCTACAATTCCGACATTACCGACCGTTTCTGCCGCATATTTACGCCTATTCTTATCGGACTGGCGGTAATTGCGGGTGCGGTGGCTGTTCCGCTGTTCAAAAGCGGCGGGTACAGCGAGTCGGCATTTTATCCTGCGCTTTCCGTGTTTACGGGAACTATCTGCATCTGCTCCTGCTTTGCTATGATGCTGGTGGCAAATCTTCCCATGGCGGCGGCGTCGAAAAAGCTGCGTCCCATGCAGGCGGCTATTATCGGATATGACAGCGCACAGGATTTTGCGGAAACCAACAGCATTGTTGCCGATGCCGCACAGCTTTTCCCTCAGGGAATGGTTTCGCTGTACAGAATAAAGATATTCTCGGAAACACGCATTGACGAGGCTATCGTTGAGGCTGCCAGCCTTACTGCACAGGCGGGAAGCGTTCTCAGAAATATGTTCTATGACATTATTGCGGGAAAAACAGAGCTGCTGAACCCCGTTGAAAGCTACATTTACGAGGATTCCATGGGACTTTGCGGCTGGATAAACAACAGGCGCATACTTCTCGGAAACAGAGATCTGATGATAAATCACAGCATTGAAGGGCTGCCCTCTGCGGAGAAGGAACTTGAGTACACCGAGGGCAACAGGTGCGCTGTTTATCTGTCCATTTCGGGCGAGCTTTCGGCAATGTTCATTCTCGATCTGAAGGTGAATATAGATGTGGAAAATGCGCTGCGTCAGCTGGAGAAGAACCATATTTACCTGATGCTGCGTTCGGTGGATTCCATCATCAGCATCAACCGGCTTTCGGAGATGTTCGGTGTTTCGCCGGAAATGTTCAAGCTGATACCCTTCAGACTGCACCCCGTTTATGAGGAGCTTACGGAATATCAGCCCAAGACATCGACGGCTATGGTCTGCTCGGACAGCTTCTCGGCTATGACAAGCATGATAATGACGGCAAAGAAGCTCCGCAGAAGTGTTACGCTGGGTGTCTGCATTCAGGCGACTGCTATGCTTCTGGGCATCGTGCTGGTCATTGCACTTATCTGCATGAAGGAGTTCGGGGCGCTTTCTGTTTCCAATACTATTATATATAATCTGATATTCCTGATAATTACGCTTATTTCACAGCTTTTCAATAAGCCGTAAATTCCGCCGTTCCTTGCTTTTGCATCGGACGGCGTTTTTTACTGTTTGGGAAAAAGGTGACATATTTCGCATAAACTGTTGATTTTGCTTGAAATATCCTCCCGAAATCGACAAAATACACAGAAATTTTGGCAAAAGGGCAGAAAATTTCTGCTTGACATTGTGCAAAACAGAGAGTAAAATAAAAAAGGTGTGTTTTTTGGAAAATCACTTACTTTATTGGAAAGAATGGTCAAAAATATGATTGTCAAGGATTATGTCAAGGATCTCAAGGAAGAATTTTCGGGGTATAATGCGGCAAAATTCGGTAAGGACGTGCTTGCGGGAATAACCTGCGCTGCTGTTGCGCTGCCGCTGGCTCTGGCATTCGGTGTAGGCTCGGGTGCATCTGCCGCTTCGGGACTGGTCACTGCTGTTATCTCGGGTATCGTTATCGGTCTGCTTTCGGGCGGATTTTATCAGATAAGCGGTCCTACGGGTGCAATGACGGCAATTCTGGTTTCTCTGGTGGCGCAGTACGGTCTGAAGGGCGTGTTTATCGCAAGCTTTATGTCGGGCGTTATTCTGCTGCTCTGCGGACTTCTGAAGCTGGGCGGGCTGGTTTCCTTTATCCCATCTCCCGTAATCACGGGCTTTACAAGCGGTATTGCAATCATTATCGCCCTCGGTCAGGTGAACAATCTCACAGGACTTACCTCGGAGGGACTTACCACCGTTGAGAAGCTGGTGAGCTATTTCCGTTTGGAGCAGCACCCCAATTATACGGGACTTATCATCGGTGCGGCGGTCATACTGTTTATGTTTGTTTATCCCAAAAAGCTGACGAAATACTGTCCCGGTTCGCTGGCGGCTATTATTATCGCAACGGCTGTTAATATGATCGTGAAGTTTGACGTTCCCGTTGTGGGCGAGATACCTAAGAGCATTTTCCTTGCAGACCGTCTGACATTTGCTGATTTTGACCTCTCTGCAATGGCAAATCTGTCTGTCAGCGCACTTTCTATCGCTGCTCTGGGACTTATCGAGAGCCTTCTCTGCGGTGCATCTGCGGGACGTATGACAGGCAAAAAGCTGAACGCAGACCAGGAGCTGGTCGCTCAGGGCGTGGGCAATATGCTGATACCCTTCTTTGGCGGCGTTCCTGCGACTGCGGCTATTGCAAGAACAAGCGTTGCTATCAAGTCGGGCTGTGTTACCCGTCTGACCTCGGTAATTCACGCTGTTGTGCTGCTGCTTTCTATGTTCGTGCTGGGCGGCGTAATGTCGCAGATACCTCTTTCTGCGCTGGCGGGAGTGCTTATCGTGACCGCATGGCGTATGAACGAGTGGGAGGCTATCAAGTCCATTTTCGGCAAGAAGATAAAGACGGCAATGTCGCAGTTCCTTATTACAATGGCGGCTACCGTTGTTTTCGACCTTACTGTTGCTATCGTTATCGGCGTTGTGTTCTCCATAATCATGTTCGTTGTAAAGGTTTCGGATATGCAGGTGTGTGTTTCCGATGTTGATGCGGACAAGCTGGGTGACGATGTTGCACACCCCGAGGCTCTGGAAAAAACAAAGGTCGCATACATAACAGGACCCCTCTATTTCGGAACAGCCAACAAGCTTGAAGAAAAGCTGGAGGACGTTAAGGGCAGCGAGATAATCATCTTCTCAATGCGAGGTGTTCCTCTTGCTGATATTTCGGGCGTTTCCTCACTTCTGGAAATATGCAGGAAGCACACCGCAAAGGGCTCGAAGATTTATTTCTCCTGTGTCCAGCCCCCTGTTAAGGAGATGTTCGGCAGATGCGGTTTGACAGAGGAATACAGCGATGAACTGTTCTATTGGAGTACCGACAAGGCTCTTTCGGCTATTTCCGCAATGGCGGAGTAATGAAAATGTGAAAAGTGGAATTATACTTCCCGCAGTAAAAAGTCCCCTTGATGCGTTTGAATTGCATCAAGGGGACTGCTTTTATCTTTGAATATCAAAGCTTTTGGTCAAGGTCGTCGTAATCATCAAAGGAAAGGCTTGATGTGTCCAGCTCGTCCATAACCCCGACGCCTGCGGACGGTTCCTCAAAGCCATTGGGAGCGGCGGGTTTTACGCTTGCACTCTGCGGCTGAGCGTAAGATGGAGTGCTGTTCATGCTTTGCGGCTGAGCATAAGAAGGAGTGCTGTTCATGCTTTGCGGCTGAGCGTAAGATGGGGTGCTGTTCATGCTTTGCGGCTGAGCATAAGAAGGAGTGTTGTTCATGCTCTGCGGCTGAGCGTAAGAAGGAGTGCTGTTCATGCTCTGCGGCTGAGCATAGGAAGGAGTGTTGTTCATACTCCGTGGCTGTGCGTAGGAAGGAGTTGTTCCCGACATATTCTGCGGCTGAGTGTAAGAAGGAGCAGCGTTCATATTATAAGGTGCGGCTGTTCCGCCGGACATAGGCATATCCATTGCTTCGCCTGTATGACGGAACCCGCCTGCGGGCTTGAAGGACATCTGCATTTCGCCGCGTCTGATAACGGGAATGAATATCGCAGCAAGGATACCTAAGCAGATAAGTCCGATCACAAGAAGGAAACCGCCAAAGCCTGTTGCACGGTATTCGATACAGTATGGGGAAACGTGCTGCTTTATCTCCGCCATATCGTCTGTTCCAAATAAATCGGCTTCAATTATTGCTTCATACAGGTAGCCCTCTATCTCGGAATCGAGATCCTTGACCTGTCCCGTAAACGGCAGGTAGACATATGTATCTGTGTCGCCGTAGGTGTAGTCGATTATTCTGTCCATTGTTATGGGGTGGCTGTGGTTGCCTGTGCTGAATGATACATAGTACCAATCGGCGGGATCGTCGGATTTGTTCATAGATGACGGCAGAGGAATAAGGTAGTATTCTGTTGTCGAATCATCATCGGTTTCATAAGCGTAGTTTCCTAAGCAAGTATCTATGACACCCTCAAATTTAGCGTTTTTCGTAAGCTGATAGGAGGACGCTGTGGCGAAATCCTTGGCTTTCTTTCCGTCAAAGGATATGCTTGAAATGCCGAAGCCTGTGAACATAACTCCCATTATGGCAAGCGTCAGCAAAAGTCTTGTTTTTATTCTTCCCATTAAAATTACCCCCGATAATATATTTTTCTCAATAATTATATCACGGTAAATTGTTGAAATCAATGCACTTTATTAACAAAAATTATGTGTTTTAAACGGTTATTATGTCGGGAAAATAAATTCTGAAAAAAATGAACTAAATCGCTCCTTGAACGGTTTTATAAATGAAAGATCTTTCACAATACATTGGAGGTGAAAATTTTGCAGAATGCCGATTTTGAAAAAATTGTGGAAACCTACGGAGATATGGTCTATCGGATAGCTCTCACTCACATTATGGATAAGTCCTCGGCGGAGGATATTTTTCAGGAGGCTTTTTTAAGGCTTGTTAAGAATATAGGCAGGATAAAGGACGAGGAGCATCTGAAATTCTGGCTTATACGAACAACCATTAATCTCTCGAAAAATGCAAATTCACGGCTGAGATCAACCGCTGCCGATACCGATCGTGCAGCCGAAACAGGCGATGATTTTTCCCAAAGCGACCTTAGGATAATAATAGGCGACCTTCCGCAAAAATTCAGAGAGGTAATGATCCTTTGCTGTTTGGAGGGATATACTGCCGATGAAGCGGCAAGGATACTCGGCAAACCGTCCGGTACGATAAAATCTCGCCTTTTTAAAGCAAGGCAGCTGTTGAAAAAAGAAATGGAGTGAAGGATATGAAGTTTGAAATTTCCGATACATATTATAAAAGCCTGAAAGCACCCGAAGCACTAAAGGAAAAAACCGTCATGGAGATGAAAAAGCTGGCGGGACGGCACAGCCTTAAGCCTGTTGCAGCGGTCTGCCTTTGTGCTGCTTCTGCTGTGGGGATAGGAACTGTAATGGCATACGGCAGCAAGCTCTACGACCCCGACGATCTGAATTTTACCGCAGAATATATGGGAAACGGCATTGTTGAGATAGAGATATACAACGGTACCGACAAAACGGTGTACTTTCAGGACAGTTACAGGCTGGGCAGCTTTGACAATAATATAATTCCCGAACTGTCCGATAAACGGGACTATAATTCCAAGAAGGTAAAGTCCGAGCAGAGGGAAACTGTGCGTATCGACCTAAAGAAATCGTATGATATTTCGGAGATAGAGCAGGACGATTCCGTTTATTATATTCAGCTGACGGACGATAATTTCGTTCACGAACACGACTGGCAATGCTCATTCAGATTTGTTCAGCCAACGCCTGTTCCCGATGAAGAACCCGAAGTTTACCGACCCGAAACGCCGACTGTTCAGCCCGAATATTATGCGTCAGCAGATTCAAAATACAGCTTCTACTTTGAGGGCGACCCCGATTCCGAAGATATTTTATCCGATTACTATGAGGCTGTGCAAAAGGACATTTCCGCTATGGGCGACAGCTATGTCAGTGCCCGTTCTATGACCTGTTTTCCCGAATATTCTCTCTTTGTGACAGAATATGAGCGTTCCCCGCTAAATAACGGCGAGGACAACCGCTATCTGTTTGTATCGGGCAGGGGAGCAGAGCTTGACCATACTCACCGCTGTATTTTGGGCGAGAGGTTTTATGATATTTCGGACGGCGAAAAGGTATACAACCGCAAGGACGGCTGCTTTCAGATATATGTTGAATATTCCGATAAAAACGGCGGTACGGTACAGCTTCCCGTTTACGCAGGTGTTTCCTTTGGCGCTGAGGAGGTATCCCCCGAAAAATATTGTTTTATTCACGGTAAATTTTATAGATTTTCGGAGCTTGAGGACTTGAAGATATTCGAGGACGAAAGGTATATTATCTATGGAATAAACCGTCTGCTTTTCGATGATACCGAGGCATATCTCAAGGATAATATACAAAACTGTGATACCGATGAATTTGAGCAGACCTTTGAACGGGCAATGCGGGTCTGCGGCTATTTTGAGGAAAATATCTCCGACTGTTTTGAATATGTCCTTTACGGTCGATGATTGTAAATTATCAAAACTTGCACAGCATATTCATAAATTATCCTTATAAATGACGTATAATAAAATCAAATGCTACCGAAAAGAGGAGAAACGAAAATGACACAGGAAAAAATAGACCGTATCAACGAACTTGCCCGCAAATCCCGCACTCCCGAGGGTCTAACCCCCGAGGAAAAGGAGGAGCAGACCGCTTTGCGCAACGAATACAGAGCAGGCTTTGTCCGCAATCTGAAGGCTCAGCTTGACAACATTGAGATAGTGGACGCCCCCAAGCTTGCCGAGGGTGATAAGAGAAAAATTGACGTTGTTGAAGATGATTGATTTTTTTGCCGAATATGACATACTGCTGTCATATTCGGTTTGTTATTATCATTATATAAGGGGGTGATTTTATGGAAACAATTCCCGCAAAAACCATTCTGGGGAGGACAAAGGGCAGCTGGTTCGGGACGGATTATATGATGAATCTGTACAGAGGCTGCTGTCACGGCTGCATTTACTGCGACAGCCGAAGCGACTGCTACGGCATTGACGATTTTGAAAGGGTTCGGGCAAAGGAGAACGCTCTGACCATTCTTAGGGACGAGCTGCGGAGAAAGGTGCGCACGGGCGTTGTGGGGACGGGTTCAATGTCCGACCCGTACAATCCCTTTGAGGAAACCGAGCTGCTGACCCGCCATGCGCTGGAGCTTATCAATGCTTACGGCTTCGGGGCGGTGGTACTGTCCAAAAGTGCGTTGATAGTTCGTGACATGGATATTCTTCTGGAGATAGCCGAACATTCCCCCGCAATGGCAAAAATGACAGTCACCACCTGCGATGATGAGCTTTGCAGGCTTATCGAGCCGAATGTTTCCGTATCTTCCGAGAGATTTTCGGCAATTGCGGAAATGTCCGGAAAGGGAATTTTCACGGGGATAACGCTTATGCCCGTTCTCCCGTTTATCGAGGACACCGAGGAGAACATTATCGGCATAGTGAAAACCGCTCACGAATGTGGGGCAAGGTTCATCTATCCCGCATTCGGCATGACCCTTCGGGGGCGTCAGCGGGAACACTATCTCAGTCAGCTGGAAAAAATATTCCCCGAAAAGGGACTTCGGAGGAAATACGAGTCCTATTTCGGGGAGAATTACGGCTGCACATCGCCGAATGTTAAGAAGCTTTGGGCAAGGTTTGCTTCGGAATGTGAGCGGTACGGTATACTATATAAAATGGAGGATATTTGTGCTGCTTACAAGTCGGGGTATGATACGCAGCTTAGCTTTTTTTAACTGCGGTATTCGCCGGCGATCATACGTCCCACATATTCACGAAGATTTGCTTGATAAATGCTTCCGTGTTTATGGTCAAGCTCAAGCACCTCGCCTTTATCCTTTATAATATTTTGTGCTTTTTTGAAATTATCTTTTGCCAGACGGTCAAGTGCGGGAATGGCATCTGCGGAAATATCGTAATATGAAACACCAAACTCGGAGATCTTTCCACTTGTGTACAGCCGATAATTCTCGTTGACAATAAAGCTGTCAACATTTGCAAAGCTGAAAACGGAAAGCATTGTTACCGTCAGAACGAACGCTGTCATTGACAAATCAAACTGTTCCCAGACCTGTTTTACGATAACAAAAATGAACAGAATTGCAAGGGAGATCATCAGGATAGATGCGTAGATTCGCTTTTGTGTATAGCCATATTCATTTATATACATAACCATTTTGCTCATGGCGGTGGCAACTAAAAGCACCGTTGACGCTGACAGGAATATGGTGAAAAATTTCAGGGCTTTCGGTCTGCCGCTTTGCTTCTCGCAGATGCCGTTGATGAACAGGATAATTGCGGCGTTTATAACGGCGACCGCACAAAGCTCAAAAAATCCTCGTCTTGCATATTCCGAAAAGCTCTGACCGTCGGGGAGATTTCCCATAAATCCGCCGAGAAAATAGTCCGCTTGGAGAAAGAAGAAAATCACATAAATAAGGCAGATGGGAGTGACAGCCGAGTAAACAAGCAGTCCGTTTGCCTTGCCGCAGGTTTCCGCAAAGGTGGATTTCAGGAAATTGGCTTCATCGGGAGTCCGTTTAGTGCGAATTGCGGAGAATATCAGGCTGAATATCCCGCAGGAGATAAGCAGGGAAAATACAAAGGTTATTATATGGGAAACCATTTCGGAGGGGATAAATTCAAAGTCAAAAATGCTGTCCATAAGGCTTTCCATGCGTTCGTCTGCCATTGACAGAAGCACGGTAATAACGGCGGTGGCGGGCAGGGCGAAAAGCAGTCCGAGCACTATATATTTGACATTTTTGAGATTGTTCCCTTTAATTTTGCGGGTGACGGAAACTGCTGCGGGCAGCGTTTCGGAATAGCTTTCAAAGGGACGTTTCAGGACGGCATTCATCAGGTCAAGTCCCATATATGGCTGGGGCTTTGAATATCCGCAGGAGGTACACCAAAGGAACATTGCCGTGGCGGTCACCGAGGAAAATCCCGAGGCAAATTTGGCGTATTCGTTGGACGTGATAAAGAGATTTCCCCCGAAAAGCAGGGACATTGCAAACAGGAATATCACAAAGCGGGTCATTGCGGCACCGATTTTTTTCATTGCAAAAAATGCTGTAATCGAAAGGGCAATGCAGAAAAGTGCTCCGCCAGTGCTTCTGCCGCCGTGAAGCAGCACGGTATCAAGCCAGAAATATCCGAGAATTATGCAGATAAATGAGCATATCTGCTCGATCGGGGTGTAGACCTTGGGCGTTTTTATCTCCGTCTGAGGGGGGATATTTTTGTAAGGTTCGGTAAGCTCGCACATTTTACTTCATCCTTTCGTCGTTTTCGTCGGGGGTGAATTCCAGAATGTCGCCCGGCTGGCAGTTCAGGGCTTTGCAGATATTTTCCAGAGTGGAGAAGCGGACAGCCTTTGCCTTTCCCGTTTTGAGGATGGACAGATTTGCGGGGGTAAGGTCGATCATTTCCGCAAGCTCGCCCGAGGAAATTTTCCGCTTCGCCATCATTACATCCAGATTGACTATTATCGGCATATGAAACCCTCCTTAAACCGTAAGATCATTTTCCTCACGAAGCTCAACAGCCTGTGAGAAAACATTTTTCAGCACTCGGAGGATAAGTCCCATAAATGCCGCAGCAAGGGCAATTGCCAGGGATACGGGGGTGTAGATGCTAAAGTAGATGAAAATCAGCGTGACGGAAAAGCAGCAGTAGGACAGTATCCGCAGCAGCTTAACATTTGAATGTACAAACACCTTTTCGTTGGTGATGTTCAGAAGCAGCAGCCAGACCGATATTGCGGCAGTGAGAGCGGGTATCTCGGCGGCATAGAGGGTGATGTTCAGGGCGATCTCCGAATCTGCGCCATTGGTGGGACGAAGTGCGGTGGCATGGGGGACGGCGGCGTACCAGCTGCCTATTACGGGGATGAAAAACAGCGCCGACACCAGAAATATAAGCAGCAGAATTGTAAGTATCTGGGTGAGCAGCACCGATTTCGAGGATTTGCAGAGAATTTTCATTTATATCTGTCCTTTCTTGCTTTGATGATGTCAGTATAACACATAAAAATCTGTTTGTCAATAGTTTTTTATCGAAAAACGATAATTATTTTTTAAATAACAAAAATATCAGATAAATAAAAAAACCGCCGTACTGCTTTAAGGCGTGCAGTACGGCGGTCGTTTTTTTATTGAATTATGCGGAAACCGTCAGATCAAACCTGGCTGTTGTGATCGAGGAAGTCCATAACATCATCAACGGTGGTGAATGCCAGAGCGGTGCAGGTGTCAGCGCAGCCGTAGTAGATGCAGATTCTGCCTGTGTCAGCGTCAACGAGGTTAGCGCAGGGGAATGTTACTGCGTCTGTATCGCCGACCAGCTCATAGTATTCCTGAGGGCTGAGCAGGTAGGAAGCACCTCTCTTGAGGACCTTCCAGGGCTCGTCCTTATCGAGGAGAGCAGCGGAGAAGCTGTAAACGTAGCCGTTGCAGGAGGTCAGAACGCCGTGATAGAAAATGAGCCAGCCGCGGTCTGTTTCGATAGGAATAGGACCTGCGCCCATCTTTGTGGATTCCCAGCCCTTGGAGGGACCCATAACGTGTCT
This sequence comes from Oscillospiraceae bacterium, assembly GCA_017828975.1. Lineage (GTDB taxonomy): Bacteria > Bacillota > Clostridia > Oscillospirales > Ruminococcaceae > UMGS1889. Next base: position 42,017 of record JAGAJN010000018.1, on the reverse strand, counting down.
GTGCTGTCCCCAGAAGGTCAGATCGGGGGACTGGCTGATGAACATATCGCCGAAGGGAGTGTGTCCGCTGTCGGAAGGACGGCTCATCATCATATACTTGTCGCCGATCTTTCTGGGGAACATAACGCCGTTTCTGTTGAAGGGCAGATAAGCGTTCTCCAGCTGTGTGAATTCCTTGAAATCGTAGGTGTATGCAATGCCGATAGTGGGCTTCCAGCCGTAAGCGTTGCACCATGTTACAATGTACTTGTCCTCAAGCTTGCAGACTCTGGGGTCATAGCCGTACTGCCACTCTGCAACCTCGGGGATATCGCAGTTGAAGTGGATACGCTCTTCGTTGATGTCCCAGTTGATGCCGTCCTTGGAGAAGCCAACGTGCAGCTCCATATTTCTCTCTCTGTCGTCAACTCTGAAAACGCCTGCGAACTTGTAGTCGCCGTTCTCAAAGGGAACTACGGAGCTGTTGAAGATGGAGTTGGAGGGCTCTCTGTAACCGTTAGCCTTCTTTACCATGATCTGATCTCTCTTGATGATGGGGTTTGCGCTGTAACGCCAAACTACATCTCTGCAGCCCTCGGGCTTGTCCTGCCAGGGAATATTGGGGAGGGAAGTACCGTTGATAACCTTAACGTTCATTCTGATTTCCGCCTTTCAAAAATTTTATTTCGATTCGTTCGCCGAAGCTCTCGGCTCTAAGGTCACTTTAACACGAAAATTAACTTTTGTCAACAAGGATAAACCGCTTTTAGCGTTTTGCACATATATTCTGATTTGAGTTTGAACAATATTACTTATAAGCTTCCTTTTGTCTGTGAAATTTCGGCTCAATGAACAAAGCTGTCCGCTGTTTTAGTAGGTATTTCACAAAAGTATCGGGGGATAACTTTTGCATTTTGTCAATTGATCTAGCGGGGGACAGCTGCCCGGTTCTCCGAAAAGGTTTTCGTATACGTACAATATCAAAAAAAGTTGGTTAATTTAACTTAATTCAAGTTAAATATAAGTGTGTTTGATGAATATTTTAATTAAATATAATGTATAATTAACTTTATAATTAAGCGGTTGACAATAGTTAAATAATGTGCTACTATAATTTAAAAGGAGGGCGGACAATGAAAAAATCGGTCAGAATGGCGGATATTGCCGAACGGCTGGGTGTCAGCGTTGCGGCGGTGTCCAAGGCACTTGCGGATAAGCCTGGGATAAGCCCCGAGCTGCGTGTTAAGGTGCGGCAGACTGCCCTTGAGATAGGCTACCGTGCGGCGGACACACGGAAAAAGCCCCGCCGTGCGGCAACAAAGAGCGTTGCGGTGGTGACGGCGGAGCGTTTTCTCAGCGACGATTCGTTTTATCTGAAATACTACAAGCACATCTCCGATATGCTGCAATCCAACGATTACTGCGGATTTTTTTACAGCATCAGCGCCGAGGACGAGCGTGACCTTGTGCTGCCCAAAGCCCTTGTGACGGGCAGTGCGGACGGTGTTATCATTCTCGGGAAAATTTCGGGGGAATACACCGAGCTTATAGCTTCCTGCGGCGTTCCCACGGTGTTTCTGGACTATTACGACGAGCGGACGGAGATAGACTGCATCATCTGCGACAGCTTTTATGCGGCTTACGATATGACGAATTATCTTATCCGAAACGGTCACAGGCAGATAGGCTTTGTGGGTTCGGTGAAGGCAACGGGCAGCATTCAGGACAGGTATCTGGGATATGTGAAGTCGCTGATGGAGCATGATATTTATGTCCGTTCGGATTACCTTATCGAGGACAGGGACGAGCGGGGAATGCTCCGTCTGGGGAAACTTCCCGAGGACCTGCCGACGGCGTTCGTCTGCAACTGCGACGGTACGGCGGCGTTTCTTGTTAAAGCTTTGCGGGAAATGGGCGTAAGAGTTCCAGAGGACGTTTCCGTTACGGGCTTTGACAATTCCGTTTACTCATCGATCTGCGACCCGAAAATTACAACAGTTGAGGTAAATACCGAGCAGATGTCCCGTCTGGCGGTGGATTCGCTGCTGAAAAAGATTGCAAAGCCCGGTACTTCCATCGGCCGTATTCGGGTGAACGGGACTATTGTTTATAAAAATTCGGTCAGGGCTATAAAGAAATAATAATGCCGTATCACACGAAAGAAAATGTGTGATACGGCATATTTTATATTTCGATAAACTGCACGGGATTTCCGTTGGCGGTGGACAATCTGAGCAGGTCATCAAAGGACATCAGCACGGTAGCCGTGTTGTCATTAGGGTGTGCGCCGACGCTTTCCAGTCCTTTTAAATCCTTGTCGAAGTATACGGGAATATCTCCCGCTTCGTTATTCAGCAGACAGAAGGGCGACACCGAACCGGGGGTTATTGCAAGATATTCCATAAGCCTTGTTTCCGAGGCAAATCCCAGACGGGTCGAGCCTATCTCCTCCGCTATTTTTTTCAGGTCTGCACGTTTGTGGAGGGGGAGGACTATCAGGTAAAAATGCCGTCCTTTTGAGTCCCGCAAAAAGAGATTTTTGATAACAACGTCATTTTCCGAGTAAAGGGCAGGGTCCTCGTCCGCCTCGCAGAACATCGCCTTGTGTTCGATGATTTTGTAACGGACGCCGCTTTTTTCAAGCAGGTCGTAAATCTCCCGTTTGTAATATTTCATCAGTATGCTCTGCCCCAGTAAACCATCTGCTTAGCGGGTTTTCCGCAGCATACGCAGGTGTCGGAGATCTGCTCCTGCTCAAAGGGAATACATCTTGAGCCAACGCCTGTAACTTCCTTTACCTTGTCCTCGCAGGCCTCGTCGCCGCACCACATTGCCTTGACAAAACCGTTGCCGTTCTTTTCGAGAGCTTCGGTTATCTCGTCCATAGTCTTGCATGCGTAGGTGCGCTTTTCTCTGTTGGCAAGGGCGTTTGCGAAAAGTCCGTCACGAACTGCGGTAAGCTTCTCATCAACTTCCTTTTCAAGGTTATCCAGAGATACAAAGAACTTCTCTCTGTTGTGACGTGTAACGATAACACACTGATTCTGCTCAATATCCTTGGGACCTATCTCAATGCGGACGGGAACACCCTTCATTTCATATTCAGCAAACTTCCAGCCGGGAGTATTGTCGGAATCATCAAGCTTAACTCTAACGCCCGCCTTAACAAGACGCTCCTTAAGCTCGTTAGCCTTCTCAAGAACGCCCTCCTTATGCTGCTGAACGGGAATGATAACAGCCTGAACGGGAGCCACGGCAGGGGGCAGAACAAGACCGTTGTTATCGCCGTGAGTCATAATTACAGCGCCTATAAGACGTGTTGTAACGCCCCACGAGGTCTGATGAGGATATACCTTCTTATTGTCCTTGTCGGTGTACATAATGTCGAACGCCTTTGCAAAGCCATCTCCGAAATAGTGGGAAGTACCCGCCTGAAGTGCCTGACCGTCGTGCATAAGCGCCTCGATAGCATAGGTGGAAACTGCACCCGCAAACTTGTCGCTCTCGGTCTTTTTGCCCTTGATAACGGGCATAGCAAGACATTCCTCGCAGAACTTTGCGTACACGTTCAGCATACGCTCTGTTTCCTCGATAGCCTCCTCAGCAGTTGCGTGAATGGTGTGTCCCTCCTGCCAGAGGAATTCTCTTGAACGGAGGAAGGGACGGGTGGTCTTTTCCCATCTGACAACGGAAACCCACTGATTATACAGCTTAGGCAGATCTCTGTATGAGTGAACGATATTGGAATAATGCTCGCAAAACAGCGTTTCGGAGGTGGGGCGGACGCAAAGTCTGTCCTCCAGCTTTTCGCTGCCGCCGTGAGTTACCCACGCAACCTCGGGAGCAAATCCCTCAACGTGGTCCTTTTCCTTCTGGAGCAGGCTTTCGGGGATAAACATAGGCATACAAACATTCTCATGACCCGTTGCCTTGAACATACCGTCTAAGATACGCTGGATATTCTCCCAGATAGCATAGCCGTAGGGACGAATTACCATACAGCCCTTAACGCTGGTGTATTCCACAAGCTCGGCTTTCTTGCATATATCGGTGTACCACTTCGCAAAATCCTCGTCCATTGAGGTTATTGCGTCAACCATTTTTTTGTTATCCTTTGCCATTTGACTATTCTCCTTAATTTGATTTATCTTCGGAATTATCCGAAATTTCTTCGGGGGCATTGCCGTCGTAAATGCTTCTTACAGCGGCTTCCTCGGGGGACAGATGAGGCTTGTCCTCCTTGCCTGCTATCTTATCCACCAGCTTTGCAAGCTTCGGCGTCAGCACGGCAATGACAAACACCAGAAGCAGCAGACCGATCATTATCAGGGCAAATTTTGTCATCAGCTTTAGAGCGTCTGTATTTACCGCAAGCATTTTCCAAACCTCCCGTTTTTTCACATAAAGACATTATAACATTTTTTCTTGCGTTTGTAAACAGTTTTTCGGGAGATTTTTTCTTACATAAAATATTTGTGCTTCTTAGTCAGGCTAAGCAGTATTTCCAGCCTTACAATATCCCTGTATTCGGGCTTTGCCATATAGTAAACGTAAGCTTCAAGGACGTTTATATCGGGGACGGAACGACCCTCAATCTTGAAATTCTCAAAGCCCATAGGGACATACTTTTCGTAAATATTTGACGGTGAAACGTGGGTGGGATAGTCCGTTGTTTCGTACAGATGCTTTAACTGCTGTTCGCACTTAAATTCGGGATATTTGAACTGACCGTTCGGGAACTTTTTCTTGAATTCCCAGCACTTTATCTGCGCTTCACCGATAGAACGGTAATGCTCGCCTCTTCGGGGACAGGCAGCGGTGCAGCAGGCATTCACGAGTATTTCTATCTTTTCTTTGTGGGGCATTTTTTCCAAATCGTCAAAGCGGTTGTTCCAGTTGTAGTCCAGAACAACAAGGTTATAAGGCTTGTCCAGCTCCTCGTCAAGCATCTGAAAGTCCTCTATCTGCTTGCAGGTGGAGCTTGTTATTTTATATCGGGGATAGGTCTTTCTGATGTAATCCTCCAGCAGGGGAGATGCCACGATGACTTCGTTCAGACCGTTGTTTGCGGTTTTCATCACATAGTTGCAGAACGGGTCGGAGAGATGTTCTTCTGTCAGCAGGGGATTTGTAAAGGTAAATCGGCAGGGGATACCTCTTGTGTTAAACTGCTTCAGCACTTCGCTTATTACACGCTTGTCGCAGTTTCCCTCGAAATACCGTCCGCCGTTCCATACGGACGTGGGAAATGTGCCGTATACCGAAGCGATTTTTACATCGTCATAAAAGCGTTCGGGGTGCTTCTTCATATAGTCCGCAAAAAGAATGTTAAGCCCGAAATGTCTGAGAAAATCGGGGAGATGGTAATTTATGCTCATTTGAAACAATCCTTTCATTTTGGTAAACAGGTCATTGACTACATTATATATCATTTTTCGACGGTATGTGTTAATTTTCTGTTTCATTGTGAAAATCTCTTAAAAGCGAGAACGGCAAAATTGTCGGGGAGTTTTTGTAGAAATCGGATAATTTTTTCTTTTTCGGGTGACAAAACGAATATAATGTGTTATACTATAAATAAGCTTAAAACAACCTCATCTCAAAGGAGTTTAAGATATATATGGTACAATGCTACGATAACCGTGAGCTGTCTTGGCTCAAATTCAACGAAAGAGTTCTGGAGGAAGCGGAAAATACCTCTGTGCCCCTTGCCGAAAGACTGGCATTTGCGGCTATTTATCAGAGCAATCTGGACGAATTTTTTATGGTGCGTGTGGGTTCGCTGCATGACCAGTTTATGGTTGACCCCGAATTTAGGGAAAACAAGACGGGAATGCTTGTGGGCGAGCAGATTAAGGCTATTTTTGAACGCACAAAAGAGCTTACCCCCCGCAAGGACAAGGCTTATGCGGACATTATGAAAAGCCTTTCGGAGTACGGCTTTATTCAGGTGGATTTCCGTTCGCTCAGCGCCGAGGAGGAGCAGTATTTGCAGGCGTATTTTAATTCGGAGATACTGCCGCTCATCTCTCCGCAGGTCATTGACAAGCGTCACCCGTTCCCGTTTCTGAAGAATAAGGAGATATACGCAGCTGTCAGCATAGAGGGAAAAAACAGCACCGCAAAGGTGGGCATTATCCCCGCCAGCGGAAATTTCAGCCGACTGATATTCCTGCCCGATAACAAGCGTTTTATGCTGGTCGAGGAACTCATTCTCCATTATGTCGGACAGGTTTTCGGGAATTACAAGATCATTGACAAGACGCTTTTCAGGGTTACCCGAAACGCTGATATTAACGTGGAAGAGGCACTTGACCATGACCTTGATTTCCGTCAGGTGATGGAGGAGCTGCTGAAAAAGCGGAAAAAGCTGTCCCCCGTAAGGCTGGAATTGTCGAGGAATATTTCACAGGCAACGCTTGATTATCTTTGCGAAAATCTGGAGCTGTCCGCAGAGCAGGTCTTTCGTATAAAATCGCCCCTGGACCTGTCCTTTGTGTTCACGCTTCGGGACAAAATTGCGGCGGCGGGCTGTCCCATTTTCTATAACAAGGCAGAGCCGCAGAAGTCGCTCTACGTAAATCATCACGAACCGATGATAAAGCAGATACTCAAAAAGGATATGCTGCTTTTCTATCCTTATGAGAGCATTCGCCCGTTTATCAGGCTGCTGAACGAAGCCGCCGAGGACGAAAATGTGGTTTCCGTGAAGATAACCCTTTACCGTGTTGCGAAAAATTCCAAGATAGTCGAAGCCCTTGTAAATATGGCTGAAAACGGCAAGGACGTTATGGTCTTGGTGGAGCTTCGCGCACGTTTTGACGAGGAAAACAACATCGGCTGGTCAAAGCGGCTTGAAGAAGCGGGCTGCCGTGTTATCTACGGTCCCGAGGATCTCAAGGTACATTCAAAGCTGCTGCTTATCACCCGCAAAAATGGTTCAAAGGTGGAGCATATCACCCAGATAGGCACGGGAAATTACAACGAAAAGACATCAAATCTGTATACCGATCTGTCCCTGATGACGGCGGACGAAAACATTGCAAATGAAGCTGCTCAGGTGTTCAACGCCCTTGCTCTGGGCAATCTTGCGGAGGATATGAAGCATCTGCTTGTTGCTCCGAAATGTCTGCAAAATCGTATTCTTGATATGATAGACGAGGAAATTGCCGTTGCAAAGAGCGGTCAGCCCGCATATCTCGGCTTCAAGCTGAATTCGCTGACCGATAAGATAATCATGGATAAGTTGGTGGAGGCATCTCAGGCGGGGGTCCGCATTGACCTTATTGTCAGGGGAATTTGCTGCCTTGTGGCGGGCGTCCCCGGGTATACGGAAAATATCAGCATTATCAGCGTGGTGGGACGGTATCTTGAACATTCGAGAATTTACATTTTCGGCACAAAGGAGCGGTGCAGGCTGTACATATCCTCGGCGGACTTTATGACGAGAAACACTCTCCGACGTGTTGAGGTGGCTGCTCCCGTTTACGACAAGGACATTAAGGCACGGATCTTGGATATGTTCAGCATTATCCTTTCGGACAATATGAAGGCAAGGCGTATGAACTCAAATGGTGAATATATCCGCCGTGAGGTCGTGGGAATGCCTATTGACAGTCAGGAATATTTCATCAGGCAGGCTTACGACAATTCTGCAAAAATCCCTCAGACAACACAGAAGAAAAAGGGTATTCTTATCAGCCTGAAAAAGCTTTTGTCAGGAGATAAATAAAAATCGGCAGTCGGCTGAAATATGCCGGCTGCCGTTTTGCTTAGTGTTCATTTAAAGAATTAAAAAATCTCGCAAGACAGTTCCATGTAAAAATGTCCGCTTCGCCTGTGGGGGGAAGTCCGCAAAGCTTCTGAAATCTGCGGAGGGCAATTTCCGAGGAACTGTCAAAGCTGCCGTTTACGGTAATGTTTCCGATGTTCGGATATTTCTCGGAAACCGCAAGCAGCATAGCCTGAACTATTGCCGCAGCGGGGGATTTGCCGCCCTTTTTGATAACATTCACCGCCGAACCGAATGGATTGATCATAAGCGGTTGGGAATGATAAACTGCGGCAGTTTGGCTTCGCTTTTTCAGCTCCTCCCATGTGGCAAAATCGGTTTCTCCCGTTGGCGGCAGACCGTATGCCTGTTGGAATGCCTTGACCGCTTCCGCCGTTGCCGAGCCGTAAAAGCCGTCGGGGACTATCCTCGGCACGTTTTCGTCCGCAAAGGAGATGGTTCTGAGCATCATCTGAAGCTGCCTGATATGCTCCGCTTTTTCTGCCGTTGTGTAAGACAAAGTATCGCCGCCTTTCTACTGTTTCATAATGTAGCCGGGGAACTGTCCCTCTGCGGTTTGCGATCCTGCGTACAGGTCGGAGCATATTTCGGCAATGCCGTTCCATGTGTTGCTGCCTGCCGCTCCCGTGGCCGGTATTTCCAGAAGCCGCTGTGCTTCCTTGACTGCCTTTGCGGTAAGGCTTCCGAAGCGTCCCGTAACGGTCAGCTTGGGTATTTCGGGAAATTCCTCGTGAAGGTGGTTGAGCATTTTTTGCAGCTGCAGAACGTCATCGCCTGACATTCCCTCTCTGAGCATCTGTCCGTTAAACGGGACAATTTCTTCACGGCAAAAATGTGGGATAACAGCGGCTATCCCCAGGTAGCATCTCACAAGATAGTCGGTCAGCTTTTTGTCGGCAATTCCCGTGGGCGGGAGGTCGTAGAGCTTTGCAAAGGCGCAGACTGCCGCTTCGGTGTCGGAATCGAAATCTCCCGTAATCTCCGTGAAAATATCCGTCCCGTGGAACAGCAGCACGGCTGAGAGCATTCGCTGGAGTGCGGTCACACGCTCGCCCCTGTCGCCGAATTTCAGGTCGCCGTCATACTGCAAGGATATTTCCCGTGAAACATCGGTGCGGCAGAGCCTTTTCAGTGCGGTGCAGACGGACATTATTTTGTCGTAAAATCTGTTGTCGATGTCGGATACGGAAAATATTTCCCCGAACCTTTTCAGGGCATCCCGTTCGGAGATGCCGCCGTCGGCTTCGACGGGAATGATTTTCGGAATGTCCGTGTAAACTGCGGATATTCTGTTCATTACAATGCGAAGGGCGGCATGATTGGTTTTTATGTCCATTGGCTTGCTCCTTTCACTGCGTTCCCTCGGGCAGCGGGATAAGGTCTACGGGCTGGACGGATTTTATGTCGGGAAAAATGGGAACGGTAATGTCATCGGAAGCGTAATATCCCTCCGCCGTTACCTTGATATTGTAGGGCTTATAGGGAGAACCCTCGGGGACTTCTGCGGAGAGTGAGGCGGTTTCCGTCCGTCCGTTTTGGTCGGAGAAAAGTATCTTTCGGATAATTAATCTCCCGTCAACAAGCTCGGTAACTGTGACCACCGCCGATTTAACGGGGAAGCTGCCGCCCGTGGTTATCTCAGCTTGCAAATAGCCCTCGGTGCCGCCTGTGTCGGGGACGGTTTCGGGAAGGGGAGCTTCCTTTTCGGGCGGTTTTGAGAATGTAGATTCGTCGGGCGGCGGAAATTTCGGAGATACACCCGCAGCCGCAAAGGGGTCGGGGGGCTTTAGCTTATCCTCTGAAACGGCATATCGTTCATTTTTCGTGCTGTTGTATAGCCGCATTAGCTCCTCACGGTATTTATCGCTGACTTTATCGGTATATTTTTCGGGCATAGGCTGCACTCCTTTATTTCGGTTATGTTATATAGGTATTGTCCATCTCAAAAAAATATTCCGAAAAATTGCAGGATAAGGTATTTACATTATTAAGGAAATGTGATAAAATATAAGTAATAAAGCCGTGTTCACGGTGAACAAGGAGGCGAAGCATATGAAAAGCTTCGATTATCAGGTAACGGATCCAATGGGACTTCACGCACGGCCCGCAGGAATGCTCGTTAAGGAAGCGGGCAAATTTTCATCGGTCATTAAGGTAACAAGCAACGGCAGGTCCGCAGAAGCTACAAGGCTTTTCGGTATTATGGGTCTTGCGGTAAAATGCGGAGCATCGGTAATGGTCAGCGCCGAGGGTGCGGACGAAGATGAAGCTATTGCCGCAATGGAAGCATTTTTCAAGGAGAACGTATAAAACAGAATCAGCCGTCCGAAGCGTATATGCCTCGGACGGCTGTGTTTTTTACTTGTCAAGGATTCCACAAATTCGGCATTACCGTGTTTCCCGAAACAAGCTCGTTCATGTAGCTTTTGCTCATGTTCATTGTAACAACGGCGTCACCGGGATATGCGGCAATAACGTAGTTTTCCCCCGATCTCCAGACGCCGCCCTGTGTGTTCTCGTAGTTTATCATCGGTTCGCCCAATGAAGCGGAGTAGGAATTCACAATGGAATCAAAGGCTGACTGAAGCTCGCTGTCGGGGAGGTCCGCCTTGATTATCCCCGTTACGGAGAAAGCAAGTACGCCGCTGTAAAAATAGCAGCAGGTAACGGCGTCTTTTCCCATAGACTTGCAGCGGTAGCTGAGAATGTTATTTTTGTAAGTATACTGATTTTCTTTAAGCCCCTTGATGGCTATGACTTCATCTGCGGTACAGGTGTAGTCGATAGATGTTTTCTGCGTCGGGGCTGCTGTTTCCTGCTGTGATTCTGAAACCTCGGGCAGGACTGCATCTGTTTTCTGTCTGACCGCAGACACGGACAGAGGGGCAGCGGTGCAGCATATAACGGCGGCAGTCAGCAGAGCCGAAAATCTCCCTGAAAGCTTCATATCATATTCTCCTTGTTCTGTTAACGATCACTGAAATCGGGCAGTGTTGCCTTGCCGCTGTTGAGTGCCTTCATGTAATCCTCGCTGACATTCATAGACATAACAACGCCGTTTGTGTAAGCAACGATAACGAAGTTTTTGCCTGACTGCCATACCTCGCCCTGGATCTCATTGTAGGTCAGGATCGACTTGCCCAGGGACTTGGTGTAGGTGTCTGCAAGCGTCTTATAAGCGGACTGCATATCGTTTTCGGAAAGGTTGAAGTCAAGGATACCTGTCGCATAGAAAGCAAGCTTTCCGTTATCGAAATAGTAGTAGGCAATAGCGTCCTTGTCCAGGAATTTGCAGCGGTAGTAAAGGAGATTTTTGCTGCTCACATAGGTGTACTGACCTTCTTTAAGCCCCTTGATAGCGATAATATCGTCCTTGGTGCAGGTGTAGTCTACGGATTTTTTGGTGGTAGAAGCAGCTGCTGTGGTGGTGACAGCTGTTCCCGCCTTACCGTCCCAGACGCCTGCGGAGCTGAAATTATAGCTCTTTCCGCCGATGGTCACTGTGCCTGTGCGCATCTTTCCGTCATTGCCGAAATAGTACCACTTGTTGTCTATCTTTTTCCAGCCTGTGTACATGATACCGTCGGTGCCGAAGCGGTAGTAGGTGCCGTCCAGCTTGACCCAAGAGGTCGCCATCTGACCGTCGGAAAGGAAGTAGTAGTATTTGTCGTTATACTTGACAAAGCTGCTTTTTACCATAGTTCCGTTCTTGTAATAGTAGTATTTGCCGTTTTTCTTTGAGAAGCCTGTTTTTGCGGAAGTTGATGTTTTAGCGGCGGGCTTTTCGGTTGCCGCGGACGCAGAAACGGGAGCAACAGCAGTGCAGCTCATAACGGCAGCAGCCAGAACAGCCGTAATTCTCTTTGAAATTTTCATTTATGTATCCTCCTGTCATATATGAGATTATCTGTATATAATAGTAGCATTTTTCTCTGTAAATGTCAATATGATTTTTGCATATATTGATGCCTTGCCCATCTTTTCAAAGCCTTTTGGAAACGCTGTTTTGTCGGATAAAACAGAAAGTCCGCAGAACGCTTACACATTCTGCGGACTAAATCTGGTGCGAGTGACGGGACTTGAACCCACACGTCGTTTCCAACACTAGCACCTCAAGCTAGCCTGTCTGCCGATTCCAGCACACTCGCATCTTAACATTTTTTGCAGAAGGAGGAAAAATCTTTAAGGGATTTTGTTCTCTCTCCCGACTGCTTTATTATTATATCACAACTAAATCGAAATGTCAAGCATTTTTTTGAATTTTTCCCGAAAAGTAAAAAATGTCGGAAAATCCCGTAAAAAGGCGGTTTGACGGCTCGTCGGTACAAAAAAACAGTCGATTTCATATTTAATTTACAATTTCATCTTCCCGATTTTCGGACATTTCCCGCCTGATATGCAGACAGAGTGCGTGCAGGCAGTCGGGGAGCAGCTCCAGCCCGCAGGCGGACAGGTAGACCAGTTCAGCCTCCTCCGCATCGGAGAATACTTCCTCGGCGGTAATGCTGCCGTCGCTTATCTCGACCTTCCTGCCCGAACCGCAAACTGTCAGCCGACAGGAAATTCTGCTTCGGTGATATTTTTCTTCCTTGATACATCTGCCCATTGTCATCGCCTCCATATATTGTTATTATACATTACAATATATGGAAAGTCAATGAAAATATATCTTGCTAAAACGACAAAAACGCCCTTCAAATGTGAAAGACGTTACTTGTTCAGATTTTTCAGAAATTTGTCATACTCATTGCAGACGGATTTTGTATCGCCGAACGCCATAGTTTTGCCCTTTTCCAGCCAGAGCGCCTTGTTGCAGAGCTTCCTTATCTGACTGACGGAGTGGGACACAAATATGGTCGTGACGCCGCCCCGCATTATCTCCAGCATTTTCTTCTCGCTTTTCTCTCTGAATGCGCCGTCCCCGACGGAAAGGACCTCGTCAACCACCAAAATTTCGGGCTTTATAAGGCTTGCCACGGAAAATGCCAGCCTTGATTTCATACCTGAGGACAGCTGCGAAAATCGGTAGCCCTCGAATTCCTTCAGTTCCGCAAATTCGATAATTCGGTCATACTCCTGCTGCATAGTCGCCTTGGAATAGCCCATCAGCGCACCTCTCAGAAGGGTGTTTTCCTTGACGGTCATCTCGCTGTCAAAGCCTGCGCCCAGCTCCAGCAGAGCGGAAACGTTCCCATCAACGGTGATACTGCCCTCCAAAGGCTCCATAACGCCGCTTATTGCCTTTAGCAGAGTGGATTTTCCTGCGCCGTTTCTGCCGATTATGCCGAGAAAATCGCCCCTGTTCAGCGAAAAGGAAACATTTTCCACCGCATTGAAGGTCTTTACGCTGTATGTACCCTTGATTTTTCGGGCAATGAGGTCTTTCAGTCCGATGTCCCGAAAATCGCCCACCATATAGCCGATAGTAACATTTTTAACATCTACAACCATTGAAAATTTCACCTTGCCTCGGAAAATGCCCGTATTTTCGCCGTCAGACGGGGCGGAAGAAGTATCATAGCCAAGGGCTTGAGCAGAAACGGAAGTGAGCGGGGGAGCAGTCCCAGGGCGTGAAAGCCCCGCAGTCTTACGAAAAATTCGTCAATGCGCATTTGCGGTGAAACCCTTCTGCCGAAACTTTTTTCGCTGAACCGATAAAGGCAGTGCGGAATGTTTGCGCCTTTCTGCCCCGTGGAGTAGAGCCGCATAAAAAGCTCGTAATCCTCGTATTTTCGGGAGATCCCCACCGTTCTGTACCCGCCGGCGGAGGTGAGTGCCGACCGTCTGAACATGACCGAGCCGTGGATAAAGGGCTGATTGAACAGAAAATCGGGTGCCTTCGGTCTTTCGGGCATATGCCGCCTGCCGAATATCCCGCCGTTTTCGTCCGCAAGCAGGCAGTCGGAGCCGACAAATGCGATGTTTTCGTGTTCATTCAGGAAGTCCAGCTGCTGTCCGAAACGGCTTGGCTCCGAAATATCGTCAATGTCCTGTCTGGCAATGAAATCTCCCTGCGACAGGGAAATGCAGCGGTTCAGGGCAGACGCCAGACCTTTGTTTTTATGCCGTCGGATAAGCTTTATACGTTTATCCGAATGTGCCAGCGCTTTCAGCCATTGATATGTGCCGTTGTCCGAGCCGTCGTCGCAGATAATGAACTCGAAATCACGGTAGCTTTGGTTCAGCACAGAGTTCACCGAACGTTCGGCTGTCTGCCTGTCGGGACAGTTGTAAACTCCCATAATTACCGAAATTACGGGCTTTTTTGGGGAACTCCGCACTTTTTTCACCTCATATATTTACGATAAATTTCAGCCATCGTGCTGACGGAATTGGAAATGTCGAACTTGTCCACCGAGGACTGCGCCGCTGCTCCCAGACGTCGGAGAAGCTCACCGTCTGCCGTCAGCCTGTCGATAGCATCGGCAAAGCCCGCAGCGTCGGAGGGGTTCAGAAGTATGCTGTTTACGCCGTTTGCGGCATATTCCGTTATTCCCCGGATATTTGAGCCGACAACGGGAACTCCCGCTGACATTGCTTCGATAGCGGCGATACCCAGCCCCTCACGGTAGGAGGGAAACAGGAAAACATCGGCAGCGTGAAGCAGCGTCGGCACGTCGTATCTGTATCCCAGAAAATGGGTGATGCCGCCGATGCCCAGTTTTTCGGCGTATTTCTCACATTCTTTGCGAAGCTCGCCGCTGCCGCATATTATGTATCGGAGATTTTCCGTTTTGCACAGGGAAATGGCTTTAAGGGCGGTGAAGATGTTTTTGTTTCGGTTAAGCTCGGCGGTGGTCATGACCGTGAAAGCATCTTCGGGAATGTTCAGCCGACGGCGTATCTCCGCTTTTCCGTCGGTAATTGCGGCTATCTTCTTCGTGTCAACGCCGACGCCGTGGAGCAGATATGTATCACATTTTCCACCGCAGAGCCGCTTCGAGGCTTCAAAATCCTCACTGTTTATGGTTATAATGGCATCTGTCATGCCCGAAAGCATTTTCTCAATAAAATAGTACAGCCTGCTGACAGGGGATGCACCCTTGAAAAAGTGAAATCCGTGAGCGGTGTAAAGCAGGCGGCAGCCCTTTTTCCGTGCGTCCGCTGCGGCAATTCTTGCAATAGCTGCGGCGGTGGGGGTGTGGCAGTGGATAATGTCGTAATTGTTTTCGGAGATTATACCTTTTAGCTTATGATAGGCGGCGATGTTTTTCAGATGAAAGGGAGAGCGGCAGAACGGCACGTCATAGTAATTATCGCAGAAATCAAGGGGGATATTTTCGTTACCCTCCAGGTCGTTTGCGGCACACACGTCAACGATAAAACCTTGCTCCCTGAACCATCGGAGATAGGGGATATGAAATTGTATAATGTGCTTTTTCAGCACCGAGGCAACAAAAAGCACTCGTTTTTCGGTTTTACCGGACAATGCACCCATCCCTTTTAAGCATATTTACTTTATTATACCACAACAATCCAATTAATGCAATAATCAAAAACAACTTTTATATATTTTCACGAAAAAAGAAAAGGAGATGCTCGACGAAGCAAGAATCATCTCCCTAAGTGTCCGTTTAACGGTACATATCAGCTTGTGTAATACAGCAGCTTTGTGCTGACTGCCGTAAGCATTTCCTTGTAAAGCTCTCCTGCGCTGGACAGGTCCGCACTCATCAGCGGGTCATTGATAAACGCATTGAACGCAATATCCAGGTCCTTCTCAAAAACAGCGTCCACAATGAGCTTCTGATTTACGGTATGACGCACGGTCAGCGCATAAAGCTCCTCGGAAAGTCCCCCCGATGTGACCGCACGGACGCAGTTCTTGGAAAACAGAGCGTTGGTTTCCGCAATAACGCCCTTTGGCAGGTTTTCCACCTGACCGTTGTTAGGCAGGCAGGCGTTGGTGATGAGATTTCCCATACCCGCAAGCGCCTTTATCTGTGAGATGCAGTCGGAGGTGTAGCCGCCTATCCTGAGTGAATCTCCGCCTTCCATCAGCAGCTTTGAACGGGCTGCACGCTCAGCCTGCTGCTTTTTCAGAAGGTTGATGTTGACCTGTGCAAACTTCCATGAAGCGGCGGTTTTCGGCGATCTCAGATACCACGGGGGACAGAACTCCGCAGTTATCCTGTCGCTCTGGGCGGGTATCATACCATATCTCAGGAACATATCAAATCTGACCTTATTGGCGCAAGCAGCGGGGTTCAGCCTGAACTCCTCGGGACGGCGTTCATAGCCGTCGTCTGCATATTTCCGTGCAAATTCCGCAAACATGGGCATAACGTCGATACCATTGTAGGAAGCCTCATTTACAAACGAAAATCCGTTTATTCCCACAAGATTTGTCTTTATTTCACGCCTGTGAACGGAGGGCACGGACAGGCTCCTGCCCGTAATTTCCGCCAGCAGCTCCGAAACGGAAAAGGGCTCCGAGCTGCTTCCGAACGCCTTTATTTGCGGAAATTCCCGATAAAGCGTCATCAGGCAGACGTTCATGGGATTTGTGAGATTTATTACCCAGGCATTCGGGCAAAGCTCTTTTATCTTCCGTGCAAATTCGATGTAATGGGGCAGTATCCTCAGCGCTCTGAGAATTCCCGCAGGCCCCGTATTTTCGCCGTAGGACTGATATATCCCGTACATTTCGGGCAGATGCAGGTCGGAAACATAGTCCTCCATATCCCCCGAAATAGACAGTATAACGAAATCTGCGTCCCTCAGACACTCATTTATATTATCCGCCGCAAGATAGATAATGTCGCTGCGGCAGCCCTTCTGCTCCCTAAACTTATTTCCGATGACCTCGTTGGCAAGAGCGGGCTTTTTTTCAATATCGTAAAGGCTGACCGTTCCGCATATCTCCTCGGAAGCCATCTCCGACATAAAACGCCAACCGAACCGGAACGAGCCGCCGCCGATATATGCGATTTTCAATCTTTTGCCGCTGTCCATAATAACGTCCCTTCCTAGTATATAAGTATATTTAATTACATTTTATCACAAAAAACGGCAAAAGTCAACTATTTGTGAAAAATCAAAAAGGACACCTCACCCAAAGATGCGGTGTCCCTTTTATTGGACAGTTTCAAAAGCTTACTGCTGCTTTTCCCCGAAAGCCTTTTCATTGAACACAGCACGCGGAACAGGCTTTGAATAGAAGTAGCCCTGAGCAGAGCCGCAGCCGCATTCCAGCAGATAATCCGCCTGATTGCGTGTTTCAACTCCCTCAGCGATTATTTTCAGCCCGATGTCGTTGGACATTGCAATGGTGTGGAGAATTATCTTTTTGCCCCTGTCGGTGACCAGAGTTTCGTTAAGGAAGCCTCTGTCTATTTTCAGCACGTCAAATGGCGTATTTTTCAGCATATTCAGCGAAGAATATCCCGAACCGAAATCGTCCATTTCCAGCACATAGCCCTCATTTTTCAGGTCGATGAGAGCGTCAAAAAGCTCCTTCTGATTGTCATAGAAAACCGACTCGGTGATCTCCAGCTCCAGAAGCTTTTTCGGGATATTGAACTTGGCAGTCATATCGTTCAGAATATTTATCAGGTTTGGATTGGAGATATGCAGCCTTGAAACATTTACGGAGATAGGCACAGGCTCATATTCCTTGTCCAGCCAGTCCCTGATGGTAATACAGGCTTCACGCCACATATATTCGTCCAGCTTGACAATAAACCCGTTTCGCTCGAAAAGTGGGATAAAATCACTCGGAGGTATAAGACCCTTTGTGGGGTGATTCCAGCGGACAAGTGCTTCTGCGCCGATTATTTTTGAGGTTGCAATATCATACTTTGGCTGGAGCCACATTTCAAACTGTCTGTCTATCAGAGCCAGCTCCATTTCGTCCTCGATCTCTTTGTCATAGAGCATTTTCGTCTTGACAGTTTCATCGTAAAATGCGTAGGTCTGCATAAGATTGCCCTTTATGGTGGATTTCGCAAGCTTTGCATAGTCAAAGACAGAACGGGGATTTGCGTTTCTCTTTTCGATCTTGTAGATACCGCAGGAGGTTGTGTAACGAATGGCCTCGTATGTTCCCAGCATATCTGCTATCCGTTCGGCTATCGCAACAAGCTCGGAGGTATCTTCATACTCGGTCAGGATACCGAAGTTATCTCCCTGAAGTCTGCCCACGGACATTTTGTCGGAAAACTCCGCTTTCAGCTTAACGCCGATAGACCTCAGCAGCTTATCCGCAGCCTTTCCGCCGTAGATCTCGTTTATGATCTTGAATTTGTCAATGTCAAACAGCACCAGAGCGAACTTCCTGCCGCTTTCATCGTGCATTACAACATCAATGTCGTCAAAGAACTTTGATTCATTGTTCAGCCCTGTAAGCAGATCCTTTTCAGCTCTTATCCTGAGCGCATTCATTGCCTTGAACTGGCTGTCAACGTCCTGAAGGGTGCCTATGATATTTCCGCAGCCGTGTTCGTCGGAAACGGGGCTGCTGTTGAATTTAAACCAGCAATATTCGCCGTTAACCGTCCGCAGCCGGCAGATATATTCGCTTACCCTTGCTTCTTTAAAATTTTCGATATATTCGGTAAATGCGGGAACATCGTCCTCATAAACAACGCCCTCAGCGATCATATCCTTAATGTCGCTCAAATCTATTTCCGAGGAGGTGTCAACGGATGTGTCTATTTTCTTCATGAAATTCGGGGATATGTACATTTTCCCGTTATCGCTGCAATACTCGAAGCTGATAATGTCCGTCTGCTCGATGATAGCCTTGTACCTTGCCTCGTGATAGTCGCTCATTCGGCGGTATTCCAGCTCCTTCTGCATAATTTTCAGGTTTGTTTCCATCTGCTGGGACTCTTTTTCCTCGGTAACGTCCCTGACATAGTAGATGAACAGCTTTTCACCTGTTTCCTCGTCAACGGACGGGATAGCGACGCAGTTGTCCCACCGCACTTCGCCGCTGTCGTTGTTTATCCGATAGGAAAGGCTGAACGAGCCTGTTTCAAGGGCATCTGCAATGCTTTCGACATTTACGGAGGAAATAAATTCATCTCTGTCCTCTTCGCAGACATATCTTCTGCCTATCTCTCCGGAAAGTGTGTCAAAATGTTCGGGAATATATTCTGCCGTCCTGTCGGAGTCATGCTTGATTATCTTTATTCTTCCTGTTTTTATGCTTACTTCGCAGACGAAAACACAGCTTTCTTTAAATGCGTTGTCGATATTCATGGACTTATGCTGCCGTGCTATCTCCTGCTTTTTGGTATCGTCAATGTCCCTTGTGAAGATGCAGCAGAAAATCTTCCCGTCGTCATTTCTGGCTACAACGATGCTTACGCTGCACCAGCGGTACTGTCCGTCCGATGCACGTCTGCGTATCTCCACTGTACGCTTTGTTTCGCCCTTTTCGGAGATGCCCTGCTTGAAGCAATCGGCGTTAATGGCATTTCCGAAGGTTTTCACGTCATCGGGGTGGATAAGTCCGCTGTTATCGTCAACAGAATAGAGCTTGTCGGTTTTGGGGAAGGTACCGTCGCTTAATATCACATAAAGCTCGGCGCTATCGGGGTCATATTCGACAATTTCGCTGTATGAATTTTTTAGTGCGCTGAGCAGATCGCCCGAGAGTGCTTCAAAATTAAAAACGCCCATAATATCGCCGTCCTTTTCATACGGTAAAAGTGTATATTACCATCGATTGATACAAAATTCAGCAGTCGCACAACTGTATATACTATCATTATATACGAAAAATATTAACGTTTCACTTAGAAATAAACAACGAATTGTTACTTCTTTTGGACGATTTTTATTCGGGACGGTTTCCTGTCAGAAATCTGTCAAGGGGCTTTTTCAGGATACTGCCGAAAAATTTCACGATAATTCCCGTAAACACGGCGGCAATAACAGTGCCCTCCCTGACACCGACAATAGTAAGGTCAAAGAATATCATCGACAGCGTTACCGCCAGCAGCACGCAGAAAATATCGAAGCCTATCTTCACATAGCCGAACTCCTTGTGCATTTTGTCGGAGAGCGCACGGACGAATGCTTCTCCCGAATTCATTATCACGTTGGCAATGACCGAAAGTGAGATACCGAAGCTGAGTATGACCGTACCGATAATTATCATCAGCAGTCTGACAGGGTATGTATCGACGGGAATAAGGCTTACGAATATCATTCCAAGGTCTGTGAACCACCCGAACAGGAAGGACAGCGGCACCTGCAAAAGCTCCATAAGCTTGAAGTCCCGCCGAAGAATGAGGACCTGTCCCACTATCATAACGCAGTTCCAAATGACCAGCCACATTCCCAGAGAAATATCGTCAAATCGGCAGTACAGCACGTTCGACACCGAGGAGATAGGGGAAACTCCCAGCTCTCCGTGCTTTGAAAATGCCACTCCCACGGCGGCGAAAAACAGCCCTGCTATGCAGAGGATATATCGTTTTGCGGTTTCGGCTTTTGACATCTGAACAACTCCTTATTTTTAATCCCCGCAGAATAGTGTCCTGCGGGGATGTTTTGAGAAACTTTTCTATTATTTCTTATCGCTGTCTGTTTCTTCCTCGATAATATCGAAAATATCCTTGTCATCATCGACAATAACGGGCTTTTTCAGCTTAACGGAAACTATCCTCCTGTGATTTTCCAACACCTGCTTCAGTTCATTTTCAAAATTATCCTCGGAAACGGTTTTGGACTTTTCGGCGGGAATGGAAACAACGCTCTCACTCTCCGACTTCTTCTTTTTCTTTTTGGGCGGAGTACGGAAGTATGTCCTTGCAAGACGCTTGATGCGCTTTGCAAGCTCCTTGGTAAGGTCACCGTCATTCATGCGCCAATGCCAGTTGCAACCGAGAGTTGAGGGGATATTCATTCTCGCCTCCGAGCCCAGCTCCAGAAAATCCTGCATCTGAATGATGACCAGCTCGGAAACGCTTGCGTACAGCGCCCTTATCATTGCCCATGCGGGACTGTCGCCTTCTCTTATATCAAGGTATCGGTCGGTGAATTTCTTGGTTTTTTTATCCAGAGAGCCGTACCAGCCCATAGCGGTGTCATTGTCGTGAGTTCCGATATAGGAAACGCTGTTGTGAATGTAGTTGTGGGGCATATAATTGCTTTCGTTCTTCTTCCAGAAGGCAAATTCAAGGACGTTCATTCCGGGATAGCCGCTGTCGTCCAGCATTTTGTTGACCTCGTCGGTGAGGAAACCGAGATTTTCAGCCACCAGCGAAACCTCGCCCAGCTCCTCTTTGACCGCATTGAACAGCTTCATTCCGGGGCCCCCCAGCCACTCTCCGACTCTTGCGTTCTTGCTGCCTGCGGGGATAGCATAGAAGCTTTCAAAGCCTCTGAAATGGTCTATCCGCACAATGTCAAACAGCCTTTCGGAAAATCTGATGCGTTCGATCCACCACTTATAGTCGTCCTTTTCCATAGCGTCCCAATCGTAGAGAGGATTTCCCCAAAGCTGACCGTCTGCGGAGAAATCATCGGGGGGACAGCCTGCGACGTTGGTGGGACGCATATCCCCGTCCAGCATAAACAGGTGAGGAGATGCCCATATATCGGAGCTGTCCATTGAAACGTAAATTGCCATATCGCCGAACAGCTTGATGCCCTTCTTTTCGGCATATTTCTTTAACTCCGCCCACTGACGGAAAAACAGGAACTGCTCAAATTTGCAGAATTCTATTTGTGATGAAAGAAGCTTTGTGTAATGTTCAATTGCTTCGGGCTTTCTCAGGCGAATATCGTCCTCCCATTCGCCCCAGGGACGCTTTGCAAAGTGCTGCTTCAGGGACATATACAGCGCATAATCGTCCAGCCAAGCCTTGTTCTCCGAGCAGAATCTGTGAAAATCCGCCTGCTCGAAATCCTCCGTATATTTAAGGTAAGCCTTATGCAGCACCGCCGATTTAAATGACATCAGCTCCTCATAGCTTGAAAAGCTCTTGTTTTCCATGATTTTCAGGTCGGCGTCCCCGCTGCTGATAAGCCCGTCTTCAATAAGCTCGTCAATGTCGATAAACAGCGGATTTCCCGCAAAAGCCGAGTAGGACTGATAGGGGGAATCTCCGAAGCCCGTCGGACCGATAGGGAGAAGCTGCCAGCAGCTTTGTCCGCTTTCCTTTAAAAAGTCGATAAATTCAAAAGCCTTTTTTCCCATAGTTCCGCAGCCGTAACGTCCGGGCAGGCTTGTAATATGCAGAAGTACACCGCAGCTGTTCATAAAAACTCCAATCTCCGCCGATGGAAATTCTGCGGAAGCGTCGGCGGACGTTTTCCCGCTGTGAATTATTATAACATATTTTTTTGTAAAATGCAATAAAACAATCGGAAAAATCTTCAAGCTGATTTTCGGAATATGCAAAAGCGTTCTAGCAATACTAAATAAGCCGGCAAACCGCAGAAATTGCCGGTAAAAATTCTATCTGCGGAGAAATGAGGATACTATGAATAACTTCAACAATAATGAAAATAACTGCCGCAACCAGCAGAACAACAATCAGAACAGACAGCAGAACAATCAGCAGAACAAAAACAATAACAACCTCCAGAACAAGCAGAACCGTCAGGAGCAGAACAAGCAGCAGGAAAACCGCTTTGAATAATATCCGCTTCTGCTGATCTATCTGTCACAGACAGGGGCTGCCGCAGCATATTTGTGCTGCGGCAGCCCTATTTATATGGCAACCCCGTTCAGGTCACGGCATCCTTTTGCTTTATGTTTTTTATTATAAGAACAGAGATGATAAGCACTATGGGGAATATGCAGCCTGCAAGCATACCCTTTTGCATATCGTCGCCCGCACGCTGGGATATATTTCCTACAATTCCCGGTCCCATCGCACCGCCCAGATCACCTGCCATTGCCAGCAGAGCAAACATAGCCGTACCGCCCGACGGGATCTTTGCAGAACAGATGCTGATAGTTCCCGGCCACATTATGCCGACGGAAAATCCACACATTATGCAGCCCGCAAGTCCCAGCAAAGGTATGTCCGACAGAGCAGCGACGATATAGCAGATAAGGCAAAGTCCGCCCGAACCTATCATAAATTTCATAAGGTCAAGCCTGCCGCCGTATTTTCCGTAAATCGCACGGCTGATGCCCATTGTTACGGCGAACATACATGGTCCTGCAATATCTCCCATTGCCTTTGACAGACCAAGTGCGGATTCCGCAAAGGCGGACGCCCACTGCGCCATTGAAAGCTCCGATGCTCCCGCACATATCATAAGCAGTATGGATATCCGAAACGACGGGACCTTCAGCAGACTGCCGATATTCATGCCCTTGCCGTCCTCCGTAGGGTGTTCGATGGGGCAGACGGCAAAGTTGTACACATTATACAGCGGAATGAGCGCCCATATGCAGGAAACCCATTTCCAGTTCGTTATTCCGAAAACCGAGAAGAACACCGTTGAAAGCAGTATAACTCCCACCGAACCCCAGCAGTAAAAGGAGTGCAGCAGGCTCATTGCCGCCTCCTTATGCTCAAAGGGACATGCCTCGACGATAGGGCTTACAAGCACCTCCGTCAGTCCGCTGCCTATGGCGTAGACCATTGTGCTGATGATTATTCCCGCAAACGGGTCGGGGAAAATTTCGGGAAGAAAGGCAAGTCCCACAAGTCCGACCGCCGAAAGCAGCTGCGAACCCACAACGCATTTTCGGTAGCCGATAATATCCGCAAAACGTGCGCACAGGACGTCCACAACAAGCTGTGTGATGAAAAACAGCGACGAAATAAGCGCAATTTTTCCAAGAGGGATATTGTAGGAATTGTGAAAGGTAAGAAACAGCAGCGGCGCAAAATTTGCGGTTATTGCCTGCGTGACAAATCCCAGATAACAGGCTATAAGCGTTTTTCTGTAATTCATTTTATTGATGTTCCTTTCGGCTTTAAATGCGGGAAATAAGGCTTTCAAGCAAAATATACGAATACCATATTATTATATCATTGGCATGACTTTTTGTCAACGATGCGTTTTTATCACTTGTGCGGATAAGGAGAATATTGGTCCTTCCGCATTTTCGCAGAGCGGCAAAAAAGAGGCTTTAAACGTATTTTTTCTTAACGTTTAAAGCCTCGGTATTTTTAATTTCCGCTTATCATTTCCGCAGTCTGAGCCTGTTCGTAAGCCTTGTCGTAGAAATGCTCCTGACTGTTCAGCTTTTCATTGTCATTTTCCACACGGACATAATTTCCGTCGCTTTTCATTTCTCTTGCCTGAACATTGTCGGACATTATCCTGTCAAACATATAAACTATCTGCTCTCTTATGCTGTCGTCATAAACGGGTGCTGCGACCTCAACTCTGCGGAGGGTGTTTCTGGTCATAAAATCAGCCGACGCAATATAAACCTTTGCAGCTTCGCCCTTGCCGAAGATGTAGATCCTCGAATGTTCAAGGAAACGTCCCACAACGCTTATCACCCTGATATTATCCGTTTCGCCGGGAACACCGGGGATAAGGCAGCATATTCCTCTGACGGCAAGCTCGATTTTGACCCCCGCCTTTGAAGCCTTGATAAGCTCGTCGATTATGGTCTTGTCGGTGAGGGAATTTATCTTCACGCCGATATACGCTTCCTCACCTTTTTCGGCAAGAGCTATCTGCTCATCTATCATTTCAATTACTTTGTTTTGCAGACAATTGGGCGCAACAAGAAGAGCCTCGGAGGTTTTTACCGTCGTGTCGGAGGCAAGGGCGTTGAAAACGTCGTTGGCGTTCCGTCCGATAGTGCTGTCGGCGGTCATAAGGGACAGATCTGTGTAAATACGGGAAGTCTTTTCGTTATAATTTCCCGTGCCGATCTGAGTGTAATATTCGGGATTGCCGTTAATATTTTTCGTGATAAGGCAAAGCTTTGAATGTACCTTGAAGCCGTTCAGACCGTAAATCACCGTACAGCCCGCAGCTTCAAGGCGGCGTGACCATTCGATGTTGTTTTCCTCGTCAAATCTGGCTTTCAGTTCAACAAGCACAAGCACGTTCTTGCCGTTTTCGGCGGCTTCGATAAGTGCGTTTACCACTTCGCTGTTTTTTGCAACTCGGTAAAGAGTCATTTTTATGGATACAACATCCTTGTCGGCTGCCGCTTCGTGAAGCATATTCAGGAACGGTTTTATACTGTCAAAGGGATACGCAAGCAGCTTATCCTTTTCCTTTATCTGTTCAAGTATAGGTCTGCCGTCAATAAACTGCGCCGATTTTTGGGGTATTCTTTTGGGATAGAAAAGCTCGGCTCTCTGACGCAGACGGTCCTGCAATTCAAACACAAAGGAAAGGTCAAGGGGAGAAATATTACGGAAAACATACTTCCGCTCAATGTCCATATATCCGCAAAGCTTCTCAACTATCTCCTCGTCAAGCTCTCTTGAAAGCTCAAGACGAACGGGAGAAAGTCTTTTTCTTTGCCTGATAATATCCGCCATAAATTCACGATAATCAAGGTCCTCGTCATAAAGTGCATCTGCATCAATATCCGCATTTCTCGTCACTCTCAGCAGCGACTTGGATTTTACGGTATATTCCTTGAAAACCTGCGGCGCAAAATGCAGGATAAGCTCCTCGGAAAGGATATATGTACCGCTGTTTTTGCCTACTTCAATAAGACGGGGAATAACGCCGCTGCCGCAGGGAATTATGCCGATCTTCTTCTTTCCGCTTTTCTTTTCAAGGACAGCAGCCGCATAAATATCCTTGTTTTTGAGGAACGGAAAGGGCTGTCTTTCGCCCACGATAACGGGAGAAAGAAATGGTGCAATTTCCGAATTAAAATACTCTTCAAGATGCTCGTTTTCCTTCTTGTTAATGTTTCTGAAATTGACTATTCTTACATTATGCTCCTCAAGTCTGCCCATCAGCTTTCCGTAAACAATGTCCTTTCGTTCATTAAGGGTGTGTACCCTGTCAAGAACGGCATCAAGCTGTTCTCCAGCAGTCATATCCGTTTTGTTTTCACGAATATTTTTGTCAACAAGCATCTGGTCGATAAGAGAACCTACTCTCACCATAAAAAATTCGTCCAGATTGCTCTGATAAATGGACACGAAGGAAAGTCTTTCGCAGAGCGGATTTTTCTCGCTCTCCGCTTCCTCCAGAACTCTCTCGTTAAATTTCAGCCAGGAAATTTCCCTGTTCATATAGACCTGCTTTTCGCATACCGCCGATTTGCTCATTTTAGATCGCTCCATTTCTCCGCATTATTATCATAAATTTGCTTTATTTGTTCCTCTGAAAGATTTTTAACGGGATTTTCCGAATTAACAATTACTGCGATACCGTCCCTCGCCACCGCTTTTTTGGTGAGAAGTTCGTTTTCATAATCGGTAAGCTCACGGGAGGACATAGCTATATCGCACTCGCCTCGTATAGCCGAATTTAGTCCGTCCGAGGAGTCGGTTGCGTTTATTTCGATAACTGCATTAGGATTATAGCTTTTGTAGTTCTCTGCCATTTTTTCAATGAGGGGAGCCATTGATGTGGAACCGCATATTTTTATTTTCCCCGACGATTTATCCGACAGAAAGCTGCTGCTTTTCTTTACGGCTGCACATTCCTCATCTGCGACAGTCTGTCCCGCACTCATTACATACGCAAGGAAATCCGTTTCAGCGGCGGACAATTCTCCGGTGTATGCAAGATAATAGCTTCTGCACAAGGGATATTTTCCGCTGCCGATATTTTCCTCGGTGGGGGATATGCCGTTTACGGAAACAGCCTTTACGCTTTCGGGCAGCTCAGATGTGCTGTATGCGGCATATCCGACAGCATTTTTGTCGCCCGAAATAATATCAGATACCTCGGCGGTGGATAGTGCAATATTTACTGTACCGCTTGAATTTGTACCGATAATATTCTCAAATTCATCTCTCGTTCCCGAGCCTTCCTCACGGGAAATAGCGGTTATCTCACCCATTCCCGAAAGGTCGGGCAGCTCATTTTTTACGGAGCAGGAGGAGAGAGCCAGCACGGCGCAGATACCAAGGGTCAATATCAGACGGTTACGCATTGAGCACCTCCGAAGATATTCTCTTCCACAGATTCCGCTTCCGCTTTCAGGTCAACGAAGGAGATGTTATCCGACGCTTCCTCGGCAATTCCTATGCAGTTATCCGCAATTCTGTCAAGGCTGTGAAGTATCTCCGCATAATCGGGAGTAAGAGCGGCATCGCAGTCCTGCTTTTTCACTCTTGACAGATGAGCCTTGCTGAGCTTTTTCTGTGTTTTGCGCATTTTATCCTTACTTTTTGATACCTTTTTTACAGCGTCCTCATCGCCGTTTTCCACCGACAGCATAGCTTTTTCAAAAATTTCATCTGCAATATCAAAGCACTCTCCAAGCTCGGAGACCGCCGATTTTGACAATGCTTTTTTTCTGCCGTAAAGCTTGTTCAGGACCACCGACATATCAAAGCAGCGGTCGGAGATACGCTCGATATTATTTGTCACAAACAAAAGTCCTGCCGTCTGTTCGGACTGTGCCTCGGTAAGATTTCCGCTTGAAAGCATTTTGGTTATGTATGAGGAAATGCTGTCGTGAAGATTTTTGACGGTGCCGTAATCTCTGCCGAAATCAGCACGAACGACCTCCGAGTTTCCGTTTTCAAAAAGTGCTCTTGCTTTTTTAAGCAGTTCTGCGCCGAATTCCGAAAGACGTCTTATCTCCTCTGAAACAAGAAACATTGCCGCAACAGGCTGACCGATAAGCTTTTCATCAAGAAATCTGGGCTTTGAATCCGCAAAAACATTCTTGTCCTCGCCCCTTACGATAAACATGACGATTTTTACCATTATCGGAATAAGCGGCAGCCAGATGATCGTGCAGACAATATTGAAGGTTGTGTGTGCATTTGCGATCTGCCTTGCAATAACATCAACCTCGTTGCCCTTGGGTGAAATATACTGAACGAATTTTGCAAGCACAGGGATAAGAAAAGCAAAGAGAATACTTCCGCTGATATTGAATACGCTGTGTGCAATAGCTGTGCGCTTTGCATTTTTTGACTGTCCGATAGATGCAAGAAGTGCTGTAATGGTCGTACCGATGTTGTCGCCCAGCAGAATGGGTATAGCTCCCGCAAGTCCGATAACGCTTGTGACTCCGTCGGGGCCTGCCTGTGAAGCAAAATTCTGGAGAACAGCTATCGTTGCGGAGCTGCTCTGCACCACAACGGTCATGACCGCACCGAGAAGTATTCCGAGCACGGGTATTTCAGCCACCTTGCCCATAAGGTCGGTGAATATGGGACTTCCCGCCAGCGGCTTCATAACTCCGCCCATTATTTCGATACCCTCGAAAAGCAGTCCGAACGAGAAGATGACCATTCCTATATTTTTCACCTTTTCGCTTTTGGACACAAAGTACAGCATAAATCCGATAAAAATTATTGGATAAATGTAGTTGCTTATCTTAAATGCCATAAGCTGAGCCGTCATTGTTGTACCGATATTTGCACCGAAAATAACGGAGATAGCCTGCGGCAGAGTCATAAGTCCTGCGCTGACAAATCCGATGACCATTACGGTTGTAGCCGAGCTGCTTTGCAGAACTGCTGTAACAAGCGCACCTGCAAGAGCGCCCATTATGGGATTTTTCGTCAGAAAGCTCAGCACCTTTTTCATTTTTTCTCCCGCAGCCTTCTGGAGAGCGTCGCTCATGCTGTTCATTCCGTAAAGGAACATTGCAAGCCCTCCCACAAGCCCGAAAATCACCTTAATATTCTCGTTCATAAATTTCCTCCACATTACCTGATTTTATTCTAACGTTGTAATTTTAAATCAACTATGTGGAATCTGAAATCAAGTTAATGTAAAATCTGAGTAAAATCGTAATACAAGCCTTGGTGTGCGGGACTTTTTGCAAATTTTACATTTGCCTGATAATGAATTTTACAAAAGTGCAATATAATATCAATCGGTTTTTAATAAAACAAACGAAAGAAGAAAAAATATGAAAGTATATAATCACCTTTATAAAAACAAGCAGAAATTTGATATTTTTCTGAGCGGCACAGGAATTGACAGAAGCAAACATGCGCTTATTCGAATACACAGCTCGGTCCATTCAGCGGAGGAAATGAGTTCATTGTCGGCAGAGATAAGCGGTCTTCTGCCAAACGCCAAAATAATCGGCTGTTCCACACCGGGGGTCATACTTGACGGAAAAATAATTCCCGATTCCTGCCTTGTGTCGATCACTACCTTTGATAAATGCGAAATTGATTCCATTCTCATCGACAGAACGAAAAACGAAAAGCAAATATGCTCTGAGCTTTCCGAAAAGCTTATTAAAGGCAGAAGCGGATTTCTGCTTATCTTTCTTCCGGCAGGATTTACCAAGGGAATAATGCTTGCCGACCTGATAAATGAAAAAGCTCCGGGAGTAAAAATGCTGGGCGGTTCGGCAGGGTATAAGGCGAAGAAAAGCCGTTCCTATGTGCTTGCGGGCGGCAGGGCATCCGAAAAAGCAGTTTCGGCAGCATTTATATCTTCTGACGATCTTTTTGTTTATGAAGATTTCGTATGCGGTGCCGACAATTCGGGAAAAAGCTGCACTGTCACAAAATCACGTAAATGCTGTATTGAAAAGATCGACGGAGTGAGCGGTGCAAAGTGGTATTCGGAATTTCTCGATAAATCTGAGCTTGAAAATGACCCCGAGCTTTCTGTTTTATTCCCGATAATCAGGGAAGAAGATATACGGATACCGTATTTTGTGAAATACGAACACAAAAAAGAAGAGCAGCTTGAGCTTTCCTGCGAGCTTCCAAGCGGTTCGAGAATTTATTCGGGATATTTTAACCCCCAGAAAACATTGGGCGAAATGCGGACGGTCTATATGGCGCTGAAAGAAGCTCCTTCGGAACTGCTTTTTGCGTATGATTGTCAGTCGAGAATGATAGTAATGCACAGCTGTGCAAGATGGGAAACGGAGCAGTTTACAGCCACCAACATCAGCGGCGCACTGCTGTCGGGGGAGATCGTTTGCAGAGAAAACAAGAATTATTTTGCAAACTTTACTTTTGCCGTTGCCTGTCTTTCGGAAAATGAAAACGCTCATATTCCTCTCAGGAGCAGAGATTTTTCCGACTCCTCCGCAATTCGTCAGAACAATGTCAAGGCGGTTAATTACCTGCTTGCATCGGGAAACAGACAGCTGAACGAACAGCTGGAAACTCAGCAGAACAAGATAAAAAATTCTCTTCTGCGAAATGAAGCGCTGGGACTTGATAATCAGTTTTGTTATCTCGGTGAAAGAGAAAAAATACATCTGAATAAGATCGCTCTGTATGCTCTGTGCAACGAAAAAATGGTCAAGCTGTTCGTAGGACGCAAGGAGATCTTTGAGGAACTTAAAAAGGTTTACGGTAATGTTTCCGCAAGGCTTAATGAGTGCGGGATCGTCCATATTTACAGCTATGAGACCTCGTCCCTGCTTATTGCTGCCGACGATAATATCAGCAGCAATGAGTTTGAAAAAATTGCAGAGAGCACGCTCAGGTATCTTAATTCTATCTCTTTAAGCGACGTTCGGCTGTCCTATCAATGTGCTGTTGTGGAGGATAAAAATGAGCCGCTTCACCATGCGGAAACGGCGCTGCAATACGGTTTCGAGCATAATATGCCCTTTGTAAAATACGAACAAATAGCCGACAGTATAATGGATAAAACGGAGGAAATACACATTCTTCAAGTCATCAGGGACGCACTTTCGGAGGAACGTGTGGTGCCGTATTTTCAGGGTATTTACGATAACATTGAAAAGCGCTTCGGGCTGTACGAATCGCTGATGAGAATACCGGATAAAAGCGGTAAAATATATTTTCCGAATCAGTTTCTGCCCATTGCAAAAAAGTATGATCTTTACGAGCTGCTGTCGGTCGCTATGGTAAAAAAAGTAATGAAAATGTTTATTGACAGCGATGTAAAAGTGACTGTAAATCTCAATGTCCGTGATATTTACGACCGTGAAATGATAAAGATAATATTCCAATATCTGAACAAAGCCGCTCACCCCGAGAATTTTATTTTTGAGCTGGTGGAATCGGAGGAGGTCACCGATTATCAGTACATAAAGGAATTTGCCGACAGAATACACGAAAAAAATGCAAAGATAGCTATTGACGATTTCGGCAGCGGATTTTCAAATCTTATGCACATTATCAGAATTGACGCTGATTTCTTGAAAATTGACGGTGAAATTATCCGTTCCATCTGTGATGATGAAAAGTGCATGCAGTTTGTGGGGATCATCACAAGCTGGTGCGGCAATCAGCAAAAGCAGGTGATCGCCGAATTTGTTGAAAATGAGAAGATACAGGCCATTATTGAAGAAATGGGCATCAGATACTCCCAGGGTTATTATTTTTCTAAACCGCAGCCTTGGGAAAACGCTGATGTGACCGACATTAAAACTATTTCATAAACACAAATTCGGAAAGTTCAAAAAGGCTTCTGCCCTTGAAGTAATCCGCTGTCCAGCCGCTGTAATCGGTGGATATTTTGAAATAAACGGCGTGTCTGCCCGTAACGGCTTTTACAACGGTTTTTACCATGCCGCCGTCCTGCCCGATGTCACAAACGCCTATTTCCTCATCGTCTGCAAAAATGTGTATATGACAGTCGCAGCCCATTCCTCTGATCTTTGCGGCAAATTCCATGGTTTTGCTTGAATTATCCTCGCCGAAATCGAAGTATTTATAGCCGATAACATCGCCGTCCTGTATGTTGATAACGGCTCTGTCAAACACATTTCTTTCGGTAATAAATGCGCTTCCTTTCAGCACGCAGGCAATATCAGCGGGAGTAATTTCATAAGGATTAAGGCTGTCCTCGAAGCCGAGAGATGTCATTTCAACGGGCGGGATAGTGCCGTCCGGAAGTATCTCGATCTTCTCGACGCAGCCTCTTCTTGACATAATTGTGCCGTTCGTCATACGGTGATAGAAAATATACCACTGACCGTTTATGCAGGCAACAGAACCGTGATTGTTTCCACCGGGATAATCAACACCGTTGTCAACAATATATCCCCGATAGGTGTACGGCCCTGTGGGACTGTCCGAGGTGGCATAGGCAAGACGGCTGCCTTGTTTCGGGGAATATATCATATAATAGGTGCCGTTTATTTTTCGGGGCGAGCAGGCTTCATAGAAAAGCGATTCCTTTTCGGAAAATCCGCCTTCTTCTGTTTCGGTGCATGGGATAAAATGTTCAATGCAGCTGCCGTCAATTATCTCATACATATTTTCACTGTTTACTTCGGCAAGAAAAGACCGCTCAAAGCCGCAGTAGATATATGTCCTGCCGTCGTCGTCCACGAGAACACCCGGGTCAATGAACCAGCCGTTGCAGCAGACCTCGTCGGGAATGGTGTACTTGTATTTGGAAACAAGCTTGAATGGTCCCTCGGGCTTGTCGCTGACGGCAACACAACCCTTTGCGTTTACAATGTATGCGTAAAGATAGTATTTTCCGTCAACGCCCCTGACAACATCGGGAGCGAAAAGGAAAGTATTGTCGCCGTTCCAGTCGATGTCCGAGGGGTGATCTCTGTCTGCTTTTGTATGGAAAATATCGCCGTGGCAGACCCATTTGGTAAGGTCGTTTACGGGTGCGCTCCAGCATTTCAGAACAAAATCGCAGAAGCTGTCCGAACCTGATCTGTCGTGGGAACCGTAGACATATACTCTGTCACCGAAAACTCTCGGTTCGCCGTCGGGGATATACTCATAATTTGGAAGATATGGATTCATAATATTTACCGCCTTTCTATATACTAATTCCGATTATAAAGTGGAAAAAAAATCAAGCAAAAGCTTGCGTATATGGGTTTTGTGAAGATTTTGAAATCTTCGATTTTTTGCACTTTAATGAGGGATTAGTATTTTTGCCCGCAAAGACCGCCCATAAATGCTGTTGTGGTTTCCTCTTCAAGGAGATAGCCGTGTTCTCCGTCGTCGGAACTGCTTCCGCAGGCGGTCATAGAAGCTGCTAAACAAATTGCTGCTGTTTTTGAATGTCATAACTAACATTTCCTTTTTTATAATTATAGCACCTTATCTCCTGTTGTACAATATCCTATGCAGTCGGATTTAGTGACTTTTTGTGCATTTTGGAATTTATTTAATTGCTTAACCTAACATCAGTAGATCTGCTTATCCAAAATACAGCACGATTTTCATGTAAAACTTCTTGCTTCTCCCGGCAAAATATGCTATAATAAATGAATAGAATTTCTTGACACATTTCCGCACAAAAGGACGATCATTCTCAATTTTATATTAAACGGCATAAGGTTATCCAAAGCACCTCATATAGTGCATATGATTCGGATAACCATAAAAATTTTGGAAGGCAGTAACTTGCCAGACAGAAAGGGTAAAGCATGGATATGCAGGTGGTAAAATGAGTAAACAAAACACAAAAATCGAATATACACAGGTCATCTGGGAGATAACCTCGCTGCTTCAAAAAGCAGAATCGCTGGAAGAAGCATTGCGTACCAGCCTTGGAGAAGTGGTAAAGGCAGTCGGTGCCGAGGCAGGTACTATCTGGTTTTACAACGTATCGGGGGATAAAAGAATATATCCATCCTTTACTATCGGCGGGGCAGATCTGACAGGTCTTAGCCTGGAGCTTGGAGAGGGAATCGCAGGTGCGGTCGTTAAAGAGGGAAAGTCCACCGTAGTCAAGGATTGCCGGAAGGATAAGCGATGGGCAGGGCGTTTTGATGAAACTACGGGCTTTGAAACAAAAAGTATGATCTGTGTACCTCTCGTAAACAGATATGAGGTCATAGGCTGTATTCAGATCATCAATAAAAAAGACGGTTCTCTGTTCAATGATGAGGATATCAGCCTGTGTGAAAATCTGGCTATGCTGACTGCTATTGCGGTGGACGGCAGGGGACTCAATCTTGGCTTTTCGGAGGACAAGAAATCTATCATTTCCCTGAAAAATGTAACAAAGACCTTTGGCACGGGAGAAACTAAGCTCCAGGTGCTGAAAGGAGTCAATCTTGATATCAGAGAGGGCGAGTTCCTTGTAATTTTGGGCGAATCGGGCTGCGGAAAATCCACTATGCTCAATATCATAGGCGGTATGGATCAGCTCACCACGGGAACCTTTCTTTTCGACGGCAAGGACTATTCCAAGGCAGATGAAAAGACATTGACGGAGTACCGCAGACATTCTGTGGGATTTATTTTCCAAGCTTACAATCTTATGCCTACTCTTACCGCAGAGGAAAATCTTGATTTTATCGGAGAATTGTGTGACAACTCCATGGACGCAGCAGAGGCTCTGGAACGGGTAGGTCTTTCCCAGCGAAAGGATAATTATCCCGCGCAGATGTCAGGCGGTCAGCAGCAGCGAGTATCCATAGCCAGAGCACTTGTGAAGAAGCCGAGGATTATTCTCGCAGACGAACCCACTGCCGCACTTGACTATGAAACAAGCATCGAGGTACTTACTGTTCTTGAAGAGGTCATAAAATCTGGTACAACTCTTTTGATGGTTACGCATAATGAGGAAATAGCGAAAATGGCAAACCGTGTTATACGCATGAAGGGCGGAGTAGTTGCGGAGGTTATCGTAAACAGACACCCTGCAAGTGCAAAGGAGTTAGTATGGTAAAAAGGAAAGCAAGGACGAAGCATCTTTTAAGAACGATAAAGAAAAACGGTGTTCCATTTTTTGCCGTTGCGTTTATTGCGGCAACAAGTATTGCTATTTTTCTGGGACTGCAATCCTCCGCAACAGCGATACTGAAAGAAACTAACCGTTATTTCGTTACAAATCATCTGGAATCCCTGGAGATCACCTGTGCAAACGGTATCACAAGTGAAGATATAGAAGCGATAAAGGGCTGGGACGAGGTAGATGCCGCAGAGGGCGGATATTCTGCCATGGCACTGATGAACAGCGATCGTGAGAAAGTAACCATACAGGCACGTTCCCTGTGCAGCGAGATGAACGACCCTATTGTTATTGAGGGTGTTCTACCCACCGCACCAAATGAAGCTGCAATAGAGGAAAAGTTTGCAAAGGAGCATGAAATAAAGCTCGGTGACGAGATCACATTGGAGCATGACGGTATGTTCTTTTCGGATACATTCAGCGTAACGGCAATAGTGAATGAACCGTTTTTCTGTTGTGCCGCGGTTCGTGATGCCCGAGGAAAAAGCTCGGAGGGGCTGGGTTCTGCTTCCTACTACATAATGCTTACCAAAGATGCTTTTGATTCCTCTTATTACAGTGACTGCTATACAACTGCATTTATTAAAAATAATGCTTTGGATAACTATTACTATTTTTCCGATGAATATAAAAAGCAGGAAGAAGCGTTCAAGGATAAGATAGATCTGCTTGCACAGGAACGTGCACAGCTTCGTTATGATTCCCTCACGGGTGACGCAGAAGCTGAAATAGAGGAAGCAAGACTAAAGATCTCCGACAGCGAAAATGAGCTTTCCGAAGCAGAAAGCAGTATCGAAGAAAACAGAGAAAAGCTTGATAAGGCACTTGAAGAAATCAATGCGAACCTCATTGCTATGGGACTTGATACAGATCTTGATGCTGCGCTGACTCAGCTTGATATGTTCGGTGAAGCTGCTCCGTTAAAGACTGCTATTCTCGATTATCGGGAAGGAATTGTGCAGATAGAGGACGCCGAAAATGAGCTGAATGATTCCCGTGAAAAGCTGGACAATGCAAAGTCGGAGCTTGCCGATGCAGAAGAGAAGGCGGCTGACATTCAGCATAAGGACTGGATAATTTCTGTACGAAATGACGTAGGAGATATTCGGGGTGTGAAAACTATCGTAGACGGAATTTACGGTCTGAGCTATTCCATGTCGATAATTTTTCTGCTGGTAGCGGTAGTTGTCTGCCATGCGTCAATTTCCAGAATGATAGATGAGCAGAGAACACTTATTGGTGCACAAAAGGCGTTGGGATTCCGTTCCAAAGAAATTCTGAATCACTATATGCTTTATAACGTGCTGTGTGCTGTTCTCGGTATTGCCATAGGGTGGCTGGCAAGCGTTGTTATCGTTGAGAATCTGGTGAACCATATATTCAAGCCGAATTTTCTGCTGGAAAACATTCCGCTGACCTTTGCGGTAAAGGAGGCTGTTATCACGGCAGTTATTTGCTTGACTGTGTTTATGGCGTCCACTTATGCTGCATGTGCAAAGCTTGTTAGCATGCCTGCAACGGAATTGCTGAGGGGTGAAGTTCCCGTTCGCGGAAAGGGATTTTTCTTTGAGAAATGGAAGAGCTATAAAAAACTAAGCCTGTATTCCCGTACTATGATAAAAAATGTTCTGAGCGATAAGGGACGTATGATGACAACTATTATGGGCGTTGTGGGCTGTATTGCACTTCTGGTAATATGCTTTTCTTTGAAGCTTGCACTTGAGAATTCCTCGGTGACTCAGTATGATGAATATTTCCTGTATGAAAACCGTTTGGTTATCGACAGCAGCGTGGGTAAAGCGGAGGACTTTGAAAATGTGCTTCGTGAGGAAAATATAAGCTATACGGTCATTCAGGACAAGCTGAAAAATTTCAGGGTAAACGGCGGCAGCTGGGAAAATGCACATATCGTTGCGGCATCTGATTTTGATGAGCTTAGTGAGTTTATGAATGTCTGGGATATAAACACAAAGAGCAGAGCTGCTGTTCCCGAGAATGGTGTGCTGGTTTCACGAAAGTGTGCGGAGCTTAACGGTCTGTCCGAGGGCAGCACGGTTGAATTTATGGATTCGGAGGGAAATCCCAAGGAGTTCAGTGTGGTGGGAGTTATCGAGCATTATCTCCCGTATCATCTGTTTGTTACCACCGACAGCTATTATGAAGCTGCCATGGGAGAGAAAACGGACGAGTGTGTATTTTTGCTTAAAGGTAATATCAGCGGACTGTACGATAGAGTTCGTGACATGGACGGATATTTATCTTTGAAGGATAACAGTGAGTTCGCAAAGAATGCGGACAGCATCAATCTGGTAATCTGGATATGTCTTGCTTTGTCGGCTGTTATGGCTTTGCTGGTGCTTTTGAACCAGATATCTATGCATATCAACAGAAAGGCAAGGGAGCTGGCTGTTATGCGCATCAACGGTTACACCATGAGCGAAACAAAGGCGTATGTCTACAAGGATAATATTGTTCTTACCTTAATGGGGCTTATTCTGGGCAGCGGGTTTGGCATTGTGCTTTCTTATGTGGTAGTGCGCATAATCGAAACGGGAGCTAATCGTTATGTGCGAACGCCGAATATTCCTGCCTGCCTTTATGCCTGTGCAGTCGGCGCTTTGTTTGCTCTGATCGTGAATCTGATCGCATTGCGGAAGATAAAGCACCTGAATCTTACAAATGTCGGCGGTAATTAGGGAAACACTGATTTATTCGACATTCGGGTGTTCACTAAAAACCTGCGAAGTGCCGTAAAGATATTATCGGCACTTCGCAGGTTTTGTTTTAGGCAAAAATAAGTGTTTCCCAAATAATTTATTTTTTCTTCCGCTTCATCAAAACACGAAGCTTTTCGGCGGTTTCTTTGCGGTTGGCTAAGGGTTTTGTTATCAGCCTTGCCAGCCAGCAGAAGGGAAGAAGCACAGGGGCTTTTTGCAGAACGGGATAAGTCTGCTTCATATAGAAAAAATCAGGGAACATCGCTCGGAACAGATAATGCAGCTTTCCTCCGTTCTGCACCCTGTTTTCCACCGAGTTCTCGATCGTTCCGTATGTACCGCTGGACAGGATATAGCCTGTCATCTTTTGGTATTTTTCCGTTGTATCCGCACCGTCAAACCATATCTGCGAGAGCTTTATAAAATCCCGCACCAGTTCACCTAAGCCTGAGCCGTCCAGCATTGAACAGGCTTTTTCGGCATTCAGGGACGCACCCTTTGCCTTCATATACACCCAAATGTCCATAATAGAGCGGATACCTGTTCCACCGTCGTTGTAATGCTTGGCGGTATGGGAGAGAACGTATGCAAAAAAACATTCGTCTGTGAAGCTGTAACGAAATCCTTCCGGCGGACTGCACATTGCAAAGGCATCATCGAACACCCCTATGAACTCCTGACCGTGCGTCCCGAAAAACTGCCGGTGCACCTCCACATTCATCACAGGCGGCTTGAAATAGACGTCATGGACATCAATGCCGAATTCCTCACAGCTGTAACCCAGCTCCGACAGCAGGTCACGCACCTTTTCGGCATTTTCCTCATCAATGAGAAGGTCGATGTCCGACATGGTACGCATATCGCTTTGCGGGTAATAATTTTTCAGAATACTTCCCTTCAGCGGCAGAAAACGCACCCCCGCCTCCGCAAAGGCAGCAGCTATCATTTCCAGCTCGGAAAGCTGCGTAATGTCCTTTACAATGTCCTTGTCCCGAAGCTGACTCCATTCCGAGAACAGCGGCTCCTCCGGCTGAACAGACAGCTGCTCAACCGCATAGAACGCCATATTTGCAACGCTGTGATCCCGTGCCAGCTTAAACAGCCTTTTAAAGGAGATGCTGTCGGGCTTTTCATCGGGCTTTTCGTCCGTAAGAACGCATTTCAGCAGGTGTATAAGATAATCAAACTCATTTTTATAATTGCTCATAGCTAATTTTACCGTCTTTCAGCAGCAGGTGCTTGCTGCAGATTTTTAGTGCTGCGGGACGGTGAGTTACGATAAGCACCGTTTTCCCGTCCAGCGACGCAATGTTTTTCAGAAGCCTTGCCTCGGCAGCCTCGTCCAGAGCGGAAGTCGCCTCGTCCAGCAAAAGTATGGGTGCGCCGCTGAGAATGGCACGTGCAATGGCGATCCTCTGTGCCTGTCCCTCGGAAAGACCAAAGCCGTTTTCACCGACCATAGTGTCAAGCCCGTCCGGCAGATCGTCTATAAATTCCCTTGCACAGGCAGTTTCAGCTGCGGAAAGTATCTCTTCTTTTGAAGCATCGCTTTTGAGAAATGCGATATTTTCCGCAATTGTCCCCGAAAACAAAATGTTTCCCTGAGGAACGTATGCAAACAGAGAACGTGTTTCCCGTCCCGCCGAACAGCTGCCGTTTTCCGACAGGAAGGAAATACTTCCGCTCTGCTGAGTGTAAGCACCCAGAAGAAGCAGGAAAAGTGTTGATTTTCCTCCGCCCGAAATTCCCGTCAGCGAGATAAGCTCGCCTTTTTCAATGTCAAGGCTGACGTTTTTCAGCACAGGGCTTTCGCCGTATGAAAAGCTGACATTATCAAGGGAGATCCTTTGCAGCTCGGAGTAGGAAAGCTGCCTTTCTGCGGGCTTTTCCTCGGGGAGCCTTTCAAGCTCCATAATACGCTCAGCACTGGCTATCATACCGAAATATCTGGGAAACAGCGAGGACAGTCCCGCAAAGGGTGACTGTATCTGATTGACAAGCTGCAGCACCGCCGTCAGAGTTCCGTAGGACATATGCTTTGAAAATATGCCCACAGCACCCCATATCAGCGCAAAAATATATCCCGCCCGAAACACGAAGCCCAGCCCCGTATTTGCCGCAATGCTTATGCTGCGCCGCTTCATACGGGAATCATAATGCTCCGACTCGTTGACAAGGCTGCGGGCAAGCATTTTGTTTTCCGCACCAAAGACCTTTATCACCAGCAGATTTCCCACGGTTTCCTGTAAAAACGAGCGCACCCTGCCTTCCTTTTCCTGAACATCGGTATGCAGCCGCTTTATCCTTCCGCGGAATTTTTTTGTCAGCAGAAATACCGTTATCCCGCCGACAATAAGTATCAGTGCAAACCGTTTGTCCAGCAGAAGCAGGACCGCTGCCGCACAGACTATCCTTGTGCAGCTGTTCACCGCAGACGGCACGATGACCGTCAGACCGTCCGCAGCTATCGCCACATCGGAGAACATTCTGTTGAGAAGCTCGCCGCTGTGTATCCTGCCGACAGCGGAATACTCCCTTTGCATAAGCTCACGTAGCATATCGCTGCGCATATTCATTTCAAGCTTTGCACGGACATTTTCCTCCAGACCGCCTGCCAGCAGCTGCAGAAAAAGCTGCAGAATGCTCGCTATACCCAGCATAATGCCGTACCGCACGATACCGTCAATACTGCCGCCTGCCGCAGAATCGACTATCCCTCGGCATAACAGCGCAAATGCCACGCCGATGGCAGCGTTCAGCATTATTGACAGTATCATCAGGACAATTTTCCGCCGCTGTCCCGCCGTACAGCCTATAAGCCATTTCAGTACCTCGCTGTCCCTGTCGGATATTTTTTTAA
Source organism: Oscillospiraceae bacterium (assembly GCA_017828975.1). Taxonomy (GTDB): domain Bacteria; phylum Bacillota; class Clostridia; order Oscillospirales; family Ruminococcaceae; genus UMGS1889. The sequence goes on along the minus strand of JAGAJN010000018.1, from coordinate 1,966 downwards.
CCGCCATTTTTCAACCTCCGCAGTCTTGAATACACTCGGCGTACAAAAAAACTCCGCCATATGAGTTTGTACAGCCTGTAAGAAAATGTGCGGTCGGTAAGCGGTCTGCCGTTTCGGGTAATGCGTCGGACAACACCGATGATATGGCGGTTTTCTATGCCCGTTTCGGGTGTGACCTGATTATCGCCGCACATATACAAGAGTAAATGACGAATACAGCGATTATATCGGTCGGATAAAAAAGGAAAGCCCCGATGTGCTTGTTCGTTCGGCTGCCGAAATAGCGGATAAGGAGAAGATTACACAGTATATTCTGGAGGGAACTGCTCCTCTTTCCGATGAACAGTATGAAGCTCTGCTGTCAAGACCAAACCCGCTTGATGAAATATATGAGCAGTGGGTACAGAACGGCGAACTGAGCAGCTTTGAAGATGTTGGTATTGCCCTTGAGGAAACAGCCGACCGCATTCTCATTTCCCTTGACCGTGAAAACTCACGTTCTGAGGAAAAGGTCAATGCTGTGCTTGCAGTTTCGCAGAATGATACAAGCAGATATTATGCTGCAAATAACGTTTCCGTTGATGATGTGAGAGAAGCTATTGCAAGCTCCGACAAGCTGTTTACCGACATTTGTGCGCTTGGCGAAAGGCAGATAACAGAAGCTCAATTTGCAGAGTATTCACAGAGAAACGGTGTAACTGCTGTTGATGTGGATATTGACGAGCAGACTATGCACGTTTACGGTGCGGACAAGCCTATTGTTTCATTTGATGAAATAAAGTCGGATTTTGATGAAATAGCAAAGGCACTTGACCTTAAAAACAACACTATCACATTCTCTGTTGTTACTATTGAAGGAGAAAAGCCCGTTGTTATTGGCAGCTATATTGACGAGGACGATATTACCGCACTTGAAGAATATCAGGACTATATCTATGATACGGGCAGAAAGAATATTGATGTTACCGTTGATTATTATACCATAGGTATGGGAGATAATGAGTCGTATGGTGCTGATATTACGCTCAAGGAGCATCAGAAAAACGCTGTCGCTAGAGGTTTATACGGTGGAAACAGTCTGCTTGCTCACGCTGTCGGTGCGGGCAAGACGTTTGAGATGATAGCGATCGCAATGGAAGGTAAGCGGCTGGGACTTCATAACAAGTGTCTGTTTGCTGTTCCAAATGCTTTAACAGAGCAGATGGGCAGCGATTTCCGCAAGCTGTATCCCAACGCTAATATCCTTGTGGCAACACAGAAGGATTTCGAAAAAGAAAATAGGTTGCAGCTTCTGGGCAAGATTGCAGCTAACGATTGGGATGCGGTAATTGTAGGGCACAGCCAATTTGACAGAATGGGCTTATCTCCCGAAAGAGAAAGGGCTTACCTTGTGGCAGAGGTCAACAAGCTGCGGCGTGAGCTTGAAATGGCTGCTGCCGAAAGCGGCGGCAAAAAGAGCTTTACTGTTAAGCAGATAGAAAAATCTCTGGCAAGCTATGAGAGCAAGCTGGAGAAACTTAATGATGCACAGGTAAAGGACGGCTTTATCGACTTTGAACAGCTGGGATTTGACAAGATTTTTGTGGACGAAAGTCATATGTATAAGAACCTTGCAACAGCGACAAAAATGCACAATGTTTCCGGGTTAGGTTCACAGGGTTCTGCCAGAGCGTTCAATTTGTTGATGAAGTCAAAGTATCTTGATGAGATAACGGGTGGTAGGGGCTTAACCTTTGCCAGCGGAACGCCCATAATCACAGGGTATCAACGGTCAGAAATGCCGATTTTACGTTGTTTAAGCAAATGAGCATCACATTTATGGTGGAGCATCACATTTTATGGTGGTGCTCTTGCTTTTTTTTAATGAATATAGTATATTATGTATAGGTATTATCAGTAAAAGAAACTATATTGGATGTGATTATTATGTTAGGCTTTTATCTTGCGCTTATTGACAATCCGAGCG
>JAGAJN010000017.1 GCA_017828975.1 Oscillospiraceae bacterium | reverse complement strand
GTCCGTCCAGCCTGTTACAGGGTCGGTTGATGTGAGAACACCAACACCTGCACCGTTGTAAGAAAAATACAGATAGAAATGTGTAAGTCCGTCATCTTCAACTCTCGAAACAATTGACGGCGCCCATGAAGTGCCTACCCATGGTGCAATTTCTTTTACGGGAATTCTGCATACCCGTCCCATCAAGCACTTGAAAAGCATACGCCTATGTGTTATAATTTTTACAATATCGTGTAATTGACAGGGGAGGGCTTTTTTTGAAAAAAACACAAATCGCAGCAATTTGTCTTGCTGCTTTGCTTGCATCGGGCTGCGTTCGGAACGATGGATATTCAGCCAATGCCGACAGTACACAGACTTCGTCGGAAGAGAGTACTTCCGTAACCACCGCAGCTTCGGAAACGGTCATCTCCGAAACCGAAGCTATTCCCGTTTCCGACACAAAGCTTAGTTTTTCAGCGGACAGCGGGATATATGCGGACGAATTTGCACTTGAAATATCCTGCGGCAATGAGGACGTTATCTACTACACTCTTGACGGCAGCGACCCAACGGTCAGCGAAACGAGGCTTGAATATTCCGAACCGCTGAAAATAGCATCGAGAAACGGTGATAAAAATGTTATAGCGGCTGTTGACCCGCTGCTTTTTTCGGGCAATTTCAGCGAATATTCAAAAACGGACAAGACATTCACCTCAAAGGTATCCGTCCCCTCAGATGAGGCTGTTGACAAATGCACGGTGGTGCGGGCTGCGGCTGTGAACAGCGAGGGCGTTTTCTCGGAATGTTATACACGAACCTACTTCATAGGCACTGCGGAGGAGCATATAAAAGGTCTTTCGGAAAGCTGTGCAGCATCGGGAAAAAGTCTGGCGGTCATCAGCATTTCCATGGACTATGCCGACCTTTTTGACAATGAGAGCGGCATTTACGTTAAGGGCAGCATTTGGGACAAGGAGTTTCAGAAGGCCCTGCTGCTTGGCGAGAATATCAACGATGAATCCGCAAGACAATTTGATGCGAATTACAAGCAAAAGGGCCGTGACTGGGAAAAGGAATGTCACATTGATATGTTCGAGGTATCTCCCGAAAGCACCACTCTTGCGTTTGAACAGAACTGCGGAATAAGAATACAGGGCAACTATTCCCGCTCCGACCTGCAAAAGGGATTTCGGCTTTATGCCCGAAAGGATTACGGAGAAAAACGCTTTGACTATCCCGTGTTCGGCGATGATACGGACGTAAAAAGCTTTAAGACGCTGGTGCTTCGGGCGGGCGGAAACTGCGCATTTACTGCAAAATTCAACGACACCTACTGGCAGACTATTGTTAAGGATATGGATTGTTCCGTTCAGACGTCACGTCCCTGCGTTGTTTACTTAAACGGGGAATATTTCGGGCTGTATGTATTGCAGGAGGATTATTCGGAGCATTATTTTGCCGACCATTACGGCGTTAATGCAGATGATGTTGTGATATACAAGGGCGATGCGGAGAAGTATGAAAAGAAATACTATCTTGACGAGGGAACGCTTCCCGAGGGCGTTGACGACGAGGGGTATTTTTACAAGGAGCTCTTTGATTTCTTCCGCACACATTCCGACCTTAAAGATGATAAGGACTTTGAGGAATTTTCCAAGATCGTCGATGTCGAAAGCGTTAAGGACTATTTCCTTGCCGAGGTCTGGATAAACAATAAATGGGACTGGCCCGGAAAGAACTGGTCCATGTGGAAAACGGCTTCAAACGACGGCAGCGAATACGGCGACGGACGCTGGAGATTTCTTTTCTACGATATGGAATTCGGCGGTGTCAGCGGCAGTCAGGACATTAAGACAAACACCGTCAAGGAGGACAATTATATACAAAACGGTCTTTTAAACAAAGACACGAACAATCCTGCGGTGCTTTGCTATGCTTATCTTATGACAAACGAGAATTTCAAAAATGAGTACTGTGATGAGCTTCTTGCACTTTCCGAGGGAGCGTTCAAAAGGGACAGGCTGAATGAAACTCTGGCAAATTATCTTAACGAGTATTCTCCGCTGTATGAACAGTTCTTTGAAAGATATCCGGGAGCGGGTTCGGCGGAGGAAGCTGTCAGCGGCGGATATGCTTCCGCACAGTGCATAAGCGATTTTGCAGGCGGACGTGCCGAGAGTATTCAGAGCATTGTTGATTGGATAAAAAGAAAAACCAAAACCGAATAATAAGAATAACAAACAAATCCACAACCGAGGTGCAATAAAATGGAAGAAAAGACCATAACATTTATATCAGGCAGAAAGACCTACACTCTCTCCGCAGATAGCATACTTTATATAATGATGAAAAAGCAGGACGCATTTGTTCACCTTTCGGACGGGAGCGTACTCAAAACACGAATGACCTTTGCCGAGTTTCAAAAGGAGCTGGGCGAGGATTTTATCAGGATACATCGTGGCTGTCTTGTTTCGGCAAAGGCTATCCACAGCGTAAATCAGCTTCTCACCCTGTCAAACGGCGATTCTCTGGAATATTCCGCACTGCACAGAGAGGAGATAATCGAGAAATTCCACAAAAAGCAGCGAATTATCGTTGAAGAGCTTATGAACAACGATAATCCTACGATAGATGATGAATATCACGAGCATTACAAGTGCTTTGACAATATCCCCGTTGCCTTTGCCGATATTGAGATGGTGTTTGACGAGGACAGTCAGGCGGTGGACTGGATATTCCGCTATGGAAATGAAGCCCTTGCAAGGCTGGAAAACTGCCCTCTTGACAAGCTCATAGGCAGCAGCTTCGGCAGCATTTTCGTGAATATGGACAGTAAGTGGCTCAGAACCTATGAACGTGCCGTGCTTTACGGCGAAACACTTGAGCTTATCGACTACAGCCCCGAAATTGACAAGTTTCTTCGGATAATCTGTTTCCCCACCTTTAAGGGGCATTGCGGCTGTATGCTTTTTGACATTTGCGATGAAAAAATGCCTATGGAAAATGCCGCAGGGGACAGGGCGGTACTTATGTATTTGCGAAAAATGATGAACTAACAGGCAAACATGGAACGAAATTCCCGTTAGTTCTAAGTAGTTGGAATTTCTCGTTCCACGTTTTTTTATTCGTTCCAAGTCTATTGACAAATACAAAATAATATTGTAAAATAAACTATGTATAGGTATTTTATGACTTATATGACATTTTTTTGCAGGCAATACAAATAAAAACACCGGAAAAACGGCATAAAAGCAAGTATAATATGTGATAATGAAAGGAATGATCGATTTGAATAAGGAAACGTTCAAACGGCGGATAAGGAAAATAACCGCTTTTGCGGCGGCTATGGCTATGTCGGCGTCCATTGTGTTCTCGGACGGAACATTTGGCGATTTCGACATAACTGTTTCTGCGGTTGATGACGTATATTATGATGAATATGGCTATGGCACCTTTGGCAATGCTAATTCTCTGAAATGGTCTTTTGTAGATGAAGACAAAAAACTTGATATTAATACCACGAACGAATAAGCGGAGAAAATTGCGCAGGCTTGCAGAAGAACGGCACTTTTATCTCTGAATCAGAAGGCAAGCTGACAATTAAGAGTGAAAGCGGCACAGGCAAGCTTACTGCCAAAGGCGGCAAGAATGGTGCAGGTATAGGCAGCGGCTATGGCGGTTCCGGTTTACACATCACCATAAGCGGCGGCACAGTTACCGCAAACGGCGGTTATGAAAGTGCAGGCATAGGCGGAGGACGATCCGGTGAGGGTTCATATATTGAAATAAGCGGCGGCACAGTTACCGCAAACGGCGGCGAACGAGGCGCAGGTATAGGCGGGGGCTATGATCGTTCCGGTTCAAATATCACCATAAGCGGCGGCACAGTTACCGCAACCGGCGGCAAATATAGCGCAGGCATAGGCGGCGGCTATAATCGTTCCGGTTCAAATATCACCATAAGCGGCGGCACAGTTACCGCAACCGACGGCAAATATAGCGCAGGCATAGGCGGTGGCTGTAACGGTAAGGGTTCAAACATCACCATAATCGGCGGTTCGGTAAAGGCTTCTTCTATCGGCTGTATTCCAACCAACGGTACAAAGGATGTTTATCTTCTCACCATATCAAACCCCGACAGCAAAGAGGTGCTCATTGACGGAAGATCCTACACTCCCGTAAACCACAATGCTATTGACAGCACTGACGGCAATCTTTACGCATATCTTCCTGCTAAAACAATAGACGATCTTCTTGAGGTTAAATCAGGAGAAAAAACATGATAGATTGTCAAGTCAAGTGCAACAAAATCACTGAAAAAACTTTTTAAGCACCTCATAGGGAGTAAGAAAATTGAGACGTTTTCTCGGACGATTGTTGATCATATCTACAACGTGCTGCAGATCCTCATCGGTAACAT
>JAGAJN010000016.1 GCA_017828975.1 Oscillospiraceae bacterium | reverse complement strand
ATAGGACCATCAGTAGAAGCAACAACGAGGATAGCACCGTCCATCTGAGCAGCACCTGTGATCATGTTCTTAACATAGTCAGCGTGGCCCGGGCAGTCAACGTGAGCGTAGTGACGGTTGTCAGTCTCGTACTCAACGTGAGCAGTGTTGATTGTGATACCTCTTTCTCTCTCCTCGGGAGCCTTATCGATATCAGCATAGCCCTCGAACTGAGCCTGTCCCTTGAGGGAAAGATACTTTGTGATAGCAGCTGTAAGAGTAGTCTTACCGTGGTCAACGTGACCGATAGTACCAATGTTTACATGGGGTTTGGTTCTTTCAAAATGTGCCTTTGCCATTGGAAGTTTCCTCCTTAAAATTAAATTTAATTATGATGGTGCAGAGCCGTAGCCCTGCATCATCGCAGCTTATATTTTGTATTATAACAGATATAAGCAAAAATATCAAGTACTTTTTATAAAATTATTCTGCCTTTTTATTGCGGAAAGCCATAATCTTTTCAGAGATGGACTTAGGAACTTCAATGTAGCTGTCGGGCTCCATTGCGTACTGTCCACGACCCTGTGTCTTGGATCTCAGGTCATTGGAGTAGCCAAACATCTCGGACAGAGGAACGAGAGCGTTGATCTGCTGAGAACCGGGTCTAGCTTCCATACCCTGGATCTGACCTCTTCTGGAGTTCAGGTCACCGATAACATCACCCATGTAGTCCTCGGGAACGATAACAGCAACCTTCATGATAGGCTCAAGAATAACGGGATCAGCCTTCTTCATAGCCTCCTTGAACGCCATAGAACCTGCGATGCTGAATGCCATTTCAGAGGAGTCGACCTCATGGTAGGATCCATCATACAGTGTAACCTTAACGTCTACAACAGGATAGCCTGCGAGAACGCCGGTCTTCATAGCGCCCTGAATACCCTTGTCAACAGCGGGGATATATTCCTTGGGAATAGCACCGCCGACAACGGCATTGATAAACTCATAGCCCTTACCGGACTCATTGGGTTCAACCTTGATCTTAACGTGACCGTACTGACCCTTACCACCGGACTGACGAGCATACTTGTGATCAACATCAGCAAGCTTTCTGATAGTTTCCTTATAAGCAACCTGAGGTGCGCCAACATTAGCTTCTACCTTGAATTCACGGAGAAGTCTGTCAACGATGATCTCAAGGTGGAGCTCACCCATACCTGCGATAATTGTCTGACCTGTTTCCTCGTCGGTCCATGTTCTGAATGTGGGGTCTTCTTCTGCAAGCTTTGCAAGAGCGATACCCATCTTCTCCTGACCGGCCTTGGTCTTAGGTTCGATAGCAAGCTGGATAACGGGATCTGCGAATTCCATTGACTCGAGGATTACGGGAGCCTTGGGATCACAGAGGGAGTCACCTGTGGTTGTATTCTTAAGACCAACAACTGCAGCGATATCGCCTGCGTAAACAGTTTCGATATCCTTTCTGTGGTTGGAGTGCATCTGAAGAATACGTCCCATTCTTTCGTTGCAGTCCTTGTTTGCATTAAGAACAGTAGTACCTGCATCAACCTTACCGGAATATACACGGAAGTAGCAGAGCTTACCAACGAAGGGGTCGGTAGCGATCTTGAATGCAAGTGCTGCGAAAGGAGCGTTATCGTCGGAAGGTCTCTCGCACTCCTCACCTGTATCGGGATTTACACCCTTGATGTGAGGAATATCAATAGGAGAAGGCATATAGTCAACTACTGCATCGAGGAGCTTCTGAACGCCCTTATTCTTGTAGGAAGTACCGCATACAACAGGAACCATCTCATTTTTCAGAGTAGCCTGTCTGATGCAGTGCTTGATCTCTTCAATAGTGAGCTCTTCTCCATCGAGGTACTTCATCATGATCTCTTCGTCATGCTCAGCAACGTTATCGAGGAGTTCAGCTCTGTATTTCTCGGCATCGGCAAGCATATCCTCGGGAATATCTTCAACACGGATATCCTTTCCAACGTCATCATAATAAACGTAAGCCTTCATTTCCAGCAGGTCTACGATACCCTTAAAGGTATCCTCAGAACCGATAGGAAGCTGGATAGGAACAGCGTTACATTTCAGTCTGTCGTGGAGCATATCTACTACACGATAGAAGTTAGCACCCATAATATCCATCTTGTTTACATAGACCATACGGGGTACATGATACTTGTCAGCCTGACGCCAAACTGTTTCTGTCTGAGGCTCTACGCCGCCCTTAGCACAGAGAACGGTAACAGAACCGTCCAGTACACGAAGGGAACGCTCAACCTCGACTGTAAAGTCAACGTGACCGGGAGTATCAATGATATTGATTCTATGACCCTTCCAGAAAGCTGTTGTAGCAGCAGAGGTAATTGTGATACCTCTCTCCTGCTCCTGAGCCATCCAGTCCATTGTAGCAGTACCATCGTGAGTTTCACCGATCTTGTGGTTGATACCCGTATAGAACAGAATTCTTTCTGTTGTGGTGGTTTTACCTGCATCAATGTGAGCCATTATACCAATATTTCTTGTATCCTGGAGTGAACAATCTCTTGGCATAATATCCTCCTAATTTCAGTTACGAATCCCGTAGGATTACCAGCGATAATGAGCGAAAGCCTTATTAGCTTCTGCCATCTTATGTGTATCCTCACGCTTCTTGCAAGCACCGCCTACACCGTTCATAGCGTCGAGAATCTCAGCAGCAAGTCTTTCCTTCATTGTCTTTTCGTTTCTTGCTCTGGAATAGTTGGTCAGCCAGCGCAGACCGAGAGTCTGCTTTCTTTCGGGACGAACCTCCATAGGAACCTGATAGGTTGCACCGCCGACGCGGCGAGCCTTAACTTCCAGTAAAGGCATAATGTTTTCCATAGCTTCGTTAAAAGCTTCGAGAGCGGGCTTACCCGACTTCTCTTCAACGATTTCAAATGCACCGTAAACAATCTTCTGAGCAACACCCTTCTTACCGTCCAGCATGATGTTGTTGATAAGACGGGTAACGATCTCGGAGTTGTAAACAGGGTCACACAAAACTTCACGCTTTGCGATATTACCTCTTCTTGGCACTTTACTTCCCTCCTTCATAATAATGATATCATAGGTACTCGCTTCATTCCACAATCCGTACGCATCGGTACGGATGACGATTGACACGCCGACCAATGCTGAGGCAATTTATCTATATAAATGCCCCACATAAAATCCTGTGGTTCAACTGAGCTTCTACAATTAATTGCGCAAATTACTTAGCTGCGCCTGCCTTAGGTCTCTTAGCACCATACTTGGAGCGAGCCTGCATTCTCTTTGCAACGCCCTGAGCATCAAGTGTACCTCTGATGATGTGGTAACGAACACCGGGGAGGTCCTTAACACGTCCGCCTCTGATGAGAACAACGCTGTGCTCCTGGAGGTTATGACCGATACCGGGAATGTAAGCAGTAACTTCATTTCCGTTGGTCAGCTTAACTCTTGCGATCTTTCTCATAGCGGAGTTAGGCTTCTTAGGAGTAGCAGTTCTTACAGCTGTGCAAACGCCTCTCTTCTGAGGTGAGCTGAGGTCGATAGCGATCTTCTTCTTGGCATTATAGCCCTTCTGAAGTGCGGGAGCAGTAGACTTCTTTTCGAGAACATCTCTTCCCTTACGAACTAACTGATTAAAGGTTGGCATAATTCTATCTCCTTTCTTCAAAATTATGTGCGGACAGCCTTGCCCATCACACAGTTATTTATTATATACGAATATTTCCTGTTTGTCAAGCGTTTTTCACAATTTTTTTCGTAAAATTTCGGTACATACAATAATTTGACCATTTAGACAGTAAATATTCACATATTCATTTAAAATAGCCGACAAAACCCATATTTTTACCTTGGAAACACTTATCAATAGGTGATTACTTATTCTTCTTGATCAATGATGTAAAAAAGGGACCGCCCTGCAATTTGCAAAGCGGTCCCGGAAAAATTAGTGTACAACTACTGTGCCGGGATGTTCTCCGAAGGTTTCGTTCTTAACGACCTGAACGTTATTGTAAACGTCCATACCGGTACCTGCGGGAATGAGCTTACCGATAATAACATTTTCCTTAAGACCGATAAGGTGGTCAGTCTTACCTCTGATAGCTGCATCGGTAAGAGCCTTTGTTGTTTCCTGGAAGGAAGCAGCTGACATAAAGCTCTCCGAATTGGAGGAAGCCTTTGTAATACCCTGGATAACAGGTGCAGTTGTAATGAAGGAAAGTCCGACCTCGCCGTTGTTGATCCTTTCCTGGATCTTGGCGTTTTCCTCGTCTATTTCCTTCTTGTCGACCAACGAGCCGGGCAGCAGGAAGCTGCTTCCGCCGTCCTCGACCTTAACCTTGCGAAGCATCTGACGAACGATTACCTCAATGTGCTTATCGTTGATATCAACACCCTGCAGACGGTAAACCTTCTGAACTTCGGTGATGATATAGTTCTGAACAGCCTGCTGACCCTTGACTGCAAGAATGTCTGCGGGATTGATAGAACCCTCTGTCAGAGATGCGCCCGCTTCAACAACGTCGCCCTCCTTGACCTTTATCTTGTAGCCGTAAGCAACGGGATAATACTCTTCAACGCCTGTTTCTTCGTCGACGATAATAACATTTCTTGTCTTCTTAATCTCTTCCATACGGATACGTCCGCCGGTTCTTGCGATGATAGCCGCATTCTTGGGACGACGGCTCTCAAACAGTTCCTCAACACGAGGAAGACCCTGTGTGATATCCTCAGCAGATGCGATACCGCCTGTATGGAACGTTCTCATGGTCAGCTGAGTACCGGGCTCACCGATAGACTGAGCAGCGATGATACCAACAGCTTCACCGACAGAAACGAGATTGTTGTTAGCCAGGTTAGCGCCGTAGCACTTAGCGCAGACACCATTCTTAGCCTTACAGTTGAGGACAGAACGGATTACTACTCTTTCAACGCCTGCTTCAATGATCTTAGCAGCATCGGCCTCTGTCATGAGCTTGTTCTTTGAAACGATAAGGTCGCCTGTTTCGGGGTCTCTGAGATCCTCAAGGAGATAGCGTCCCACAAGTCTTTCGGACAGGGGTTCGATAACAGCGTTGTTTGCGCCAGTAATTGTATAAACCTCAATACCCTCATCGGTTCCGCAGTCGTCCTCACGGATAATGACCTCCTGAGAAACGTCAACAAGACGTCTGGTAAGGTAACCGGAGTCAGCGGTACGAAGTGCAGTATCGGCAAGACCCTTACGAGCACCTCTGGAAGAGATGAAGTACTCCAGAATGTTAAGACCTTCACGGTAGTTAGCTCTGATAGGCATCTCGATAGTCGAACCGGAAGTATTTGCGATCAGACCACGCATACCTGCCAACTGACGGATCTGGTTGATAGAACCACGGGCTCCGGAGTCAGCCATCATCTGAATGGGGTTATAGGGATCAAGGCTGCTCTTCAGAGCCTTTGTAACCTCGTCGGTAGCGCCGTTCCAAATGCTGATGAAGCGGTTGGACTTTTCCTGTGCGGAGATGTAACCGCGTCTGAACAGCCTGTTGATCTTCTCGACTTCCTCATCAGCCTTTTTAAGGATATCTGCCTTAGCCTCGGGGATCTCCGCATCGCAGACAGCAACGGTGATCGCCGCCTTTGTGGAATATTTGAAGCCGAGAGCCTTTACCTTGTCAAGTACTTCGGAGGTAGTGGCTGTGCCGTGAATGTGGATACATTTTTCAATGATCTCGGAAAGCTGACCCTTCTTAACAAGGAAGTCAACCTCAAGGTCGAACTGCTTGTCGGAATTGGTTCTGTCAACATAACCCAGATCCTGAGGGATATTTTCATTGAAGATAAGACGTCCGACGGTGCAGTCGATGATCTTGGAGATCTTTCTGCCGCCGATGTCCTTGGAAATTCTTACCTTGATAGCAGCGTGGAGTGAAACTACTCCGTCCTGATATGCCATCAAAGCTTCATTTACGTCACGGAATACCTTGCCCTCACCCTTTTCGCCGGGCTTTTTCATTGTCAGATAGTATGAACCCAGAACCATATCCTGCGAAGGAACGGCAACAGGACGTCCATCGGAAGGCTTCAGCAGGTTGTTTGCAGCAAGCATAAGGAATCTTGCCTCAGCCTGAGCTTCAGCGGAAAGAGGCAGATGAACAGCCATCTGGTCGCCGTCGAAGTCAGCATTGAACGCCGTACAAACCAGAGGATGCAGCTTGATAGCACGGCCTTCTACAAGGATAGGCTCAAATGCCTGGATACCAAGACGGTGAAGCGTAGGAGCACGGTTCAGGAAAACGGGGTGATCCTTAATGACGTTCTCCAGAGCGTCCCATACTTCGTTTCTTGCACGATCAGCCATTTTACGGGCAGACTTTATATTATTTACTACCTTTGTATCAACAAGGCGCTTCATAACGAAGGGCTTGAACAGCTCGAGAGCCATTTCCTTAGGCAGACCGCACTGATACATTTTCAGCTCGGGACCTACAACGATAACAGAACGTCCGGAATAGTCAACACGCTTACCCAGCAGGTTCTGACGGAAACGTCCCTGCTTACCCTTCAGCATATCGGAAAGAGATTTCAGTGCCCTGTTGTTGGGACCTGTAACAGGTCTGCCGTGTCTGCCGTTGTCGATAAGAGCGTCAACAGCTTCCTGGAGCATTCTCTTTTCGTTTCGGATAATGATGTCGGGAGCTTCCAGCTCAAGCATCTTTTTAAGACGGTTGTTTCTGTTGATAACTCGTCTGTACAGGTCATTCAGGTCGGAGGTAGCATAACGTCCGCCGTCCAGCATTACCATAGGACGAATATCGGGAGGGATAACGGGAACTGCGTCCATTATCATCCACTCGGGCTTGTTTCCGGAAAGTCTGAAAGCATCGATAATTTCAAGACGCTTTAAAAGCTTGATCTTCTTCTGTCCGGGAGGCAGATCGGTAAGCTCAGCCTTCAGCTCGTTTGAAGCCCAGACAAGTGTGTTTATCCAATTGCTCTTGTCTGCGATAGCGTTAAATTCGCCGTCCGCATTAGCTTCCTCGATATTCTCATCGAAAAGCCTTTCAATATACTTAGAACCTGTTTCAACAGTCATCTTAGAGAGGTGCTTTTCCTCTCTCTTGCGGTTATAGAGAACAATATCCTCCAGGTAAACAGAACGCTTAACAACATCACCATTCTGATAATTCTCATTTTCCGCATTATCATCGATAACATAAATTCTCTTTGTGAGGAAGTTTTCGATCTCCTCTTCATCAAGACCTGTTACCTTAGCAAAGTCTGTGATATTCTGTCTGATATAGTCATCGTAACGCTCGGGATCATATTCGTTCAGGAGCTCCTTGATAGCCTCTGCACCCATTCCTGCGTAGAAGTCGTCCTCGTACTTCTCACGCATATCGGCATATTCCTTTTCGGTAAGGAGCTGATATTTAACAAGCTCCGTATTGCCACCGTCGATTACGATATATTTTGTAAAATAAAGCACTTCTTCAAGACGCTTCTGAGATACCTCCAGCACCTGACCGATCCTGGAAGGAGTACCCTTGAAGTACCAGATATGAGAAGCGGGAGCAGCCAGCTCGATGTGACCCATACGCTCACGTCTTACCTTTGCTCTTGTTACCTCAACGCCGCAGCGGTCGCAGACCTTGCCCTTATAGCGTATCTTCTTGTACTTACCGCAGTGACATTCCCAGTCCTTGGTAGGTCCAAAGATCTTTTCGCAGTAAAGACCGCCCTTTTCCGGCTTCTGAGTTCTGTAATTAATAGTCTCGGGGCGTTCAACCTCTCCGTAGGACCATCCTCTGATCTGTTCAGGTGAAGCAAGACCTATTTTAATAGAGTCAAAAACGCTGAATTCCAACTAAAAAGCAACCCCTTTCAGATTTTCCGCTTCCGAATCAGAAGGATCCGGAAGCATTATCCGCACATTGTATTATAATTTATAATAAACTGTCGTCATCATCGTCGAAGGACAGCTCTTCGTCATCGTCGTCCTCATCGCCGTAATCATCACTGTAATCATCGCTGTACTCGTCGCCGTCCTCAAAGGTGAAGCCTTCGTCAAGGTCGCCCTCGTCAACAACTTCTTCCATATCGTCGGGATCCATAACAGCCTGAGGAATGAGGTCGTCATCCTCCTCGAAGGTCTGCTTAAGGTCGATCTCCTCGCCGTCGGAGTTAAGAACTCTTACGTCCAGACAGAGCGACTGCAGCTCCTTGATAAGAACCTTGAAGGATTCGGGAACGCCGGGCTTAGGAACATTCTGACCCTTAACGATAGCCTCGTAGGTCTTTACACGTCCCACAGTATCATCGGACTTAACGGTGAGTATTTCCTGAAGTGTGTAAGCTGCGCCGTAAGCCTCCAGTGCCCAAACTTCCATCTCTCCGAATCTCTGACCGCCAAACTGAGCCTTACCGCCCAGAGGCTGCTGAGTAACGAGAGCGTAAGGTCCGACAGAACGTGCGTGGATCTTATCATCAACCAGGTGATGGAGCTTCAGATAGTACATATATCCGACAGTAACACGGTTATCGAAGGGTTCGCCTGTACGTCCGTCACGGAGCTGTACCTTACCGTCCTCAGCCATACCTGCTTCACGGAAGCAAGCTCTGATGTCTTCCTCGTGAGCGCCGTCGAATACAGGTGTCATGACCTTCCAGCCAAGCTTCTTGGCAGCCATACCGAGGTGAACTTCGAGTACCTGACCGATGTTCATTCGGGAAGGAACGCCCAGAGGGTTAAGAACGATGTCAAGCGGAGTTCCGTCAGGCAGGAAAGGCATATCCTCCTGAGGAAGGATTCTTGAAACGACACCCTTGTTTCCGTGACGACCCGCCATCTTATCGCCGACAGAGATCTTTCTCTTCTGAGCGATGTAGCAGCGTACCAGCTTGTTGACTCCGGGAGAAAGCTCGTCGCAGTTTTCTCGGGTGAATACCTTAACATCAACGATAACGCCCGCCTCACCGTGAGGAACCTTAAGGGAGTTATCTCTTACTTCCCTAGCCTTTTCGCCGAAAATCGCACGGAGCAGTCTTTCCTCGGCAGTCAGCTCGGTTTCGCCCTTAGGTGTTACCTTGCCGACCAGAATATCGCCGGAATGAACCTCGGCACCAATGCGGATTATACCTCTTTCGTCAAGATCCTTAAGAGCATCTTCGCCGACATTAGGAATATCTCTTGTGATCTCCTCGGGACCAAGCTTGGTATCTCTTGCTTCAATCTCGTATTCCTCTATGTGAATTGATGTGTAAATATCTTCACGGACAACTCGTTCATTAAGCAGAACAGCGTCCTCATAGTTATAACCTTCCCAGGTCATGAAGCCGATGAGAGCATTCTTACCGATAGAGATCTCACCGCCGCTTGTTGCGGGACCGTCAGCCAGAACCTGACCAACATGCACCTCCTCGCCCTTGTCAACGATAGGACGCTGATTGATACAAGTACCCTGGTTGGAACGCTTGAACTTAGTCAGCTTGTAAACCTGGAGCGCACCTGTACCCTCCTTGATAACGACCTCGTCAGCGGAAACTCTTTCCACAACACCGTCATGCTTGGAAACGATACATACGCCCGAATCGACTGCGGACTTATACTCCATACCCGTGCCGACAATAGGAGCCTCAGTCTTAAGCAGAGGAACAGCCTGACGCTGCATGTTCGCACCCATGAGAGCACGGTTTGCGTCATCGTTTTCGAGGAATGGGATCATAGCCGTAGCGATGGAAACAACCATCTTAGGCGAAACGTCCATATAGTCAATACGTTCTCTTTCGCACTCAAGGATCTGATCTCTGTATCTTGCGTTAACTCTGGGACGCAAAAACTTATGGTCTTCGGTAAGGGGTTCGTTAGCCTGTGCAACTGTGAAGTTATCCTCAACGTCGGCAGTCATATAAACTACTTCATCGGTAACAACGCCTGTTGCCTTATCTACCTTTCTGTAAGGAGCTTCGATGAAGCCGTACTCATTTATTCTCGCAAATGAAGCAAGGTAGGAAATCAGACCAATGTTAGGACCTTCAGGAGTTTCGATAGGACACATTCTTCCGTAGTGAGAATAGTGAACGTCACGAACCTCAAATCCTGCTCTGTCACGGGACAGACCGCCGGGACCCAGAGCGGACAGACGTCTTTTATGTGTCAGCTCGGCAAGAGGATTGTTCTGGTCCATGAACTGCGACAGGGGTGATGAACCAAAGAATTCCTTAATAGCCGCAGTAATGGGACGGATATTTATAAGGCTCTGAGGAGTGATGGTTTCCATCTCCTGAGTCTGGATATTCATTCTTTCCTTAATGACTCTTTCCATTCTCGCAAAGCCGATCCTGAACTGATTTTGGAGCAGCTCGCCTACGGAACGGATACGTCTGTTGCCCAGGTGGTCAATGTCGTCAACATCGCCTACACCCTCGCAAAGGTTAAGGAAATAGCTGATAGTTGCATAAATATCATCAAGAATGATATGCTTGGGAACAAGCTCGTCAGCACGCTTCTTGATCATTTCCTCAAGCTCGTCCTGATCGGCAGCGGAGTCGAGAATATCGCTCAGCACCTTAAAGGACACCTTTTCGTTAATGCCGTACTGAGAAGCATCAAAAGGAACATAGGGAGCAATATCGACCATACCGTTGCCGATGATCTTTACCTCTCTTGTTTCAACACGGTTTATGGACTCGCCTGTGGGAGATGTGTAAGATTCCTTATGCTCAACGTTTACCCAAGCCTCCATAACGCCTGCCTGCTCGATCTCGCAAGCCTTTTCATAGGAGATTGGCTTATCTTCAACATCGGCAATTATCTCGCCTGTAAGAGGATTGGCGATAGGTCTGGAAAGATAACGTCCGGAAAGTCTGGACGCAATGCCAAGCTTTTTATTGAATTTATAACGTCCAAAACGGCAAAGGTCATATCTCTTTGGATCGAAGAAGAGTGCATTCAGGTGAGCCATTGCACTGTCAACCGTAGGAGGTTCACCGGGACGGAGCTTTCTATAAACTTCAAGGAGAGCTTCCTCGGTATTCTTGGTGGAATCCTTCTGAATGATAGTCTGATTAAGTCTTTCGTCAAGACCAAATTTTTCTTCGATCTCCTGATCGGTACCCACGCCGAGAGCACGGATAAATGTAGTCAGGGGAATCTTTCTGTTCTTGTCAATACGTACATATATAACGTCATTGGAATCCATCTCGTATTCAAGCCATGCACCTCTGTTAGGGATAACAGTGGTCTTGAACAGGTCTTTTCCGGTCTTATCCTTTTCAAATGCGTAATAAACTCCGGGAGAACGGACCAGCTGAGAAACAATAACTCGCTCTGCACCATTGATGACAAAGGTGCCGCTTTCTGTCATAAGAGGAAAATCGCCCATAAAAACTTCATTTTCCTTAACGTCGCCCGTTTCCTTGTTCCACAGAGTAGCCTTAACTCTGAGAGGGGCAGCATAAGTTACATCTCGTTCCTTACATTCTGCGACCGTATACTTCGGATTATCGTCAATACGGTAATCTACGAAATTAAGCACAAGATTTCCGTTATAATCCGTAATCGCCGAAACGTCGCGGAATACCTCTTTAAGTCCCTCCTCCAGAAACCATTTGTAGGAATTTTTTTGCACCTCGATAAGATTCGGCATTTTCAGAACTTCGTCGATCTTTCCGAAGCTCATACGAGTCGTTTTACCGAGCTGCACCGGCTTGACATTCACCATAGACGGGAGTACCTCCTTATATCTTTTCGCGGGAATCGTATCATGCCCTGCACTTTCCTTTTCCGGAATCCGCACATACCAAATCCTGTCTAAAGCTTTGCAGACAACGTATTCCGGACTGAATCCACGAGTAAAAAAAGGTGTATTTATACATTATGATACATTATAAAATATTAGCATAAAACGATCTGCTTGTCAAGCATTTTTTCCATTTTCAGCAAAAATAACTGCATTAATTCATAAAACGCCTGGCTGTTTTATACATTTTGTATATCAATTAATTCTGCCTGCACATCATATCATAAATTATGATTTACCAAATGACGATGACAATTCCCGTCCTATTTCTCCGTCAACATCACCAAAGAATGTATCCCAAAAAGAAAAAGCCCATTCAAACGAATGAGCTTTTCAC
The DNA here is from genome assembly GCA_017828975.1 of Oscillospiraceae bacterium. GTDB lineage: Bacteria > Bacillota > Clostridia > Oscillospirales > Ruminococcaceae > UMGS1889. Next base: position 132,977 of record JAGAJN010000016.1, on the reverse strand, counting down.
TGGAGGCGCCACCCGGATTTGAACCGGGGATCAAGGTGTTGCAGACCTACGCCTTACCACTTGGCTATAGCGCCTTATTGGAGCGGATTACGGGGCTCGAACCCGCTACCTCCACCTTGGCAAGGTGGCGCTCTACCAGATGAGCTAAATCCGCATATTCTATTATATGCCGCATTATCCAATATGTTGCATATCATAAAGGAAAATTGGCGACCTGGATGGGACTCGAACCCACGACCTCCGCCGTGACAGGGCGGCGTTCTAACCAGCTGAACTACCAGGCCACTTTGAACACTGTAAAGGTGTTCAATTGGTGGAAACTATAGGGCTCGAACCTATGACCCTCTGCTTGTAAGGCAGATGCTCTCCCAGCTGAGCTAAGCTTCCATACTCGCCGCATCTGATGTATCTCTCAGCAACGATATTTATTATATCACAAGATTACTGTTTTGTCAAGCCTTTTTTGAAAAAAATTTCAAATTATTTCTGCTCGGCAAGCTGAAGCAGTTCTTCCCTAGTAAAATAGTACTTTTTGTCGCAGAAATGGCAACATACTTCGGCGGTTTCCTGTTCTTCGGCAAGACTTCTTAATTCATCGCTGCCCATTCCGATAAGTGCTTTGGATACACGCTCTCGGCTGCAGTCACACTTGTAGGACACATTAATGCTGTCAAGAATGTTAGACTCAAGTCCCTCAAGCACTTTCAGAGCAATGTCGCTGCCCGTCATACCCGAAACAAGCATATTCGTGACCGAAGGCAGACTGTTGATATTCTTCTCCAGCACATCAATGCAGGTTTCATCAGCAAAGGGCAGCAGCTGAATAAGATAGCCCCCCGCCGCCTTAACGGTCAGGTCGGGATTTACCAGAACGCCCAGACCGCAAACCGTAGGTATCTGCTCGCTTACGGCAAAGTAGCTTGCAATATCCTCGGCAATTTCGCCCGAAACAAGCGGAACCTGTCCCGAATAAGGCTCCTTAAGACCAATATCCTTAATAACCGACAAGGTTCCATCTCTGCCCACAGCACCCGCAACATCAAGCTTTCCATACTGATTAAGCGGGATTTCCACAATAGGATTTGAAACGTAAGACTTCACATTTCCCCTGCTGTCCGCAACGGCAATAAGCGTTCCCGCAGGACCCCCGCCTTTAACTCTGAGGGTAACGGAGTCCTCCTCACCCTTCAAACCGTTTCCGATAAGCGACGCCGCAACGGAAAGTCTGCCCAATGCCGCCGTTACAACTGCACTGGGCTTGTGAATTCTTTCTATTTCCGCAACAATGTCCGTGGCATCAATAGCCGAAGCCACAACAGAAGCGTCCTTAGAAATACTGCGATATATAATGCTCATAAAATCAATCCTTTTTTGCTACAAAAACGAGTTTTTCGCTGTTTTCTCGGGGAGGGTTTTCCGTATCATAGTCATAACAGCCCACAACGGTCATTCCGTTTCTCCGCAGCATTGCCTCTATTTCGGCTCTGTCGGGGGCTATCTCGGAAAAATCCTCGCTGTAACGTCTGTAAACGCCGTCCTCATTCTCAAAAAAATCCAGGGAAATGTCCACACGACGCTCTTCTCCGCCGGCATAGCTGTTCTGCCAAACGCAGTAGACCTGTTCGGTGTCATAAACGAAGGTGTTATCCCCAAGAATTTTTTCGTGCTTGTAGGGCGTGTTCACATCGAAAATAAACAACCCCTTCGGCTCGCAAAACAGCGAAACCTTTGAAATAGTTCGCTCAATATCCTGAAAGCTTTGCAGATGATTTAGACTGTCCAGCGCACAAACAGTCACATCAATAGTGCCGAACATATCTATTTCCGTCATATCCTGACAAAGATACTGAATATTCAGCCCGCTTTCAATTTTCTTGTCCATTGCCTCGGACAGCATTTCGGGAGAATTGTCCACACCTATAACATCATACCCCAAACGGCTGAGTTCCTCTGAAAGAGAGCCTGTTCCGCAGGCAAGGTCAAGCAGCAGATTTTTCTTTCCGCCGTGTTTTTTTATCAGCCTGTCGAAATATTCCGCTCTGTCCTTATATGAAATATTTTCCGTAAGTGCATCGTAAAAATATGCGAACGCCGAATATCCCTTACTCATTTTCGGACTTATTCTCCGACTTTTCTTTTTCCTTCATTCTGCCGAAAACCAGTGCATAGCCGTCGCAGCCATAGTTAATGGAGCGATTTACTCTGCTGATAGTAGCGGTACTTGCACCTGTTTCCGCAACAATATCGCTGTAAACGTGCTTTTCGGTCAGCATCTTGGCAACCTGCAATCTCTGCGAAAGGGATTTAAGCTCCAGTACTGTGCAAAGATCCTCAAAAAAATCATAGCATTCCTCGACTGTTTCCAGACAAAGGATAGCATTGTAAAGGTCATTTAAATTCTTATCATCTCTGAGCTTGTTATTCATAACAATTCCTCCTGTATCTCCCCGAATATCGGAGATATGTTTTATAAGAGGCTATCAGCCATCGTCGTACTTATATATTAACACATTAAAATACAAAAGTAAAGCCCCTTAGCAAATTTTTCTACATATTATTCAAAAAAATAATGCTAAAGTATGCTTCTCCCCGTCAATGACGAGAAGAAGCAGGATTGTACTACTATGAAAAATCAGAGATCATTTCTGATAATATCGTCAAGACTTTCTCTCTTAACGACCAGCTTATGTTTGCCGTGATGAACCATAACCACCGCAGGACGAGGGATCCTGTTGTAGTTGGACGCCATAGAATAGTTATATGCACCTGTTGCCAGAACTGCCAGAGTATCGCCGACTTCAAGGTTCTGAACGGGCATACCCTCACCGATAAGGTCACCGCTCTCGCAGCATTTTCCCGCAACGGTAACAGTTTCTGTCTTAGGCTCGCTTGCCTTGTTTGCACAAACGATGTCATATCTGGACTTGTAAAGCGCATATCTCGGATTATCGCCCATACCGCCGTCGATGGACACATATGTGCGGATATTGGGGATATTCTTCACGCCGCCCACAGTGTAAAGTGTAATTCCAGCAGGTCCCGCAATGGAACGTCCGGGTTCAATAAGTATGAAAGGCAGCTCAAGGTCATATTCCTTGCATTTTGCCTTAACCGCTTCGGACACCTTCTCCATATATCTGTCATAAGGAACAGGAGAATCGGAATCGGTATACTTAATGCCGAAACCGCCGCCGAGATTCAGCTCCTTGATCTCATATCCCAGCTCAGACTTGATCTTTGCAATGAAATCAAGCATTACCTCTGCAGCCAGCACGAATGGATCAATGTCAAAGATCTGACTTCCGATGTGGCAGTGGAGTCCCGAAAGGTTTACGTTTTCGAGAGCAACAGCCTCCTTGACTGCTTCCATAGCCTCACCTGTTTCCAGCGCAAAGCCGAACTTGCTGTCGATCTGACCTGTCTTGACGAAATCGTGTGTATGTGCATCGATTCCGGGCTTGATCCTGAACATAATATTGGGTTTCTTGTGCAGCTTCTGAGCCAGTTCATCAAGACGGTGAAGCTCATAAATATTGTCAACGATTATTCTGCCGACACCGTGAGCAAGAGCAAGAGTCAGCTCGTCGTCTGTCTTGTTGTTGCCGTGGAAGCAGATATTAGCTGTCGGGAAACCCGAATTGATAGCAGTATAAAGCTCACCCTGAGAAACAACGTCCAGACCGATGCCCTCTTCATTCATAATTCTGCACATCTGCTTGCAGCAGAACGCCTTGCTTGCATAGCATACAAGTCCTCTGCCGTTATAGTACTTGTCAATAGACTCCTTGAAGCTTCTGCAATGCTGACGGATAAGCCCCTCGTCCATAACGTAAAGCGGGGTTTTGTAGGTTTTGGCAAGCTCGGTAGTATCTACACCGCCAATGGTAAGATTTCCTTTTTCGTTTACTGCAAGATTTTCTGATACAAACATTTTAAATTCCCCTTTTCTATTGATCATTTTCCGCAAGCTCGGAAATAATGCTCCTGATTTCGTCTGCGCCCTCGCCTGTTTCAGCAGAAAAGACGATGGAAGTAATGTCCTCAAATGACGGTATCTCCTTGGCAAAGCCCGCAAGACGTTCCTCCCGCTGCTTCTTTGAAAGCTTGTCAGCCTTAGTAAACACGATAACGAAGGGACATTCCGTTTCAATGAGATACTCAAGCATCATCATATCGTCCTTAGACGGCGGGTGACGCATATCAATAAGCTGAAAAACCAGCATCAGCTGCCTGTCGGAATTGAGATAGCCCTCAATAAGCCCCGACCATCTGTCCTTGTCGGATTTTGCCACCTTTGCATATCCGTAGCCCGGCAGATCTACCATAAAGCAGCCGTCCAGCGAATAGAAGTTTATCGTGGCGGTCTTTCCCGGAACGGAGGACACCTTTGCCAGCGATTTTCTGTTGAAAATTTTATTTATCAGCGAGGATTTTCCCACATTGGACCTTCCCGAAAATGCAAATTCGGGAAGCTCCGAAGGCGGCAGCTGGCTGAATGTTCCGTAGGATCTGTAAAATTCCGCTTTATTGAAATTCATATAAATACCAAGCTTTCTGTGATTTCACACGGTTGCCCGTCTGCGTCCGCGTCCCGTTTTAGGTTTGTAGGAGGCGACTGTCGGCTTCTCTATTTCAAGTGCATTGTCAAGCACGTCGGAGATCTTCTCTGCGAAAATGAACTTCAGGCTTTCCTTGACAACATCATCGACCTCTTCAAGATCGGGCTTGTTAGCGGAGGGTACGATGACCGTTTTAAGTCCCGCCTTGTAGGCAGCCATCGTCTTTTCACGCAGTCCGCCAATGGGAAGGACCTTGCCGTGAAGTGTTATCTCGCCCGTCATTGCCACATCTCCCCTTACGGGAATTCCCGATAAAGCGGAAACCAACGCAGTTGTCATAGTAACACCTGCCGAAGGACCGTCCTTAGGCGTTGCACCCTCAGGAGCGTGGATATGCAGATCTTTTTCCTTGTAAAACTCCTTGCTGATACCATATTTATCGGCAATTGAGCGCACATAGCTGACAGCTATCTTTGCACTTTCCTTCATGACATCGCCCAGCGAACCGGTAGTTTCAATGGTTCCCTTTCCGTCCATTACAAGGACTTCAAGAGGCATTACAACGCCGCCTACCGAGGTCCACGCAAGACCGTTTACAAGTCCGACCTCACTTTTCCCGCTTACGTCATCGTCAATGAACTTGTGCGCACCAAGATATTTTTCGACAGTTTCGGGCTTGACGGTAATTTTCTTAACGCCGTCCTCAACAATATCCTTAGCCGCCTTTCGACAGATAGAAGCGATGACTCTTTCAAGATTTCGCACGCCTGCTTCCTTCGTGTAGCTGTCTATCAGCAGATAGAGGGCAGCATCGGTGAATTTCAGCATCGATGCCTTCAAACCATTCTTTTTCAGCTGCTTGGCAACAAGATGTTCCTTTGCGATATGGAACTTTTCCTCTCTTGTATAGCTTGTCAGCTCAATGACCTCCATTCGGTCAAGAAGCGGCGGTGCAATGGTCTGAGTGGTATTTGCCGTTGTAACAAACAGCACGTCACTCAAATCAAAGGGTACCTCTATATAATGATCTCTGAATTCGGTATTCTGCTCACTGTCCAGAACCTCCAGCATAGCCGAAGACGGGTCGCCCCTGAAATCGTTGGACATTTTGTCGATCTCATCAAGAAGGATAAGGGGATTTTTCGTTCCCGCATTTTTCATAGCGGTGATGATTCTTCCCGGCATTGAACCTATGTATGTCTTTCTGTGTCCCCTGATGTCCGATTCGTCCTTGATGCCTCCAAGGGAAACTCGTGCATACTTTCTGCCGAGCGCCTTTGCAATTGACTTTCCTATGGAGGTTTTTCCGATACCGGGAGGTCCCACCAGACAGATTATCTGTCCCTTTATATCCTTGGACAAAGCCCTTACAGCGATAGTTTCAAGAATTCTCTCCTTGACCTTGCTAAGCCCGTAATGTTCCTTATCGAGAATTTCTCTTGCCTTCTTTATATCGGTTTTATCCTTTGTGACCTTATTCCAGGGCAGTTCAAGGCAGGTATCCAGATAATTGCGGATAACAAACGCCTCCTGAGATGAACCGGGGACCTTCATAAGCCTGTCGACCTCTCGGGTGAAATGCTCCTCAACATCTTCGGGAAGATCAAGCGATTCGATCAGATCAAGATAACCGTAGGCCTCGTCCTGAGTATCGTCGCCCTCACCCAGCTGATCGGAGATTACCTTCATCTGCTCTCTGAGATAGTAATCCCTCTGACCTTTGTCGATCTGAGCCTTGACCTGTTCCTGAATATGACGTTCAAGATCAATGACCTCCAGCTCCCTTGAAAGAAGTGCGGTCAGCATACTAAGCCTTTCGGTAATGCCCGAAGCCTCAAGCAGCATCTGCTTATCCTCGGTAGACAGCGGAATATTGAAAGCAATAGCGTCAAATATCACGGAAGGATCGGTTTCATTCATGACCACATTCAACAGGTCGGAAGGAAGCTTAGGCATTTTTCCGCAGTATTCGCTGAACGATTCCTTGATAGAACGAACGAGAGCATCAAGCTCAATTCCGTCGGGACGATTTCTTGTACTGAACGGAAATCTCTTTATTTCCGCGGCAATAAACGGCTCAGTCTGTATAAATTCCCGTATTTTTCCTCGATAAAGTCCGCTTACCAGCACACGCATAGAATTTTCGGGCAGACGAAGCACCTGCTTGACTTCGGCAACAACACCGACCTTGTAAAGATTCTCAACATCGGCAGTATCCGCACCGTCCTTAACGGCAGTGAGGAAAAGCCTTTTTTTATCCGCAAAAGCAGCCTCCACCGTGTCAACAGAGATCTTTTTTGATATATCGAAATGCAGCGTTACATTCGGGAAAAGCACAAGACCGTTCATGGGAAGAACGGGCATAACAGTCCCTGCTGCTGTTTTAGTTTCACTCATTGAAATCACCCTTTCCGTCCGAAGCCGAAAAGCTATTTATCGGAACAAAGCAGTTTATCTGCCGCAAACATAATGTTTGCAGAAGCAGTTCATATAACTATATTATAAGACAAAACTGCGGATTTTGCAAGTAGTAAATATTAATATATCAATTTCCTTCTCGGGGAAAATAATTTTCAAATTTTTCGGCATAAGATTAGATAAGGCGTATCCGAAAGAATTTCAGCCGAATCTTCGGATACGCCGTTACTTTTTTCAGCGCTTCTTTCCGTGGACAACGGTGGGCTTTTCCTTCCCAAGAACGCAGTCCACATTGACTACAACCTTTGTTACACCCTTATCCGAGGGTATATTGAACATAGAATCCATAAGGAGATTTTCAACAATGGAACGCAGACCTCTCGCACCTGTCTTACGTTCGATAGCCAGCTTAGCTATCTCTCGCTTAGCGTCCTCTTCGATAACCAGCTCAACACCGTCCATAGCAAACAGCTTGGTGTACTGCTTAACAAGAGCATTTTTAGGTTCAGAAAGGATTCTTACCAATGCGTCCTCATTGAGAGATTCCAGCGCCGTAATAACAGGCAGACGTCCGACCAGTTCGGGAACCAGACCAAACTTGACCAGATCATCGGGCTCAACGTTATCGAAAATATTAACATCGTCCTCAGACTTTGCCTTTAGTTGTGCACCAAAGCCAAGAGAGGAGGAGTCTGTTCTCTTTTTAATGACCTTTTCAAGTCCGTCAAAAGCGCCGCCGCAGATAAACAGGATATTCTTCGTATCAATATGGATAAACTCCTGATTGGGGTGCTTTCTTCCGCCCTGAGGAGAAACATTGGAAACAGTTCCCTCAATGATCTTCAGAAGTGCCTGCTGAACGCCCTCACCGCTTACATCGCGGGTAATGGACGTATTCTCGGATTTTCTTCCAATCTTATCTATCTCATCAATGTAGATGATACCCTTCTCGGCAGCCTCCACATCGAAGTTTGCCGCCTGAATAAGCCTTACAAGCACGTTCTCAACGTCATCGCCGACATAACCTGCCTCGGTGAGGGTGGTAGCATCTGCAATTGCAAAGGGAACGTCCAGTATCTTAGCAAGTGTCTGAGCAAGCAAGGTCTTTCCGACACCGGTAGGTCCAAGCAGAAGCACATTGCTCTTCTGGAGCTCAACGTCATCGGGATTGCTGCTTCCGCCGGCGGCATTCTTCTCCTGAGTCAGAATACGCTTATAATGGTTATAAACTGCGACACTGAGCGAAACCTTGGCAGCATCCTGACCGATGATATATTCGTCCAGAATTTTCTTTATCTCAGCAGGCTTGATAAGCTTTAGTGACTTATCGGCAGACTTATTGATATTCTTGACCTTTTCGGGATTATAGCCCAGCGCCTCATTGGTCATAAGCATTTCGTAGCAGCAAACCACACATTCATCGCAAATACAAACATCCGCTGCGGAAAACATATTCTGAACCTTGTTTTCGGTTCTTCCGCAAAAACTGCATTTTTTCATATATATCTCATTTCCTGCAAATAATTGAAATTTTTTAATTTTTGTTATCTCTTGTAAATTACCTTGTCGATAAGACCATATTCCTTGGCCTCCTCGGCTGTCATATAGTTATCTCTTTCGGTATCCCTGATAATATCCTCCAGAGGCTTGCCGGTATTTTCCGAGAGGATCCTGTTCATCTTTTCTCTTGTGGCAACCATATGATCGGAGTGTATCTTTATATCTGTGCACTGACCGGAGATACCGCCGCCTGCGATAAGAGGCTGATGAATGAGTATCTCAGAATTCGGAAGAGCCATTCTCTTGCCCTTGGTACCTGCCGCAAGCAGGAAAGCACCCATAGAAGCAGCCATACCCATACAAATAGTGGAAACATCACACTTGATATACTGAATGGTATCATAGATAGCCATACCGGCAGTGATGGAACCGCCCGGGCTGTTGATATACAGGCTGATGTCCTTTTCACTGTCCTGTCCCTCAAGATAGAGCAGCTGCGCCACAACAAGACTTGCTGTGGTGTTATTCACTTCCTCGGAAAGCATAATGATCCTGTCATTGAGCAGTCTGGAAAAAATATCGTAGGAACGCTCTCCTCTGCTGGTCTGTTCAACTACATAAGGTACTAAACTCATCTGAAACCTCATTTCTCCGCAGAATATCTGTATTTCCGAAACGCCGTCTGCGGACTGCGCTGCGGATATGTTCACAAAAATAATCGAAACAGGTCGAAAAACGCAAATAAACCGCAAGAGGCTGAAATTTCTCTCAGCCTCTTGTTTCTTCAGCTCAAAAAGCTGTAAATTATGCGATCTTAGCGTTGTCCTTAACGAAGTCGGAAGCCTTTCTGATCTTGATATCCTCAGCAAGCATCTCAGTGGAGATAGCAGCCTTGACATCTTCAGCGGACATCTTGTACATCTCTGCCATTTTGTTGACCTCAGCATCAATGTCCTCATCGGTAGCTGTGATGTTCTCAAGCTCAGCGATCTTCTCAAGAGCCAGACGAAGCTTAACGTTCTTCTCAGCCTGCTCCTTGAAGGACTCTCTGAACTTAGCCATATCGCTGCCTGTGTACTGCAGGTACATTTCAAGGTTCAGTCCCTGATAGGAAAGACGCTGCTCGAAATCAGCAACGAAATCATCTACCTTGCTGTCGAACATAACCTGAGGTATCTCAGCTTCAAGCTTAGCAACAACTGCATCAAATACAGCGTTCTCAACCTCAGCATCAGCAGCCTTTTCAGCACGCTCTGTAAGCTTTGCCTTAATATCAGCCTTATATTCATCAACAGTTTCAAACTCGGAAACGTCCTTAACGAACTCGTCGTCAACCTCGGGAAGCTCAACAGCTTTGATCTCGTGGATAAGGCACTTGAACACTGCGGGCTGACCTGCCAGCTCGGGCATTGCATACTCCTCGGGGAATGTAACATTTACCTCGAAGGCTTCGTCAACATTCTTGCCGACTACCTGATCCTCAAATCCGGGGATAAACTGACCGGAACCAAGCTTCAGCTCATAGTTGTCAGCCTTGCCGCCATCAAAAGGAACGCCGTCCTTGAAGCCCTCGAAATCGAATACGACTGTATCGCCGTTCTGAGCAGCTCTGCCCTCAACGGTAATAGTTCTGCCGTTTCTCTCTCTTACGGAATTGATCTGGTTGTCAACATCTTCATCGGTAACTTCCTTAACGTTTCTTACAGCCTCGATACCCTTATAATCGGAAACGGAAACCTCGGGCTTGGTAATGCAGGTCACCTTGAAAACAACACCGTCGTTCTTATCAACGGAAACAACGTCGATGTCAGGTCTTGCAACAAGCTTAAGACCTGCTTCCTCGATAGCTGCGGGAACAGAATCGGGAACGAGAGCATTTACAGCATCCTCGTAGAATACGCCTTCGCCGTACATCTTCTCAACCATTTTTCTGGGAGCCTTGCCGGGTCTGAAGCCCTGAACTCTTATGTTCTTGCGGTTTTTGAGGTAAGCCTTTTCAACTGCAGCTTCAAAAGCAGCACCGTCAACAGCAACCTCCAGCTCGTACTTATTAGTCTCGATTTTATTATTTGACTTTAAACTCATTGATAACGTCCTCCAATATAAAACATATCCGTATTATTATAGCACAACTTATTTATTATTGCTAGTATTAACGGAATTAATTTACAATTTATACAAACTATATAATAAAATAGGGGTCAAATTTCAAAAAATCACTTGAAATCAGATGATAATTGATACCATCTCTCTCCCCTTTAACGGCATATTCGCAGCTTCTTCCGTGAATATGACCGTAATAGCACTCGGTAATATTATGTCTGAAAAGCACATCAAGAATGTCATAATTGCAGTCCCCCGCAAAAACAGGCGGATAGTGCAGGAATACCATCGGTGTCAGACCTTCGTTTTCGGCAGAACTGATAGAAGCCTCCAGACGCATAGCCTCACGGGCAAGCACCTTAGCATCGGCAGGAGCGGTGTTGTCGTTTATCCAGCCTCTTGTCCCGCATATGCCGAAGTTTTCATAACGAAAATGATTGTTGTTCAGTATCGAAATACTGTCAAAGCCGTTTTCCTGCAAAAACTTATTCATCTTGGTCATTGTTGTCCACCAATAATCGTGGTTGCCCTTTAAGATGATCTTTTTGCCGTTCAGCTCGTGAATGAATCTGAAATCCGCAGCAGCTTCTTCCAGCCTTGTGACCCAGGAAATATCTCCCGGAACAACAACTGTATCTTCGGGCGACACCTTGCTCTGCCAGTTTTCACGAAGCTTATCAACATAGCCCTCCCAGCCGCCGAAAATATCCATGGGCTTATCGCAGGACAATGAAAGGTGCAGATCTCCGATCACAAACAGGGACATAAAATCAGCCTTTCTCCGCAGATATACAGTATAAAAACGTGTCATCTGCGGAAAACAACGTTGATCAAAGGGAAAGTGATCTCAGAACGAAATCCTTCATATCAGCGCTTTCGATAGATTCCTTGAATCTGATCTCCTTGTTCTTAAGAGCAGCAAGGGATTCGGGGATCTCATACTTGGAAAGCTCGCAAAGTCTGTCAACCATAGCAAACTCGTCCATGTCGGGCTTGCTGCCGTCAATAGCTTCGAGAACGCTTGCGCTGAACTTGTAAGGGCTTGCGGTAGAAGCAATAACGGTCTTGGTGTTATCGCCTGTTGCCGCACGGTAATCGTTGTAAACCTTGACTGCAACAGCTGTGTGAGTGTCGCAGGTGTAGGAATACTTGTCAAATGTAGCCTTGATGGTCTTTTCGGTGTCCTCATCGGAGCAGCAGCCTGCATAGAACTCAGCCTTGAGAGATGCCTTGACTGCATCTGTTACCTCGTATCTGCCTGTCTTAGCCAGAGAACCGAACCACTCACGTATCTGAGCATCGTCCTCGCCGCAGAGCATATACAGAAGTCTTTCCAGATTGCTGGAAATGAGAATGTCCATCGAAGGAGATATAGTTGTATAGAACTTTCTGTTTCTGTCATAAACGCCTGTGTTAATGAAATCTGTGAGAACATTGTTTGAGTTGGACGCACAGATAAGCTTGTTTATAGGCAGTCCCATCTTCTTAGCAAAATATGCAGCAAGAATATTTCCGAAGTTTCCCGTAGGAACAACAACGTTTATCTTGTCGCCGAGAGCGATTTCCTCGTCCTTGACCAGAGAAGCATAAGAGGAAATATAGTAAACTATCTGAGGAGCAAGACGACCCCAGTTGATAGAGTTTGCGCTGGAGAACATCATTGAAGCGGAATCAAGCTTTTCCTTAACTTCCTCATTGGTGAAGATAGCCTTAACACCGCTCTGAGCATCGTCAAAGTTGCCGTTGATAGCGCATACGGAAACATTGGAACCGTCCTGAGTGGTCATCTGACGCTTCTGCATGGGGCTTACGCCTTCCTCAGGATAGAACACCATAATAGATGTTCCCTCAACGTCCTTGAAGCCCTCAAGAGCAGCCTTTCCGGTATCGCCGGAGGTAGCAACGAGAATAACGATCTTCTTGTTCAGCTTGATTTTCTTAGCAGATGTAGTCAGCAGATAAGGAAGTATCTGCAAAGCCATATCTTTGAATGCGCAGGTAGGTCCATGCCACAGTTCAAGAATGTAAGTACCCTCAAAAAGGTGAGAAAGCTCCGAAATATTTGCAGTAGCAAACTTCTTGTCATTATAAGCGCTTTCGCAGCAGTATTTGATCTCCTCATCGGTAAAATCGGTCAGATATTTTGAAAATACCTTTGCTGCACGCTCTGCATAGGACATTTCGCCCATTGCAACGATCTCATCAAGGGAAAGAGAAGGTATCTCGGAGGGGATGAAAAGTCCTCCGTCCTCGGAAATACCCTGAGCAATTGCCTCGGCAGCGGTCTTTTTCACGCTGCTGTTGCGAGTGCTTTTGTAATACATACTATCATTCCTTCAAAAAATTATATTGGTCCCGGTTGCGTCAAACGCATCGGTGATATAGTTAAAGCCGACAACCTTTTTGCCGTCCAGAACGATAGAAACCACGTCAAAGCGGGGCTGCTTGTCGCTTCCGCAGCGGTAGAAATATTCGGCTGCCGCCTTAATTATAAGCTTTTGCTTGGTTTTTGTCACAGCCTCAAATCCGTCTGAAATAAAGTCAACGCTTCGGGTCTTTACCTCAACAAATGAGATAAACTCATCATTTTCGGCAATTATGTCAATTTCTCCGCCCTTTACCCGAAAATTGCGGCGAAGAATTTTGTAGCCTTTTTTCTCAAGATACAGTGCTGCGATCTTTTCGCCTGCACTTCCTATTTCCGCCGAAGTCATATCACTTTTCGCCCGTAAGCTTTTTCAGGAACGTTCTGCGATGCACCTCGGAAATGCCGTATTTTTCGAGCATTTCATAATGCAGCTTAGTGCCGTAGCCCTTATGCTTTTCAAACTGATACTGAGGATATTCCTCGGCAAGCTTCTTCATATATCTGTCACGGCTGACCTTTGCAAGGATAGATGCCGCAGCGATCGACGCCGAGGTTCCGTCGCCCTTAACGACAGTTGTCACCTCATTGCCGCCGAACGGTTTGCGGTTGCCGTCCACAAGAACAGCATCGGCAGTGATGCCCAACCCGTCATACGCCCTTTTCATAGCAAGAAAAGTCGCCTGAAGAATGTTCACACTGTCTATCTCCGCAACAGAAGCAGTCGCAACGCAGTAAGCTTCAGCCTTTGCAATTATTTCGTCATAAAGCTGTTCACGCTTTTTCTCGGAAAGCTTCTTGCTGTCATTCAGACCTTCGATAACTGTACCCGGTCTGAGAATCACGGCAGCAGCATAAACATCACCCGCAAGAGGTCCTCTGCCCGCTTCGTCTATTCCGCAGATACTGCCGCCTATGCTTTCACGGACAGCTTCGTCATATTCAAAAAGTGTCATATCAAACCTCGAAATCTGAGGGAAGCTCCAGAGTTATCCTTCCGAGCTTTCCGCTTCTGAATTCGTCCAGAACGGTTATTGCCGCACGTTCGGTATTTATCTCGCCGCCCGAAATAAGCATTCCCCTGTTTTTGCCAACAGCGTTCAACAGCTCCCAGCCGTCGGAATAGTTCTCGCATTTAAGCTTGTACCTTTCCTCCAGCTTCTGCGGATAAATGCTTGACAAAAGCAATAGCAGACGTGAAGCCAGTGCTTCAATATCCACAACATCGTCCTTGACTGCTCCCGTAAATGCCAGCTTTTCGCCCACGGACATATCTTCAAACTTAGGCCAGAGCACGCCGGGCATATCCAGAAGCTCCACATCGCTTTCCAGCTTTACCCACTGTTTTTCACGGGTAACACCGGGTCTGTCCTCCACCTTGGCTTTGTTTTTTCCCGCCATTTTGTTGATAAACGAGGATTTTCCAACATTTGGAACACCAACGACCATAAGATGCAAGACTCTGCCCTTCATTCCCTTTGCCTCAAACTTTTTTATCTGGTCTGCAAGGAGAATTTTTACCTCGGGAATTACGGCCTTCAGCCCCTTTCCCGAGCGGCAGTCGGCAGCGATGGCTCTTATCCCCTTCTTGCGGTAATATTCCAGCCATTTAGCGGTAGCATCGGGGTCGGCAGCATCGGATTTATTCAGGATAACTAGTCTGGGCTTTCCCGCAATTATCCTGGAAAGGTCGGGATTTTTGCTTGAATAGGGGATCCTTGCGTCAGTTATTTCAACAACAGCGTCCACCAGCGGCAGACATTTTTCTATTACCCGTCGGGTTTTGGTCATATGACCCGGAAACCACTGGATAGATGGAATATCCGACATAAAACACTCCTTAGAATCAGCCGTTCTGAGCTGCTCCTGCATCTTCGGGCAGTGCACCCATTTTATTGAAAGGCCATATTCTTACAATAGCCTTGCCCATAATATCGGCCTTGTTAACAAATCCGACAGACTCCGCACGGCTGTCTTGAGACCTGTTTCTGTTGTCACCCATAACGAAAACGCAGTCAGCAGGAACAGTTACGGGATAATTATGGTATCCGAAATCGCTGTAAGTAGGTTCGTTGATATACGGTTCGTCAAGAAGCTGACCGTCAACGTAAACCTTACCCTCGGAATAATCGATGTTGACCGTCTGATTTTCGGTAGCGATTACCCTCTTTACTATTACCTTGTCAAGGCCCTTGCTGTTGACGATAACAACATCGCCGACCTCAGGCTCATAGAAAAGATGGGAAACTATCAGCTTATCCTTATCCTCCAATGTGGGAAGCATTGATTCACCGTCAACAATAGCAATTCTGAACAGAAATGTAAAAACCAAAACAATAACGAAGAAAACAGTGATAAGCATTTCCAGCCAGTCAAGCATTTCCTCAACAGAATCCGCCTTTTTTTGCTGCTGCTCCTCCTCGTCGAGAGCCTCATAATTAAGTTCATACTTTGCCATAACCGTCATTCCTTTCTTAAAACCAAGGCTTTGCCTCGGAAATTACCCCGTCAATATCTTCATACAACGGAAAAATAGCAAAAAAGGGACAATAATGTCCCTCCTTCCGCCGCTGAAAACAAACAGCTTAAAAATTTTTAGTTGATAGATTCCTTAACCTTAGCAGCCTTACCAACTCTGTCACGCAGGTAGTAGAGCTTGCTACGGCGAACCTTACCGGTTCTTACAACCTCGACCTTGTCAACAACAGGTGAGTGAACGGGGAAAACTCTTTCAATACCGCAGCCGTGAGCTACACGTCTTACAGTAAATGTTTCGTTGATCCCGCCGTGCTTCTTAGCGATAACAGTACCCTCGAACACCTGGATTCTGTACTTCTCGCCTTCCTTGATCTTAACGTGGACCTTGACTGTGTCACCGATTCTGAAAGAAGGGACCTCAGCCTTCATGCTGCTTTCGCTGATGAGCTTTAAAGCATCCATTTTCTATTCCTCCTATAATATTAGGACATTCTTACTTCCGCCGAAATCTGAGCGGAACAGAGGACTGCCCGTTAATGTCAGCTCCGAAGAGCGGCATTAATCTCGTCACTCGGACACAATTATCCCGTGACGGATTATCAAATGCTATATAAGCATACCATATTTTCCGATAAATTGCAAGTGTTTTCTAAATATTTTTTATTTTTAGTAATTCAGACGAAATCCTCACCGTTTATTGCGGTAATTTTTGTCCGTTTAATACAAACAGTATTTACCGATATACCTGTCTTATCCGTAAATGCGTCCAGCACGGTATTCACATTCAGATTAAACGAATTTCCCGCAGGCAGCTTAAAGTGCATAAAAGCCAAACCGTCCTCCGATGAAATATCTGTCACAATAACATGAGGCTTGATATCCACAATGACCTCACCTTTTTTCTTGGAACGCTTGTGTATTTCAATAGTATCCGCCGAAAGAAAGCTGCGAAAGCCCTCAATAACGTCCTCAGCTGACAAATTCTCCGAAGAAAGCGTCACATCATATTCCGCAGAAACCACATCGGTGTTTTTCATTATCTGCGGCTTAACACTGATTATGTTAAGTCCCGGCGGCATAGCGTTGTCAAGCTTATCCCGCAGTTCATCAAGGTCGCACTCCTCGACTACGGAAAAATCCATAGGCTCAACATAGCTTTCCGTCCCCAGAGGGAGCGCCACGGGGAAATTTAAGTAGATATGCGGGTTAAAGCCCTCGGTGTACCAAATAGGTATCCCCGAACGCTTTATCGCCCTCTGCATTGTCCGCATAAGGTCAAGGTGAGAAAAATACTTTGCATTTCCGTATTTTGCGTAAACCGCTCTAAGATTAATCTTGTCCAACGCAGCCGCCCCCTATCCTCTGAATTACGCCGCATGCAGAGCACTTCTGACGGCAGTTAGGCGTTGTCAGTCCCTCATGCGCCCGCTTGTTTTCCCTGATAAGGAATTCCTTTGTAATCATATAATCGAGATGATCCCAGGGCATAAGCTCGTCAAAGCTCCTTGTGCGGTTATCGTAAAACGTCGGGTCAATACCGCATTTTTCAAAGGCAGCCACCCAGTTTTCATACTTATAGCACTCGTCCCAGCTGTCGAATTTACAGCCGGACTTCCACGCCGCATAGATAACAGCCGAAAGCCGCCTGTCCCCTCTTGCCAGCGCAGCTTCAAGGATACTTATCCTGTAATTATGCCAGCTGACGTTTACTATCTTGCGGTTTGTGCTGTCAAGGAGCAGCTTCTGCTTTCTCGTAATTTCGGGAATACTTGCCTGAGGTTCAAACTCAAAGGGCGTAAAAGGCTTCGGAACAAAGGTCGCACAGCTGACTGAAATACTAAGCTTCGGAGAACGCTTTCCCACATTCACGGTACGGTAAAGGTCGATAATTCTGTCGGTAAGCTCGCCGATACCAATAATGTCCTCGTCTGTTTCCGTAGGAAGTCCCAGCATAAAATACAGCTTTACGGAGGACGCACCGCCCTCGAACGCCATTCGGCAGGTGTTCATAATTTCCTCGTCGGAAACATTTTTATTGATAACGTCCCTCAGACGCTGAGTGCCCGCTTCGGGAGCAAAGGTAAGACCCGTTTTTCTTATCTTCCGAATTTTCTCCATCAATTCCTCGCTGAAATTATCCACACGAAGGGATGGAAGCGAAAGGCTTATCTTCTCCTTATCTGTATACTCGGAAAGGTCACCCAGAAGCTTTTCTATCTCGGAAAAATCGCTGGTACTCAGTGAGGACAGCGAAACCTCCTCATATCCCGTAGCTTCGCAAAGCGCCTTTGTCTGACGGCAGACGGTATCGGAGCTTTTCTCTCTGAACGGACGATATATAAATCCCGCCTGACAGAATCTGCACCCTCTGATACACCCTCTCAGCACCTCCACCACCGCTCTGTCGTGAACTATCTCGGTAAACGGCACAACGAACGAATCGGGATAAAAAACCTTGTCCATATCACGGATAATGCGCTTTGTTATCTTCGGTTTTGCTTCGGAACAATTCGGCGTTATGCTCTGAACAGTTCCGTCGGGATTGTATGAAACATCATAAAACGACGGCACATAAATGCCCTCTATCTTAGCCGCTTCGTGAAGGAAATCAGACTTGGACGCACCTTCTTTTTTCATCTTGGCATACAAGTCCATAAGCTCAAGATTTACCTCTTCACCCTCGCCCAGAATGAACAGGTCAAAGAAATCCGCCAGCGGTTCGGGATTGCACACGCATGGACCGCCGCCTACCACAATAGGCGTTTCCTCTCCCCTGTCCTTTGCATACACGGGCAATCCCGCCAGATCAAGCATATTAAGCACATTTGTATAGCTAAGCTCATATTGCAGAGTAAATCCGATAAAATCGAACTCTGCAATAGGGTCAAGACTTTCCAGGCCATACAAAGGAATATCATTCTCGCGCATTACCTGCTCGTAGTCCTCCCAAGGTGCAAAAACACGTTCGCACCAGAAGTCCTCCCGCAGATTTTTCAAGCCGTACAGTATCTTCATTCCCAGATGGGACATTCCCACATCGTAAGAATCGGGAAAACAGAAAGCAAACCTGACATTGACCTTGCTTTTATCCTTAACAACACTCCCCAGCTCGCCGCCGATATATCTCGATGGACGCTGAACCTTTAAAAGCACCTTTTCAATTTTATCCTTTAACATAGACAACTCCATTTTTATTTAAATCATCAGCTCGACTATCATAAAATAGATAACCGTAATATACAGCGAAGGATTGCCGAAGCCCCTTAAAACAGCGACAGCAAAAAGCACCGCAAGAGCCGCACAATTCACAGCAGCAAGGGCGGTCTTGGTTTCCCAAAGTCCCAGAGGAGCGGCGAACCGTTCGGCAGCAAGAGCAATCATTCGTCCTCCGTCAAAGCCTTTCAGCGGAAGGAGATTGAACAGCCCCGTTACAAGGCTGACTGCTCCGAAAACCGCCGCCTGTCCCCCTATAAGAAAATACGCCGCCGCAAACACGATAAGATTTGCCAGAGGACCCGCCGCCAGCACCGCAAGCTCTTTTCCATAACCTGTCAGACTTCTTTTTATCGGAACGATCTTTACACCTGCCCCATAAAAGCATATCTCGGACAGTGGAACATTCAACCAAAGCATTGCCGCAAGATGCCCCATTTCGTGAAGCAGACAAGCGTAAAATCCAAGCAATAGACAGCCCTCGCCGTCCAAAATAAGCATAAGCGAAATGACCGCAAAAAAGCTGAAATGAAAGCTTATCCTTATCTTCCAAAGTCTTATTGAAAACATTATTTCACCTCGGTAAATTCTATTGCCGAGGTGAAAAAAGTATTACTTCTTCATTCTAATAACCGAGTTAGGCGGATACACCTTGTCGCAAGGTATCTTGACTTTCATGGTCGCATGGCAAGCACTTTCAACGCTTTCGCCGTTTTCGTTGATTATCTCCTTTATGACCATCGTATCAAAAGGGATACCCGGCGAAAGTATCTCCGCTTTCTCACCAACGCTGAACTTGTTTCTCTGTGATGCGTAAATAAAACCGTCCTCACACTTATCGATAACAGCGACAACATCATATTCACGGATATATCCGCTGTTTTCGTAATACTGACAATCGTTGGGGTGTCCGAAGAAAAATCCCGTACAGTATTTTCTGTGACTGACCTTGAAAACCTCGTCCTTTATATAGTCAGGCAGCGTATCATAATTATCGGGGTGTGCCATAAGATAGTCAACAGCCATTCTGTAAGCGTTTGTGACAACGGAAACATAGTAGGACGACTTTGCCCGTCCCTCGATCTTCAGGCTTGTAACACCCGCCTTTACCACCTTGTCGAGATGGTCTATCATACAAAGATCCTTTGCGTTCAGGATATAAGTTCCCTTTTCGTCCTCAAATACGGGGAAGAACTGATCGGTGCGCTTTTCCTCCATAAGATGATAACCCCAGCGGCAGGGCTGAGCGCACTGTCCCCTGTTGGCATCACGGTTTACAAGATACTGTGACAGCAGACATCTTCCCGAGAAGGAAACACACATTGCCCCGTGAACGAACGCTTCTATATCAAGCTCCTTAGGCGTTTTTGCACGAATTTCCGCAATTTCCTCCAAAGAAAGCTCCCTTGCGAGAACTATCCTTTTTGCGCCCATATTGTAAAGCTCATTTGCGGTGACATAGTTTACAATGCCCGTCTGAGTGGACATATGAATTTCCATATCGGGGGCATATTTTTTCACCAGCGAAAGCAGTCCCAGGTCGGCAACTATCACCGCATCAACATTACACTGCTTGGCTTCCTCCATAAACTGCTCGAAATAAGGTATCTCGTCATTTCTCGGGAGAGTATTGCAGGTAAGATACACCTTGACTCCCCTTGAATGGCACATTTTCACAGCCTCGGCAAGCTGCTCACAGGTAAAATTCTGCGGCGCAGCTCTCATACCAAAGCTTTTTCCTCCGAGATAAACTGCGTCCGCACCGTAATCAACAGCCGCTGTCAATCTTTCAAGATCGCCTGCGGGCGCAAGCACCTCGGGCTTTATTATACTCATTAAATAACCGCCTTTCGGGAAACATCAGCTTATGCCAGACCTGCAAGCTTAAGATTTTCCTCATGTTCCTCAAGAGTTTTTGCATAGTAGAATTCCCGTGTTTCAAGATTTGAACAGAAATAATAGTAATCTGTATCTGCGGGATAAAGCACCGCATTTATTGCGTCAAGACCGGGATTGCAGATAGGTCCGGGAGGCAGACCCGCTCCCTTGTAGGTATCATACGCTGTTTTCATATTTTCGGGAATATACTCACCGCTTGCACAAATGACCTCTCTTACATATTTTGAAGTCGGGTCGGACTGCAGCAAAGGGAACTCGTCCTTGTTTTTCAGACGATTGTGGAAAACAGACGCAACACGCTTCATATTGGCAACATCTCCC
The DNA here is from genome assembly GCA_017828975.1 of Oscillospiraceae bacterium. Classification (GTDB taxonomy): domain Bacteria; phylum Bacillota; class Clostridia; order Oscillospirales; family Ruminococcaceae; genus UMGS1889. The sequence continues at coordinate 112,121 of JAGAJN010000016.1, read as the reverse complement.
GCCTCGGCCTGGACAATGGACGCAAATGTCAGTGTTTCCTCGAGAGTCATTCCCATATCCTCCATACGTCCGAGATAATCCCTTGTCAGCTTTGCATCAAAGTTCTTATATATCTTCTTGCATACGATAAGAGGATCCTCTTCCAGATAGAATCTGTATGTATCGGGGAACAGATAGCCTTCCATTTTATAGTATTTAAGGGAACTGTCCCTTACATCGTCTTCAAAATCGAATCCGAAGGAAGCAGAGTTGAATGTGTCGATAAAATCAGCCGCAGAGCAAACGCCCTTTTCTTCAAGACGTGCAGCCGCCTCCACAAGAGTGATACCCTCGGGGAATGTAACATCTGCTACTTCACGCATATTGATAGCATCACTTTGCAGCTCGTCGATAATGTCACCGTAGGACATACTTGGGCTGAGCTTGTGGCTTCCCGCAATAAAGAAGCTGTCCGCACCCTTCATTTTTGAATATACTCTGAACAGCATAGGCTGGTCAATAATGCCCTCGGATTCAAGCAGCTCCGCAATTTTTTCGGTACCCGAATCATTTGGTATCTCAACGATTATTTCGGTATTTGCCTTATCAAATCCGATTATCTCCTTGGCAGTCTGCAAAATAAATACCGCCAGAAGTATAGAAATGACAATTACAAGCGTTGTCAGGAAAAGACCGACTGCCAGCTTGGTAGAAAAACGTCTTTTCTTCTTTTTCGGTGTTCTTTTAGGCTGAGGCTCTTCCTCGTGATCGGGTTCTTCCTCAGCGGGGATCTCCGATTCTTCAACATACTCCGTTTCATCGGTATCCGCTTCAGTATTTTCGGGGACAAGCTCCTCACCCACCGAAACAGCTTCGTCAGCTATATCCTCGGTCAAAACTTCTTCCGAAGGCTTATTTTCGGCAGACTGAACAGGCTCCTCGGTATTTTCGGGAACTGCTTCCTCTGCCTTCTTCTTTTCGTCGTGTTCCTCTAGAATATCGTCGATCAAGGAATCAAGATTATCATTAGATGCCATTCTCAAGCTCCTTTGTTAATTTTTCGCATATATTTTTCTGTTATCAGCATATTTACGGGAACGTCAAATCTGCCGTGCTCCAGACGATTTACCGTACAGCCGCAGTAGCATATCCCAATATTGAAAAGCTCAGCGTGGGCAGAAAGAAATCTGTCATAGTAACCCCCGCCGTAACCCAGACGATAGCCGCAAAGGTCAAAAGCAAGCCCCGGGACAATGCACACTGCATTCTCGAAAGCCGTTATCTCTCTGCACTTGTCGGGAATGGGTTCAAGAACTCCGAAAGTGCATATCTCCAAATCATCAAGAGAGTGTATCTCGTAGAATTTCATCTCCCTTGTGCCGTCTACGCATTTCGGAACGATAACAGCCTTTCCGTCCTTCAAAGCTATGTCGATAAGTCCCTTTGTATCCACCTCAATTGCCGTGGAAACATAAGTAAGCAGCATTTCACAGCTTTTGTAAACCGCAGTCGATACTATCTTTTGAAGGACCGCATTATCCTTATCTGCTTTTTCGGTATCGGACATATTCCTTCTGAATTCCTTGTATTTCGCCCTGAGAGCCTTTTTGTATTCTCGGATATCCGTAAAGCCGCTGTTCATATTACATATCCCACAGGATCTGGTCTGCGATCCTGTCAGCTTCTTCCTTGGACTTCAAAGCCTTTATCAGCTCATAGCCAAATTCCAGTGAAGCACCAGCTCCCCTTGCCGTGATGAATTTTCCGTCGGTAACAGCGGGGACATTTACATACTCGGCACCCGTTAGCTCGCCCTCAAAGCCCCTGTAACAGGTCGCCTTTTTGCCCGAAAGCATTCCTCGGTGACCGGGAACGGTAGGCGCTGCGCATATAGCCGCAATATACTTTCCATTTTTCTCCGCAAAATCCAAAGCACCCTGAACAATCTCAGAAGCTTCAAGGTTATGAGTGCCCTTCAGACCTCCGGGAAGAACAACCGCTTCCAGCTCGTCATTCAGCTTTATTTCTGTATCGGAAATATCCGCTTCGATCGTCAAACCGTGAGAGCTTACAATGCTCTTTTTTCCGACACCAACAGTTATTGTGTCGATCTTAGCCCGTCTGAGCAGGTCAATGGGGGTAACAGCCTCGGTTTCCTCAAATCCGTCTGCTAAAAATACATATACCATAACAAAAACTCCTTTACAAAATTTCTATTGTGCTGCGTTTTATCTGAAATGCAGGATAATAGGACAGCTTTGACTTGCGAAGCCCCTCTATCCCCAGATCCTCTTCCCTGTTTATATAGGCAAAATCCTTGCCGCAAAGCTTGGCAAACTCGTTGTTGACAGCGGCATACGCCCCCTGAACATCGTGATATGCCTTTTCGATATGCACGCCGAGAGTATCGGAATTTATCCTTTCACCAATAGTAAATCCCACAAGCTTGCCCGATACAAGCAAAACTCCGCCTTTAAGTCCCAACTCATCAAAATGGTTAAAAAACGTGTTTATGGCAAACTGCTCGGACACGCTTGACTTGCTGTCATAGCCGTTGCTTTCGTTGTAGCTGTTCACGGCAAACTCAATACATTCGTCAAAATATTTCTCGGTCAGCGGGTAGAACTCCCATTCATTCTTATAAAAATTATTGAGATGGTTACGCTTCTGATGATATTTCTTGCCTTTCAGCTCCATAAGGTCGGCGGCATTGTAAATATAATCATAGTTTCCCGGGTCGGTGGATATTTTAATGCCGTCACCGTATATTTCGGAAAACAGCGGTATCATCTCGTCCGACACCGAAGCCACCCTGAACGGCAGACCGTTCACCGCCGCATATGCCTTCATCTCAGACAGCACATCTGCATAGTCGCCGCCGCCTGCGGGAAATGTAAAGTAAAAGTCCTCACCGCTTCCCGAAGCGGAAATATAAAAATCCTTGTAACGTGTTATCTTTGTATCGTTAAGCCGACGCCAAGCCAGATTGTTCGCAAAGCAGTAATCACAGCCCCGAAAATCCGAAATGGCAAGCAGCTCGTCCACCCAGGGCTTGTCCGAAAGCCGAAGTTCCCTGAATTCAAGCATATAAAAACCTACCTTTAACTTAGAAGAATACTCATTATTTTATCGGATATGACATCGACGGGCAACGGCTCTCCGTCCTCTGAGCAGGGAATGACACTCCAGCCCAGCCGTTCTGCCGCAAACAGTGCAGCCTGCCTGCATCTGCGGAGATAGTCAATATTTGCCTCGTGAATGTCCTTTTTGGACTCATCTCCGTTATATCTGCCGCTCAGAAGCTTTTGTGAAACCTCCATAGGCATATCCAAAAAAATGACCTTATCTGCCCGAGGGATACCAAGCTTGTCATACTCATAGTCGCATATCCAGCGGAGAAAGCTCTCCCATTCGGATTCGGGGAGCTTTGTCATCTGATGGATCGCATTAGAGGAAACATATCTTGCGGAAATTACGGTCTTGCCCGAAAGATAGTCCTTCTCCCAGCTTGTCTTGTAGCTGATGTATCTGTCCACCGCATAAAAGCTTGATGCGGCATAAGCATTGATGTCCTCCGCATTCGGAGCGATCTCCCCCGAAAGATACATTCTCACAGGCGCAGAGGAATCGCTTTTATAGTCTGGAAAGCTTACAGTTATGAAATCATGCCCCGCCTCGGAAAGTCTTTTCTCGGCAAGAGCAAGCTGAGTAGACTTGCCGCAGCCGTCAAGACCGTCTATTACAAATATTTTACCTTTTTCTGACATTTCTGATCTTCCTCGCCGAAATAATAATATTATGCCATACTACATTTTATTTTATCATTTTTTCCCGCATTAGTCAACATATAAATAATTACTAAAATAAATCCATTAATTTTTATTGTGAAAAGCAGGCACGGCAGCATATATGATACACCGCCGCACCCGCCCGTATTTAGTCCTCTTCTTCTGTGTCTGTGTCGCAGCAGCAGGTAACCGATTGCGAACAGCCGCAGGGATTGCCGCTGTCGGGAGTACAGTCAGGGAAAAATTCCTCCATAGGAAAGCTCATTCTCTCAAATATCTCGCAGGGCGACTCGTTATTGCCGCTGCATGAACATTCCTTGGTGGGAATACAGTTATCCATTGCAGGGACAACTACCGCCACAGGTCTCGAAAGCTGAACGATTGAGAATATTCCCAATGTAACTACAAGTGTCGGAACACGGGAATCCATATCATGACAAGCAACAGCACACTCATTCTCCGACGAATATACCGCCGAAGAAGGCGCAACACCCGCACTTGCACAGCCGCAGCCCTTCCGTGAACGCAGACACTTAACCCTTGCGTCAAGACAGATGGGTTCGACCACTCTTACCGTAGCCTTGGGCAGGTCGGAAATGTTATTCTGTCCCATTTCTGACGCAGAACAGCAGTCTGCGCTGCTTTCAAACACCTTAGTGCTGCCCTCGCAGCCGAAAAGTATGCACTTTTTGCTCCATACTGCCGTTCCGTTTACCTCACCCGATTTCGTGCAGCTGTCGATAAAGGTTTCAAAGGTCAGGTCAAAGGTGTAAACAATATCCACCGAGAAATAGCCCTTTGAAAATGGCACCTCGTGAACAGTTGTGCATACGCTGTCAATAGTTACATTCTTGCATTTAACGATCATTCCGTCACAGATTGTACCGTTTCTGACAGTTACGGGAAGATCAACAATGCAGTCCCTGTCTGAGCAGGAATCGAAAATTCTCTGAACTTCAATGCAGACAGCGTCCTTGAAGCCGCCGTTATTCTGTTTGCTCATTGACGAACCTCCTTGAGATAATAATTAAAGTACGCCCTATGTACTTCCCTATATATTATTCAAAGAGTGAAAAAGTGTTACTCAGCCTGCCAAGCAGCAAAATAAACAGCGGCTGAACAGAAAAGCTCAGCCGCCCGAGATCAATACTTATACATAGAAATATTCTCAAATCCGTCCAGAAGCTTATCTATCATGCCGAAAGCCATTCCCGTGCCCTTTGCCACACAGGAAAGCGGATCGTCCGCCACACGGCATGGGATACCGATCGCCGAGGACATTATCTTGTCCAGCCCTCCGATAAGCGCTCCGCCGCCCGTGAGAATGATACCGTTATTGTAAATATCTCCCACCAGCTCGGGAGGAGTCTGCTCCAGGACCTCCTTGGCAGCGTCCACAAACTCCTTGACTATCTCTATTATGGCGTTATAGATGTCTATCTCCGAGATCTCCAACTGCTCCGGAAGCCCTCTTACAAGGTGTCTGCCCTTAACTATCATAGTCCTTTTTTCACTGGGATCGTAAACATTTGCAAGGGTAAATTTCGCCTGTTCTGCGGTTTTTTCGCCAATAAACAGCTTATATGTAGAAGCGATGTACTTCACAATAGCCTGATCTATCTTATTTCCCGCCAGCTTCAGAGATTTCTTGGCAACACAGCCGTTCATTGAAAGCACAGCCACATCAGCCGTACCGCCTCCGATGTCAACGACCATATTACCGTTAGGTCTGGAAATATCAACACCCGCTCCGAGAAGCGCCGCAACAGGCTCCTCGATAAGATAGACCTTTCTCGAACCCGCATTTCTCGCCGCCTCGACCATCGCCCTGCTTTCCACATCGGTTATGATGGACGGCACGCACAGAACTATCCTCGGACGAATAAGCTGCCGCCCGCAGACCTTTGTGATGCAGGCGGAAATCATCTGCTCAGCCATATTATGGTCGGAAATAACACCGTCGCTGAGCGGCCGCACCGCAACGATGTATTCGGGAGTTCGTCCTATCATTCTGTAAGCGTCCTGACCGACGGCAAGTACCTGTTCGGTTTTCTTGTTAAACGCCACCACAGACGGTTCGTTAAGAACTATCCCTTTATTTCCCATGGTTATCATTATATTAGCGGTACCAAGGTCGATTCCAATATCCATTGTAAGACTTCCTTTCAGTGTCCGGTAACTGCACCGGCAGCTGCGTCCACACGGGACGCTCCCAGCTCCTTCAGAAGCTTGCCGCACTTTATCATAGTTGAGCCGGTAGTTGTTATGTCGTCACACAGAAGCACGGTTTTTCCGTCAATTCGTTTGCCCGATGGATAAAAGGTCTTTACGGCGTTGACAGCACGTTCCGCTTTATTAAGATCATGCTGAAATTTTGATGAATACGCCTTGCAAATAACGCTTGTGTCGGACACAGAGCCCAGACGCTTTGCCAGCTCCCTCGTCATAAGCTCCGCCTGATTATATCCTCTGATATGCTTTTTCAGCGGATTCATGGGAACAGGGATTATCATATCATACTTAACGTCATCGCCTGTTAAAAGCATCTTATCGACCAGCATATCGCAGAGAATAAATCCGAGATTGCGATTTGCGTGATATTTGAATGAAGCAAATGCGTCCTTGACTCTTTCATCATAGACCATAGCAGAATAAAATCTCGTAAACGGTATCTCATCTTCACCGCAAATGCATTGCCTGTGACCGCATTTCCCGCAGAAGCTGTTATCCGTCCATTCTATGTCCGCAAAGCAGCCGTCACAGGAAAGCATATCCCACCTTACGGCTTTTCCGCAGAAAGGGCATTTCGACGGATAGATAATGTCAAGGAAAAATCTTGCTCTGTCAGTCCGCCTGTTGAACTGTGATTCCATTTTCCTTTATCTCCTCCGTTATCATTTTTTTCAGGCAGGAATATCTGAGAGTGCGGCGGTTGTTGTTTACCATTGTCATAACAACATTTTTTGAGCCAACGATGATTATTCTCTGCTTGGCTCTTGTAACGGCGGTGTAAAGCAAATTACGATAAAGCAGCTTGTCAAAGCCTCCAAGAAGCGGCAGGATAACAGCGTTGAACTCGCTGCCCTGACTTTTGTGTACAGTAACAGCATAAGCCAGCTCTATCTGGTCAAGCATATCAAAGCTGTACTCTGCAAACCGTCCCTCGAAGTCGATAAGCACAGTCCCTTCAGTCCGTTTTACCTTGACGATAGTACCGATGTCACCGTTGAAAACGCCTGTGCCGCTTTCATTTTCCTTGGACCAGATAATATCATAGTTGTTGCGAATCTGCATGACCTTATCATTATCCCTAAAGGTAAACTGCATACCCTTGACCTCGGAAAGCCGCTCCGAAGGAGGATTGAGTGCCGCCTGAAGAGCCTTGTTCAGTTCCTCCGAGCCGAGCATTCCCTTTCTTGACGGACAAAGCACCTGGATATCCTCCGTAGGCGAATATCCGTAAGCCTTAGGCAGACGATCTCTGCAAAGCTCCACCACCGTACTGACAGCTTCATTCGCATCAAGCCGCTGCATGAAGAAGAAATCGCTGTCGGTGCGGGACAGGTCGGGGGGATTTCCCGTAACTATCGCATGAGCATTGGTTATTATGCAGCTCTGCTGTGCCTGACGAAATATTTCGGTAAGGGAAACCACCGTCAGACAGCCGCTGTCTATCATATCCCGAAGCAGATTTCCCGCTCCCACCGACGGCAGTTGGTCGCAGTCCCCCACCATTATCAGGCGGCAGGAAAGCTTCATAGCCCGCAGCAGGCTCTCGAACAGAAGCACGTCCACCATTGACATTTCGTCAACTATCATAACATCGCATTTTATGGGATTTGTTTCGTTGTGGACAAATTTCAGCTTTCCGCCCGCTTCATAACTGACCTCCAGCAGACGGTGGATAGTCTTTGCGTCATAGCCCGTCAGGTCGGAGATACGCTTTGCAGCCCTGCCCGTGGGCGCAGCGATAACAACGTCCATGCCCCGCTGCTCATAGAGTGAGATCATCGCCTTAAGAGTAGTGGTCTTCCCTGTTCCGGGACCGCCCGTCAGTATGATAAAGCCCTGAGAAAGTGCCATTGCAATAGCTTTCTTCTGCAGCTCCGCATACTCGATGCCCTTAGACTTTTCTTCTATCTCAATAAGCTTATAATAGTCGGTGCCCGTGTCCTTAAGGCAGTCGGACATTACCTTCAGCCGCCCTGCAATATAGCTTTCGGCAACGTAATAATCCTTGAGAAAAATAAATCTCCTCTCGCCCTTATAGTATTCGCAAAGCTCGTCCTCAGTTATGAGCAGCTGCAGACTGTCCTCAATAAGCTTCTGCTCCACCTTCAACAAACTGAGTGCCGCACCCATAAGCTTATCCTCGGGCAAACAGGTGTGTCCCTTCATACTGTTATGAATGAGAACGTATATCAATCCTGCATTTATGCGGCTGGGACTTTCCTTGGAGATTCCCAGCTCCGCAGCGATAGCTTCTGCTTTTGAAAACAGCACATCTATGCCATCCTCGCAAAGTCTGTACGGATTTTCGCTGATTATCTCGACAGCATACTGTCCCCACCTTTTCCAGCAGGCAACAGCGACCGCAGGCGGCAGCGCAAACTGCGTAAGGTAGATCATAAGCGACCGTATTCCGAAGATACGCTGAAACTCCAGAGAAATGCCCTCTGCCTTATCCTTGGTAATGCCCTTGACCTCGGTCAGACGGTGCGGTTCTTTCTCAATGACCTCCAGCGTTTTGTCCCCGAAAGCCTCGACAAGCCGCTTGGCAGTAGCCTTTCCGACACCCTTCACGATTCCCGATGAGAGATATTTCAGAATGGCAGAAGCAGTCGCAGGCAGCTTCCGCTCGCATATCTGCGCCTTAAACTGAACGCCGAATTTCGGGTGAGTAACATACTCTCCGGTAAGAATAAGCTCCTCACCCGCATCAACATTACCCAGCTCACCCACAACAGTCACATAATCCCCTCCCGAATCCAGGTCAAGGACCGTATAACCGTTTTCGGGATTTGAGTACCGCACCGAATCAACGCTGCCCTCCAGCTTTATGTAATTCTTCTCACCCGAGTCCAAATGATCATCTCCCGAATACAGAAATATTATACTACACTTTTTCTTAAAATGCAAGTTACTTTGAAAAATATTTCATTTTTCAAACAAAATCTCCGAAGAAATGCTTTCAACTATCTCAAATCCTCCGAGATCCTCCAAAAGCTTACGGCAGATAATTAGTTCTTCATCGCTGCCGTCAATATTCCATACATATATCTTCATATCCGATGCCTTTCGCAGTATCCCTCGAATTGTCATCTCAATGTCTTGACTGTCTTTTCTAAGCGGAATAACTATGAAAGCCGATCCGCAGCTGCTGCCGCCTCTTAGTATACTGCGCACGCAGATATGTACTGTTTCTATAAGGAAAACTGTTGTAAATACAACAAGTACCGCCCAAAATATTTCACCCATTGCGAACACCTCCGATATATACTATGCCGTAATCGGAGATAAGTCAATGATTTTTATACAGAAAAAGGGCGGAAAGCTCCGCCCTCTAAATTTATGCGCTGAATTACACTATTGTTATCAGCCCTGAGAATTCTGCTTAGCCTCAAGGTCTGCAAGAGCGTCACGTCTGGAAAGATTGATCCTTCCCTGATTGTCGATCTCCATAACCTTAACAACGATCTCGTCGCCGACAGAAACAACGTCCTCGACCTTCTCAACTCTCTGACGGTCAAGCTTGGAAATGTGAACAAGTCCGTCCTTGCCGGGAGCGATCTCAACAAATGCACCGAAGTTCATCAGACGAACGACTTTACCCTTGTAGATTGCACCGATCTCGGGGTCATTTGCAATAGTGTTGATTATCTGGATAGCCTTCTTAGCACCGTCCATATCAACGCCGGAAACAAATACGTTACCCTCATCGTTAATGTCGATCTTAACGCCGCAGTCAGCGGAGATCTTCTGGATAACCTTACCGCCCTGACCGATTACCTCACGTATCTTATCCACGGGAACCTTAGTCTGGAGCATCTTGGGAGCGTACTTGCCGACGGTTTCTCTGGGCTGAGGGATAGCCTTCAGCATTATCTCGTCGAGGATATAAATTCTTGCCTTTCTTGTCTTTTCAAAAGCTTCCTTGATGATAGCAGGAGTAAGTCCGTCAACCTTGATATCCACCTGAATAGCTGTGATACCCTTGTGAGTACCGCCAACCTTGAAGTCCATATCGCCGAAGAAGTCCTCAAGTCCCTGAATATCGACCATAGTCATAAAGTCGTCGCCGTCGGTGATAAGACCGCAGGAAATACCTGCAACAGGAGCCTTGATGGGAACGCCTGCGTCCATCAGAGCCAGTGTAGAGCCGCAGATGGAGCCCTGAGATGTGGAACCGTTAGAGGAAAGAACCTCGGAAACAAGTCTGAGTGCATACGGGAATTCCTCAACGGAAGGAATAACGGGTTCAAGAGCTCTTTCAGCCAGCGCACCGTGACCGATCTCACGGCGTCCGGGGCCTCTGGAGGGCTTAGTTTCGCCAACGGAGTATGAGGGGAAATTATAGTGGTGCATATATCTCTTGGTATCTTCCTCATCAAGACCGTCAATGCGCTGTGCATCGCTTACAGGACCGAGAGTTGCGATAGTGAGGACCTGAGTCTGACCTCTTGTGAACAGACCCGAACCGTGAACTCTGGGAAGAACGCCGACTTCTGCAGCAAGAGGACGAATTTCGTCTATCTGTCTGCCGTCAACACGCTTGCCCTGCTTGAGCCACTCTCTTACTATCTTCTTCTGGAGCTTATAAATGCACTCGTCGATCATGGGGATACGCTCAGCGTTCTCCTCGTCGAACTTAGCGTGAATGTCGTCTTTAATGGGAGAAAGTCTTTCTTCTCTGATATTCTTGTCATTGGTATCGAGAGCGAACTTAACTCTGTCGGAAGCAAACGCCTCAATAGCGTCAAACAGCTCGTGGTCAACCTCCATAGACTCAAACTCAAACTTTTTCTTGCCTATCTGAGCCTGAATATCGCTGATGAAAGTAACTATCTTCTTGATTTCCTCGTGACCCTTGAGGATAGCTTCAAGCATAGTGTCCTCGGGAACCTGATCTGCTCCTGCTTCGATCATAACGATCTTTTCCATTGTACCTGCAACGGTGAGATTCAGCTTAGACTTAGCTCTCTGGTCAAGAGTAGGATTGAGGACGATCTCGTCATCAACAAGACCAACGCTGATACCGCCGATAGGTCCGTTCCAAGGAATATTGGATATGGACAGAGCAACGGAGGTAGCGATCATACCGGTTATTTCGGGAGAATTATCGGGGTCAACCGCAAGAACAGTCATAACAACGGAAACATCGTTTCTCATATCCTTGGGGAAAAGCGGTCTGATAGGACGGTCAACAACTCTGGAAGTAAGGATAGCCTTTTCGGAAGGCTTGCCCTCTCTCTTCATGAACGAGCCGGGGATTCTGCCTACGGAATAAAGTCTTTCCTCATAGTCAACGGACAGAGGGAAGAAATCAATGCCCTCTCTGGGCTTCTCGCTTGCGGTAACGTTTGCCATAACAACGGTCTCACCGTAGCGCACCCAACAGGAACCGTTGGAAAGCTCGCAGGTCTTGCCTGTTTCAACAGTCAGCTCTCTGCCTGCATAAGTGGTCTTAAATATTCTGTGATTCTCAAACATAAACTGCCTCCATAATTCAATTTTTTGTTTCAAACGGCAGCAGCTTTAGCAATAAATCCTGAATTTCCGCAAAAAACTCACGATTTAATGCTAAAACATCTACTGCTTTTTGAAACACGGAAAGGCAGAAGGGAAAAACTTTCCCTCTGCCCCCGATCCTCGCACAAAAATTACTTACGAATACCCAGCTTCTCGATGATAGCACGGTATCTCTCAATATCTGTCTTCATCAGATAGTTGAGGAGGTTACGTCTGTGACCAACCATCTTAAACAGACCTCTTCTGGAGTGGTGGTCCTTCTTGTGAGTCTTAAGATGTTCGGTGAGGTCGCTGATTCTCTTGGTGAGGATAGCGATCTGAACCTCGGGCGAACCTGTGTCGGTCTCGCTCAGTCTGTACTTTTCGATAATAGCGGTTTTCTCGTCTTTCTGCATCATAGCAAAACACCTCTTATAAAATATTTTCCTGTGGCCAGGCAGTCGGCAGGCGTTATTCCCCGAAAAGGGGCGAATCCCGAAAGCTTAGAACACGGATAATGCGTTTATCAAACGCAACTCTAACATTATAACACACAATTTCCAATTTGTAAAGAGCAAATTTGAATTTTTTCAATTTATTTATATTTTCCCCGTTATGAGATGGTTTTATGCTTCTTTCTGCCCTCAATGGGAGCTTCTTTTCCGCCCATATCCACAAAAACGCTGTCCTCGGGGTCAAGGGGCTTCAGATAATCGTATTCGGGATTGTCCTCGCCCCTCTGCTCATAGTACGGGTCGATAACATACTTCTGAATAATTGGATAGCTGTTGAAAACGCTGACATATCCCAGAAAGCTCAGAATAAATATGGGAACAGCCACAATATTAAGAATGCTCACAAATACCGTGGAAACAAAGGTAAGTCCCAAAACAAGCGCATATATCAGCAGAGTGATGATATTTGTTTTCAGTCCCAGGCAGGTCAGGTAAAAGGAGTTTTTCAGTATATCCGCAAGCGGCAGATCCACCGATACAAGCATCGGGAAAATGTAGAAATTCATCATCAGAAAAGTAAAGCCCAGAATAGCGGAAATAATACTCAGCGCATAATAAAACACCGTATTTCCCGTTGATTCCGCCATCTGCGGGTACATCCTGAGTCCCATAACAACGCCGCTGAACACCAGCAGGTCAATAAGTCCCACGGGAAATGCCTGCTTGAAATTCTTGGAAAAACCATTCCAGAAATCCGACAGGACATCACAGGGACGCTCCAACGAGTAGAGCTTTAAAACCTTCGTCATTCCCGCAATCGCAGGACCTATGGTAATTATAGGCAGACAGCAGAGGAATGTAAGGAAATTAAGTCCGATAAGCTTCCAGAATTTTCTGAAATAAAGCTCAATAAATCTGAAAAATGGTTTTTTCTGGGGTGCGTTCTTATCAACGCCCGGTCCTGCCTTGGTATAGTCGCCGAATAATGCCAAATTTTACAACTCCTTAAATTTTCTAACCCCTGCTCCCCTTTTTGGGAAATTTACTTTTGTCAATACCGCAGCCATCATTATCACCGCAGCTTTGGTAATATACACAGCCAACGCCCCCGCAGCAATAGTGAAAACATTAGCCTTGTTGCCTCACCATACTATCATAAAAGATAGACCGCCACAGCAGCGTGAGCAACTCCGCAGACGCCTGAGCAGACCACAGCACCCACCGCCAAAACAGCAAATCTCGCCAGATACAGCCGAACATCGGGCATCGGACGTATAACAGCACCGCCCGAAAAGAACAGCACCCGAGCACACTGCCCCGAAAAAAGCACAGCCTCCGCAGCAGCCGCCGCAAGAATAAACGAGCCAACCGCCGCCTCACAGACCGAAACAACAAGCAAAGCCGCCTCTCCACGCCCGCCGTTCACAGCAAGAGTATAAAGATGCGAAAGCAGCGCACCCGTGCCAATCCCCCGAAACAGCACCACCGCCGCAGCCAGCGGCTGAAACACCGTCCCGAAGCCCAGAAAGAAAACTGCCGCAATAAACACCGCCGCCCCGAAAACAGAACGGCTCACCGCCGCACCGACCTCGTAAGAACTGCCGTCAATGGGAACAAGCCCTCCGACAGACGCAGCGATCCCGCCGTTGTCGGAATAAAGCCCCGTGCCCGCCGCAATTCCCGCCATCAGAATTATCATCATCAGGGCAGTTACGATTTTCCTGCCCGAATAAGCATTGCCGTCCGTCATCTGAACACCCTCCGTTTTTCCGCAAATATGCCTGTCCGTTCAAATTATATGAACGGAAGAACGGAAAAAGAACGGAGGATACGGATTACTTGGAAAGCTCAAAAGCCCGCTTTGTGCAGCTTTCACAGCATCTGCGGACAACTCCCAGCAGATTACCGTCGTAAAGTTCGTCCAATCCCTTGAGAGTAGTTCCTCCCGGTGAGGAAACCATTTTTATAAGCTCGTCAACGGATTTTCCGGAATCGGTCAGCATCTTTGCCGAACCGATAAGGCTCTGCGCAAACAGTTCAAGAGCCGCCTTGCCGTCAATACCCTCGGAAACCGCATAATCCACAAAGCCCTTTGCAAACAGATAGATGAACGCAGGACTGCTTCCGTTTACCGCAATGATCTCCTTCATCTTGTTTTCGGGAACGACAGCTGTTATGCCGCCTGTTTCAAAAATTTCACGGACAACAGCAAACTCGTCATCAGAAACGTGGGCGCATTTTGCAAGAGCAGTCGCACCCTCTCCCAAAAGGAACGGAGTGTTGGGCATGACCAGCACGACCTTTGCCCCGGGGATAGTCGAGCTTCTGATATAATCCGCAGTAATTCCCGCAGCTATGGAAACAATGACCTTATCCTCGGTAACGCTGCCCTTGATCTCCTCCAGCAGTTCCCCGAAATTCTGGGGCTTTACCGCAAGGAAAATGTATTTGCAGTTATCAACGACATCGCAGGCCGTTTTGCAGGGAGATACACCACATTCTGCCAAAGAAGCAAGCTTGTCAGAATAGCTGTCAAATGCACATACGTCCACCTTGTACGAAAGGCACAGATTGATTCCCTTCATTATGGCAGAACCCATATTTCCCGCGCCAATGAAACCTACTTTGACTTTTTCACCATTTGTAAAAGCTGACATAAAGATCACTCCTTTTTAGAATAAAAATCCACCTGCTAGTATTATACAACGTTCTGTACAATTTAGCAAGTGGTTTTTTGTAATATTCTTATATTTTTAAAAGAAAATCAATTGGATAATGCAGTTTTCTTGCCCACGATCTTATGATACGCCACATAAACAATAGGAAGAACAGCAACCATCATTATCACATCAACGGGAAGCTGAACAAGGTTTTTGATGATTCTTGGGGGCAGAAGTGCCATAAAGCCCTTGCCGTAAATGATAGAGCAGAAATAGGTATTCAGCAGAAGATTACAGAAAACAATCAGACATATCTTGCAGAGCACGCTACGTACAGCAAGATTGATAATATCACGCTTTTCCTTGGAAACAACCGCACGATAAAGGAAAATTCCGTAAAACATTCCTGCAAGCGCCTGAACCAAAGTGAAGCCCGGGTGGAAAGCACCGCCGTTCTTATTTGCCACCAGAAATCCGATAATGTCGGTGATAACGCCCGCAGTAAAGCCCGCAGTCGGACCCAATATCATACCGATAGAAGCCAAAACCAGCCAAGCAAAGGTTATTTTGATAGTAGGACCTATGGGAATAGTCGTCACCATACCTACCAAAGCGTGAAGCCCGATAAGAAGACCCATCGTACAGATACCTCTGCGAGTAAGCATTTCCTTTGCGGAATCGCTGAACATAGAAAAAAAGCTTTTCATTTTACATACCTCCTTAAAAATTGCGGACAAAACTTGCCTTAGCATATTTTACAGAGGAAAAACGAAAAGCTCTATAACATATGCACCAGCGGGATGCGGCAGATGAACCGCAAGGTGTAAACCTTTTCGTCCGAATGACAACTCCCCGTTCATTCGGCACTGATACCGTGTAATATACTCGGTATTACGCTCATCTGCCTACTCTGTTGCAGGATACTCCCATTAAGGACGCATCTCTGAATAGTCTGATTAGAAAGAAATAAGATTTGAAAGGTTGTAGAGATCTGTTTCAAAGGGTTTCTTCATAGAAAGAGCTTCCTGAATGTCAACATCAATGACTTCTTCCCTCTTCATGCCTACAACTCTGTTGCCGATGCCCTTTTCAAGCAGGTCAACAGCATAAGCACCCATACGGCTTGCCGCAACTCTGTCACGAACCGTAGGCGAACCGCCTCTCTGAACATGACCGAGGATAGTAGCTCTCGACTCGATGCCTGTTCTTGCCTGGATCTCCTTAGCAAGCTCCTCGGAATGACCGACACCCTCGGAAACAACGATAATAAAGTGCTTCTTTCCGGTAGCCTTGGACTTCATGATCTTCTCAACGATCTCGTCGGTAGTGATGGGAATCTCGGGAACAACAACAGCGATAGCACCAACTGCAACGCCTGTATTTACAGCGATGTAGCCTGCATTTCTTCCCATAACCTCTACAAGACTGCAGCGCTCATGGGACTGTGCGGTATCTCTGATCTTGTCGACCATTTCCATAGCTGTATTCATAGCTGTGTCATAGCCAATAGTGTAATCTGTACACTGAATATCGTTGTCGATAGTTCCGGGCAGACCAACACAGGGAATACCTGCTGCGGACAGATCTGCAGCACCTCTGAAGGAGCCGTCGCCGCCGATAACAACGATACCGTCAAGACCCAATTCAATGCACTTATCTTTTGCCTTCATAACGCCAGCCTGCTCCTTGAATTCAAGGCAGCGAGCAGTATAAAGGATAGTACCGCCCCTCTGGATAATGTCAGAAACGCTTCTTTCCGTAAGCTCTCTGGTCTCACCGTGGATAAGGCCGTTGTAACCTCTCTCGATACCGATGACCTTCATTCCCTTTGCGATAGCAGCTCTGGTCACAGCTCTGACAGCTGCGTTCATTCCGGGCGAATCGCCGCCGCTAGTAAGAATACCAATAGTCTTTGCCATATTTAACCCTCCATATTAACGCGCTGAACGTTTTAACTAGATACATTAAACGTTTAACGTTGCTATACGAATTAACATTCCAAAGTTAATTTTACTACATATTTTAACAAATGTCAAGGCGTTTGTCAAGGATTTAACACTTTTTTCGCAATTAGGAATATATTGACCGATATTTTACTTTGAAAACAAATTAGAGTCGATAAACACATTCTCCTTGCCGACAATACCGCAAACAGTCCTCAGCAGCTGCCTGTCAATATTTATTCCCGAAATACTTTTAGGGGATAATTTCCTTTTAGACGGTTCAAAGCAGAGTATGAGCCTGCCTTTACCCGACTTTGCCGAAGCAGCGTCCATAACTGCCTTGACCTTTACAGCATCATTGTCGTTAAGTTTGATGTAAAGCTTTTTATCCTTACATACACTTTCCAATTCAAACCGAGAAAAAACATGCTCAGCAAGCAGCTTTGGCTCATCATCCTTAACGGATATTTTGCCCAAAACGAAGCAAGGAATACCGCTTTCATCGGATTTTATAATATTTTTACTCTCCTTGAAGACCTCAGGAAATACGATGCACTCCATCTCCCCCGTTTTGTCCTCGATCTTTGTAAACGCCATCTGAGAGCCGCTTTTTGTGTTGTAAAGCTTAAAACCTTGCCATGTTACAGCAACTAAGACTTTCTTTCCCTCCATATTACTGCTGCCGTTTTCAGCGGCTGACAATATGGAATTTATCTCCGTTACCCTTAAAGCAGTTGCATAATCGTCAACCGAATCCAGCGGATGTCCCGAAATATATATTCCTGTAATTTCCTTTTCCATTTTCAGCCGAACTTCATCGGGATACTCGGGAAGTTCCTTGAGAATTCCGTCAGAATTGGTATTTTCCGAAGCTGAACCAAAAAAGTCCATCTGACCGTCAATATTTTTGCGAATACTGTTTCTGCCGTCCTCAAACAAACCTTCGTAGTTTTCCATAAGCGTGTGACGAGTGTAACCAAGACTGTCAAAAGCACCGCATTTTATCAGGCTTTCAAAAGCACGCTTGTTGAAATCCCTGCCCTGCATTCTGCGGCAGAAATCCTGTATACTTAAAAAAGTGCCATCTTTGCGCGCTTCAAGTATCCCCGAAATAACTCCTCTGCCAACACCTTTAACTGCCAGAAGTGCAAATCTGATTCCGCCGCCGACAGAAGCAAAGCCTTCCATACTTTCGTTGATGTCGGGAGAAAGCACCTTGACACCCGCACTTTCGCAGCCCGATATATATTCGATAAGTTTTCCTGTGTTTTCCAGAACGCTTGTCATCAGCGCCGCCATATATTCCTTAAAATAGTGCCGTTTCAGATATGCAGTCTGATATGCCACCAGCGAATATGCGGCGGCGTGGGATTTGTTGAACGCATAGGAAGCAAAGCCCGCCATTTCGTCAAAAACAGCATTTGCCGTTTCTTCGGGAACACCGTTTTTCACAGAGCCTTCAACGAATATCTCCCGCTCCTTTTCCATAACATCGTGCTTTTTCTTAGCCATCGCACGTCGGACAAGGTCAGCCCTGCCATAGGAATAACCCGCCATTTTTCGGCATATCTCCATGACCTGCTCCTGATAAACGATACAGCCGCAGGTAACATTCAGAATGTTTTCCAGAATGGGGTGAGCATAGGTTATCCTCTCGGGATGCTCTCTGTTTTCAATATATTTCGGGATACTGTCCATAGGTCCGGGACGGTAAAGCGAAAGCGCCGCTGTCAGATCTTCGATAGAACGAGGCTTCATCTTCATCAGCACCTGCCGCATTCCGTCGCTTTCAAACTGAAAAACACCCAGCGTATCTCCCTTTGACATCATCTGAAATGTTTCAGCGTCATTTTCGGGCAGCTTTGACACTGAAAATTCGGGATTTTTCTTTCTGACCTCCTTTTCACAGTCGCTTATAACCGTAAGATTGCGAAGTCCCAGAAAATCCATTTTCAAAAGTCCCAGAGATTCCAGAACAGTCATAGTGTACTGCGTTACCGATGAACTCCCGTCAGCCTTGTACAGCGGAACATAATCTCTGACAGGTCTGTCCGCAATAACAACTCCCGCCGCATGGGTGGAAGCGTGACGTGGCATACCCTCCAGCCGCATAGCCGCTGAAATGATCTCCCTAACCTTGTTGTCAGAATCGTACAACTCTTTCAGTTCGGGGCTTTCCTGTAAAGCACGTTCAAGTGTGATATGATTTCCATACGGGATAAGCTTGGAAATCTTGTCCGACAGCTGATAGGGAGCATTCATCACTCTGGCAACGTCCTTGACAGCAGCCTTTGCCGCCATTGTACCGAAGGTGATTATCTGCGCCACCCTGTCCTCGCCGTATTTTCGAATAACATAATCAATGACCTCCTGCCTGCGCTCGTAACAGAAGTCAATATCGAAATCGGGCATGGAAACTCGTTCGGGATTTAGGAAACGCTCAAACAGCAGATTATATTTCAGCGGGTCAATTCCCGTTATACCGATACAGTACGCCGCAAGACTTCCCGCACCCGAACCTCGCCCGGGACCTACGGGAATTTTGTGCTCCTTGGCAAACCGAATAAAATCCCACACTATAAGATAGTAGTCGGTAAAACCCATCTTCTTTATAACATCAAGCTCATAATTAAGCCGTTCAATTGCCTTTTCTGACGGCTGACCGTACCGCTTTTTCAAGCCCTTGAAGCAAAGCGCCGTAAAATATTCATCATTGTTATCAACGCCTTCAATAACAAACTTCGGAAGCTTTATCTTACCAAACTCAAACTCCACATTGCACCGCTCGGCGATTTTTGCGGTATTATCCACCGCTTCGGGACAGTACGCAAACAGCTTGCGCATCTCCTCCTCGGATTTCATATAAAATTCTTCCGTAGGAAATGCCAGCGGCGACGGCTCATCAAGCAGAGTGTTCGTCTGAATTGCAATGAGTATCTTCTGCACGGACGCATCACTTTTCTTGATATAGTGAACGTCATTTGTAGCGGCACAGGGTATGTCCAGCTTTTCCGAAAGCTTTAACAGCGTCCCGATAACTCGCTTTTCCTCCGGAATACCATGGTCCTGTATCTCAAAATAGTAGTTATCCGCCCCAAAGGTTTCCTTATAGAATAAAGCCGCCTCTTCGGCAGCTTCAAGGTCATTATTCAGAATATTTCTCTGAACCTCTCCCGCAATACAGCCCGACAACGCAATAAGCCCGCCGCTGTACCGCCTGAGAAGTTCCCTGTCCACCCTCGGCTTATTGTAAAAGCCCTCGGTATAGCTGTAAGAAACAAGCTTTATGAGATTTTCGTAGCCGCTGTTGTCCCTGCAAAGCAGTATCAAATGGTATGGCTTGCTGTCCTTTATCCTGTCAAACCTGCTTGCGGGAGCAACATATACCTCGCAGCCGATTATAGGCTTTATCCCCTGCTTTTTGCATTCGTTATAAAACTCTATTGCACCGAACATAACGCCGTGGTCGGTGATAGCCGCAGCCGTCTGTCCAATAGATTTGGCATATTCCGCAATTTCCTTGATACGGCAGGCACCGTCCAAAAGGCTGTATTCGGAATGCAGATGAAGATGAACAAATCCGCTCAATTCTTGTCACCTCCGCAATATTTTACGTTTCTTCGGGATATTCTTCTCTGAGCCTGTCCGCAATATCTGAGATACGCTTCAGCCGATGATTTATACCCGAACGTCCTATGGGCTTTGACAGCATCTCCCCCAACTCTTTCAGAGAAAACTCGGGGTTGTCCATACGCACAATAGCCATCTCGTAAAGCTCTGGCGGCAGTGAGTCAAGTCCCTCGGTCTTTTCGATAAACAGAATGTCCTCTATCTGCTTTTCCGCCGCTCTGATTATTCGGTCGATATTGGCTGAATCGCAGTTGGCAATGCGGTTTGCCTTGTTGCGCACGTCCTTTAATATCTTAACGTTCATCAGCTCAAGAGATGAGTTTGTCGCCCCCATAATAGTCAGCAAGTCCTCGATAGACTCACTTCCCTTTATGTAAAGCACATACGCACCCTTTCTGACTGTGGAATTTACCGTCAGCCCCATTGAAAGAAGCATATCCGACAGATCATCACAAAGCTCCTTATAGGGTATGACAAATTCCAGATGATATTCCTTGTTGGGGTCGATAATGCTTCCGCAGGACAAAAACGCCCCCGACAGGAACGCAAACATATTGTTATTGTTGATTATCTCGCCCTGAATACGGTGGATAAGCGTTCGGCTTGAAATGCGGAAACGGAATATTATCTCCTCGATATTCTCCGTTTCGTCCACCGAAAGCGTGTAAAGGACAGTCCCGTTTTTCTTCGTATTCTCCGAAACGGAAACTGTCTTTTTCCGCCCGAGCAGGTCGTCCGTAAGAGAAATAAAGGTGTCCGCCACAAGCTTGTTTTCCGTCTGAAAAACCAGTCCTTCGGCGGAAAAATGCTTGCAGAAGAGTATCATTCCGTAAAGGCAGGCATACTTCTTGTCACTGTCGGTCAGGTGCTGAGTAAGCTCCCTTTTGACCTCCGAGGAAAAGGAGGTGCTTTTTACCTCTGTACTCATTATGGAAAAATCCTTCCTATCTGTCCTTAGTAATATCCTTGTGGCAGATACGTGCCTTTATCCCTTTTTCGGTCAAATGACGGAACATTGCCTCTGCAAATGTCACCGACCGATGCTTTCCGCCCGTGCAGCCAAATGCAATAACAAGCTGACATTTTCCCTCGTGAATATAAAGTGGGATAAGAAAATCTATCATATCCGTCAGCTTTTCCAGAAGCTTTTGCGACTGTTCAAAGGAAAGCACATAATCGCTGACACAGCTTTCAAGCCCCGTATGCTCTTTAAGCTCGGGGATATAGTAAGGATTGGGCAGACATCTTACGTCAAAAACCAGATCCGCATCACGGCAATAGCCGTACTTGAAGCCGAAGGACATAACCTTTACAAGCATAGAATCGGACGCATTGTCAAGAAATGTGGTCTTGATATTCTCTTTCAGCTGACCGATAGTCATATCGCTTGTGTCTATGTAATAATTTGCAGCTTCTCTTACCGTGGACAGTACCTCACGCTCAAATGCTATCGCTCTGGACATACTGCCGTGTGCCTTTTCGTCCAGCGGATGCTTTCTTCTGGTTTCCTTGTATCGTTTGCAAAGCACTTCATCGGAAGCGTCAAGGAACAGAATGCTTGCTTCTATTCCCTGCTGTTTTAGGCTTTCAAGACTTTTACCAAGCTCAAGAAACATATCTCCGCCTCGTATGTCGGTAACGATAGCTATCTTGTCAAGCTGTCCCCCCGACTGCATACAAATATCCACAAACTTTGAGATGAGAATGGGCGGCATATTGTCCACACAGTAAAAGCCGATGTCCTCAAGAGCGTCCACCGCTCCGGACTTTCCCGAGCCCGACATTCCCGTAACTATCAGAAACTGCATATTCATCTATCCTTTCCGCATTTGCTTTTATCTGATAATAACAGGCTCACATTCCAGCTTATAGCCTGTTTTCTCGTAAACCTCATCCTGTACTATTTTTATAAGCGACATCAGGTCATCAAAGGTCGCATTACCCTTGTTGACGATAAATCCCGCATGCTTTTCGCTGACCTGAGCATCACCCACGGAACGTCCCTTTAACCCGCATTGGTCAATAAGCAGCGACGCAAAGCTGCCCTCGGGACGCTTGAACGTGCTGCCCGCACTCGGATATTCAAGAGGCTGCTTAGATTTTCGGCGTTCCATCAGATCGTCCATTTTTGCCTTTATCTCTGTGACATCGCCCTTTGCCAGTTCAAATTCGGCAGACAGGATAATGCTGTCACCGCCGCTGAAACGGCTCCTTCGATAGGACATTTCCAGCTCATCACGAGAATATTCCGCAATGCTCCCATCGGGCAAAACCGCCCTGACCTTGACAATTACATCGGAAGTTTCCCCACCGTAAGCACCCGCATTCATATAAACCGCACCGCCCACCGAACCGGGAATCCCGTAAGCAAATTCCAGCCCCGACAGCCCCTCACGCATAGCCGCAGCGGACAGTCCCGTAAATGAAGCACCCGCTCCCGCAGTAACACGGCAGCCGTCAAAGCGTATCTGTGAAAGCCCTTCTCCGAAAACGAACACAATACCGTCGATATTCCCGTCAGAAACAATAAGATTAGAGCCTTTCCCGAAAATATAGTACGGTATTTCCAGTTCACGGCAAAGCTTCGGCAGTTCACGGCAAGCCTTTTCATCGGACAGCACAATAACACCGTCACAGCTGCCGCCTATTTTAAAGGAAGTATAGTTTTTCAGGGACGGCTCTCTGCGCACATCGCAGCCAAGCTGTTTTGCTGTTTCAAACAATCTGTCAAGCCTGTCGGTCAATATCATATGATACCTGCTTTCATTACGATTTGCCGAAATTATGTCGGCTAAATAAATATATTCCAAATAAGTCGGTCAATATACGGCGTTCAGACAAGTTCACGTCCCCTTTTTTCGTTGATAAACCGTCTTAGCCTGTCCCAGTCGGCGTTTAAGATAAGCCTTTCCGGGAATGATATTTCCTCCAGCATCTGCTTTGAAAGAGGAACTTCTCCCGTCAGTTCGCAGTAATGCCCGTCGCTGTTAACAACAATGGGACACTCCATCTTTTTGCAAATTTCGGCTATTTTTCGGAAATTATCCGCAGTACCCTTCCATTTTATGCTGCTTTCGTTTATCTCCACCAGCTTACCGCACTCCTTGAATTTGGCAATGCACTGCTCATAATCAAAAGGATAAGCAAGCGTCCCCGGGTGACCGATAACGTCCACCAGCGGATTTTCTGCAACCTTTAGATAAGTGTTGGTTATCTGCTCAACCGTCCCCGCTTTGAGCATATCACGATGAATGGACGCAATTATCCAATCCAGCGCCGCACATTCATTTTCAGGGAAATCAATGTTTCCATCGTAATCTATAATGCTGGATTCCGCACCGTATATGATGCTGACTCCCTTTATTTTTCTGGGAATAGCCTTTTTGAGATTATGGAAATGCCATATGTGAGGAGCATCGGTATTTCCCGGTGTGTGGTCGGTTATGGCGACTGCTTTTAGTCCCCTTTCGGCAGCACAGGTAGCTATCTCCATTATAGTCGAATAGCCGTGAGTTGACGCCACCGTATGGCAATGGGTATCTGCTTCGATAAACATTTTTGACCTCCGCTAAATAATCAATAAATATCCCACTTTTTAACGGAATCCTTGCGTTCCATATCAAGGCCGAGATTGTCCAGCAGCTCCTGAGCGGCATTGTAGCCCATCTTCTTCTGACGGTTGTTCATAGCTGCAACTTCTAGAATTACCGCAAGATTACGTCCGGGCTTAACGGGGATAACATTGCAGGGAACATTTACGCCGAGAATTGACGTATATTCGTTATCCACACCCATACGGTCGTAAACCTTCTCACTGTCCCAAGGCTCCAGTTCAACTATCATATCTATCTTCTCAGTGATCTTGACAGCACCCATACCAAACAGACGGCGGGCGTTGATGATACCGATACCTCTAAGTTCAAGGAAGTGCCTGATATTTTCGGGAGATGAACCCACAAGACTTATGTTAGACACACGTCTTATCTCAACCGCATCGTCCGCAACAAGACGGTGACCTCTCTTGATAAGCTCAACCGCAGTTTCACTCTTACCAACACCGCTCTCGCCCACAATAAGCATACCCTCACCGTAAACCTCGATAAGTACGCCGTGACGTGTAATTCTCGGTGCAAGATTAAGGTTAAGGAACGCTATCAGAGCAGCCATAAAGCTTGAAGTGCTGTCCTTGGAACGCAGCAGAGAAACCTCATGCTTCTTGGCAAGCTCCAGCATTTCGGGGAAATAAGGAAGTTCACGGGAGATGATAAGTGCAGGCAGCTTCTGTGCAAAAAGCATCTCAATACGTTCATATCTCGTAGGTTCATCAAGAGAAGCAAGATATGCAAACTCCATTTTTCCCACAATCTGAATACGCTCAGGATTGAAATATTCATAAAATCCCATAAGCTGCAGTCCGGGACGGTTCAGATCGGGTTCGCCAATAAGTATATTATCGGGATCATCGGGAAGATGAATACTCTCCAGATGGAATTCATCAATTATTTTTTTCAGGGAAACGGTAAATTTTTCAGCCATTTATTCCAGCTCCAATCATTTAGTCGTTCGGCAGATACTAAACACCACTTAAATCACGGAGAAGAAATCGGCACAAAAATCTTGCGTATATGGTTTTTTGTGCCGAGAGATTCCCGTGATTAATAGGTGTTTAGTATTAGCTGCATACATATATTTTTATTATACATCATTTTCTCCCTTTTTTCAAGCCGTTTTGAAAATTTTATGCGAACGCCGTCAAACCGTAAAAAACAGAGGTATGTGCGTCTTACCGTACATACCTCTGCCATCAGGGAACATTATCCCCGAATATTCCGCTTATAGCTGCGAATTATATTAAAACAAGCGGCATTTCCCGATTAGTGAACGCTTCCGGACTTGTAAGCGTCGATCATTTTCTTGACCATCTGTCCGCCAACAGAGCCAACCTCTCTGGCAGTCAGGTCACCGTTATAGCCCTGCTTCAGGTTTACGCCGACCTCGTTAGCAGCTTCCATCTTAAATCTTTCGAGGGTCTCTCTGCCCTGCTGAGTCATGTTAGAATCTTTCATTTTGGTTTCTCCTTTTTATTTTTAGTGGTTAAGGGGTTTGCACTAATATTATATACGGGAGATAGTTTTATATTAGCGGTAATTAATGTTAGTGACATATTAGATAAAGACAGAAACCTTGGCATAAAAATGCAGTTATCCGCTGTTCAAGTTCAGGCTTTGTAAAAATCTCAATCGGGAGAAAACCGTGAAATAAGCTTTTCGGCAATTCGCAGACCGTCCGCCGCCGCAGAGGTTATCCCTCCCGCATAGCCCGCACCCTCGCCGCAGGGATACAGTCCCCTGATGCCGACAGCCTCAAACTCCTCATTGCGTCTTATTCGTACGGGAGATGATGTCCGAGTTTCGGGAGCAGTAAGAACAGCAGAGGGATTGCCGAAGCACTTCATTTTCCGTGCAAACACGCCCAGCCCCTCACAAAGCATATCCGTTACAAAATCGGGGAATATCCGATAAAGGTCACCCTCGGAAACTCCAATGGCATAGCTTGGTTCTATCGCACCGTCAAGCCCTGTTTTCCGTTTCAGGAAATTTCCGACCGTAACAGCGGGAGCCTTGTAAGAACCCGTCACCTCATAAGCCTTCTTTTCAATTGAACGTGCAAACCTCACACCGTCCAGCGGGTGGTTTCCGAAATCATCGGGAGATACCGAAACTGCCACCGCAGCATTTGCATTTTTACCGTCACGAAGAAACTCGCTCATTCCGTTGGTAACAACAGTGTTTTTTTCGCTCTGGGACGGCACCACAACTCCCCCGGGACACATACAGAAGGTATAAACTCCCCTGCCGTCCCGACGATGAGAAAGCTGATATTCTCCCTTGGGCAGCAGCGGATTTCCCGCCTGTTTTCCGTAAAGCGAACGGTCGACCTCCTCCTGGAGATGCTCAATCCTCACGCCCACGGAAAATGGCTTTGGTTCAAGAAAAACACCGCTGCCCAGAAGCATTTCAAAGGTATCACGGGAACTGTGTCCGATAGCAAGCACCAGAGCAGACACGGGTATCTCCTCCCTGACACCGCTTCCGATATTTTCCGCAGTCACCGTTTTCAGCACACCGTTTTCCGTTTTTATGGAACTGAGTACGGTCGAAAACCTAACCTCACCGCCGCATTCGATTATTCGTCTGCGAATATTTTTTACAACTCCCCTAAGCTTGTCCGTGCCGATATGGGGCTTTGCCTTGAACATTATCTCCTCGGGCGCACCCATTTCGCAGAACCTTTTCAGGATATACCGACAGCGCTTGTCGCCGATACGTGTGGTAAGCTTTCCGTCGGAGAATGTCCCCGCACCGCCTTCACCGAACTGAACGCTGCTGTTTTCGTCAAGCTCGCCGCCGTTCCAGAAATCTGTCACCCGCCGAACTCTGTTATCTACCGCCTCGCCCCGTTCAAGAACGATGGGAGCATAACCGCTTTCCGCCAACAGCAAAGCTGCAAACATTCCCGCAGGGCCAAAGCCTGCAATAACTATTCGTCCGTTTTGCTTTTCGGTCCCCTTTTGGACATCTATCTCGGTATCGTCCGAACATTCCGAGCAAAAGCTGTACCGTCTGCAAAGGTCGGACTCTTTATTTGCGTCAAGGGACAGATAGACAGAAGCCGCAAGCTTAATATCCGACTGCCGCCTTGCATCTATTGAGATCTTGTGTATGTCTGCCGAAAAAATGCTGCTGCGGCTGATGGAGATCTTTTTCAGCGCAGCAGCGATAAGCTCATCTTTTCCGGCAGAGATAGGAGCGGAAATACCGCTGATAATAACTGCCATACTATTTATTCCTCCGTAACCTCAGGCTCGGGTTCTTCCTTAATACTTGCCGTCAGAGAGATGTTAAATGTTCCCATTGACCATATCTCAGGGCGGGACGGTACAGATATCTGCACAGGACAAGCAAAGGTACCCTCAGTTATTTCATAGGGCATCAGGTCAAGTACAGCCACAACGTCCGGCTTGGACAGATCGGCAATGACATTCTCGGGACCGATGAAATCAATGGAGTATCCCGAATTGATAGGCGTAATATCATACTGAGCAGGCGCATTGATGACCGCAAAATCCGACGACCGCAGATTGATGCGCTTCTTTGCAAGCCCCTCGCTGGGACAAGTAACGGTTACCTTGTCTATTCCCGAAAGATTTGTGTAATTCTCCCCGAGAATGACTTCAAATTCAAATTCCGAACCGATGTCCACCTTTCGCATATCTATAATGCCCACCACAAAGCTGTTTACATCACGGATACTTTCGGTAGGCGCACCAATATCTATCTGAGTTTCCGACAGTATCAGCTGCTTTTTGAAAGCGTCTGCATCAAAGCCCGCAGGAGCATTCTGTATCTCCACTTCCAGCGGTATCGTCTGCTTGACGTATATGGGGATAACGATCGTAAAGTTCGACTTGTCATAGGTCAGATCGCCGTTGTCGTTGGAAATTTCGGCATTGTTGTTCTTGTTGAAAAGAACGATCTGATCCGACTGCACCTCTGCGGACGCTTTAAGCTCCTTGCTGACGGTAGTTTTTGCGTAAACGTTAGTGATGTTGTCGATTCGGTTCTGCGGTCCCGTGATGCTGATGGTTGAAGGTGTAACGGAAATTTTGTCCTTGAAATAGCCGGGCATTACCGAAATAGATGAAATATCCGGCTCGACCTCAAAGCTCTTGGTGATTATCTTATCAAATTTTACCGCAACATTGGACGGTGAAACGGACAGTACATCAAAAACCTTTCCGTCCACACTTTTGACCTCAACAGGCAGCTTGTATTCCCTTGCAGATGTGACATTATCCACATTGACATACGCCACCAGATCCTCAGCCGAGATCTCCGCTATTTCCGAACGCTTTCCCTCAATGCGGACATTTACCGTCTGCGTACCCACCGAAACAGGCTGCAGCTCCACCGATTCCGCATAGCTCCCCGCTATTTCGACCTTAACGTTTACACCGTAAACGTCCTCGGTGATAGTAGGATAAACGTTCACCGAAACAAAAAACCATACCAGAAAGGCAAAGCAGAATGCCGCTATTTTCTGAGTAATGTTGTGCTGTGACGCCTTTACAACAGACTGCCATATCTCCTTAAAAATTTTCTTCATTTGAACAGCCTCCTGAAATTAAGCTTCTTTTCGGTTTTCTGCTGGGGCTTTTCGGGAAGAAGCTTGGTTCTGAGAAGCTTTTTCAGACTATCTCTTGTAAGATTTCTCGTGAGTGAGCCGTTTTCCGCCACAGAAATACAACCTGTTTCCTCAGAAACTACCACCACAACAGCGTCCGAGTTTTCGCTCATACCGATAGCCGCCCTGTGCCTTGAACCCAGCTGCTTGTTGATAAGCTCTTCCTTCTGGGGCTTTGGCAGGAAACACGCAGCGGCGAGAATGATACCGTCCCTCATAATGACAGCGCCGTCGTGCAGGGGCGTTTTGGGATAGAAGATATTTCCGAATACCTCCTTGCTGGGGACAGCATTCATTATCGTTCCCGTATCTATCTGCTCACCCAGCTTTGTCTGACGCTCGATAACAATAAGCGCGCCGGTAGTCGTCGCAGACAGATCGTCACAGGCATCGCAGATAGCTTCGATTGCAGTATTCCACTTTGCCACGGTTTCATCGCTCATTTCCGAACCCAGCTGGAAAACTCCCAGCTGACCGACCTTAGTATGACCTACCTTTTCCAGCGCACGCCGAAGCTCAGGCTGGAACATTATCAGCAGTGCCAGCAGACCAATATCAAAGGTCCTGCTGAGAAGAAAGGTGATTGCCTTCATCTCCAGTATTGCAGCGATACCATATGCAACGCCCAGCACAGCTATGCCCTTAACAAGCTGCTCCGCCCTTGTTTCCTTTACCCATTTCATCAGCGCATAGATAATAATGCTCAGCATCAAAATATCCAGTCCGTCAACAGGTGTCATTGAGGCTATTACGTTTTTCAGATCATTCCAGAAGCCACTCAGCCTATCCATTCTGCATTATCATTCCTTCAAAATAAATATGTATGTGCCCTTCCCGAAATTGTGCAGCGGAAAGGACACATGATAACGTCTATAAGTACAGTCACTCGCTCTTTGCATATGCAAAATTGCCCTTGCCATGCTTTTTTACATCATACATAGCATTATCGGCAGCATTGATCAAATCCTCAGCGTTCTCACCGTTTATATGTATAAATGAGATACCGATACTGCAGTGCACCTGATGCAGCTGACCGGAAACATCCGAATCATAGCCCTTTGCAAGCGTGGAAATGATCTCGTTTGCATACTCGCCCGCATCTCCGTAAAGCTTGAGATTTCTTATGCAGATAACAAATTCATCTCCGCCAAGCCTTCCTGCGAAGCCCTTGTCATAGGATACCTCCTTGAGTGTGTCCGCAACGAATTTCAGCACCTCATCACCGCAGCTGTGACCGAAGGTATCGTTAAAATACTTGAAATTATCAAGGTCAACAAACATAAGTGCTCCGAGAGAACCCTCAGCAGGAGTAGCCTTGATCTCCTCGTCAAGCGTCTTAATAAAATGAGGACGGTTATAAAGATGAGTAAGAGCATCATAATTTGCTCTCTGCTCCAGATTGATCATGCTCTTCTTGTCCCTGTCGATATCCACGATAACACCGATTATCTTAGAAGGCGTCTGATTTCTGTCATAGAACTTTGCCGCTCTTATCATTGTCCATGAGAAATCCCCGTAAATATCCTTGATACGGTACTCGCCCTGCAAATGGTTCATGTCCGTGCTGAGAAGCTTTTCGATATCGGCATCAAAACGGTCCTTGTCGTCCTTATGGACTCTTGCCTTGCAAAGGAAGCTGTCCTCCAGCTTATCCGACTTGGGACGGAAGCTGAACTTCTTATTAAAGGACGACGACACGAAAACATTGTCCTTAATAAGGTTTACCTCAAAGATAATATTGTTTGTCATCTCAACAATAGCCTTGTAACGGTATTCCGACTCGACCATTTTATCAAGAAGCTTATTGAGCTCGTAGGTAATTTGCGTAAATTCGTCATTACCTTCACATTCAAATCTGACCTGAGAATTTCCGCCCCGCTGCTGTCTGACAACATTCATCATCATATCAACAGGCTTGGTAAATCTGACGATAAAAACAATGATAGCAGCGATTGCCGCAATAACGGAGATATAGACAACAGCATTCATACGTGAATTATATTTGCTTGCATCCGAAATAATATCCTTGGTGTCGATCATACAGATAGATATCCAGTCACTTCCCGAAATAGGTGCGCAGATAATAGTATTCCTCTTGGTACCCAACTTATATTCAATGGTAACGGGAGCCTTTAACCCATTGCTGAAAATGTCTGAAAGCTGAGCCTCAACATTTTCCGGAACCTCCATCTTGCTGTAATGGTTCATAACGGCAATGGAAGTTCTGAAAATATTTCCGCTGTGGTCAGCAATGGCACATACGGTATTATCCTCCTTGCCGAAATTTGAGATTATCTTCTGAAAATATCCCGAATTATAAATGAAATCAACAGTACCGATCGGCTCATTGTCATCTGAGTAGACATACCTGGATATGACATAAACTACTCTTTTGTTAATGCCGGCGCCGAAATAGCACAGATCCGACACACCTGCGCCGCTGCCGATAAACTCGATATTCAGCTCGGAAGCGTTTTTCCCGTCATAGGACTTATCGGTGGTCGCCATAATGTTTCCGTCAAGATCACAGACCAATACCGTATCAATAGCAAGCTCGCCGTTTTTGAAGCTGATGATAAAATCCAGCGCATCTTCACTTGAACCGATGCCTGTCAGAAGTGCCCTAACGCTTTCATCGGCGGACACAGATTTTATTCCGGAAATGCAGTTCTCAAAATAAGCACCCAGACAGCTGCTCTGAGCATCTGCAACATTTCCGTAATTCTTTTTGCTTATATAATCCGCATAATCCTTTATCCTGCCGGAAGCAATAACGCTCACAGCTGTTATAGGTATTATGAGGATCAGCAGCATTATCACCGCAAGCTTGATTTTTATACGCATCTGTTAATCCCTTCTATTGCTTGTTATCAATTATTACTGCATAAACCATAAGCGCAGCAGCTGAAACCGTCAGCAATGAGATAAATATTTTACCCGCCATGGGAAAGTGCTTTTCTTCATCGGAAACAGTCCCCTCATCGGGCTGATTTTCCGTTTCGTCAGTTGTACCGTCATTCCGATCGTCAGTTTCGGACGGAACATCGGAAACAGAGGGCACTTCGCTGTATTCCCCGCTGCTTTCTGAGGTTGGCTCGGCTTCTGTGACTTTTTCGGTCACTGATACAGCCGTACCGTCTGCGACGTCTGTTTCCGTGATAGTCCCCTCGGTTCTGTCTGTTTCCGAAGGCTGAGTAACAGACGTTTCATCGTTGTCTGCGGAGATCACGGTTTCCCCTATGTCATCATCGGCAGTTGTGACGGAACCCTCGGGTATTTCGCCGTTTATTTCAAAAATATAAACAGACAGCGGCGGCATTTCATACTCGAAGCTGTTATCGGAAATATTCTTCACATTCCCGATCTTCCTTATCTCCGAAGATTCGGAGTCAATACCATAAACAGTTACCGAATCATACTCTGCCTCAGAGCTGATATTGAAGGTTATCTCCTTGTCAAGAGTATAGTTTTTGTTAGACGCAACGACTGTAAGCCTTGACGAGTCGCTGCCGTTTATTGAAGCAAAAACGGAACTGTTTATATCACTTCCGTTATCCGCTTTTACAATAGTATCACCGAAAGAACTGCCCTTTCCGTCATAATTCGTATAAAGCTCGATCGCAGACCTCTGATAGGACCAATCCTCATTCAGCGGACGCAGACACGCAAGGTAAACTCCCTGCTCCGCAAAGCAGCCGAGAGCATCAGCCTGAGCGATACCTCCGCTGATATGGTCACCTCCGCCGAAATCATACTCACTGAACGACAGCTTTGTCCCGGGATAATACAGCTGTATGGAAGCCTGTAAAATGGGGATTAGCGGAGTGTACTGCTTAAAGGAATGAACGTTGCTGAGCTCCGTATAATCAGGGTCCCAGAGCGTCCTGACAGTCTGCATTCTCGTACGGTTGCACTGCTCATGAGAATAATCGGTACAATTGATTACCTTTTCACCCGTGGGGCTTACAGATTCGGTGTAATAGTGAAGGTCAAGGCAGTCCAGCAGTCTTTCGCCCGATGCCATTTCCGCTTTCCGCATTTCTGCAAGGTAATAATCGATGAACCAGTTATACCCACTGCCTACCTTGTTCCAATCGGGAGCGTCATTCAGCGAAATATACGAGGTCAGTCCCCTTAAAGACGGACCGAATACCATTGCACTGTCGTCAACAGCCTTCACCGCCTGAGAAAGCATAATGCTTTTCTCTGTAAGCGAAGCCGCCGAAACGGGAGAAAGTTCCAGCATTGGGAAATTCTCATGCCAGTATTCAGGTTCTCTGTCCAGAAAATAGCCTGTAATACCGCCGCTGCCGGCAGTGCCGTATCTGGTCACAAGATAGTGAACATATTCGTCTGTATATGTAAGATTATCGGTAATATCGGGGATAGTCGTGAGAACGTCATTCTTTCTCGGAATAACGCTTACCCACCTTTCGGGAGCCTTTGAACGGGGCTCCATGACCATTCCGTTGCCGTCCCCCGCAGCGTATCCCAGCATAGGCAGCGTCACGAAGCGTCCCGCAATGCCGCAGGAATTCGCATCGCTGACAAGCCCATAGGAATATAGCCCCGGTTCAGCCCACATTCCGTTGGGATAACGGCTGACAAGGGAATTGTCATTGGAATTATAAAGGTCTGCGCCGGTATTGGCATTATTTGTCTCCCAGTTGTATGTAGAAACGGAAACATTACTCTGCTTCACAGCGTTTACAGTTATGCCCGAAAGACGGACAGTATCCGCAACACCGTAAATATACGGACTGACGGACGTTCTGCCCTTTTCGGTATCTATATTGAACGTAACAACGGAATCGTCATATATGATCGAAGCCTCCGCATCATACCGAGGCAGGCTGCCTGTAAAAAGAGCAGCAGCGGCGGCTATTGGAATTATACGGCGGAATTTATTTTTCATTGGATTTCCTCTCGGGTATGCAAAAATCACAACAGATTTAAACAAAGTTAGCTTGAAGATCAAGCGAGCACACCTATATAAAGATATTATACTATATTCCCCGCTAATTTGCAAGAGGAAATCCGAAAAAAATTAAACATTTTCATAAAAAATACACCGTTCAAGCGGACAAAGCCTTTTGAACGGTGCATTTTCTTCAGGGAGATGGCTTGCAGGCTCAGGGAAAACCTGCAAGCCGTTGTAAAGTGAGTAATGTATGAAAGGTCATACATTTCAGATATAGGAATAAGCGATATTAAACTCTGAAAAGGAGGTCGCCGTATGTGGGGAAAGGCCATACCTTTTCGGGGCAGACGGTTTCAAGCTCGTCTGCAACTGCTCTCAGGGACTGCATAGCTGAGAATACTTCATTTCTGAAATATTTTGCAGTAGCCTCTGCGCCCTCTGTATTCTTAGCGCCCAGTACCTTATCTTCAAGAACAGCGGTTGCGGAGTCAATGGAAGCAACAAGACAGGAAACCTTGTCTGCAAGCTTCTTCTCAACGCTGCTGTCAATACCTGCAGAATTCTTGGATACAACAGACTCGGCAAGGAACTTAGCAAACTCCATACCTGCGGGAATGATGTCCTTTCTTGCCATATCGATCATAGTCAGAGCCTCGATGTTGATGACCTTGCCATAGTTTTCAAGGAGAACTTCGGTACGGGACTCGATCTCACTTCTGGTATAAACCTTGAACTGCTCGAAGATTGCAACATTTTCATCAGCAGCAAACAGCGGAACACAGTCAACGGTGGAAACAAGGTTAGGCAGACCTCTCTTTGCAGCCTCTTCTACCCACTCTGCGGAGTAGCCGTTGCCGTTGAAGATAACAGCCTTGTGCTCCTTGATGGTCTTTTTCAGCAGTTCCTTGAGAGTTGCGTTGAAATCGTCAGCCTTTTCAAGAATATCCGCAAATTCGGACAGTTCCTTGGCAACAATAGTGTTCAGCATAATGTTGGTGCAGGAGATAGAATCAGCGGAACCAAGCATTCTGAACTCAAACTTATTTCCTGTGAATGCAAAGGGAGATGTTCTGTTACGGTCGGTAGTATCCTTGATGAAGTTAGGAAGAATACCAACGCCCAGCTCAAACTTTGTGCCTGCACCCGACTGAACGGTGCCATCATTTTCAATAGCCTCAATTACCTTCTGCAGCTCGTCGCCAATGAACATAGAAACGATTGCAGGAGGAGCCTCGTTAGCACCCAGTCTGTGGTCGTTTCCTGCGGAAGAAGCGGCAATTCTCAGCAGAGGTGCATACTCGTGAACGCCCTTAATGATAGCACAGAGGAATGTCAGGAACTGAGCATTCTCAGCGGGAGTATCGCCGGGGTCGAGCAGGTTCTGACCGTCGTTTGTGGAGATAGACCAGTTGTTGTGCTTACCAGAACCGTTTACGCCGGCAAAGGGCTTTTCATGCAGCAGGCAAACCAGACCGTGCTTGAGAGCGATCTTCTTCATCAGCTCCATTGTCAGCTGATTGTGGTCGGCAGCGATATTTGATGTGGAGAAGATAGGAGCAAGCTCGTGCTGCGCGGGAGCAACCTCGTTGTGCTTGGTCTTAGCGAGGATTCCCAGCTTCCAAAGCTCCGTGTCCAGCTCCTTCATATACTCGGCAACTCTTGTCTTGATGTTTCCGAAATAGTGATCTTCAAGCTCCTGACCCTTGGGAGATTTTGCACCGAAAAGTGTTCTGCCCGTAAAGATAAGGTCTTTTCGCTGATCGTACAGCTTCTTGTCAACAAGGAAATATTCCTGCTCGGGACCAACAGTTGTGGTAACTCTTGTAGCGGTGGTATTTCCGAAAAGTCTGAGAACTCTTACAGCCTGCTCGGAAACAGCCTCCATAGAACGGAGCAGAGGAGTTTTCTTATCGAGAACTTCACCTGTGTAGGAGCAGAAAGCGGTAGGTATGTAAAGAGAACCGTCCTTGATGAATGCATCGGAGGTGGGGTCCCAAGCGGTGTAACCTCTTGCCTCAAATGTAGCTCTCAGACCGCCCGAGGGGAAAGAGGAAGCATCAGGCTCGCCCTTAACCAGCTCCTTGCCGGAGAATTCCATGATTACCTTTCCGTCACCAACGGGTGAAATGAAGGAGTCGTGCTTCTCAGCGGTAACGCCTGTCATAGGCTGGAACCAGTGAGTGTAATGTGTAGCGCCCTTTTCAACAGCCCAGTCCTTCATTGCGCTTGCAACTACTTCAGCTACATCAGGATCAAGGGGCACGCCCATCTTTCTTGTTTTCATAAGGGACTTGAAAACGTTCTTAGGCAGTCTTGCCCTCATAGTTTCCTCGTTGAATACGTTGCAGCCGAAATACTCGGCAACACCCTGAATTTTTTCTTCTGACATAACAAATTCCTCCCATTGAAAAAATAAGACGCTCCGCCCGACAGATATACTGCCGATGCGAAACGTCATTGTTCCAATTATTATATTCGGTTCTGCCCTGCGGTGTGTGTTCCGCTTGGTATGGTTATATGATACACCATTTTTTTAGGTTTGTCAAGGGGTTTTTCAAATTTATTTTGCAAGTTTTATAAAACAATCTTGCAAAATTTTATGAACAAGCCAAATAAACGCATCAAAATCGGATAAAAATGAATTTATCTATCGCTAAAGAACCATATTTTACGGTAAAAGCCTGTTAATATCTCTCGGGAACATAGAAGCCAGACGAATGTTGGACTCATTCAGCAGCTTCATAACAAGACGCTCCAGACCGATTCCCAGACCGCCGTGAGGAGGCAGACCGTACTTGTGAGCAGTGAGATAATATTCAAAGTCTGCAGGATCAAGACCCTGAGCCTTCATCTTAGCCACCTGTTCATCATAATCGTGGATACGCTGACCGCCGCTGGTGATCTCCAGACCTCTGAAAAGCAGGTCAAACTTGCAGGCAAGACGGGGGTCATCACGGTCGTTCATAGCGTAGAAAGGCGGTTTGGACGACGGGAAATGCGTAACAAAGATGAAATCGCAGCCAAAGGTTTTCTTTGAATATTCGCAAAGAGCGACCTCGTCCTCGGGTTCAAGGTCAAGCTTTGCGCCCATGCCCTTGTCACCGAGAATATCCTTTGCTTCCAGCAGAGTAATGCAGGGAATATCGCCGATTTCGGGAATATCCGCACCAAGCAGCTCAATCTCGGGCTGATAATTTGCCTTGAGATACTCCATAACGTACTTGAGCATAGCAGTTTCCATTGCCATAACATCGTACATACTGTCAATATATCCCATTTCGAAGTCAAGACCGATATACTCATTGATATGACGGGAGGTCGCATGCTTTTCCGCACGGTAAACGGGAGCTATCTCGAAAACTCTGTCGAAGAATGCAACCGCTGTCTGCTTGTAGAACTGCGGCGACTGATTGAGGAACGCAGGCTTGCCGAAATAGTCCAGACGGAAGATGTTAGCACCGCCCTCAGCGCCCTGTGCAACTATCTTTGGAGAGTGAATTTCGGTGAAATTCTCCTTTAGCATAAACTCCTTGAATCCGTTGCAAACGCCCTCCTGAAGCTTGAAGATTGCCCTTTCATAGGGATTTCTCAGCGCAACGGAACGGTTGTTGAGGTTAACGTCCAGAGCACAGCCCAGCTTTTTGCCCGAAACGTGCAGAGGATATTCCGCAGCAGGCTTGGAGATAAGCTTAATGCCTTTAAGAAGTATCTCAATGCCGTAAATGCCGTTCTTATTCTCGGTTACGGTACCGGTTATCTCAACAAAGAAGCCCTCTCTCAGTCCCTCGATGCTGTCAGCACAGCTGTCGGGAGAGTAAACGGTCTGGAGCGTGTATCTTCCAGTGCGGACGATTATAAAGGAAACGCCGCCCATCTTTCTTATCTTATGAACGCAAACGTCAAGTGTGATGTCCTTGCCGATATTGTTCATAGCATCTTCCAGAACAAACTCCTTTTTCAAATTGTCGGAGCTTATCTGCTTGATATTGTTCTTAACAGAAGGCTTGTATGCAGCGGGATTTGAGTAAGCCGTCATATTTACAGCCTTTATCTGATCATCAGCACCGTTATCATCCGAATTCTCGTCAGCTGCGGTGTTAGCAAGCTCGGCAAGCTTCTTTTCCAGCTCCTCCTTGATGACCTTAGGAGTGCAGACGCCCTTGAGTGCCTTAGAACACTGTCCCATAAGGAATCCGAATACCTTAACATCGCCGCTCTTGTACTGATTAACAGCCTTTTCATTAGCGGAAATAACGCTGTCAATGACCTCTGCGACCTTAGCGGTATCGTTGGAAATAAGGAATCCCCAAGCCTTTGCGATCTCCTCGGGATCTCCTCCCTGCTCTGCCATCTGACGGAAGATGGTCTTAGCGTCGTTCTTGCTGACCTTTTCGGTATCAGCCATTTCCACAAGCTTTGCAAGCTCGGCTGCGGTAAACGGCAGATCATCTACGGAAATTTCGCCGAGATTTACACGGCGCATCAGCTCACCGATAATGAAGTTTGAAATGCTCTTAGGATTGTTGTAAACCTTCAGCGCATCATCAAACAGGTCGGAAACAGGCTTCTGGTTTACGATTATCTTAGCATCGCCCTCGGACAGTCCGTACTGCTTCGTATAAATTTCCAGACGCTTATAGGGCATTACGGGAAGCTTTGCCTTGATCTTGTCAAGATCCTCATCGGTAAAGTTTACCTGTAAAATATCAGGCTCGGGGAAATAACGGTAATCGTGAGCGTCCTCTTTTGAACGCATGGATCTAGTTTCACCCTTGTTATCGTCATAACGTCTTGTTTCCTGAACAACTCTCTTGCCGAAATCCAGCAGATTGGACTGACGCTTTATCTCATATTCGATAGCACGTCCGATAGCCTTGATAGAGTTCAGGTTCTTTATCTCGGCTCTTGTACCCAGCTGCTTATCCTCGGGCTTCATGATGGAGATATTTACGTCGCAGCGGAGAGAGCCCTGCTCCATCTTACAGTCGCAGACACCTGCATATTTCAGCAGCAGCGCGATTTTCTCAACAAACGCCTTAGCTTCCTCGGCAGAACCGATGTCAGGCTCTGTAACAATTTCTATCAGAGGGATACCGCATCGGTTATAGTCAGCCAGAGAAACACCGTTCAGGTCGTCGTGGACAAGCTTTCCTGCGTCCTCTTCAAGGTGGATTCTGTTAATTCTGACATTCTTTTTCTTCTTCTCGCCATCGACCTCATACTCAACGGGAACAACGCCGTTTATGCAGAGAGGAAGCGGCATCTGAGAGATCTGATAAGCCTTCGGCAGGTCGGGATAGAAATAGTTCTTTCTGTCGAAAACAGAGAATTTGTTAATATCACAGCCGAGAGCAAATCCGGCTTTTACCGCATATTCAACGGCTGTCTGATTGATAACGGGCAGAGTTCCGGGCATACCCGAGCAAACGGGACAGCATCGTGAGTTTCTGTCACCGCCGAATTCCGCAGAGCAGGTGCAGAAAACCTTTGAGTTAGTCAGCAGCTCGGCGTGTATCTCAAGTCCAATAACAGGAATATACATTGTAAAAGTACCCCCAATCAATTGATCTTCGGCAGACGGCGTTCAAACTGCTGCTCGAAAGCGTCCGCAACACGAAGAATATCTGCCTCGGCGAATTTGCGTCCGATAACGGACATACCGATAGGCATTCCCTTTTCGTCATATCCGCAGGTAGTGGAAACGGCGGGCAGAGATGCGATATTTACGGTAACGGTGCAAATATCAGCCTGATACATCTTTGCGGGGTCGGAAATATTTTCGTTGACTCCGTAAGCAACGGTAGGAGCTGTCGGAGTAAGGATAACATCGCATTTTTCAAAAATATCGGCATATTCGGCGGAAATCTTCTGCTTGAGAGCCATTGCCTTTCCGTAATATGCATCATAATATCCGCTGGAAAGAGCGTAGTTTCCGAGAAGGATACGGCGCTTGACTTCCTCACCGAAGCCCTCGCTTCTGGAATTTGCAATAAGCTCGTTGAAATTTTCGCCTATCTTGGAGCGGTGACCGTACTTAATGCCGTCATATCTGGAAAGATTTGAGGAAGCCTCCGCAGACGAAATAAGGTAGTACGCCGCAACAGCGTATTTCAGCGAAGGCATAGAGCAGTCGATAAGCTCTGCACCCATGCTCTTGTAAACATCGGCAGCAGCAAGAACCGCCTTCCTAACGCTGTCATCAATGCCTTCTGCGTAAAATTCACGGGGCAGTGCGATCTTCATACCCTTGACCGACTGACCTATCTTTGCGGTGTAATCCTCCACGGGATTCTTGGAAACTGTACCGTCGTGGGGGTCATATCCCGCAATAGTGTTGAGGATAAGTCCGCAGTCATAAGCACAGTTTGCAATAGGACCTATCTGGTCAAGAGATGATGCAAACGCAACCAGACCATATCTGGAAACTCTGCTGTATGTGGGCTTCAGACCCGTAACACCGCAGAATGAAGCAGGCTGACGGATAGAACCTCCCGTGTCCGAACCCAGCGCAGCAGTACAAAGCGAAGCCGAAACAGCCGCAGCCGAACCGCCCGAAGAACCGCCGGGAACACAGCCCGTATCATAAGGATTTACAGTCTTTGCAAATGCGGAGGTC
The DNA here is from genome assembly GCA_017828975.1 of Oscillospiraceae bacterium. Classification (GTDB taxonomy): domain Bacteria; phylum Bacillota; class Clostridia; order Oscillospirales; family Ruminococcaceae; genus UMGS1889. The sequence continues at coordinate 72,157 of JAGAJN010000016.1, read as the reverse complement.
TGAGTGGAGCCGCCCATAGCAAATTCGTCCATGGAAGCCTTGCCCAGCATTACAATGTCCTCTTTTTCCAGCTTTTCCATAACGGTAGCATTGTAAGGAGGAACGAAATTCTCTAGCATTTTAGAAGCGCAGGTGGTCTTTACGCCGTCTGTGCAGATATTGTCCTTGATAGCAAGAGGAATACCGCAGAGAGGTCCTGCCTCCCCGCTGTCTATCTTCTTCTGAGCCTTTTCAGCCATTTTCATAGCAGAATCGGCAGTTACAGTAATGTAGCTCTTGATTTTTCCGTCCGTTTCGGCAATTCGGTCAAGATAAGCCTTTGCCAGCTCGGGAGCGGAGATCTCACGTCCGTCCAGCATTTTTCTCGCATCACGGATCTTAAGCGCAGTTATATCCATTTTTCACCGTTCCAATCTTAATGTATTATTCCACAACCTTGGGTACAACGAAGCTGTTTTCGCTGTTCAGAGCGTTTGCAAGTATCTTTTCCGTCGGGAATGACTCAGCGGAAATGTCCTCACGCAAATCGTTCAGGTAGATATTCTTGTTGTCCGCAAAGGGATCGTACTTTATATCAATATCCTTTATTGTGTCCATAATATTAATGATGCTGGTCATATCCTTGGCGACTTTTGCAAGTTCTTCCTCGGAATAATTCAATTTGCTGAGCTTTGCAAGATACCTGACCATATCCAGATCCATAATCAAAACCTCATTTCGCATTATATTTTCGGACGTAAAATCCAAAACATAGGATTATTATACACCATCTGCCGACTTATTGCAATAGAAATTTACAAATTTTCTTAATTTGATAATACCAATTTAAAATCTTGCATATTTTAAAGCTTAATAAGTCCCCTGTCATACATTTCCTGAACAGCCAAAAGTATTCCCGTCCTGCCTGTGGGATATGTTATACCGCCCTGCACCCACGCCGCAAACGGCTCTCTGATAGGCGCATCTGCAGACAGTTCAATGGAAGCACCCATATTGAACGCACCCGCAGCCATAATTACCTTGCTCTCATATCCCGGCATATCCCACGCCTCGGGAGATACGAACGCATCAACAGGCGCACCCTTCTGAACGCCCTGAACAAATGCCGTCAGATTTTCCTCATTTTTCAGCAGAACGGAAGTAATAATATCCCCACGCTTATCCTCACGCTTCGGGAAGGTTTCAAAACCCAGCATATGGAAGATCTCGCATGTAAAGGTTGCAGTTTTTACAGCAGCCGCAACCACCTCAGGAGCCATAAAGAACCCCTGTAACATAGGCTTGCACTGATTGAGAGTACAGCCCACTTCCTTGCCCATACCCACGCAGGTAAGGCGATAGCTGCACAGCTCCACATACTTTGCCTTTCCGCAGATATATCCGCCCGTTTCGGCAATGGCGCCGCCGGGATTTTTTATCAAAGAGCCGATTATAAGGTCTGCTCCTACCTGTAAAGGCTCAGACCTTTGCACAAATTCGCCGTAGCAGTTGTCCACCATAATGCAGATATTAGGCTCGGCTGCACGGCAAGCCTTCACTATCTCCTCAATGCCCTCAACAGTCAGCGTCGGACGGAGCGAATATCCTCTGGAACGCTGAATATATGCCACTTTTGCACCCTTTATCTTTTCTGGGATAGCCGCAATATCCACCCGTCCATCGTCCATCAGCGGAATTTCATCATACTCAACGCCATAATCCGCAAGCGAACCGTTACCCTTCTCGCCCCTGACGCCGATCACTTCCTCCAATGTATCGTAAGGTCTGCCTGTAACGGCAACAAGCTTGTCACCTGTTCTGAGTATGCCAAACAGTGCCGTTGACAGTGCATGAGTACCGTTGACGAAATTGTGGCGTACCAAAGCGTCCTCGCCGCCGAAAGCTTCGGCATAAACGGCATCCAAAGTATCTCTTCCGATGTCTCCGTAGCCGTAGCCCGTAGTTCCCTTCATGCAAGCTTCGCTGACTCTGTTGTTGATAAATGCGGACAGCACCTTCTGTCCGTTATAGTCTGCGATGGCTTCGATCTCGTCAAACTGCGGTCTGCAAGCCTTTTCTGCAAGCCTGCCCAGCTCGGCAATACGGCTGTCTATGTTAAAAAAGCTGTTCATTTAACTATCTCCAATACTATAATATATGTTGTCCTCGAAAAGCTCCCGAAAACCGATCTCACGGTAAAATCCCATCCGATGCGGCAAAGCGAACAGTCCGCAGCTTATCCCCTTTTCCGCAAACTCGGCGGCAATGCTGTAAAGCATACGCCTTGCAGCACCCTGTCCCCGACATTCGGGAAGAACGGCTATTTCCGAGAAAAATGCAAAATCATCAAAGCAAAATTGCATGGTAGCAGAAGCGATTTCCTTAAATTTGAACAATTTTGAAACGCCGTGCCGTTTTCTATGGGAAATATCCACCAGCCATTTTTCATAGTCTGTTTCGGGAAATCCGCTTTTTATTATCCGAAAATGACTGTCAAGGGAATCGTCCGATTTTATTTCCTCGGCAATAAAGCCTTCGGGTACAGTGAAACCGAACATTATTCGTTTAACTGCCCTGTAACCGTCAAAGCAGCGTTCCCCACCCGATATTTCCAGATTATGGGGACGGCAAAATCCCAGAAAGCTGTATATGTCCTCATCGGAAAAGTTACCATCACAGACTGCCGAACCGTTGAAACAGAGCAAAACACCATCGCTCTCCCCCAAACCGACGTAAAATCGGCAAAAATCATATCCCACACCGTAAGCATTCAGATAGGAGCGTATCTTCATTCCGTAGTAGGTATTGCTGAGCCTGTCGGCAAAATCGGCATTTCCCGCAAGGGAGATCATCGGCATATCCTCTCGATCATTGCCCCCGCAAGCATGTAACTGTCCATAATATCGGACAGTTTAGCAACACAGGCAGGCGAATGAAGGTATCTCACAGGAACGGAAACAGCCAGAGTTTTCACGCCCCCACGGGATTTGTGAACCGCCCCGCCGTCATTTCCCCCAGCAATGGTGGTCTTTGTCTGCCAGCCGACAGCAATTTCCTCCGCTGCCACCTTTGACAGGTTGAAAAGCTCCCTGTCGTAAACGGTCGATCTGTCCATAAACGGAACTGCCGCACCCTTGCCCAGATAACAGCACTTCTGCTCCTCGCCCGCCGACGGAATGTCAGCGGCAGTGGTGGTTTCCAGAATAAGCGCACATTCGGGTGCAACAGTGTACGCCGCTGCACCAGCACCTCTCAGCCCGATCTCCTCCTGAACGGTGAAAACCGCCGTGAGATCGTACTCGGGCGTTTCGTCCAGAATACGCAGCAAAATCGCACAGCCTACCCTGTCGTCGATCGCCTTATCCTTGATGAAACCGTCGCCAAGCTCAATAAAATCCGAGGCAAAGCAAACGCTGTCCCCCAATGAGATAAGTTTTTCCGTTTCCTCCTTGGAAGATGTGCCAATATCAACATAAAGTCCCGAAAAATCGGGGGCTTTTTTCTTTTCCTCATCGGTGAGATTATGCACTGCCTTTGCACCGATAACACCGTTTATGGTACCGCCGTGAAGAGTTACCCGCCTGCCTATGCAGACTCTCGGGTCAACACCGCCCACCATATCAATGCCCAGCGTTCCGTCCGATTTCAGAGATGTGACTATCATTCCCACCTCGTCCATATGAGCGCAGACCATCAGCTTCTTTTTTGACGGATTTTTGCCCTTGACGGTCACAATAAGATTTCCCAAAGGGTCGGTAAAATGCTCATACCGTCCGTCAAGCTTCTCCTTGATATAATTGCGAACGCTGCCCTCGTCCCCGGAAATTCCGCCAATAGCACAAAGCTCCTTGATATACGTGTAAAGCCTGTTATCCATTTCCGGAGACCTCCTTAATGAATTCCGCCAGCAGAATTCCCGTGTTTTCAACGTCCGAGCAATCTATGACCTCAACGGGAGTGTGCATATATTTCAGCGGTACAGAAACCGTAACAGCCTCGCAGCCGCCCCTGTTCACGGAGAATTGGTCGGCGTTGGTTCCCGTGAGTCTGTTCATCACCTCAAGCTGATAGGGGATATTTTTCCTCTTTGCAATATCAATGAAAAGATTTGACAGCCTGCGGCTAAGTGAGGGCGAAATGCCTATCATTGGACCCTTCCCCAATTCGCCGCAATGCTCGGGCTTTTCGCCGCTTGTCAGACCGAAGCTTACGTCCACAGCAACGGCAATATCGGGGTCAATGTCAAACGCTCCGAAGTGCGCTCCACGTTCTCCAATTTCCTCCTGAACAGAAAACATAAAATATACCGAACAGTTGTTAGGTGAAATCTTATCTTCATGTAAAATCGAAGCAGCGTGTATCAAAGCAGCAACACCGCAGCGATCATCAAGGGAATGACCCGTCAGTCTGTTTCCGAGAAGCGGTATACATTTCCCCGAAAAAGAAATAAGGTCGCCGATGGTAACTATCTCCCGAAGCTTTTCATTGCTGTATCCCGTGTCGATATAAATATCGTCGATCTCGGGAACAGAGCTTTCGTCCTTGGAAAGATGGGGCGGTATCGTGCATATAATTCCCATAACATCACTTTTCCCGTGAATGACCACCTGCTGAGCAAGCAGCAGCCTTCTGTCAATGCCGCCAACATTTCCCACCTTGATAAATCCGCCGTCTGTGATATTTGTGACGATAAATCCTATCTGGTCTATATGCGCATCAATGAGAATACGCTTTTCTCCGCTGCCCAGCCTTCCCACAACGTTGCCGTTTCTGATGAAGCACTCATCAACATAAGGAGAAAGCAGCCGCATTGCAGCTTCGGCAGCAGAACCCTCGCCGCCTGACACACCAACGCAGTCGGCAAGCTCCGCCACGGTATTTTTAACATCAAGCATTTTCGGAACCTCTTTCTTCAAGGGAATTTACGATCCTCTTGAAATGATTTCCCCTTTCCTCAAAGTTGCGGTACAGGTCGAAGCTTGCGCTTGCGGGCGAAAGTGTGATAATGTCGCCGGGGGCTGCGCTGTCCCGTGCCGCATCGACTGCATCTTCAAGGGTGGAAACTCTGATTATTTTCAACTCATTGGGATCATACTCGGGATATTCCCTGACAGCTTTTTCTATCTTATCTGCGGTTGCGCCAAGCAGAACCAGCGTCTTGACCTTTTCGTTGACAGGCTTTGCCATAGGCTCGTAGGGGATCTTTTTGTCGTAACCGCCTGCGATGACAATAAGCTTTTGGTCAAAGGAATTCAGTCCCGCAATAACTCTCGTAGGACTTGTTGCAATGGAATCGTTGTAATATTTCACACCGTCAAGCTCCCTGACAAATTCAATTCTGTGCTCAACACCGTTGAAATTCTTCGCCGTATACACAATGTTCTCTGCATCTACCTCGCCGTAAACCGCAGCAATAGCCGTGAGATAATTCTCCACATTGTGAATACCTCTTATGCGGATATCGTCCTTGTGAACGATCTTTTCAACCTTTCCGAATCGGTTATAGCAAAGCCAGCCCTCATCGTCAAGGAAGCTGCCGTTTTCGGGAACGGCTTTTCTGGAAAACTTTACAAGTTCTCCTCTTACAAGCCCCGAAAGACCGTTTGTGATGTCATTGTCCAGATTAAGCACGGTTTTTGAGAATGCGTTCTGATGGAGCAGAATGTTCTTCTTGCTGTCAATGTACTCCTCCATTGTCCCGTGAACGTCCAGATGATTAGGGGCAATGTTGGTTATAACCGAAACATCGGGAGATTTTCTCATTGAGATAAGCTGAAAGCTGGAAAGCTCGACCACAGCCGCATCGTCAGCGGTCATTTTATCCACCTCGGGCAGAAGCGCCTTGCCGATATTGCCGCCCTTCCAAACCATTTTGCCCTGTTTCTTCAAAAATTCGGAGATAAGCGTAGTGGTGGTAGTCTTTCCGTCCGAACCCGTAACAGCGTATATCTTACAGGGACAAAGGTCGAAGAACACCTCCATCTCCGAGGTAACAACAACGCCGTTTTCACGCATTTTCGCAATATCCGAATTGTTGAAATACATTCCTGGAGTTCTGAAAACCACATCGCACTTTGCGGCTTCATCAAGATAGCTGTTTCCTAGAGCAAGCTTTGCGCCCGCCTTTGCGAAGTTCTCAGCAAGCTCGCCCAGCTGTTCCTTGAATTTGCGGTCGCATACGGTAACGTCCATTCCCTTTTCAAGGAACATCATAATAAGATCGTTGTGACTAACGCCCGTTCCGATAAAAGCAACTTTTTTTCCTTTAAGACCCTGAAAAAATCTGTCAGTCGGCAGCATAAATTATTCCTCATTTCTCTGAAAATATCATTTGCACCGAAACATGCACATACAAATATATTATATACGATTTCACAGGAAATAGCAACTATTTTTTCTGATATTTTATGATAAATTTCGCAAAATTACCGGAAGGACTGACCGAAATGAAGCCAAGCATCACCAAAGACACCCTGAAGCTCACCGCCGTTTCCTTTTTTCTCCAAACTGCGGGACTTGCCCTGAACACCTTCATCTCAAACCGTCTGGGCACCGTTTCCGTAGGCATAATGTCACTTATCTTCTCATTTTTCGGATTTATTATGGTATTGGCAAACGGCAACATTTTCACCTGTGCCAGCAGGATTGTTTCCGAGGAAACAGGCAGAGGAAATCCCAACCCGTCAAGGGTGATGACGCTCTGTCTGGGCTTCGGGCTGTCCCTGAGTATTTTTTTCGCAGCAGGCTCGGCGGCTTTGTCGGAAACGCTTGCCGAAAATCTTCTGCGGGACAAGGAAACAGGCTCTGCTATCCGTGTCCTCGCCCTGTCGCTCCCACTTGCATCAGCGGGTTCGTGCATTAAGGGATATTTTCACGCCGTCAGAAAGGTCAAGATCCCATGTATCGCCGATTGTGCCGAATTTCTCATAAAAAACGGCATACTTGCCGGCGGGATAATTTTCACTGAGGAAAGCATCTACCGTCTGCTTTCCCGTTCGATTTTCATCGGGGAACTTGCCTCCTGCGTTTTTCTCACAGCGGCGTATATAGGCGAATACCAAAGATTTTCAAAATATACCGCCGAAAATCCCACCGTTACAACATTCAGGCAATTTATACAGATAGCCTTTCCCATTCTCCTGAGCGGCTATGTTCAGATGATAATGAGCAGCGCCAACGAAGCCCTGGTACCCGTAACGCTGCTGAAACACTACGGTTCTTCGGACATCGCCCTCAGTGAATACGGAATGTTTGAGGCTTTCATAATCCCCGTCATATTCTATCCGTCGCTGGTGCTGTCCAGCCTTGCGGTGATACTTGTCCCCGAAATAGCGTCGGCGGCGTCCTCGGGGAATATGAAGCGTGTCCGCCGTCTGACACACAAGGCAATGTGCAAAAGCTTTGCCTTTTCCCTGCTTATAGTGGGCATTTTACTGTGCGAGGGCAAGGAGATAGGCGCACTCTTCTGCTCGGAAAGCCTCGTGGGAGATACCCTTGTGCGGCTTGCTCCCGTTGTGCCGTTCATCTATCTGGAAATCGTGATGGAGGGCATTTTAAAGGGACTTGGCAAGCAGAATTTCTCCACCTTGAATTCCCTTGCGGAATACATTATCCGTATCGCCTGCGTGGTGATCTTCGTCAAGCTTTACGGCTTTACGGGAGTTGTCATCTCCTACTACGCCAGCAACTGCGCCAGCAATATCGCCCGAATTTACATGGTACTTAAAACCGAACAGCTTCGGTTCGACATATTCTCTTACCTGATGAAGCCCTGCCTTTACTCGGCAGTCTGCTGTCAGGGTGCGAAGCTTCTTGTGAACATTCTCGGGATAAGCCGTCCTGTTTATGGGACAGTTGCCTTCATTGCCGCCTGCGGGATAATTTTCCTGCTTCTTGATATTCTGGACGATAAATTCGTATGCAGCGAATTTAAGCTTCTTCCAACACCATAAAAAACTCCCGCAAAACCGAATTTGCGGGAGGATAATCACATTAACATCTTAAACATTCCGGGACCGTCCCAGTCACAGGGACGTTCTTCAAAGCCCTTCTTCCTGTAAAATTCAACAGCTTTCTTTGTGCTGATAAGCTCCAGACTTACCGCACGGTTTTTCGGGATATTATCCCTGATAAATCCCTCTAAAGCATTGATAAGCAGCGAACCGACGCCCTTGGACTGATACTCGGGAACAACGGCAAAATCCTTCACATAAAAGGACATACCCATATCCCCCAGAAGTCTGACCATACCGACGGGCTTTTCACCGTCATAAGCGGTAAAGGCAGCCAAGGTATGCTTCAATGCGATTTCCGCTTGCTCTGATGCAGGCGGTTCCCAGCCCACGGAAGTGTAAAGCTTCAAAAAAAGTTCTGTATCAAGTGTATTGATCTCCACTCTCAAACTATTCACCCTGTTTCATATCGTTATTCTCTCTGACCTTGCTTTCCAGCTCCGCACCGTAGCGGAAGATAATTGAAATGATTATCAGCGCAATACCGAAGCTTATGGAGAGTTCGTTAGACATTGTTTTCGGAAGCTCAGCGTTAAACATTGCGCAAATAGCTGAGATAATACCGATAGCCACCAGCGGCAGAATAATAAGCCGAATACCAAGTCCTTTTATCTCGTTTGCTCCCTTGTTTGTAAAGGGAGTTCCGTCCTCAAGCTCATGCTTTAGATAAAGCTGAGTAAATGTGAGAAGCAGACCGTCTGTAAGACAAACAACAAATTCGCAAAGCATCTCGGCAATCGTTTTATTTCGGTCAATATCGGCAAACATCTCAGGGGCACTGTCTGCAATGATCTGATAGGAGCTGTTATTTGCCATCAAAATCGCCGTGACAAGCAGCAGTCCTGCGCAAACATATGCAAAAATCATTGCAATATTTGTAAGTATTTTGAAAACCTTGATGATTTTCTGAATTCTGTCAAGCGAGTTCATTTATGTTTCCTCCAATGTTTAGAATATCAGTTTTTCAAGATGCCAGCCGCCGTTTTCGTAAACTGCGACGCCATTTCTGGGATAATCTTCCTTAACGGGAACCTCCGCAGGCTCTTCTATCTGACCCGTTACAATAAATTCGCACCTGCTGTCATCAACGGAAACTATCTCCACCTTGTAATCGCTCCAGTCAACATAATAGCCCTTTGCACCCGCAAGATAGGTATCAACGCAAAGCATACCGTCAATATTCAGATACATAGGCTGTCCCTCGTACGGGCTATTAAACAAAAGCCGTTCTGCTTCCTCAGTACAAAAAACACTTCTGATGTAGCTCTCAAACTCGGCATAATCTGCAAATCTGTCGGTAGCTGCCTTGTAGATGTGGTCGTCCTGAACGGGATCTCCCTCGGGATACAGAGAAGTCGCACCGTAAAGATTTCTTAAACAGTAGATGTTTTCATCAAACAAACTGCGGATAACCGCTTCATCGATCGATGCAGCCTGTGCCTCTGTTTCTGTTGTAGTTTCCTCAGTAGTTTCGACGGCTGCTTCGGTGGTGGTTTCCGCTGCGGTTTCGGACGGTGCTTCCGTCGTTGTCTGCTCCTCGTGAGCTATCTCCGTAAGCTGCGAAGCAAGTGTTTCGGGTGTCAGAACGGTAACGCCGCCGTCATCACCTGTTGCTGAGCAGCCGCAAATCAAAACTGCTGCAATAGCTGCTATTGCTCCAATTCTCTTAAACTCTTTCATTTCTTTCTCTCCCTTTTATCAATTAAGCGGACTTTTTTGAAATATCGAAGGAATAATCCCCCTCAAAATCCTCCGCTTTTACGCAAATAGTGTACTCTCCCTTTTCCTTTGCATATACCGTAAATGATGATGTAGGAACGTCATTTCCCTCGTAAATTGCAGCTTTGCCGTCGGAAAAGATGGTAATATCCAAGACACCGCTTACCCGCTGAACGCTGACAGCTATCTCAACAACTTCACCCTCAAGAACGGTAAAGCTGCTATGCTCCTCACCGTTTTTCCGAAGGACAGTACCGCCGTCATCTGCGGTAATGACCTCACAGTCCATAGACGGCTGCTTATCGTGCTTCTCACCGCTGCTGCAGCCTGTAAGGACCACAGCTATAAACGTAAGTATTATTATGATGATAGTGTCCTTCATAAGACGCCGACCTTTCGTATGTATGCAGGTTCTGCTGAACTTTTTACTTGGTAAGCTGCTCCAGCTCCCCTGCCATCTGGCGGATATTCTTGACCATAAAGCCGAGATTTTCCGTGCCTGCGCTGTTTTCCTGAATAGCCGCCGCAACGTGCTGTACCGCACCGCAGTTGTTTGCGATATTTCCGCTTACGCTTACAAGCTTTCCGGAAACATTTTGACCGCTGTTCGCAACATTCTTGATAACTTCGTTCATATCGGCAATATTAGACGATATCTCGCTGTTGGAATGACTGAGCTGCTCGGCAGATGCCTTCATCTCCTCCATACTGTTCATACCCTCTCTGGTGAGAACAGCGTTGTTTTCCATAGCCTCGACAGTTCCCGAGATATTATGAGTAACATCTGTGATAATGTCGCCTATCTCCGAAGCTGCCGCCTTGGTCTGCTCGGAAAGCTTCTTTATCTCACCTGCAACGACCGCAAAGCCTCTGCCGTGTTCGCCTGCGTGAGCCGCCTCAACGGAAGCATTCAGCGCAAGAATATTTGTCTGCATTGAAATATCGGAAATTACTTCAGCAATCTCAACAATTTTCTTGGACTGCTCGGAAAGCCTTGCAATTATCTCCTTGCTTTCATCGGTGCCCTTGCATATTTCGTCCATGCTTGCGGCGGCTGCGGACATTTTCCTGTCATTATCCGCAGTTATCTCGTCTGCACGCTTGGTCAGTTCGGCGATACGTGCGCTCATTTCGGAAAGGTCACGCAGATTCTCCGAGATAAGGTTCATACTCTCCTCAACCGACTTTATATGTGTAAGATTGGCTTCGCTGTCCTTCATAACATTTTCCGACTCATTTGCGATACTGCGGTTTGCTTCTGCGCAGCTGCCGAGATACCGTCCAGCTCGGAAACTGTCTGTATAAGCCTTTCGGAAACCTCCAGAGATTTTTCCCGCATTATCCTCTGCTGCTCCGCTCCCATAAGGCTTCCCAGCATTGAAGCGGTACGGCTGCTAAGCATTGTAAAGATTGCGGAAACGCAGATAAGCACCATTGCACGGGGAAGAATACCATAAAGCACACAGGTCTTTACCGAATCAAAATTCTTGTCACCCACAAATTGATACTTAAACGCCAGAAGCTGCCCCACCGAAACCGCTGCCAAAGTCAACACAACTGTAAAGTTGTTGAGCTTTTTCAGGAAGTACAGGCTTGCAATGGCGATAGGATAAACATAGAGAATAACAGCATGATAAGCCAGCGTTATTGTCAGTATCGCCGTAAAAAGTACCGCCGCAGCGACTATCACGTACTTTACCCAGTTTCCCTCTGCCTTAAATATATTTACCAGAAGTGTCGGTATAAAAAGCAGCACACACCCAATGATGAACGCTGTTATCATTACCGGCAGACGCACTGTAAATATACCCACAATATCAAGCACCAGCACTGCTGCAAATACCAGCATAGTAACTCTCATAACCTGGGCTGCAGCACGGTTCGCACTCTTTTCGTTTTCACTTAAAAGTCCCATATAATACCCCTCATATCTGCTTTTACGACAGTACGCAAGGCTTGAAAACCTCACTTCTGCCCGATTTGGCTGTTGCAATTATACTCTGAAATTCAAAAGTAAGCATTTCGGATATCTGATTCTCGGTAAAGCTGCACATTTTCGTGGCAATAAGCACGCAGATACCGTAGGTATATATCCACGTATGCTTGAATATGGTATTTGCATCTTCGAGAGAAAAGCCGTAATCCTCATGGAGTGTTTTAATGCACTTGTTGGCGGTATCTCCAAGATTTCCGAAAATCATCTCAAAGCTGCCCGTTTCGTCCATCTCGCACATATGCAGTAAACGAAAAAGTCTGGGCTGATCTGTGGCAAATTTTGCCATCTTCATACCAAACTGCTTGAAGGGCGGCATATTCTCATCTGTCACAACAGTAAACTCCTCAAACCGTCTGAGGGCAGCATTCCGCACCTCTTCGCAAAGCTCCTCCATACTTGAAAACACGGTAAATATAGGTCTTGCCGAACTGCCTAGGGCTGCACCAAGCTCTCTTGAGGTAAGTGCTTCCATTCCCTTTTCGGCTACAATTTTCAGTGCTGCATCTACGACTTCTTCTCTTGTAAATTTTGGTTTTGGCGGCATATTATCTCTCCTTTACCATACGATTTATTTAACACATGATTTAAATCGTATGTTTTAAACCACCTGTTTTAAATCGTTTGCTACATTATATCAGATATTTTTCTATTTGTCAATAGGTTTTTGAAATTTTCCGCTAAACCGCAATTCACTTTCTGTAAAGCAGTATATCACACTAAGACGACACAATCAAGCGAATCTCGGTATGATGCAAAAATCCGCCGCTATTATGCGGAAAATCTCACGCAAAAAGCAAACGCCCCTCCCTGCCGTTCGGCAAAAGAGGGGCACTATAAGATTTAAAGTTTTTAGTCGTCCTGAAGAGCCGCATAACCCGACTCGCCTGTTCTGACCTTGATAACATTTTCAACATCATAGGTGAAGATCTTACCGTCGCCGATATGACCTGTGTAGAGAGCCTTGCGGGCAGCCTCGATGACTGTTTCAACGGGAACCTTGCAAACAATGACCTCAACCTTGATCTTAGGCAGCAGATTGATCTCAACGGGAGTACCTCTGTACATTTCCCCTGCACCCTTCTGAACGCCGCAGCCGAGAACCTGTGTTACGGTGATACCCGTTACGCCGATCTCATTAAGTGCGGATTTAAGGGACTCAAATCTGCTCTGCTTGCAGACTATGGAAACCTTTGTATACTTGTTCTTTTCGTCGGGATAGTTCTCGATGTCAGCACGCTTTGTAACCGTTACGGGGATAGCTGCGTCCACAGGAACATCTCCTTGCACCTCAGCGGGAACGCTGCCCATCAGAACTGTGGGTACAGGTGCGGGCATAAAGTCTGCATAAGAGGAAGCAAGACCGTGCTCTGTAACGTCCAGACCTCTTACCTCTTCCTCAGCGGAAGCTCTCAGACCGATAGTGTGCTTGATAGCCTGGAATACGATGATCATTGTAACAGTTGTCCAAGCAGCTACGGATACAACACCGAGGCACTGTTTGCCGAGAAGATCAACACCGCCGCCGTAGAACAGACCGTTGATCGTGCAGTCGGGAGCAGTAGTTGTCGCAAAAAGACCAACTGCAACTGTTCCCCAGATACCGTTCATCATATGTACCGCAACAGCACCAACGGGGTCGTCAATGTGAAGCTTGTGGTCAAGGAGCCATACGCCGAATACTACCAGCAGACCGGAAACAACGCCGACCATTGCAGCACCGAAGGCGTCCATAACATCACAGCCTGCGGTAATACCTACAAGACCTGCCAGAGAAGCGTTAAGGCACATAGAAACATCGGGTTTGCCGTATTTCAGCCAAGTGAATATCATACAAACGACTGTTGCAACTGCGGGGGCAACTGTGGTTGTCAGGAAGATAGAACCGAGCTGAGGACCGGAGGTTGCAGCTGCACCATTGAATCCGTACCAGCCGAACCAGAGGATAAAGCAGCCCAGTGCGCCAAGTGTAAGAGAATGTCCGGGGATAGCGTTTACCTTTGTTACCTTGCCGTCCTTATCGGTGTCGAACTTGCCGATACGGGGCCCAAGGATCTTTGCGCCGATAAGAGCGGAGATACCGCCGACCATATGAATTGCGCAGGAACCTGCGAAATCGTGGAAGCCAAGCTGAGCAAGCCAACCGCCGCCCCAAATCCAGTGTGCTTCAATCGGATAGATAAGACCGCTGATAATTCCCGAGTAGATACAATAGGAAAGGAATTTAGTTCTTTCCGCCATTGCACCGGAAACGATAGTAGCAGTTGTTGCACAGAATACCATATTAAAAACAAATCCGGACCAGTCAAAGTTGTCATATGAAGTGAAGATATCAAAGCCGGGCTTGCCGATAAGACCGACAACATCTTCGCCCAGCAGCAGGCTGAAGCCTATGAGAATGAACATTGGAACGCCGATACAGAAGTCCATAAGGTTCTTCATAATAATGTTACCGGCGTTTTTGGCTCTTGTGAAGCCTGTTTCCACCATTGCAAAGCCTGCCTGCATGAAGAATACCAGCGCAGCTCCGATAAGGAACCATATACCGAATACTTCACCCAGAACCGTGTCTAAGATCGAGTTATCCATATTTACCCCTCCCAAGGTACCGACCGCTTTATCCGAAACGAAGTAATGTTTCGCTCCCTGTGCGGTCAAAAAATATTTTCAGCTAAACAAATAGGCGCCAAGTCACACTCCATTGTGTAACTCAGCGCCATTGCTGTTTGCTATGATTGTATTATATATCATTTCAAAGCATTTGTCAAGCACTTTTTTGAAATTTATGCAATTTCTAACTATTCAACTTGCAAAATTACCCGCTTTTTAGTTATCAAATACATATACAAAAATGAAAATGCAACTTTAGAAATATAAAGTTGCATTTTCTGTTCATAATATTCATATTGTATCTATATTGGCTGTGAAAGCTTTTTGACCATTTTTATATGCGGACAATCCTCATCAAGATACTCCTCACCGACAGCGGAATAACCGCATTTTTTATAGAAATCCTTCACCCTGACCTGTGCCGACAGGGTGATAAATTCAGCCCCTATGACGGACGCATAGCCCTCCGCTTCGGAGATAAGCATTTTTCCGAGGGACATTCCCCTGTATTCCGACATAACCGCAAGCCGACCCAGATGAAATTCATTATCATCTCCCCTGTAAATACGGCAAGTTCCCGCTGCCTGTCCGTTAACATACAAAACAAAATGCACGGCGTTACCGTCAATATCGTCAAACTCATTTACAAAGCCCTGTTCACGGACGAAAACCGCTTCTCTTATCGCCCTTGCATCATCACAAAGGCTGTCATATCTCTTTATCACAATATCCATATCAAAACCTCACACAGGCAGAATTACGATTGCCTGACGGTGCATTTCCGCAAAACGCTGCTCGAATTTCGCCATATTATAGTCGATTATCCCCTTGATAGGGTCGTTCATAGTGACAGTTTCCGCATCAAGGTTAAATCCTGCAAGAACGAAGCAGTGTTCATTCAGATACCAGTCAAGGCGCTCACCCGTTTCCCTGTCGTACCAGGTTTCATAATATTCGGGCGGAATCATTCCGTCGGTCGCCCAGACAAGCACGGGAATACCGTCGGCAACATAATTGTAAAGCGTTTCCGAATCGCAGCCGCTCAGATCAATAACCTGATGACCGCCGCCGTTTTCGGAGATATACTTGTTTGCGGTCTTGACAATAGCGGGGGCAAAGCAGCCGTAGCCCCTGCCGAACGGGTCGCCGATGAAATATTCAAAAAAGCTGTCGGCGTACTTCTCACCGTCCCTGAATTCGGCATTTCCCCAGCTTTTGTAAAGGTAGTTTTTCGCCATATCCACCTTATCCGCATCATATCCCCAATGCCGCAGAAGAATGGTCAGCGCAGTCACCTCACAGCCCGTAGGCAGCTCGGGATTCTGCTGAACATTTTCCATATCAATATAGCAGGACACGCTGTCAAACCTGTATTCGGGACGGCTCGTGACTATGTATCGTGTGGTTTCGGGAGCGGTAGTTTCGGGCTTCGGGGCTTCCGTTTCGGAATATGTATCAACGACGTTTTCGGTCGTTTCGGCTGATGCTTCGGGTTCAACTGAAACAGTTTCCGTTGTAAGCTCCGTTGTTTCGGAAAAGGTCGTTTCGGACAGCGTTGTATTCTCCTCGGTCTGAACCTCCGCATAGGGAAGGTCGGGCGTTTCGTTCATCGTTGGCTTTGCATCATGTCCCGGAAAAAGCATGGGCAATGCAGCAGCCAGAGCAGCCGCAAACAGCGCAATTACACCAATTCTCACAGATACTTCCTTCTTCATTTTTACCTCTCCCAATAAGCGGGATACAGCCGTTTTCAGCTGTATCCCTGTACAATTTAATGGATAAGCTCCTCGATTTTCAGCAGACGATTGTACTTCGCCGTGCGCTCGGAGCGGCAGGGTGCGCCTGTTTTTATCTGCCCCGCATTGAGTGCCACCGAAAGGTCCGCAATAAACGGGTCCTCGGTTTCGCCCGAACGATGGGAAATTATCGTGCCGAAGCCGTTACGCTGAGCCATTCGCACCGCCGACATAGTTTCGCTGAGTGTACCTATCTGATTGAGCTTGACAAGAATAGCATTTCCGCATTTATCCTTGATACCCCGCTCCAGACGCTTGCTGTTGGTAACGAAAAGGTCGTCCCCCACCAGCTGGACGTTTTTGCCCATTTTCTCGGTGATCTGCCGCCAACCGTCCCAGTCCTCCTCGTCCAGAGGATCTTCGATGGACACTATGGGATATTTCCCGCAAAGCTTCTCCCAATAGGAAATAAGCTCATTCGAGGACATTTCCGTTCCCATTTTCGGAAGCTTGTAGCTGCCCGCAGAACCGCCCTTCCATTCGCTTGAAGCAGCGTCCAGCGCAATAACAAAGTCTGTCCCCGCCCTGTAACCGCTTTTTTCCACAGCCGCCAGGATAAGCTCGATGGCTTCCTCTGCCGAAGCAAGGTCGGGCGCAAAGCCTCCCTCGTCACCCACCGCCGTAGACAGTCCCTTGGATTTCAGCAGCTTTGCCAGATTATGGTAGACCTCCGCACAGCGCCTCATTCCAACGTGAAAGCTGCTTGCGCCTTTTGGCATTATCATAAACTCCTGAATGTCAATGTTGTTGGCAGCATGAGCGCCGCCGTTTAAGATATTCATCATGGGAACGGGCATTTCACAGGCATTTATCCCGCCGATAAACCGAAACAGCGGCATCTTGCGGGAATTTGCCGCCGCCCTTGCAGCCGCCAGCGATACGGCAAGAATGGCGTTCGCACCAAGGTTTGACTTGTCCTCCGTACCATCGGCGGTGAGCATTGCTCTGTCGATACTGTAAATATCGTAGGGGTCAAGTCCCCTGAGAGTGTGACTGATAATGGTGTTTACGTTGTTTACCGCATTCAGCACGCCCTTGCCGCAGAACCTGTTCTCGTCCCCGTCCCGAAGCTCCAACGCCTCGAAAACGCCCGTGCTTGCGCCGCTTGGAGCACAGCCCGAACCAAAGGAACCGTCCGACAGAAAGACCTCCGCTTCCACAGTGGGATTTCCTCTTGAATCGAGAATTTCCCTTGCCTTGACCTTTTCAATGTAAATACTGCTCATATTATCTTCCTTTCAACAGAAAATGTTTCCGAACAGTATTATTGACAGTTTATCCCTATTTAATCATATCCTGCTTTCTTTTTTTGATTTTCCTTGAATATATTACCGCAGATGTGACCGATACCGTCACGATAATGCAGGCGGATATGATAAACTGCGGCGAACCCGGCTCTGTGACGGCATTTCCCAGAACGGTCGTTGCGATAACAATAGGCGCAAAGCCCAGCAGCGAACCTAGTATGTACTTCTTATAGGAAAATCCCAGCGAACCTAAAAGCATACTTACAATATCAATGGGCAGGCAGTTTATCACCCTCAAAAAATAGGCGAAAAACACCTGATTTTCCATATTCATGGACAGAATATCCTCCGCCTTCTTGTTCTTTTTCACAAGGGACATTACGAATTCCCGCTGAGAATATCTCCCGATAAAAAACGGCACCGTAGACATCACCGCCGCCCCGCACATATTCACCAGAATGGCAAACGGAATGTCAAAGATAGTCCCCGCAGCAATATTCAGCACTGCCAGCGGAAAGAATATGGACAGCGATTTCAGCGCATACATCAGCAAAAAGAGCCCGAACGCCGCCAGCAGATTTTCGGGGGTGAAATTTACTATATCGTCCACCGAAAGATCACGGAAATACACCAGATACGCAATGATTATCACCGCCATTACAACAAACGGCGAAATCTGAACAATTCTTTTTAGCACAAGCTCACGCATTTTCATACTATCACCGATTCTTTTTAACAGGTAATTTTTTGAAGGATTTCATAAGCTTAATTGCAAATGTCACAAGGAATATCCCTAAAGCAATAGCCCCCGCTATCTCAAAGGTGTACACCGAGCGTTTCCCGAAATCCGCCAGATCTCCGTTGATACAGGACATCATAGCATAATAGATATAGCTTCCCGGAACCAGCGGGATTATAGAAACTATCAGAAACATCGGCACGGGACATCGCAGACGCTTTGCAAGTATCTCCGAGTAAACCGTCACCGCCGTAGACGCAATAAAGCACACAAACACCTCGGAAAATCCCTCTTCTGTCATCACAGCTTCAATAAATGCACAGATAAACGCCCCGAAGCTTGCCGCAAACAGGTTTGCTCCTCTGATATTGAAGCAGATGCCGAATCCGATGGCAGCAGCAAAGGTCAGTCCGCCCGAAATAAACATATCACCGGTAATTTCCATAGCCGCCTCCTATACCGCCAAGCCCCGAAGCAGACCGACGGTAACAGCCGCACCCGCAGCTATTCCGAGCGCCGTCAGCAAAGCTTCGATAAGGGTGTATGTTCCCGCAAAAAAATCGCCCGCAATGAAATCTCTTGCGCCGTTTGTCAGCGTTACGCCGGGGACAAGCGTCATCAGCGCACCGATGATGGTTTTGTCGTATCTCGGCGCAAATCCGCACGCCGCAAGAAGCATCGCACACGCCGACATAACCACAGCACACAGAAGATTTTCGAAGAAAACTCCCGCATCTGTCTTTGACGAAAATCGGGACATCAGCCGCACCGCTATCCCCGCCATGCCCGCCGCAAATGCCTCCCTTATCCCTCCGCCGAAGAACATAGCATAAGCAGCCGCCGAAAGAAAGTAAGCCGCAATTACGGAATAACGTCCATACACAGGCGACTTTTCTATATTGTCCAGACGCCTGGCAATGCAGTCCGCATCGGGACGAACACGGCAGATGAACCGAGAAAGAGCGTTCAGCCGTGCCACCCTGTCAAGATTTACCGTCTTGTCCTTGATATTCTCCAGGCGGGTAACGGGAACACCATTTTCCGTCACCGTAATAATAAGCGTCCTCGGGATAGCGAAAACGCCCACATCATTGTAACCATATGCGGCGCAGATACGTGCAGCGCTGTCCTCAACACGGTTAATTTCGCCGCCGCAGGAAAGCATCATTGCACCGAAGCGGGACACCGCCCCCGCAAGCTCCTGACCGTTCATTATATCACCATTCCGCCGTTTACCGATAAAACGTCCCCCGTGATAAACGAGGCTTTTTCCGACACTAGAAATAACACCGCATCTGCGATGTCCTCCGCCGTTCCCACCCGTGAAAGAGGAGTTTCATCTACTAAAGTATTGATTGTATCTTCGTCCAGATGTGAATTCATTTCCGTGGAAATAAGCCCGGGGGCAACGCAGTTTACCCGTATTCCCGACGGACCAAGTTCCTTTGCAAGTGCCTTTGTAAACCCGATAAGAGCCGCCTTTGCCGCCGAATAATGCACCTCGCAGGATGCACCCACCTGTCCCCACATTGACGATATATTCACAATATTCCCCGATTTTGCGGATATCATTTCCTTGACTGCCGCCTGCGAGCAGTTGAATGTGCCCTTGACGTTCACATCAAAAAGTCTGTCCCACATATGCTCGGCAATATCGGTAAAAAGGCACTGCTCTGCTATGCCTGCATTGTTGACTAAAACGGAAACTGTTCCCAGTTCTCTGCGGACAGCAGCAAACATATTCTCCACCTCTGCCCTTTTGGAAACGTCGCACCGAAAAGGCATAGCCACGCCGCCCGAAAGATTTATCCTTCGGCAGACCTCCTCGGCGGCTTTTTCCGATGAATTGTAATTCACGGCAACTGCATACCCATCGGCGGCAAGCCTTTCTGCGACCGCCGCACCTATTCCCCTTGATGAACCTGTTACAACTGCAGTTTTCATAGCCTTCTCCTTTTTACTTGATTTTATGCTGCTTATATTATACCACAACAGACCACAAATTTCAACACTATAAAAAAATAAAACCTCTATATCACATACAATAAAAAAATCGGACAGGCAGATCGCCTGTCCGACGGGGAAATCCTGATAAAAATCAGATAGAAAGCTGGTCAATAACAGCCTTAAGAGCCTTGGAGCTTGCTCTGAGCAGTTCCTCCTCCTCGGGAGTGAACTTAGGCTGAAGTGCTCTCTGGATACCTGTGATGCCAACCATATAAGGAAGACTGAGACAAACGTTCTCAGTGCCGTAACGTCCGTTTGTCATGCAGGAAACGGGAAGAACGGAGCCTGTATCTCTGAGAATGCTGTCGCAGATCTTGTTTACGGAAAGAGCGATAGCATAGAAGGTTGCACCCTTGCACTTGATTACCTGTGCACCTGCGGTGCGAACTTCAGTTTCAATAGCCTTAAGTGTTTCGGGATCATAGCTGATACAGTCCTCCTGCTCGCAGAAATCCTTCATATCGATTCCGCCGATAGTTGTCATAGACCAAGGAACCATAGAGGAATCGCCGTGCTCACCCAGAACATAAGCGTGAACATTCTTGATGTTTACGTCAGCCTTTGTAGCGATAGCGGTACGCAGGCGAGAAGAGTCAAGAACAGTACCCGAACCGATAACCTGCTGGGGCTTCAGGTTTGTACACTTGAGAATGGTGTAAGTGAGAATGTCAACAGGGTTGCTGACAACAACATATATAGCATTGGGGGCAAATTCAACGATCTTGGGCATTACGTCCTTGATGATGTTAACATTGGTCTGAGCAAGGTCAAGACGGGACTGACCGGGCTTTCTTGCAATACCGAGAGTCACAACAACGATGTCGGAGTCCTTAGCGTCCTCGTACTCACCGTCAGTAATGTCAACTGTGGGACAGAAAGCAACGCCCTGGAGAATATCAAGAGCCTCGCCCTTTGCCTTTTCCTTGTTAATGTCGATCATAACGATCTCTGAGCAAGTACCCATAACCGTCAGGGTATAAGCAATGGAAGCACCAACGTTACCTGCACCAAGCACGGTGATCTTCTTACCCTTTTTCATTTCCATACAAACTTCCTCCAATTTAAAATCATATACTACCTTTACCGCAAGCTGCGGTCGGTTTGGCATTCGACGCTATTTCCGAACACCTTCCCCGATTGTTAATATTATAACATACTCTTTCAGAAATTACAAGAGCAAAAGCAAATTTGTCCGTGAATTAATTCAAAATTCACATTTTATTTACATTTACTGTTTCTCTATTCCCGAAATTTTCAGATAATCGCATATAATATCAACGCACTTGTCAATGCCGATGTCACCTGTGTTAAGGCAAAGATCGTAGTTGCGAATGTCTGTCCATTCCCTGCCTGTATGGGATTTGTAGTAAGCGCTTCTTTCCTTGTCGATTTTGTTGATAAGCGCTTCGATATCATCGGTCACATCGGTGTATTTCAGAACATTTTTCACGCAGCTGTCCTTATCAGCCCAGATAAAAACGCTCAGAACATTGACATAATTCTTTAAAACAAAATCAGCGCACCGTCCCACGATAACGCAGGATTCTTTAGCGGCAAGCTCTCTGATAATTTCAGCCTGATAGTTAAACAGGTTTTCGTCGGAAACGAATTTCCTGTCGGTCGGCGGGATTATCTCTCCCGTATACACCTTGGGACGGCTGAAAAGTCCGCCCTTCGCCTTCTCGTCAACCTCGCCGAAAAGTTCCTCCTTAATGCCGCTTTTTTCGGAAGCAAGCTTCAAAAGCTCTTTATCATAGAATTTCACTTGAAGACGCTCAGCCAGCTTTTTGCCTATCTGTCTGCCGCCGCTGCCGTATCCTCTTGCGATGGTAATGACAAAATTATCCATAAACACACCTCTTATTTGACTATATTATAGAATGCTGTGTTTTATGCCCAAGCTTATTCTCCGAGATAAGCCTTCTTTACGGAATCATCGTTCATCAGTTCATTTGCATCGCCCGAAAGGACTATCTTTCCTGTTTCAAGTACATATGCCCTGTTTGCGATGGAAAGCGCCTTCTTAGCGTTCTGTTCAACGAGAAGCACTGTTGTTCCGCTCTTGTTTATCTCCTTAATAATGTCGAATATCTCGGAAACATACAGCGGAGAAAGTCCCATAGAAGGCTCGTCCATAAGGATAATGCTGGGGTGGGACATAAGTGCCCTGCCCATTGCAAGCATCTGCTGTTCACCGCCCGAAAGCGTTCCCGCTATCTGATTCTTTCTTTCAAGCAGTCTGGGAAAACGCTTGTACACCATTTCAAGTGTATCGGCGATCTCCTTTTTATCCTTACGGGTGTATGCACCCATTTTAAGATTATCGTAAACTGTCAGCTGCTGGAAAATTCTTCTTCCCTCGGGAACGTGAGCCATTCCGAGAGATACGATTTTATGGGCGGGAGTCTTGGTCAGCTCCTTGCCTTCAAACTCTATGCTGCCGCTTTTCGCCTGGATAAGTCCCGTTATAGTATGGAGGATAGTGGTCTTTCCTGCACCGTTTGCGCCGATAAGAGCAATAATTTCTCCCTGATTAACCTCGAAGGATATGCCCTTGACAGCATTGATAACACCGTAATAAACCTCAAGATCCTTTATTGTAAGCATTGCCATATTCCGCACCGTCCTCCTGTTAATCTCCGAGATAAGCTTTGATAACACGCTCGTCGTTGAGGACGTCCGCCGTGATACCATGAGTAAGCTCAGTACCGAAGTTCAGCACAGTGACCTCCTCACAGATACCCGAAACAAGCTTCATATCGTGTTCGATAAGCAGAATGGTCATATCGAAATTATCTCTTACAAAGCGGATAGTGTTCATCAGCTCCGCAGTTTCGTTGGGGTTCATGCCGGCAGCAGGCTCGTCTAAGAGCAGCAGCTTTGGAGAAGTCGCCAGCGCTCTGGCGATCTCCAGCTTACGCTGTTTACCGTAAGGGAGATTTGCGGCGGTGAAATTTGCCTCAGCTTCAAGCCCCATTACCTTTAAAAGCTCCATAGCCTTTTCGGTTATTTCTTTCTCTGCCTTGAAATATTTCGGCAGACGGAAAATTCCATCAAAGGTGCTGTAAGGCGTACCGTTGTGAAGCCCAACCTTAACATTGTCAATAACGGTAAGCTCCTTGAACAGTCTGATATTCTGGAATGTACGGGCAATTCCCGCCTTGTTTATCTCGATTGTGCTGAGCTTTACCAGGTCCTGTCCGTCCAGAACGATAGTGCCAGTGTCAGCCTTGTAAACGCCTGTCAGCAGATTGAAAACGGTGGTTTTTCCCGCACCGTTAGGACCGATAAGTCCGTAAAGCTGACCCTTTTTTATCGTAAGATTAAACTCGTTAACAGCTTTGAGTCCACCGAAGGAAATGCTCAGATTTGTTACCTCTAACATATTCATGCCTGAGTTTCCTCCTTTTTAGCAAACATTCCTTTGATCTTATAGGAAACCATTTCCTTGAATTCCTTTGCCTTGGGCGACCAGTTAAAGAGCATTACCACAATAAGCACCACAGCGTAAACCAACATTCTGTAATCGCTGAGGAAACGCAGCTTTTCGGGGAGGATATAGAGGATAACAGCCGCAATGACCGAACCCCTGATATTTCCGATACCACCGAGAACAACGTAAACAAGTATCATAATGGACGCATTGTAGTTGAACTTGTCGCCCGCCGAGGTCAGAGTGGAGAAGTTGTGAGAGTAAAGTACACCTGCCGCACCCGCAAGAGCCGCAGAGATAGTGAATACCATCAGCTTGTACTTGGTAATGTTGATGCCGACCGATTCTGCTGCGATACGGTTATCTCTGATAGCCATAATAGCACGTCCGTCACGGGAATTTACAAGATTCTGCACAACAAACAGAGTTATCAGCACAAGGATAATGCCAACGGTAAAGTTGGAATCCTGCGGTGTTCCCGAGATGCCCTGTGCGCCCTTGATAATGATCTTTCCGTCCTCGGCAAGTCCCATATCCATTGCACTTTTCAGAGAGAAATGCAGACCGTTAGAGTCAACGCCGAAGTTAATGACGTTCACAAGATTTTTGATAATTTCACCGAATGCAAGGGTAACGATAGCGAGGTAGTCACCCTTCAATCGGAGAACAGGTATGCCGATAAGTGCGCCGAACAGTGCGGCAAATACAGCACCGATAATGATAGCAATAGTAAATCTGATGGGAGCAACTGTGATAGTGTCCTCAGTCAGCTTTGAGAAGATCGCACCCGAATATGCGCCGATACACATAAATCCCGCATGACCGAGGCTCAGTTCGCCCAAAATACCGACAACGAGGTTCAGCGAAACCGCCATAATAACGTAAATGCAGACAGGTACAAGGAATCCCTTCATAGAGTTTGAAAGTCCGCCGCAAAGCTGGATTATCATTATTACAACATAAAGAGCAATGACCATTCCATAGTTGATAAGGCTGTTTTTTGTAGATTTGCTAAGCTTCTTCATTTGTACACAGCCCCCTTAAACCTTTTCCTGAATGTTCTTTCCGAGGATTCCCGTAGGCTTTATCAGAAGAACAACAACGAGGATAGCAAAAACAATAGCGTCAGCCATCTGAGAGGATATGTACGCCTTGCCGATATTTTCGATAATTCCGATAAGCAGTCCGCCTATCATTGCCCCGGGGATCGAACCGATGCCGCCGAAAACCGCCGCAACGAACGCCTTTATGCCGGGCATTGTTCCCGAATAAGGTGTCAGGTTAGGATAAGCCGAACACATAAGCGCACCCGCAACAGCCGCCAGCGCCGAACCGATAGCGAATGTCAGCGAAATAGTGGCGTTTACGTTGATACCCATAAGCTGTGCCGCACCCTTGTCCTCGGAAACAGCCTTCATTGCCTGCCCCGCTTTGGTCTTGTTTACGAAAAGTGTCAGACCGACCATTATAACGATACACGCGGTGATGGTAACAATCGCAGTTCCCGAAATAGATACCTGTCCGTCAAAAAGCTTTACAGCCTTGAGATTTACGATAGAGGTGAAGGACTTGGAATCTGCGCCGAAGATAAGCAGCGCAAGATTTTGCAGCAGATAGCTGACACCGATAGCTGTAATAAGTACCGCCAGCGAAGAGCTTGCATTTCTCAGGGGGCGATATGCAACTTTCTCGATAAGTACGCCCAGCGCCGTGCAAACCGCCATTGCAATTATAAGGCTGAGCAGTGCCGAAGCACCCATGCTTGTCATAGAAATGAACACTGCAAACGCGCCCACCATTATAACATCACCATGGGCGAAGTTAAGCATTTTTGCTATACCGTAAACCATAGTATAGCCGAGGGCGATGATCGCATAAACGCTTCCAAGACTGAAACCGTTTATCAGATGATTAAGAAAGCTCATAGTTATTCCCCGTTTCGATATTATTTTTACACGAAAAACTAAAAATAAAAAGCTCCTCGGCGCTTTTCATTTTTAGTTCTTCATATACCGCTGTACCGCCGACGAAAAATCTCGCCGACGGTAACAAATGCGGTCAAAAGTTTATAAAGTCAGATTACATTGCCTTGTAGGAACCAACAAGTGCGGTAGTTCCGTCGTCGTTTGTAACTTCTTCAACAGCAATTACAACAGCCTTAGGAGCCTTTGTGGGCTCACCGTCAGCGGACCAAACCATTCCTGCACCTGTAAGACCATCGAAGGTGATCTCGGTCATAGCCTTCTTCATAGCATCAGCCATATCGGAAGTAGACATATCGGGTGTGATACCTGCCTTCTCAGCAGCAGCCTTGATGATGTAGATAGCATCGTAAGCATCAGCAGCAAACTGGTTGGGAACATCGCCGTAAGCAGCCTGGTAATCGGAAACGAACTTCTGTGTCTTTTCGTCCTGAGCATCAGCAGCGAAAGGAGTCAGAAGCATAACGTCCTTTGTGAGGTTCAAGTCGAAGTTTTCAACATTCAGGATACCGTCAAGACCGTCGCAGCCAAAGAACTTGGGAGCAAATTCCATTGCAGCAGCCTGCTGGAGGATAAGAGAAGCCTCCTGATAGTAAATGGGAAGGAAAACAAGCTCAGCGCCTGCGTCCTTAGCCTTCTGGAGCTGTACGGTGAAATCGGTCTTGGAGTCATCGGTAAATGCTTCTGCAGCAACGATCTCGAAAGGCTGGTTTGCAGCCTCAGCAGAGAACTTCTCGTAGATACCGGAAGAATAAACATCGGAGCTGTTGTAGATAACCGCTACCTTGGAAGCAAGGCCGTTCTCGCCTATGTACTTAGCGGAACCGAGTCCCTGGTTGGGATCGGAGAAGCATACTCTGAAAGCGTTGTCATACTTGATGCTTTCAACAGCAGAGCCGGAAGGAGTCAGCTGGAACATATTGTCCTTGTGAGTTTCCTCAACAACTGCCTGACAGGGTGTGGAAGTAACAGTACCCATCAGCATCTGCATACCCCAGTCCTTCAGGGTGTTGTATGCGTTTACAGACTTTTCTGCATCGTGAACGTCGTCCTCAAACTTGAATTCTACCTGAACGCCGTTGATTCCGCCTGCAGCATTGATCTCCTTTACAGCCATCTCAGCTGCGTTCTTAACAGCCAGACCGTAAACAGCAGCACCGCCTGTTACAGGTCCGATACCGCCGATTTTGAATACTGTGCCCGAAGCACTTGCAGAATCGCCGCCATCAGAAGCGGAGCCGCCTTCGCTGCCACCGCAGGCAGTGAGGAAAGGTACGGCCATCATTGCGGAAAGACCGAGTGCCATAAGCTTTTTTGTAAACTTGTTCATTGAAATAAACCTCCTGAGCAAAAATAAAAATGACGGAAAGAAAACAAAAACTTGCTTTCCTTATCTAATATAATAAACTCTGCAGCAAAAAAAGTCAATGAACAATTAAGCCGATTTAATCACCGTTTTACAAGATATTATTAGAGATTTTACACACATTTCGCCTGTTATATCAAGTAAATATGACCAATAAGCAAACAAATTCTGTATAATCCGCACGACTTATGCGTTCTTTGCTTCAAGCTCAAGCAGATATTTCTTGAACTCTGTGCCGAGAGCATAACCCGAAAGAGAACCGTCCGAAGCCACTACCCTATGACAGGGAATGATTATTGGAATGGGATTTTTGCCGTTTGCTGTTCCTACCGCCCTGTATGAGCCGGGACAGCCCGCCATCTCAGCCGTCTGCTTATAGGTCCTGGTTTCGCCGTAGGGAATGTCCTTGAGAGCATTCCAGACAGAAAGCTGAAAATCCGTACCTTCCAGCTTTAGCGGCAGATCAAAGCTCTTTCTCTTCCCTGCAAAATACTCGGAAAGCTGCTTTTTAGCCTCCTTCAGCAGAGGGGTCTCAGCCATAAAAAAGCTGACAATAGGTGCACCTATTTCAATTCCCGAGATCTTTCCGTCCTCCTCGGTAATGCTGATAACACCTGCTTCTGTTTTCAGAAGTGCAGAAAATTTCATACTCATAAAATCAATCCTTTCGGATAGTCCGCAAAATACCCTGTTGCGAACATACATATACAAATGATATTTTACCACACAAATATTGATATTTATACGGGAAATATTTAACATATATTTATTTTTCACTATCCCCTTGACACAGGACCATATTTTCTTTAAAATAATTTATAGGACAGTTTCACGAAAAACATATTGACAAACGGTTTCAGCAAAGGAGTGAACAGCTACGGTCACGATTCTTATCGGGCGAATAGCCTCAGGCAAAACCTACATAGCAAGGCGGCTCAAAAAGGACGGTGCTGCCGTTCTGCTGTCCTGCGACAAGCTGATGCTTACTCTTTTTGACGAGTGTCTTGGGGAACATCACAATGAAATGCAGGCTAAATGCTATCGTTATCTTTACGACCTTTCGCTGGATATAAACGCTGCGGGCGGTGACGTTATTCTGGATTTCGGCTTCTGGACAAAGGCACAGCGCCGTGAAGCGGAGGAATTTTACCGTGCCGCAAACATTAAATTGAAGCGCATTTATATAGTATCGGACGACGCAGAGCGAAAAAAACGTCTGAAAAAGCGAAATGCAGCAGCCGAAAGACATCCGGGCAGGCAATATATCATCTCTCCCGAAATGCTCGAGGTGTTTGACAGCCGCTTTGAAAAGCCCGAAAGCTGGGAATATGATGAACTTTTTATAAATTAGTAGGAGGATACTTATGAACACAAAGCTTTTTGCAAAAACAGGCAGAAACGTTTCCATACTGGGTCTTGGCTGTATGCGCCTTCCTCAGACCGAGGTTGACGGCAAGTGGATAATCGACAAAGAAAAAGCCCTTGAAATGGTCGATGAAGCCTATAACAGCGGCATAAACTACTTTGACACCGCTTATATGTACCACGACGGACAGTCGGAGGACTTTATGGGTGAAGCTCTCAGCCGCTACCCCCGTGAAAGCTTTATGCTGGCTACAAAGCTGCCTATTTGGATGGCAGATACTCCCGAAGATATGGAAAGAATATTTACGGAACAGCTGAAAAAGCTGAAAACCGATCACTTCGACTTCTATCTTCTCCACTCTCTCGGCAGAGGCAACTGGGACAAGTGCAAAAAATTCGGCGCATATGAATTTGTCAAGCGTAAGCAGGCAGAGGGCAAGATAATCAACGTCGGATTTTCCTTCCACGACTCCCCCGATGTTCTGGAGGAGATCGCATCTGCGGAAGAATGGGACTTTGCGCAGATACAGATGAATTATTTCGACTGGGACTATCAGAATGCAAAGCGTCAGTATGAGATACTCGAAAGCAAAGGCATTCCCGCAATTATTATGGAACCTGTCAGAGGCGGCGCACTTGCAGATCTGGGCGATGAAGCCAATGCAATTCTCAAAGCAGCCGAGCCAAATAAATCGATTGCATCATGGGCTATCCGTTTTGCCGCATCAAAGGAGGGCGTGCTGACCGTTCTCAGCGGTATGTCCAATATGGAGCAGCTTCGGGACAATATCTCCACAACGACCGATTTCAAAGCACTAACCAATGACGAAAACGAGATGCTTTTCAGGGCTGCTAAGGTTTACAGCAAAAGCATGGCTGTCCCCTGCACAGGCTGCCGCTATTGCATGGACTGTCCCATGGGCGTTGACATTCCCAAGGCGTTCGTTAAGTGGAACGACTATGCAAAGAGCCTTGACAAGTGGCATCTGTGCGATGAATATGCTGAGCTTCGCAAGGACAAATGCGCTCCCGACCAATGCGTTTCCTGCGGCAAATGTGCAGAGCATTGTCCTCAGCATATTGACATTCCCGCAAGACTGGCAGAGATGACAGCAAAGGTCACGGGCTAAGCGTTACATATTAAATAGAATACGCCGTCGGTTTTAACTTCAAGACCGACGGCATTGCTTTTTCTAATATTACCTAACAGTTGTTAGGTGGATTTCTTTCTATTATGTTTTCGTTCGGCAGCTGCGTTGTAGTCGGCACGTTCCTGCTCCGTTTCGGGAATTATCCTCGGCACGGGACAGGGCTTTTCGTTTTTGTCAAGTGCGATAAGGATAAAATAGGCGGTGTTTATCAAGGAACGTTCTCCGTCAAGGCTTTCAACATATGCCTCAGTGCGTATCTCCATTGAAGTGCGTCCCACATATGTCACCCGTGCGCCGATAACTACCGTGTCACCGACATGGGCGGGCGCTTTGAAGCTGATGCTGTCAATTGCGGCTGTCGTTACTTCCCTGCCTGCGTGACGTCTGGCGGTTATGGCAGCGGCTAAATCCATCCATTCAAGCAGTCTGCCGCCGAAAAGTCTGCCGCTGCCGTTGGCGTCTTTGGGCATTACGATGTAGCATTGTTCCGTTGCGGAGTCTGAAACTTTTTTTATCTGTTCGTCCATTATATTATCCTCGCTTTCTTTTATAATAGTATTATAACAGATTTTCGGAAAATTTCAATTGAAATAAATTTTGCAAAGAAATTTATATAAACCTCTTGACAAATTATATATATGGTGATATAATCATAATCACAAAGGAGGGAAAATTCCGATGAATAAAAGTCTTTACAGCCTTATCCTTATGGACGAGGTTGTAAAAGGTATCGACAAGGCGGCGTACAGCCTGAAAACCTCCCGCTCCGCCCTGATAAACCAAATTCTTGCGGATTATCTGTCCCTCAAAACCCCCGAGTACCATACAGGCGAGGTGTTCGGGATAGTGGGCAGACAGCTTGAAGCGAACAGCGACATAAAGGTCTGCGAAGGCGGCTCGGCGTCAATTCTCTCACTGCGAAGTGCTCTTAATTATAAGTATAACCCGACCCTGCGGTATACCGTGACCCTTACCCCCGACGGGGACAGTATTCTCGGGCGTATGGAGGCTGCCCTGAGAACGCAGAACAAGCTTCTGAGGGACAAGGTCAGCGGTTTTTACTACGTCTGGGCAACCGTTCTCGGAAACGGCGAAGCGGACGGCGTTCACGAGGAGGGATATGTTATCGAGGACGCAAAGTATGTGGGAAATTTCCGAATTTACGGAGATTACAGAAGTATGTCCGAAAACGATACCGCAGCACTTGTGACAGCCTATGTAAGACATTTTGACGAATCCATAAAGGAATTCTTCGGACTTCCCGAGGAAGAATGCAGCGAAATACTCCTTAACCTCAATAACGGAAAGGAAGAATAAATATGAATATGCAAAACTTGACCAAAAAATCCATCGAGATAGTGCAGAACGCTCAGTCTGTTGCTGTGGAATACCAGAATATGAACATCGAGCAGCAGCACATTCTCTATGCAATGATGAAGCAGGACGGCGGACTTATCCCCCAGCTGCTGACAAAAATGGGCGTTGACATTTCGGGCTTTGAAAATGCCGTTGAAGCGTCCCTTTCAAACATCCCACGTGTTACGGGCAGCGGACGCAAGCCCGACACAGTTTATGTCACACAGGACGTTGACAGAGCATTGCAAAAGGCAGAGGAAACCGCAAAGCGTATGTCCGACGAGTATATCTCCGTCGAGCATCTTTTCCTCGGTTTACTGGAAGCTCCCAACAAGGAGACCGCAAAGCTGTTCAAGAATTTTGCCATTGACAAGGACGGCTTCTTAAAGGCTCTTTCCGAAGTCAGGGGCGGTCAGCGTGTTACCACCGACTCCCCCGAGGAAACCTATGATGCTCTGAAAAAGTACGGTCAGGAGCTGGTCGGTCTCGCAAAGGCTAACAAGCTTGACCCCGTTATCGGCCGTGATACCGAGATAAGAAACGTTATCCGCATACTGTCCCGTAAGACAAAGAACAATCCCGTGCTTATCGGTGAACCCGGCGTTGGTAAAACAGCTATTGCCGAGGGACTTGCTCTGAGAATCGTCCGCGGAGATGTCCCCAATAATCTCAAGGATAAGAAGATTTTCTCCCTTGATATGGGTGCTCTGGTTGCAGGTGCAAAGTACAAGGGCGAATTTGAGGAACGTCTGAAAGCCGTTCTGACCGAGCTGAAAAAAGCAAACGGCGAAATTCTCCTCTTTATTGATGAAATTCACACTATTGTCGGCGCAGGCAAGGGCGACGGTGCAATGGACGCAGGAAATCTCCTGAAACCTATGCTGGCAAGGGGCGAGCTGCATTGTATCGGTGCGACCACCCTTAACGAATACCGTCAGTACATCGAAAAGGACAAGGCGCTTGAAAGACGTTTCCAGCCCGTAATGGTCCCCGAACCGAATGTTGAGGACACTATCTCCATTTTAAGAGGTCTGAAAGAGCGTTACGAGGTTTTCCACGGCGTAAAGATACAGGACTCTGCGCTTATTACCGCCGCTACCCTTTCAAACCGCTATATTACCGACAGATTTCTCCCCGATAAGGCAATAGACCTTGTGGACGAAGCCTGCGCACTTATCCGCACAGAAATGAACTCCATGCCCACCGAGCTTGATGAAATTTCCCGAAAGATAATGCGTCACGAAATAGAGGAAACCGCTCTGAAAAAAGAGGACGACAAGCTTTCCAAGGAGCATCTTGAAGAAATTCAGAAGGAGCTTGCGGAAATGCGTGCGGAGTTTGCCGAGATGAAAGCCCGCTGGGAAAACGAAAAGGCGTCCATCGGCAAGGTTCAGAAGCTTCGTGAGGAGATCGAAAGGATAAACGGCGAAATTGCCGCCGCAGAACGCAGCTACGACCTTAACAAGGCTGCCGAGCTGAAATACGGCAAGCTCCCCTCTCTCCAGAAGGAACTTGACGAAGCGGAGGACGAGGAGCATAACGGCAAAAAGCACACACTTCTCCGTGACAAGGTAACAGAGGAAGAAATCACAAGAATTATCAGCCGCTGGACGGGAATTCCCGTTGCAAAGCTTATGGAGGGCGAGCGTGAAAAGCTGCTGAATATGGAAAATATCCTCCACAAGCGTGTTATCGGACAGGACGAAGCCGTTCTCAAGGTCAGCGAAGCAATTCTCCGTTCGAGAGCGGGAATTCAGGACCCCAACAGACCGATTGGTTCGTTTATGTTCTTAGGTCCTACGGGTGTCGGAAAGACCGAGCTTGCAAAGGCTCTTGCGGAAGCGCTGTTTGATGACGAAAAGAACATTGTCCGCATTGATATGACGGAATATATGGAGAAATTCTCCGTTAGCCGTCTGATTGGAGCACCTCCGGGATATGTTGGCTATGAGGAGGGCGGTCAGCTGACAGAAGCAGTCCGCCGCAGACCCTATTCCGTTGTGCTGTTTGATGAGGTCGAAAAGGCTCACCCCGATGTGTTCAACATTCTGCTGCAGGTGCTTGATGACGGTCATATTACCGATTCTCAGGGACGCAAGGTTGATTTCAAGAACACTATCATTATCCTCACCTCAAATCTCGGTTCGTCCGCTATCCTTAACGGTATCAACGAGGACAACACCATCTCCGAAGAAGCCGAGGAAGAGGTAAACGAGCTGCTCCATCAGCAGTTCCGTCCCGAGTTCCTGAACCGTCTGGACGAAATAGTGCTGTACAAGCCCCTTTCCAAGTCGGACATTGGTCAGATCGTGGATATTATGCTTGCTCATCTCAGCAACCGTCTGGCGGACAGACAGCTTTCCGTCACCGTTACCGACGCAGCAAAGAACTACATTATCGACGAGGGCTACGACCCCGTATTCGGTGCAAGACCGCTTAAGAGATTTATCCAGAGCAAGGTGGAAACACTTATTGCCCGAAAGATAATCGCCGAGGACATTGAGCCTTACTCAACTCTTACGGTAGATTTCGCTGATGATGCTCTGACGGTTTCCATTGCAAAAGACGAAGAATAATTTCACGGGAAATCTTTCTCGGCAAAGGACTGCTTCATTGCGAGGCAGTCCTTTTTTGCGTCTTGACATTTGTATTATGATGATTTATAATAAAATATAAAGAAAAATTTCGAAAAAGAGGAACGTAATATGGAAAAAAGAAGCATTTGGAAGCAAATAATCGTGTTCTTGATTCCCTGCTTAGTCATCTCGAATATACTGTGGTATCTCGGCTATTCCAATCAGACCTCGGACAACTCTATGATGTTTGTTATGCTTGCAGGATTTGCACCTGCGGTTTTAGCGCTGGTCATCACAAAGGTGACAAAGGAAGGCTGGAATAATCTCGGGATAGCGTTCAACATAAAAAAGGGTTGGAAGATGTATCTTCTTTCCATTTTAGGAACAACGGCTCTGGCGTATCTTGCCGACCCGCTTATGATGCTGATATTTCCCGAGGAGATCTCCAGCACCTTTACCCTTCCGCAGATAAAGGACATAGTTTTTGCTATGCTTATCGGAACAGCCTGCCTTATCGAATGTCTGGGCGAGGAACTGGGCTGGATAGGCTATCTTTTCCCGAGATTGGAAAAGGTAATGGGCACAATACCCGCCTGCGCCGCTCTCGGAACGATCAGAGCCATATGGCATATTGGTATTCTGTTTTTTATGGAGTACCCGGTCGTTTCATTTATCGAGCTTATGCTGTCGAATATTTTTCTTCAGCTGTTTATGATATATATGTTCAAGAAAAGCGGCTCTCTTTTCCCCTGTTCGATCTCTCACGGCATATCAAATCTGCTGCCGATCTTCCTCGTGTATGAAAAAAGCTGGTATTATACGAGCGTTGCACCGATGGTCGTTTCCCTGCTGCCCGCACTTATTTTTGCCGCCTTCGGTTTTTTCGGATTGAAGCGGAACGGTCTTATTGAAAAACCGTCGGTTATTCAGTCGGATAACTGCGACCCAACATAAAAGGAATACAACTTATGTACACATTTTCATACCGACTTTCCGACAATGCCGACAAAAGCGATTACACCGAGCTTGTCAACAAGCTGTCGGAGGAATTTCCCGAGCTTATCCGCATAACTAAAGATGAAGAAAACGCACGCCGAACCGTGTTTGCCACCCCCGAGGACAAATCGGAAAAGCTCTGCCTTACCTTTTGCGAAACAGAGAAAAGCATTGAATTGCTGTCTAATACTAAGATTAAAAATCTTTCCGACCGAGAACTTCAAACACTTCTTGATATTAAACAATGTGAATACAATACCAAACCTGCGGGAATGAGCAAAATAAGCATAATTGCTGTTGAGATATGTTTTATTCTAATTTATATTTTTCTCGGATATTGCAATGAAGATTGTAACTTTATTAACACATCTGACCGACCTTTTGAATATATGCTGCAAAGCTTTATTATGAGCTTGCCTGCCGCAGCGATATGTTATTTTTCATATCCCATTCTGAAACGCAGGACAGGTTATAGCAGTATCAAAATCAGATTTATGCAGTTTGGCGGCATGATGGCGATTATTTCCGCAGCATTTTCTTTAATTACAGCAAATTCTTTTATGATCTCACTCATAGTTATTCTTCTGCTAGCGTGTTCCGTTCCCATTGCTTGTTTTGCAATTATAATTGCTATTCTATTTGAAAGAATAATCTCATTTATAAAGAAAAAAATTTCGTACACAAAATAAAAGCTGCGCAAAGCCCATAATACAAGGCTTTGCACAGCTTTTTTCATTATTAACGATACATTACATATCAGAAAAGTCCCAAAATTTCTCCGTTTTCATCACAGTCTATCTTCAAAGCGGCGGGTGCCTTTGGAAGTCCCGGCATAGTCATAATATCTCCCGTAAGAGCGACCACAAAGCCCGCACCCGCAGATAGCTTAACATCACGGACGGTAATCTTGAAGCCCTCGGGCTTGCCAAGCTTGGTGGGGTCGTCGGACAGCGAATACTGTGTCTTAGCCACACAAACGGGCGTATCACCATATCCCAAACGTTCTATCTCGGCAATAGCCTTCTCCGCCTGAGTAGTGAACACAACGCCGTCTGCACGGTAAATCTCACGGGCAATGGTTTCAAGCTTTTCCTTGATAGGCAGCTTTTCATCATAGATAGGCTTGAAGTTGGAAGGATTATTTTCGATGGTCTTGCAAACCTTTTCCGCAAGGTCTGTTCCGCCCTCGCCGCCCTTGGCGAATATCTCCGCAAGAGAAACCTCAACGCCCATTTCGGCACAGAAATCCTTGATTATCTCTATCTCAGCTTCCGTATCGGTATGGAAACGGTTGATAGCAACCACAACGGGAAGCCCGAATTTCTGCATATTTTCGATATGCGTTTTCAGGTTAACAATGCCCTTTTTGAGAGCCCCGGTGTTTTCCGAATTAAGCTCGGGCTTGGGAACGCCACCGTTGTATTTCAGCGCACGGATAGTTGCCACCAGCACAACGCAGTCGGGCTTAAGTCCTGCAAAACGGCACTTTATGTCGAAGAACTTCTCAGCACCGAGGTCTGAACCAAAGCCCGCTTCGGTGATAGCATAGTCACCCAGCTTAAGAGCAAGCTTGGTTGCCTGAACGGAGTTGCAGCCGTGGGCAATATTTGCAAAAGGTCCGCCGTGAACAATAGCGGGGTTATTTTCCAGCGTCTGAACAAGATTGGGCTTCAAGGCATCTCTCATAAGTGCAGTCATTGCGCCCTCCGCACCCAGATCTCTTGCGTAAACAGGCTCATTGTCCAGATTATAGGCAACGAGGATATTTCCCATACGC
Organism: Oscillospiraceae bacterium; assembly: GCA_017828975.1. GTDB lineage: Bacteria > Bacillota > Clostridia > Oscillospirales > Ruminococcaceae > UMGS1889. The sequence continues at coordinate 36,053 of JAGAJN010000016.1, read as the reverse complement.
TTTTTCAGGTCGGAAATGTCATTTGCAAGGCAAAGGATAGCCATTATCTCGGACGCAACGGTTATCTGGAAGCCGTCCTCTCTGGGGAAACCGTTCAGCTTGCCGCCGAGAGCGACAATGACGTTTCGGAGAGCACGGTCGTTCATATCAAGACAGCGCTTGAACATTATACGCCGCTCGTCGATACGCAGCTCATTTCCCTGATGGATATGATTGTCTATCAAAGCGCAGAGCAGATTGTTTGCGGCAGTAATAGCGTGCATATCTCCCGTAAAATGGAGGTTAATATCCTCCATAGGTACTACCTGAGCATATCCGCCGCCCGCAGCACCGCCCTTTATGCCGAAAACGGGTCCCAGGGACGGTTCACGAAGAGCAAGCACAGCCTTCTTGCCAATCTTGCTCATAGCTTCTTCCAGACCTACGGAAATAGTAGTCTTTCCCTCGCCCGCAGGGGTCGGATTAATAGCGGTAACAAGTATCAGCTTGCCGTCGGGACGGTCTGACAGCTTGCCGTAAAGACCGCTTGCAAGCTTAGCCTTGTAGTGTCCGTAAGGCTCGGTATCATCTTCGGAAATGCCCAGTTTAGCGGCAATTTCGGTTATCTTCTTCATCTTCGCCTGTTTTGCGATTTCAATATCGGAAAGCATAAAATTTCTCCTTTTTTAAATAGGTTACGCAGATTTTCGGGAAATATTACAGATCAATAAAATACTTCATAATTGTAGGACCCTGCTCGATGAACACGCCCGTATTCTTGGCGTTTTCCTCGGTAAATGCGGGCTGACCCTCCGCCTTATGGGAGCTTCTGTATATCATAAAGGGAACGGGGTCGGAGGTGTGTGTTTTCAGAGCAAGAGGTGTGGGGTGGTCGGGAAGAATCATTATCTTGAAATCGCCCATTTTTTCAAGCTCGGGAAGAATTCTGCCGAGAATTTCGCTGTCGATAAGCTCCAGCGACTTTACCTTGTTCTGAATTTCGTGACGGTGTCCGCACTCGTCGGGCGCTTCAACGTGGATATAGACAAAGTCGCTGCCGTTTTTCAGCTCGCTAATCGCTGCATCTGCCTTGCCCTTAAAGTTAGTGTCGATATAGCCTGTTGCACCCTCGACATTCACAACATTCATTCCGCTGAATTTTCCTATTCCCTTTAACAGGTCAACAGCCGAGATCATAGAGCCTTTCAGACCGTAAAGCTTTGTGAAATTCTCCAGCTCCGCACGAACGCCCTCGCCCCAGAACCAAACGCAGTTTGCGGGACGCAGTCCTCTTGCGATCCTTGCCTTGTTTACGGGGTGGTCTTTCAGCAGTTCGCAGGACTTTTTCATCATCTCGAAAAGCTTTGCGGCATTGGGGTGTAAAGGCTGATACTCCTTTATCTTTCTGCCTGTAATATCGTGGGGAGGTGTCAGCGTTCCCACGTCGGTGGTGCCGCCGTTCCAGATAAGGCAGTGACGGTAGCTTACACCGCTATAAAGTGTGAACTCGTCGCTGTCGAAATGTTCTTTCAGGAAGCTTACTATCTCCCTGCCCTCTTCTGTGGAAATATCGTCGGCACAGTAGTCAACAAGTGTTTTATCCTCGAAATTAGGCTCGTCGGAAACGGTAACGAGATTGCATCTGAATGAAACGTCCGTGGGCTTCATATCAACGCCGATGCTGCCTGCCTCCAGCGGAGAACGTCCCGTATAGCAGACTGCGGGGTCATATCCCAGAACGGAAAGGTTTGCAACGTCCGAACCAGGTTTCAGTCCGGGTGCAACTGTTCTTACAAGGCCCATAACGGAATCCTTTGCAAGCTTATCCATATTAGGTGTCACGGACGCAGAAAGCGGTGTCTTGCCGCCAAGCTCCTCAACGGGATAATCAGCGCAGCCGTCACACAGAAGAACTACATACTTCATTTATATCATACTCCTTCGCAAAATTTGCAATAAAAATCCTATACAACCTATTTTATCATAAATTTCACCAAATTTCAAGGCTGATTTTCGGTAAATAAAAATAATATTTTTATGAATTTAATATTGCATTTATTGTTTCGGATATGCTATACTATGAAAAAAAGCAGAAAAAGGACAGTTTTTATGGTAGAAATATTTTTATCGGTATATAACGGCGAGGAATATCTGGAAAAACAACTTGATTCCCTGCTTTCTCAGGACTGCACCGACATAATCATCACTGTTCGGGACGACGGCTCCACCGACCGTTCCGCCGAGATCATCGGCAGATACATAGAGAAATATCCCCGAAAAATACGCAGGATAACCACTCACAGCGAGGACTGCACGGAAGACACTTCATTCAGTGAGCTGATGAAAAATGCGATTATCGGTGATAACGACACCTGCTATGCCTTCTGCGGTCGGGGTGATATATGGAAGCCCGACAAGCTTTCCAAAGAGATGGAAAAAATGTCGGTACTGAAGCAGACCGAAGGCTTTCACACCCCCAAGCTGGTTTGCTGTGACGGCGAAAAAGGCACGGAAATACCGTCCGTTTCCGCATATAAAAATCTCAGAAACGACAAATTTACCCTGAAACAGGCACTTGCGGAATGTCCCCTGCTGGGCGGAAGCTGCCTTATGGACAGGGCAATGCTGTCCCTGTGCGCCAATATGCCCGGAAATGTCGATTACGGTTGGTGGATAGCTGCGACAGCCGCCGCATTCGGCAAAACGGTTTATATCCCCGAGCAATATGTACAATATACGGGACAGGTCAAAGAAAGCTCCGAAAACTTCTATGAACAGGCAGCGGCATTTCTCAAAATATTTGACCCAAAGTTCAATCCCGCACAAAGAATGTACGTCACACGATACGCCGACTGCCGCAATGCGGGAAAACTTGTCAGAGTATTTCGGATAATATTCGGCGGATATTTGCGGAAAGGTCTGAAAAAAGCCGTAAAGCATATTTTTTCCTGCTGATTTTCACTTAATTTACTTGATATTTTCATTATTTTGTGCTATAATAATGGCAATGTTTTTTGAAAAGGAATGAATATTTTTGAAGCTGCTTAAATATCTGTTAGTGCTGACTGTTGTTTTGTTTGCCGCAGTTTATTTTATTACATCATTCTCCCCGAATGAAAATAAGAATGACAAGGCGGACGCTGCCGAATCCCAAACGTCGGTGTCCGATGAAACACCGGTTACAGCAGAAACGGAGGCTGCAGTGGAAATTGACAATGAATGGGCATACTTCCTGGTAAACAAGGATATTCCCCTTCCCGAAGGCTACAAGCCCGAAACGACCGTTGTTTACGGCGAAAAGGAAATGGATTACCGTGCTGCGCAGTATATGCTGAAAATGCTGGAGGACGCTAAGAAGGACGGCATCGAGCTGGTGGTAATGTCCGCTTACCGTTCCCACGAATATCAGCAGGGCATTTTCGACGATGACGTGCAAAGATATGTCAATCAGGGCTATTCCAAGGAGGAAGCATACAATATAACGGCGGATAACATTGCCGTTCCCGGGCACAGCGAGCATGAAACAGGGCTTGCAGCAGACATCAAGACTACCACCTGGGAGGGCGAGATCACCGAAGAGTTTGAAAACACTGCCGAGTTTGAATGGCTTGACAAAAACGCCTGGAAATACGGCTATATTCTCCGCTATCCAAAGGATAAGGTGGAAATTACCAAGTATAACTACGAACCGTGGCACTATCGGTTTGTGGGATTGTATTACGCAGAAAAAATAAAGGAAAGCGGGCTTTGTCTGGAGGAATTCTACGAGCAGAATCCCCCGAGAGAAACCGCTCCCGCCGAAACAGAGCCGCCTGTCAGCGAGACCGAGGAAACCTCCTCAAAGGTCAGCTTTGTGGTATAAACGGCAGTTTGAAAAAGGAGACCGAATATGAAGTTAAAAAAAGCAGCCTCAAGGCTGTCGGCAGCGGCTATGGCATTTGTTATGGCTTTTGCGGCATTGTCGGCAGACAGTCCAGATATGATATACACCTATGCAGACTCAATGACCGAGCTGGAACAGCGTCAGCAGGAGCTTGCCGAGGAGCGAAAAGAGATTGAAAAGCAGCTTTCGGAGATCGAAGGCAAGACCGAGGAATACGAGCAGTACATTGCCGAGTATGATAAAAAGATGGAGATACAGGAGGAGCAGCTTGCCAACATTGCCGAGCAGATCGCTCTGAAGGAGCAAAGCATTGCAGAGCTTGACAAAAAGATCGCCGCAAAGGAAGAGGAGATCGAGGAAGGCATCAGGCTTTTCAAACTAAGACTTAGAGCGCTTTACGTTTCGGGAAATGACAGTATGGCATCTATCCTGACGGGTTCGACGGATTTTTATGATGTTCTTGCAAGAATTGAAATAGTAAAGCGTATCTCATTTAACGATAACAAGACAATTGACGAGCTGAACGACCTTGTTATCACCTTGAACTCTCAGAAATCTCAGCGTGAAGAGGAAAAGGCTCAGCTGGAAAGCAAAAAAGCAGAACAGGAAAAGCACCTTGAAGAGCTTCAGGAAACCTATCAGAATCATCACGAAACCAAGGAAATGTACGAAAAACAAGCGGAAATGTACGAAAACCGCACCGATGAGATAGACGCCGAAGAACAGCGTGTCGAGCAGGAAATACAGGAATATATCCGCAAACAGCAGGAGGAGCTTGAAAGAAAGCGTAAAGAGGAAGAGGAACGCAAGCGCAAGGAAGAGGAAGAGCGCAAGCGCAAGGAGGAAGAAGAACGCAAAAAGCGTGAGGAAGAGGAGGAACGCAAGCGTCAGGAGGCGCTGGCAAACAATCAGGAATATGTTCCCGCCGAAACCGAACCGCCTGTCACTGAGGAGGAACCCACGGAAAGCTATACTCCCGGATATTCCGAAACAGGCTTTATCTGGCCCGTCCCCAGCGTGCGGAATATGACAGATACATACGGAAACCGATGGATAGTCGAGGAGCAGCGGAACAATTTTCACAAGGGCATCGACATTAACAAGCCCAACTGCTACGGCGAACCGATAGTTGCATCTGCGGCAGGCACGGTTATCACCGCCAGCAACACAGGCAACGGATATGGTATCCACGTTGTTATCGACCACGGTGACAAGATAGCTACCCTTTACGCTCATATGTCCAGCTGCTGCGTAAATGTGGGCGATGAGGTCGCACAAGGTCAGGTCATCGGCTACATCGGCTCAACGGGCTATGCTTACGGAAATCACTGCCACTTTGAGGTCAGAGTAAACGGTCAGCATACCGATCCACTTAATTATGTTTCCATAAACAATTAAATCGCTTTATAACAATAAATCCCGTCGGCATTGAAACCGACGGGATATTTTTTACTGTTTGACCTGTACGACCTTAGGCGCTTTATTCTCCTCCGCAAGCTTCGTATCGCAGATACCCGTAATAACGATAGACAGGCAGTTCATATCATGATACAGGTCGTAATAAACACCCGGTCTGCCCGTGACCGCAACTGTGGGACGAAGAGGCTGGTCGGGGAAATTCGCCATGACCGTAGCCGTTTCGCCGTTGGAAAGCTGCACCACAGTTCCCACGGGATAAGGCGCAACCTTTCGTATAAACGCCCTTACACACTGCTCGTCAAAATGGCTGCCCGTTCCGCCCATTATGTATTCGATAGCCTCGGAGGGCGGGCTGGGAGTTCTGTATGGTCTTTGAGATGTGAGCGCATCAAAAACGTCCGCAACTGCAAGTATCTTCGCATAAAGATGAATCTCATCGCCCTTTAAGCCCTTGGGATAGCCTGTGCCGTCCACCTTTTCATGATGACCGACTATTCCGTAATAGCAGTTCGGCGGGACAAGCCGTCTTTCAAGAAGATGGTTTGCAGCGTGAACGGGGTGCATCTTTACAATGCCGAATTCCTCCTGAGTAAGTCTGCCGGGCTTATTGATTATCTCAATGGGGATAGACACCTTTCCGATGTCGTGAAGCAGTCCGCTGAGTCCCAGCTCATTAAGTTCTCTGTGATCCAGCCCCATTTCCATTCCGATAGCCAGAGCCATTATTGAAACACTCAGGCTGTGGTGGAAGGTGTAATCATCGTACATTTTAATGTCGGCAATATTTACCATAATATCTCTGCTGGCAGATAGATTGTCAATAAGCTTCTCGGTAGTGTCCTTTATCTCCTCGACATCGTCACCCGTAACACCGCCGCTCATAAAGTCATTGGCAAGGTTCTTGACGCCCGAAAGAGCCTCGTTCTTTATCTCGCTGTTTATGGACGAAATAACCCTTATCTCGCTCTTTGTATCGTCGATATATGCGCCGTCAACGTCAGCCCTTTTCATCTGAGTGATGATAACATCTGTGAGCTTTGTACCTGCCTTCAATCCGACTGCCGCATAAGTATTTGCATCGTAAAAGTTGACATTTCTTCCAAGACACATACCCGGCACCAGATTAGCCGAAGAAACAAAAATCAAAGAACTCACCTCATATACGGCGGACGGTGTCTGCATATAATCCCGCCTGCGTTAATATAATGTATTGCGGACAAACAAAAAATCACTTTCTCAGCTGAGTATAGCACTCGGTGCAGATGTTTTTGCCCTTAAAGTCAACAATGTTATCGGAGCTGCCGCAGAAAACGCATGCTGCCTTATCCTTTTTCAGGACGATATTCTCTCCGTCAACATAGATCTCCAGAGCGTCCCTCTCGCCTATGTCAAGGCTTCTTCTCAGCTCGATAGGGAGAACGATACGTCCAAGCTCGTCGATTTTTCTTGTGATTCCGGTTGATTTCATTGAAAATTGCCTCCTTCTTTTTATTGCAGTATCAGCATCGGCAGAATTACCGCCGTTTACGCAGAACGGCAATAATACTTGTTTTTATAAAAGTCTGCTCTCATTGACAGCCCGCCGTTCTTTATATATGGGATACGCTCGCAATTATTATTTCTATACGAGATCCGGGTATGTAAAAGAGAACAAACACCCTTTTCATTCAGGGTCAAGACTATTATAACTTTTTTTGCATATATTTGTCAATAACAATTTTGTGAATAATTGTTGATTTCTATCGTATAGTAAATTTTCGTGTTGATTGCTGCAAAAAACAAAGATTTTTTGTACAATTTGCTCACTCTTCCAGAATATTCCTTGAAAATCCTTCCTTATACTGTATATAACAGGAAATTGAGGTTTCGTAAATGATGAACAAAATATTTTCAATTATAATCGTCATATCCATTGCATACGGCATATACAGCGGCAATTTTTCGCAGCTGTCGGACTCATTGCTCAACGACCCTTCCTCAGCAGTTGAGCTGGTCATATTCCTGACGGGAAGTATGTGTCTGTGGGGCGGGCTTATGCGCATTGCGGAAAAAGCGGGTATCACATGCTATATGGCAATGCTGTTTCGTCCCGCAGCCAAACTCCTGTTCAAGGGGCTTGACCTTAACGGCAAGGCGTTCCGTTATATATGTATGAATGTTACCGCAAATATTTTAGGTCTTGGGAATGCCGCAACTCCGCTGGGGATAGAAGCAATGAAGGAACTGGAAAAAGTGCACATTTCCGAAGGCGGCGACCCCTTACGAGCCTCAGACAATATGGTGACCTTCACCGTGCTGAACACAGCCTCCCTTACCATAATTCCATCCACCTGCGCCGCCATAAGGGCGAAATACGGTTCCGCTTCACCTATGGAGATATTTCCCGCTGTGATCATCACAGCCTTATCCGCACTGACCGCCGCCCTGCTGGCATCTCAGATACTGAAACGATTTTCAAAACAGACGGGTGATGACAAATGAACGCTGCCGACCTGGTTATCCCGCTGATAGCCGCACTTATCGTCTTGACAGGCCTTATTAAAAAGGTGAACGTTTTCGATGAATTTATCGAGGGCGCAAAGGAAAACCTTCAAACCTCCGTGTCACTTCTCCCCTCACTTATAGCCCTTGTTACCGCTATCGGACTGTTCAAGGCATCGGGGCTTCCCGAAGTGATAGCAGCGGCAATGTCGCCGTTGACAAACGCATTGGGCTTTCCCTCGGAATGTATCCCGCTGGCACTAATCCGACCTATCTCGGGAAGCGGCGCACTTGCCGTATTTGACGGGATACTCAGGGACTGTCACCCCGACAGCTATGCGGGCAGAGTGGCAAGCGTCCTGATGGGCTCCACGGAAACTACCTTTTACACAATAGCCGTGTATTTTGCGGCAGTCAAGGCAAAGGACACTCGCCACACCCTCCCCTCTGCCCTTGCGGGAGATATTACGGGATTTATTGTAAGCGCAATTTCCGTCAGATTACTGTTTGGTATTTGTTGATATTGCACTATTTTAGAATATACAATTATCAAAACTATGCACAATTCGTAAAATTATGCAATTCCACTTGACTTTTTTAGCTGTACGTAGTATAATATATAACGTTATGTGTGACACTAACATTCACACATACGAGCCATTAGCTCAGTCGGCAGAGCATTTGACTTTTAATCAAAGGGTCTGGGGTTCAAATCCCCAATGGCTCACCAAGATAAATCCCTATTCTGCGTTGTGTGCGCAGAGTAGGGATTTTTCGTCGTATAAGAAAACGGGCTTACTGCGACACTGCTACGACAAAAGCTTTAAAAACTAAAGAAAAACCGCCTTATTTAAGGACGGTTTTTGTAATCATCTTGTTTTTCCTGCCATCTTTTCCGAAAATCATTCAAGCTTTCGTAGTTTGCTCCGCCATCATAATCAGGACGTCTGAGTTGTACGCTGTCATCTTCCCAGCCGCATACAGGGCATATTTCAAAACTGTCGTGCTGTGAAAAAGTATGCTTACCGCACACCGGGCATAAATGCTCACCCAAATCAATCACTCCTCCAACAAATCAACAATTATCGAATTGGAAACCAAAAATCCTTCCCTCGTCAAAGCAAAGCCGTCCGCTGTCCGCTTCATCAGCCCCGCCCTTTCGTAAACGGCAAAACGCTTTTCAAAGTGTCCCAGCTGCTCCGAAGGTATCTCATTCCTGCTTATTCCACGGGAAAGACGGAGCTTTAACATTCCCTGCTCAAAGAAATCGGGCGGCGTTTCCTGCAAAACATCGGTTATCCTCTCCGCCCCGCCGGACAGATAACCGTCCAGATCAGGTTGGCAGGCATACCGTTTTCCGCCGTAAAATGAGTGCGCAGCGGGACCGAAGCCGTAATATTCTCCGCAAAGCCAGTAGAGCAGATTGTGTCGGCATTCATATCCCTTCTGCGCAAAATTCGAGATCTCATACTGATAAAATCCTGCATTTTCAAGATATTCGGCTGCCAGAAGATACAGATCAGCCGCCGTATCATCGTCGGGAACTCTGTCACGCATACCGTTTTTGCCGTAAGGTGTCCCCTCCTCGATTTTCAGCAAATACGCAGAAACATGGTTGACAGGCAGAGCCGTCAGCCGAGCGAGAGTTTCCGAAAGACTGTCCTCATTCTGTCCGCAGACACCAAGCATAATATCTGCGGAAATATTGCGAAACCCAACATTATATGCCAATTTTACGACATTTTCCGCTTCATCTGCGGTGTGAAGCCGTCCGAGTGCTTCAAGCTCGCCGCCGCAAAGTGACTGTATACCAAAGGAAATGCGGTTTATTCCCGCCGAAAGATAGCCCTTCAGCTTTTCGGGAGATACGGAGTTTGGATTTGCCTCTATGGAAATTTCCGCACCGTTTGCGGGAGCCGCCGCCGAAATTATCCGTCCCGCCTGTTCGGGCGACAGCAGCGAAGGCGTTCCACCGCCGAAATAGACACTTCCCGCCCCCTCGGGACAGTTCCCGCGAATGTCGGCACAAAGCCTGCCCACATATCTTTCAACAATATCCCCCGACACAGCCGTTGAATAAAAGTCGCAGTATGGACACTTTCTCACGCAGAACGGAATATGAACATAAACTCCGAAGCTCATTTTCCGTCCTCCGGGATCTCCTCGACAATATCCGAATATTCAACAATATTACCCTTACTGCCCCTCTTGACCTCATACATAGCATCATCAGCCATTTTCATCAGCTCGTCAAGCCCCTTTGCATCATAGGGATACCAGGCAACGCCGCCGGAAACGCTGACACGGTAGGGCGTTCCGTCGGGAAGCGTAAGAGTTTTGCCGTTTACGTACGACCATATCTTCTTAAACTCCGCCCGTATCTCGTCACGGTCGCCGTAGCCGTGGTAAAACAGATAAAACTCGTCACCCGAACGGCGGCAGGCTGTACATCTGTGGTTCTGCGCTTCAAACAGAACGTCAGACAGGCTCTTTATATACATATCGCCGTAATCGTGGCCGTAATGGTCGTTTACATATTTCAGGTTATCCAGGTCCCACATAACAAGAGCGGAAACTCTAAGTGACATCTTCCTGTTTCTGAACAATGCCGCTGTCCGCTCTGTAAACGCACGGCGGTTGTAGATACCCGTCAGCGGATCAATGTCCCTTTCATGCTGGAGCTTTTCCTGCTCGGTCATCTCCTTGGTAATGTCCATAACAGCACCCAGAAGTGAGCCGTTTTCGTTGATGATCTGAAGCCTTATCCAGCGTGATTTGCCGTTTGGTTCGGGCAGCTTGTAGATATTTCCCGTTTCGTCGCAGAGATATTCCTTTATCTCGGCAAATCTCGTCATAAATGCCGCAGCGGGCAGGCAGCCGTTGTGAAGCTTGGAGCTGTCCATATCCAGAAGCTCGCAGAATTTTCCGCTGACAAAGCCGTATCCCGAATTTTCCTTTATCTCGAAAACTCCCACAGGAACATCTGCCACGTCCATTATCCTGGACATTTTTGAAGCAAACGCCTCAACCTCGCCCGAAAGCACCTCCACCGAAGCGCTAAGCTCATCTATCTCGCTGATACCCGTTTTATCAAGGGAAATAGGCTCGGTGGGATCGCTTGAACGAAGCTGCTTTATAAGCTTTGTAACAGGCTTTACAAGCGCCCTGCTTGCGAGAAGTACGCATATCACCGAAACAGCCACCGAAATAAGCATAGTTATTATAAGTATTTTCCGAAGGTTGATGGACAGTTCATATAGTGTGTCCCGCCTGATAATGCCCGTCAGCACCCACTCATTCTCGCCTTCGGCAGCAATGCTTATGGGCACGCTGAACCCCGCCATTTCCGAATTGAACTCATCTGAGGGCAATATCCTGCAAATGCCGTTTCTGTCAGGTTCGGAAGCAACAACTCCGTCATCTGCGGAATAAAGGCGCTTGTAGGCACTTCCGCTTACGGCTATCTTCCTTGTAAACTTCTCATTATCCGCACGGGTGGAAATTGCTCCGAGATAGTACGCTGCGAAAACTCCGCCGTCCAGTTCCTCAAACTGCATCTGTGAGATAAGGTAGCGTTCATTCAGCTCAACGCCGACAATTCCCAGAAAATCGCCCTTAGAGGATATAAGCGGCATAGAGATGGTAACACCCGGCGTGTCAAAGCGGGAAAGCTTTACTCCCGTAAGTATTATCGGCAGAGGACCGGGCTCAAAGCTTCTGACATAGCTGTAAAACTCCTCCGTTTCCTCGGCAAGGGCACAGTTTGTCCAGCAGGTATCGAGCATGATATTCATCTTTTTTGCATATTCCGCCGAACCCATTCTAAGCTGAAGATCCCCATCTCCGTTTGAAAGAGATGCAGAATCATTGGAACGCAGGAAATACGCAGCACGTCCCGCCGAAATATCCGATACCGAATCCGCACAGCCCTCCAGAATAACATAAGCACCTGTAACGGAATTGGTACGCAGCAGACTTCTCACATCATCGGAGAGAATGTTTATAAGCTTGGTATTCAGCTTTGCATCGGTAAGCATGTCCTCAGCGGAAGCATCGTTTTCCGCAAGTGCTTCTTCTATTGCCGAAACCATCTGATCTCTGTCCTGCCAAAAATTTCCCCATCGTTCGGAAAAAGAATGTTCTATCTCTCCCGCCCGCCTGATAACGGCATTTTTGAAATTACCCGCTGCATTGTCCTCGACATCCTTAAATATCCCGCCGAATACCAGCAGAATAAAGATCAGCACCGACTGCATTACAGTCACCGCCAGAACAGGCACCAGCAGCTTTTTGAAGAAAGAAACACTTTTATTTGAATTCACTATGTCGGACTCCATTCATAATATTCATTTTCTCAATTTATATCATACCATACCGGAATACAAAAATATTACACGGTTTGTTACCGTATTGTAAATAAAATAGCTTGAAATCTTCTTTGAAATAGTGTATAATGCTTTTAAATCAGTTTTTCGGAAGCTTCTCCAAAACCAAATATTGGACGTGATAATATGTATAATTTCTGCGCCGTTATTCCCTCGCTGAACCCGGACTGTCGGTTGGAAAGCATCGTCAGAAAGCTGCACGACAGGGATTTCCGCCGCATAATCGTGGTAAACGACGGCAGCGATTCCGACGAAATTTTCAGAAATATTCAGTCGGAATACGGCTGCGACCTGCTCACACACTGCGTAAATCTCGGCAAGGGCAGGGCGATGAAAACCGCCATAAACCACTATATGAACAGCTATGCGGACGAGTGTGACGGCGTTGTTTTCGTTGACGGCGACGACCAGCACGATGTTGATGATGTCTGCAAATGCTGCGACAGTCTTTCGGAAAATCCCGGCTGCCTTATCCTCGGCGCAAGGGACTTCAACTCGGAGGGTATCCCGCCCAGAAGCCGCTACGGAAACAAGGTGACCTCCCGATTTTTTGGGCTTTTCTGCGGGCTGAAGATAAGCGATACGCAGACAGGGCTTCGTGTCATACCCAACAGCCTTATCCCCGATTTTGTAGGGCTTTCGGGCGAACGGTTCGAGTATGAAACAAATATGCTGCTGGAAACAAAGCGCCTCTCCATTCCCATAGTCGAAGTGCCCATTCGGACTATTTACGAGGACGACAACAAACAGTCCCACTTTAACCCCATAAAGGATTCCATTGCCATCTACAAAATGCTGCTGGGATTCGTTTCTTCCTCACTGGCTTCCGCTCTCATCGACTTAGGACTGTATCAGCTGCTTTTCATAGCAGCAAAGGCTCTGCCGATGAAGTTCCGTATCCTGACGGCAACGGTCATCGCAAGGATAGCTTCATCGCTTTTCAACTATACTGTCAACAGCAAGCTGGTTTTCAGATGCTCGGATGATCCGAAGAAAACCATCGTGAAATACTATCTGCTCTGCATAGTTCAGGCAGCGGCTTCTTTCGGCGGTGTTTACGGACTTTCCTTTATTTTCGGGGAAAAGTCGCTTATCGCAAAGCTTATTGTGGACACAGTTCTTTCGATTATCAGCTTTAAGATTCAGCAGAATTTTGTGTTTAAAAATAAACCTCGGCAGACGAATGCCGAATAACTTGAAATGGGGTATATTATGGAAAATGCCGTTTTAAACGAAGCGGAGATAGACATCGGAAACGCCGCTCCCAAGAAGCGAAGCATAGGATGTATTATCGGAATGGTAATAGGGCGCTTCTTCACCTTTATCGGGGTGATACTGCTGGCGGCGGTGATACTGCTTGTGGGGGCTTCTTATATTTTTTGTATGGGACCCTCCCCCTCTGCGTCCGACCTTTTTGTGAACACGATGATGGAAACAAGCGCCCTGAAATTTATACCGAGAATGTTCTTTACCGAGGAAGAGATAGATGCCATCAGAAAGCGCAATTCCACCGTGGAAACGCTGGAGGTCACAGACCAGTCACTTGTTGTCATTCCTACTCCCGAGGAGCTTTCCGAGGAGGAAGAACGGCTTCCGCTGGAGATAATCGACATTTCATCATCTACATATAAGGGCAAGCTTATGCTGGTTCGTGACCCGTCAAGGGTGGTTCTCGGCACTCCCCCGTCGCTGGGCGGAAATGCAAAGGGTATTCAGATATCCGAAATGGTTGAGCGTGAAGGCGGCATTGCGGGAATAAACGCAGGCGGATTTCTGGACGAGGGCGGCGTCGGAAACGGCGGTACTCCCCTCGGTATCGTTATCAAAAACGGAGAACTGCTGTATAACGGCGGAGGTTCGATAGTTGTCGGCTTTGACAAGGACAATAAGCTTGTTGTAGGCTGGATGACCGCTCAGGAGGCTATGGACAAGGGTCTGCGTGACGCTTGTTCTTTCGGTCCCGTGTTTATCGTAAACGGCAAACGCTCGGACGTTGCGGGAACAGGCGGCGGACTTAACCCCCGAACCTGTATCGGTCAGACAGCAGACGGAACAGTTCTCCTGCTGACAATCGACGGCAGACAGGCGACCAGCATCGGCGCAACATATGAGGACTGCATCAACATTCTCGAAGAATACGGCGCAGTCAACGCCGCAAACCTTGACGGCGGTTCTTCAACGGTAATGTACTACAACGGCGAGATAATCAACGTCTGCGCCTCCGTATACGGTCCGAGAGATCTGCCCACGGCATTTGTGGTGCTTCCCGAAAAGACGAATTAAGGAAAGGATTGACGCCTAAATGGCTTATCAGCCCGAACATTTCAAACCTAAGCAGCCAAAAGCAAAAGCCGCCGCTGCCGTAAAAAAACCGAGGAAAACACATATTTTCGGCATATTGATGCTTATACTTTTCACAATTCTGATGGCGGCATCGGTCTATGTGTGGAAGATAGAATGGCAGTTTCTCGAATCCTATGAAAAAAACCATATCAAGCACGCAGAAGCTTCATTTATGGACAAATACCGTCTAAATGACATTGACGCTATCATTGACGAAAAATCCATAGAATACGATAAATTCAACGACAGAGATGACTATTTAAAGTATGTGTATGCCACATTCGGAGATGATTTCACCAATGCGAAATCCATAAAAGGTCAGATCAATAAGGAAGGTGGCTATACATACAATGTTTATCTCGGAAATTTGCGGTTTTCCAGGTACGAACTGTCCCCCGACGGAGAAACGGACAAATTCGGTCAGCACGGTTGGAAATGCTCCGCGGTCGATCTTGACGAGCTGAACGAGCAGCTTTTTGTCAAAACTCACGGCTTCAAGGTCTGCGTACCAAAGGGCGCAAAGGTCTATGCAGACGGTAAACAGATAGGCTCGGATATGCTTTCCGACGAGGAATATAAAATCAAGGATTACGACGATCTGGACGACAAATCACTTATTCCGCAGTTTGAGATTTACGAAGCAAAGAACGTTTTCTTAAACGAGCCCGTTATGACCGTCACCGATGAAAACGGCAAAGAAATGAAGCTTACCGAGGAAAAGGGGATTCTGTACGCACTCCCCGTACCCGATGAAGCACTGCTGGACGAGGTAAAGGCATTCGCAGAAAAGTCCTCGCTGGCATACGCTATGTACATTACTCAAGACGCACCTTTTGAAGATGCCGAGCAGTACATAGTGAAGGATTCGGAGTTTCTGCGTCGTATCAAGGGCTTCTGGCACGACTGGTACCGTTCACATACGGTTTCCTACGATAATCTGGAATTCTCCGATATAGTTATGTATGACGAGGAGCATTTTGTGCTGAACATTGCCTTTGATTACCACGTAAATATCGGCTACAAAACCAACGATTACGAGGTAGAATACAGGCTCAGCCTTATAAAGCTTGACGGCGAGTGGAAGATCGCCACAATGATAATGTAGGGAGTTAAAAATATGCAGTTCAGACCATGTATAGATATTCACAACGGCAAGGTTAAACAGATAGTCGGCGGCAGCCTGCAAGATGTCGGCGGCAAGGCAAAGGAAAACTTCGTATCGGAGCAGGACGCTGCATTTTACGCCCGTCTTTACCGTGAAAAGGGACTTCGGGGGGGACATATCATTCTTCTGAATCCCGTCGGCTCGGAGTATTACGAGGACGACCTAAAACAGGCATTTTCCGCTATGTCGGAATTTCCAAACGGCTTGCAGATCGGCGGCGGGATAACAGCCGAAAATGCTGCGGGATTTCTCAAAAAGGGCGCATCTCACGTTATTGTGACCTCCTACGTTTTCAAGGACGGCCGGATAAATATGGACAATCTCGTAAAAATCAGCCGGGAAACCGGCAAGGAGCATCTTTGCATTGACCTTTCCTGCCGCAAACGTGACGGAAAATTTTACATTGTCACCGACCGCTGGCAGAAGTTCACCGATACCGTTCTATCCTCCGAAGTCATGCGGGAATTGTCCGCTTACTGCGATGAATTCCTCGTTCATGCCGTGGACGTGGAGGGCTGCGCAAGCGGAATTCAGACGGAAGTCGCCGAAATGCTGGGCAGCTGTCCAGACCTGACCGTTACCTATGCGGGCGGAATAAGCTCTGTTGCCGATTTACAGCTTCTGAAACAGCTTGGCAGAGGAAATGTGAACTTTACCATCGGCACGGCACTTGACCTGTTCGGAGGAAATATTCCTTTTGAAACTGCTGCCGATTTCCGATAAAAAGTTCTCAAATATCGTTTCTCTGCTTGACAAATAATAATTTATGATATAAAATGTAATTACGGATACTTCTGTATAAAAGGAGTAATTTTATACCTATGCCAATGAAAAAAACTTACACTGCTGATGAATTTTATGCTCTCGGGCTGACAGAACCTTGCGAGCTTATAAATGGAAAAATCGTTAGCCTATGGGGATCGACGGACCCCGTAAACGAAGGTCAAACCAATATATCACCATCTCCCAACATCCGTCATCAGCGCCTATCAAGTGATATTCTCTATGAAATTAAGCATTATATACGCAAAAACAAAGGAAAGTGCGAGGTTTTTTGCTCACCGACAGATGTAAAGCTCAGCAGCGGCGAGGTTGTTGTCCCCGATATTTTCATCACCTGCGACCCCGAAAAATTCGACGAGCAGAAGTATAACGGCGCTCCCGACCTTATAATTGAAATAGTATCTCCCCATAATATTGAACGTGATTTACAGGATAAACCGCTCATCTACAAAAACGCAGGCGTCAGGGAATATTGGATAGTCAATCCCATGAATGAAAAGGTCACCGTTTTTCAGTTCGGACAACCCACGATCACCGAGTTTTACAGCTTTGATGACATTATCCCGATGGGAATTTACAAGGATATGCCCGAACAGCTTACCATCTGCATTTCCGATTTGGAAAATAACCGATAAGCCACCATTTTCAGAGCAGATCTCCGAAGAAGCTTCACAATGCTTACTTTGGCGGTCTGCTTTTCTCTATTATTATGTAATTTGCCGAAAAAATGGACATAGGTCTTGAAAAATGGATTAATATGTGATATAATAAACTTTATGCAATTAGCAACGTAAACCGCTTTCGGAAAGGAAGGCTTTAAATGGTAAACGAATTATCACCTATATTTCCCCTTTCACTGCCAATGCACATCGGATTTGTTATAATAAGTCTGATAGTGCTGCTGGTCCACCGCCGGATAAGGAAAAGACAATATCAGCTTTACCTGGGTCTTGGCATACTTTCGACCTTGCTGGTATATGTTGACAGCAGCAGCTGGTATATGGCAGTTCTCGGAATGGAGGAGCTTGTGCTGGTGGTCCTGGCACTTATTTCAATGCACAAATATAATAAGGAAAGAGAAGCCGAGGAAAACGCAAGGTCCGAAAAAGCGGAGGAAAAAAGCGATGAAAGCAGTGATTCTTGAAAAACAAGCAGTTTCCATCGGGGACATTTCATTTAAGCGTTTTCATGAGCTGTGTGAGCTTACGGAATATGACACCACATTACCGTCCGAGGCTGAGGAGCGCTGTGCCGACGCCGACGCTGTTCTCTGCAACAAAACGCCCTTTACCGCAGAGCTTATCTCCCGTCTGCCCAAGCTGAAATATATCGGACTGTGTGCAACGGGCTACAATAACATCGACCTTGCCGCCGCTAAGGAACGTGGCATTGTCGTTACAAATGTACCGTCCTATTCGACGGACGCAGTTGCGCAGCACGTTTTTGCGCTGATATTCCACTTCACCAACAGAGTTGCGGTTTATAACCATTCGGTGCATAACGGCGACTGGATAAATTCCGCAAGCTTCTGCTATTTTCCCTTTCCGCTGACGGAAATTTCGGGAAAGACTATGGGTATCATCGGCTACGGCAGCATAGGCAAGAAGGTCGCAGAGATAGCAAAAGCATTCGGAATGAATGTCATTGTCAACACGAGAACTCCGCAGAATGACACGACTGTCATCTTTGCGGATATTGATACGGTGTTCTCTCAGGCGGATTTTCTGTCCATACATTGTCCGCTGACGGAAAGCACACGCAGGCTTGTAAACGAGCGCACTCTTTCACTTATGAAGCCCGACGCCATTCTTATAAACACTTCAAGAGGTCCTATCGTCGATGAAGAAGCACTTCGTTCGGCACTGCTTTTCAGCAAGCTGAGAGGTGCTGCGGTAGACGTTGTGGAAACAGAGCCAATGTCCCCCGACTGCCCTTTGCTGACCGCCCCAAACTGCGTTATCACACCTCATATCGCCTGGGCTGCACGTCAGACGAGAGAACGGCTTATGGACATCGTTTACGATAATTTGGCGGCATTTATATCGGGAGATCCCATAAATGTTGTAAATAAATAATTTGGAGAGCATAACTATGTTTGATATAAACGAAAAAAAACGAATTGTAATAAAGCTGGGTACTTCCACCCTCACCCACCGCACAGGCAGACTGAATATCCGCCGAATGGAAAGCCTTGTAAAAATATTTTCCGACCTGCAGAACTCGGGACGGGAAATAATCCTCGTTTCCTCCGGTGCGGTAGGTCTGGGAATGTCCAAGCTGGGACTGATTGAAAAGCCCAAGGATACGCCCATGAAACAGGCATGCGCCGCTGTGGGTCAGTGCGAGCTTATGTATATGTATGACAAGCTTTTCGGTGAATACAACCTGACCGTTGCGCAGATACTTCTGACAAAATACATACTAGAATCCCCCCGTAAGAATAACGTTGAAAACGCCTTCGAGAAGCTTCTGGAAAAGCGTGTTATCCCCGTTGTAAACGAGAATGACACCGTTGCTATTGATGAGCTGGAGCTTGAGCTGGGAGAAAATGACACTCTTGCCGCCCACGTTGGCATCTTCTGCAAGGCTGACCTGCTGATTATCCTTTCGGATATTGACGGTCTTTACACGGGAAATCCCAATAGCGACCCCAACGCCGAGCTTATCCCCGTTGTCACCGAGATAAACGAGGAAACACGTTCTATTGCAGGCGGAGCAGGTTCATCTCTCGGAAGCGGCGGAATGATAACAAAGATAAACGCCGCAGAGATCGCAAACAACGCAGGCATTGATATGGTTATCCTCAACGGAAGAAACCCCAAGGTCATCTACGACCTGTTTGACGGAAAATCCGCAGGAACCGTATTCCTGTCGAAAAAATGAAAGGAAGCGAGAATATGACCTACATAGAAGAATTGGGCGCAAAGGCAAAGGCTGCCGAGGGTGCCATAGCAGCAGCCTCCGCTATGGAGAAAAACGCCGCTCTCAAGGCAATTGCCGACGCTTTGAACGAAAACGCTGCAAGAATTATAGAGGAAAACAAAAAGGACATTGCCGCTGCCGAAGCAAACGGCATTTCCAAGGTAATGACCGACCGCCTTATGCTGGACAAAAAGCGCATTTCAGGCATTGCCGAGGGCGTTTGCGGCGTTATCAAGCTGGACGACCCCATCGGTTCGGTGGATTACGGAACTGTTCGTCCCAACGGTCTGAAAATTCAGAAGATAAGAGTTCCGCTGGGAACTATCGGTATCATCTTTGAGTCCCGTCCCAATGTTACCGTGGACGCTGCCGCTCTCTGCCTGAAATCGGGCAACACCTGTATTCTCAGGGGCGGAAAGGAAGCGTATCATTCCAACAAGGTGCTGTGCGAAATAATGCGTTCTGCGGTGAAATCTGCGGGTCTGCCCGAGGACATTATACAGTTCGTGGACGATACTACCCGTGAAGTCACCACTCAGCTGATGAAGTGCAGCAAGTATCTTGACGTGCTTATCCCCAGAGGAGGAGCAGGTCTTATCAAGGCGGTTACGGAAAATGCCACCGTCCCCGTTATCGAAACAGGTGTGGGAAACTGCCACGTTTACGTTGACGAAAGCGCCGACCCCGAAATGGCTGTAAACATCGTTGACAACGGAAAGACTCAGCGTCCCTCCGTATGCAACGCTATCGAAAGCCTGCTTATTCACGAAAAATGTGCAGAGAAAATTCTGCCGATGATAAAGGCACGTCTTGACGAACATAATGTTCAGCTCAGAGGCTGTGAAAAAACACGGGCTATCCTCGGAGAATGTGTTGTTCCCGCCACCGAAGAGGACTATGCAACGGAATTCCTCGATTACATCATTGCCGTTAAGGTCGTTAAGGACGTTGACGAAGCTATCTCCCATATTTCGAAATATTCCACCAAGCACTCCGAGTGCATCGTTACAAACAGCCTTGCAAATGCCGAAAAGTTCCAGAAACGCATTGACGCCGCCTGCGTATATGTAAATTCCTCCACCAGATTTACCGACGGCTCGGAATTTGGTTTCGGCGCAGAGATCGGCATTTCCACCCAGAAGGTTCATGCAAGAGGTCCTATGGGACTGAAAGAGCTTACCTCCGTTAAGTATCTTATTAACGGAAACGGTCAGATACGCTGATTTGCCATGAGTGATATGAATAACACAGGTGAGCTGTTCGACTATGACGAATATCTGGAGGAAAGCGGTCAGAACAGGTCACGCAAAAAGAAAAAGAAGAGAAAAGTTCCTAAAAAAGCGGTCGTAAAGCATCCCGAGCATAAGGACACGGCGGCGGAAGCTGCGGAGTCCATCGAGCATATAAAGAGAATGTTCGACGATGCGCTGGACGAGGACGTTTCCGATTTTGAGGAGCTTACCGAGTCCGCACAGCCCGTTGAGGACACCGCCCCCGCAAGGGCATTTACCGAAGCCGAAATAAAAAAGCGGTACATTGTAACGGGTTTTATCGTAATAATCATGGCGGTGATAGGGCTTGTTTCCACAATTACCGCAGGCGTGGAATTTGTCCGTGGCATTGCCGACAACACACAGCAGAAAAAGGAATTTGAACGGTTCATCTTCCCTATCGTTATGTGCGACCCTGCGCCCTTTGACCAGACTGTCAAGCTGCGGTCCGACACGATGATAACCGCCGCTGTGTGGGACATTATCCTCTATGAGGACAAAAGCAAGTACGAATCGGAGTTTGATACCATAATCGTGCCCGAAGTGGACGTTGAACAGCATGCCACAAAGCTTTTCGGCACGGGTCTGAGCTTTACTCACGGAACTATTGAAACTCCCGGATTCCAGTTTTACTATGACGAGGAGATAAAATCCTACCGTGTCCCCTCAAATCCGAAATATTTCTCCTATTCGCCTCAGATAACAGAGATGACACGCGTCGGAGAAAGCTATACACTGAAAGTAGGCTACGTTTCCCCTACTCCCGCATGGCTGACGATCTCCTCGGAGCAGGAGCTTGTCCCCGAAAAATATGTTGAATATGTTGTGTCAAAAAGAGGAAACAACTACACATTGGTTGCTATTAAGGACACTTATATTGAGCAGAATGTGGACGATCCGCTTTAATACCGAAATGATGTGTCGGCTGATTTTAGTCGGCACATTTTATTTTGATAGCCTTATGTTGACGAAAATTTAGCTATAACCTTGTTAATTTACATTATATTAACATATTATCCAATAGAAAATGCAATTTTTCTGCGAATTGTAATCAAATTGTAGTCAAAAAGTAGTGACAAACGGCGAATTATATGTTATAATAGTATTGTGCTATATTATAATGGACAGTCGGACAGCTTAATTCCGACAGCATACGACCAAGAGGTGAATGCCTTTACTATGAAAAAAATCAGCGAATCGCAGAAGCTGGCAATTGTAATTGCTGCTGCCGCAGTAACAATCATCGCTGTTATTACAGCTGCCGTGCTGTATATAAAAATAAATGTCAATCGTTCGGTGAAGGTCGCAGATGTAAACGGCGTTGTAAGCATCACACGAAACGGTATCCCCGTAAATCCTGCGGCAGGTATCCCGCTGAAAAGCGGAGATGTGATCTCCACAGACGCTGAAAGTACTATAAGGGTGTGCATCGACGGAGATAAGTGGGTGTCATTTGAGCCCGACACATCTGCATATATTAATTATGACGGTACGGTCGGAAACGGCAGCACCTATGTCAATGTTACAAACGGCGCAGTCATTGCCCGCCTTGACAAAAGCCTTCCCATAAAATCGGTATTTGCCGTCAAGACGCCGAACGCAGTAGTAAATGCCCGCGGCACGGTTTTCCGCACCGAGTTCTCACTTGAAAATGACTATCAGAATTACAAGGACGTTTATGTGACCACTGTCCACAACATCGAGGGGACCGTTGCCCTGCAGCTTTACGACCTTTACTCGCAGCCTGTGGAGAACAATATGCTTCTTCTGACTAAGACATCGGCGCAGATGATCTCCTGCAAGGATATTACCGAATATCTCTATCTAAATCAGGATTACGGAGCCGACGACCTGAAATATTACACCTTGAAGGAGCTTATAAGGATCTGCAGCGAACGGAGCATTTCATTCTCTCTTTCCGAGCTGAATGATGCGCTTTTCAGAGCTGCGGAAAGGCTTTTGGTCGAAAGCTCTCCCGTACAGACCACGGTCACGGAAACAGAGCCTTCGGAGGTAACAACTACCGTCACCGAGGAAGAAACTCAGACGGAAACCACCACTGAAGAAACAACGACTGTTCCCAAAACCACCACAACATCATCGGAAACAACGACAGAAGAAACTTCGGAAAGCGAATCCGAAACCTCAGCACCCGAAACATCTCCGCCGGAAACCGCAGCTTCGGAAGAACCGCCGCAAACATCGGCGTCAGAACCCGAAACTCTGCCCGTGCCTGCCCCGATCCCTCCGCTCCCTGCGGATACTGAGATGTCGGCAGTTACCTATTTCGGAGATGTCAGCGGGATCGTCTGATGAAAGGAAGTATTATACAATGTCATCAAATATTAAAATTGCCATAGGCGCAGCGGCTATTGCCATTGTCGCCATTATTGCAACAATATTTATAGTAAACGGCGGATTTGCTCCGTCGGGACTGTATGTTACCGCAGTCAGTGGAAACGTCTATATCGACAACATCGAAACGGGACGCACAGCCGCAGTTGCCGGAAGAAAGCTGTCAAAGCAGGAGATAATCACCGTTGAAAGCGGCGGAAAATGCACCCTTACATATCAGACAAAAAAGCTTGGAGACAATAACTATGCCGTTATGAACGAATGCTCTCAAGCTATCGTCAGCGACGATTTTTCGGGAAAGAAGCCCTCAGAGCTGAACGTCACACAGGGCACCCTTATCGTCAATAACGCCAGCGCAAAGGACGGCTTTATCCGTATCAGAACAGCAAACGGGCTTTACAACACCGACCAGACCGCTGCTGTGGTAAAGTTTGCCGCAAGCGAGGACCCGCAGTATACTATCTGCCATAACTTCGTGAGCACTATGAGGATACAGCTTTACGATGCTATGGGAAATACGGTAGACAAAAACCAGCAGCTTCTCCCCCAGACCGCTTCAAAGGCTCTTCTGGAAAAAACTACGTCCAAATTTGAAACTCTTAACTGCGAATTCAAGCTGGAGGAGCTTGACGCAGCCACACTTAACGAGCTTGCTCAGCTGACAGCGTTTGTGACACTTCCATACTCAGCCGACGAGCTTAAAGCAGCAGCAGACCTTATGGAGGAAACCGCTCCTCCCCCGCTTATTGAGGATCCCATTCAGACAGCGGACACCCTGACAACGGCGGATACCGAGCCTGTTTCCATAACAATGCCCGAAACGGTCACAACGGAGCCTCCCCGTGATACGGAAGCAAGTATCCAGGTCATCACAACAACAGCTCCCCAGACGACAAAGCCCCCTGTGACGACCACTGCACCCGCTCCCACAACTACCGCTGCACCCCAGACCACAACAGCACCTCCCCAGACCACAACTCAGCCGTCCGAGCGGTATTTCACTGTGACCTTTGACATCGACGGCAGAACGGAAACACAGACCGTCAAGGAAGGCGAAAATGCCGTATTCCCCGCAAATCCTGTCAAGGAAGGCTTCGAGTTTGTCGGCTGGGACGGTCAGGGAACAAATATTACCTCCGATGTCACCATAAAGGCACTGTTTGAAGCGGTCAAGGACTGCACAGTTACACTTATTATCGGCGATCAGACAAGGACTGTTACCGTCCCCTACGGCGGAGATGTTCAGCTGCCTAACGATATTATCCTTGACGGAGTTACCATTTCCGGCTGGGACAGAGATCTCACCAATATCACCGAGGACTGCACCATTACCGCAGTATTCGACCGTGCCGACTGCATTGTTACCTTCAATATTGACGGACGCATATTTACGCAGAAGGTCGCTTACGGCGGAACTGCCGAACCTCCCTTTATCCCCGAAACCAATTACAGAGGCGAGTATTTCACAGGCTGGAGCAGATCGCTTAACAATATTACTTCTGACGTAACCATTGATGCTCTCTATTCCTCGGAGGCATACACAGTCACCATCGTTATCGGAAACAACGTTACGACACAGACCGTACCCAAAGGCGGAGATGCAGTTCTCCCTGACGATCCTTCCATCGACGGAATGGTATTCACAGGCTGGAGCCACAACGGAAAGAACATAACAGCCGATACCGTTATTACCGCAAATTTCAGCGAGTCTAAAAAGATAGTTACCGTCACCATAGATAACGGCGGTGAGATCTCGGTGATTGAGATCATGGAGGGCGACGATGTCACTCTTCCCACCCCCAGAGAATTGCTTGACAAGACCTTTGTCGGATGGAGCCATGACGGAAAGAACATCAGAGATAACATCACCATTACAGCACAATACGAATAATACTAAATGCTGCCTGCGGAGTTTGCCAAAGCTCCGCAGGCTTTTGTTTACAAAACAGTTACAAAAGCTACACCATTCTTAAAAAATGATTACAGTTTCCAAAATATGTGGAATTCTTCCATAGGTGATGATATAATAGTCTATATGAAGAAATTACAGACGGGAAGTGTTTGCTTGCCATTTATTGAGGTCCGAGGGCTCAGAAAAATATACAGGCTGGGCTCGGAAAAGGTCGTTGCGCTGAACCGTATCGACCTCGCAATCGAAAAGGGGGAGATCTGCTGCATACTCGGCACATCGGGTTCGGGTAAATCCACCCTCCTGAATATGCTGGCAGGATTGGAAAAGCCTACCAAGGGCGATATTATCATAAACGGCGTAAATATTGCAAAGCTGAACGAAAAAAAGCTTGCAAAATTCCGTCAGGAGAACACGGGGTTCGTTTTCCAATCGTACAACCTGCTGACAACTCTCACAGCTGTTGAAAACGTGGCAATGCCGCTGATGTTCAAGGGAATCCCCAAGCAAAAGCGTGAAAAGGCTGCAAAGAAAATGCTCAAGGCTGTCGGGCTGGAAAAACGTATGAAGCACCACCCAAACCAAATGTCGGGCGGTCAGCAGCAGCGTGTGGGTATCGCAAGGGCGTTTGTGGCACACCCCAACGTTATTTTCGCCGATGAGCCTACGGGTAATCTCGACACAAAGACCACCATTGAGGTTATGGAGCTGATGGTCAAGATGTGCCGAAAGCATGATCTGACGCTGATACTCGTCACCCACGACCCCGAAATTGCCGTTTATGCGGACAGGATAGTTCATCTCATTGACGGAAAAATTGACAGCGACAAGAAGAATGTTTCCGTTGTGCCTGTGCCGACAGATGACGAAACGACAGCTGTTGTTACCGAAAATAAAATCGATCTGAAAAAGGAATGAATGATATGAAGATATTACGAAAAATAGCCGCTCTGATAACGGCGGCAGCAATGTGTGCGGCTGTATGCCCTCCCGTTTATGCCGATGACACAGCAACTCCCCCGCCCGCCTATCTCGGTTCAGGCGCGTATGTTTCGGGATATGACGTTTCCCTTTACCGCATTGAAAAGGACAATGTTTTCGACATTACCATTACAAGCTACATACCTATCCAGAACTTCGACAACTATCTTACCGAAGCTGACCTGGTAAAGAAATTTGACTTTGCCAGAGCCGATAAGACCGAAAGCTTTATCGTAAACTATCCCGATGCGTATAACCAAAGTGTCAGCGTGGACGGAACATTCCTTAAGGTCGTGACCTCCTACGGAAATGTTGTCTACACAGGCAAGGGAAAAACCTTCAGCTTCAAGCTGTTTTTCAACAGTGCGGAAGCAGGTTCGGCAATTACTATGACAGCGGATATTGTTGAATGTATCGAATACGTTGACCCCGAGCAGAAAGACCCCAACGTCCCCACCTACACCCTTGCTTCGGGACAGACCTTTACCGCTGCGGCGGGCGGCGAAACGGTCATCAAGCCAACGCTTCGCAACCTCACCTCGGGCTTTGCAACTGCGGCTTCGGCGACGCTTTCGTCCTCCGACCAGAACGTTACCGTGCTGACCACCGAGGCGCAGAGCATTCATTCCTCGGCATACATAACCTCGTTCAGCCCCGCTTACACGATTTTCGTTCCGCAGACAACACCTGCGGGAATTTACCAGCTGTCCCTGTCGGTAACGTCCTACGACATTAACGGTACGGCACACACTCAGGAGCCTATCACAATTCCCCTGAACGTTACCAACGACCTGAACACCTCAGGTCTGAAGATCGACAATTACAAGGTCAGCAAGAACCCCGTCTGCCCCGATGATAAGTTTGACCTGACCATCTATCTTACCAACGAAACAGGCGTTGACCTTAACTCGGTAAAGCTTTCTCTCGACGGTCTGGACACGACGAAATTCGTTATGGATTCGGGATTGTCCGTCAAGGCCATCGACATTCGGGAGGACGAAAGCACCGAGGTGGTTTTCCCGCTTATCGGTATGGACGGCATCGCCGCTATCAGAGAAAATATCCCCATTAAGGCGGAATACAGCGTCAATCCCAACGACGCTTCCGCAATTCAGACTATCACATATACTGCTTCCGTTGCCTGCGACCCCACAGGCGGAAATTCCGGAAACGGTATCAGCAAATACGGTCTGTCAGTCACAAACTATACCGTAAGCAGAAACAACATCTCCGAGGGCGGCAAGTTTACTCTGACAGCCACCGTTACCAACAGTCTTGGCAAGGACATTAAGGGCGCACGTCTTTCTCTGGACGGTCTGGACGGCAGCAAATTTGCCGTTGACGGCGGTCTGTCCTATGCGGATTTTGACATTAAGAAGGGCGAAAGCAAAAGCTTTGCCTTTAATCTGGTAGGCTGCAAGGGCATTTCCTCTATCCGTGAGGTCATTCCCATGGTCACGGAATATCAGACCAAGTCCAATGACCCGCAGTCGGTGGTGTCCTCGTCGGTCAATGCAACTATCTCCTGCTATCCCAAGCAGGAAGTGTCAGGCGATGAAGCTGAGGCGTTTGCACCGAATATCATCATTGAAAGCTATGATTTCGGCGGAGAATACGTTATCGGCGGAAAGTCCTTCCCCCTGAAAATAACCCTGAAAAACGCTTCGTCATCTACTGCTATCCAGAACCTTAAAGTGATAATTCAGGGCGGTGCGGGCAACGGTGAAAACGGCATTGCCTTCTCCCCCGCCAATTCATCAAACTCCTTCTTTATCGAAAATCTTGCGGCAAAGGCAACCACGGACATTTCCATTGACCTGCTCTGCAAGTCGGACGCAAAGCCTGACTCCTATCCCGTTGAGATCATATGCACATACGAATACACCGCAGGCGGCAAAAGGGCAAAGGCTGAGCCTGTTACAGAAAAAATCTCTATCCCCTTGCAGCAGGAGGACAGATTTACGGCAAATCCCCCCGAACTGCCAACCGAAGCATATGCGTATCAGGAAACGCCTATCAGCGTGACATTCGTAAACAAGGGAAAAAGTGCTGTTTACAATGTTACCGTTGACGTTGAGGGCGAAGGCTTTGACAAAACAAGCACCGCCTATTACATCGGAAATGTGGACAGCGGCAAGGAGGAATATTACGACACCAGAATTATCCCGAATATCGACTCGGGCGAAATAAAGGGAAATATCGTCGTGACCTATGAGGACGCAAACGGCAATCCCAAGGAGCTTAAACAGGAATTCATCATTCCCGTTATGTCCTTTGGCGGCATGGATATGGGTATGGACGACGGTATGTATGACCCAAGTATGGACGCAAGCATGGATATGGAGCCGCATTCTGCGGGCGCACCCGTATGGATATGGTTCGTTATCGGCGGCGGTGTTATTGCCGCAGTTGTGGTGATAATTATCATTGTAAAGAAAAAACGCAAAAAGAAGTACGAGGAAGAGGACGACGATGAAGATATCTGATATGATCTCAATGTGCTTCAAAAACCTGTGGCGGCGCAAGGGACGAACTTTTCTGACGGTCATTGGCGTTATCATCGGCTGCTGTGCCATTATCGTTATGATCTCCCTCGGTCTGGGAATGAATGCGGCTATGGACGCCATGCTGGCAAACTGGGGCGACCTGAACGCCGTCACTATTTACAGCGGACGGAATATGTACGGCGACGGCGGAAGCTCCGATCAGCCCGTTCTCAACGATGATGCGCTGATGTCCCTGAAAGCCATTGAGCATGTTGAAACAGCGTTTCCAAAAATACAGGTTTCGGGCGAATACATCACATTGTCCGCAGGAAAAAACGACCGCTACAAGGCAAGCTGGATGGAGGTCTACGGTGTTGATTTTGAAACCCTGAAAAAGATGAATTACGAGATCGACAAGGGCACATTTCCCGAAGGTACGGACACATCAAACGCCGTTATTTTCGGTGCGGAAGCGGCATATCAGTTCCGTGACACGAAAAAGCGGGACGGCGGATATGTCTGGAAGGAAATGCTCCCCGACGGCACCTACCGTCAGCCGTGGATAGACCCCATGACCGATACCATAAAGCTGAGCGTCAACAACACCAAAAAGCAGAATGACGACGGCAGCTATCAGAGCGGCGGCAGGGGCTATGAACACAAGCTCACCTGTTCCGCAGTTCTTATGCAGGACCCTAATTGGGAAACGGTCTATTCGGTAATGATAGATATAGGTCTGGCAAAGCAGATTATTAACGACTACAACCGTCTTAACGGCGTGAAAAATTCCAAGGAGATCGAGTATTCTCAGATAAAGCTATGGGTGGACGACATTGACAATGTGGACGCCGTTCAGGAAGCGGTGGAAGCAATGGGCTTTAGTGCGTCAAGTATGGCTCAGATGCGCAAGGAAATGCAGGGACAGCTTATGATAATCCAGCTGGTTCTGGGCGGACTTGCGGCAATAAGCCTGCTGGTCGCTGCTATCGGTATCGCAAACACTATGATAATGTCCATCTACGAGCGTACAAGGGAGATTGGCATTATGAAGGTGCTGGGCTGCTTTATCTCCAATATCCGCATAATGTTCCTGATGGAGGCGGGTATGATAGGGCTTTTGGGCGGCGGTATCGGCGTGCTGATAAGCTACATCATCTCCTTCTTTATGAACAAATTCGGCAGCGGACTTATGTCAAGCATGCTGGGTACGGACGGTTCAACGCCGATCTCCATTATCCCCCTCTGGCTGGTGCTGCTGGCGCTTATTTTCTCATCGTTTATCGGACTTATTTCGGGATTTTATCCTGCAAACAGGGCGGTAAAGATAAGTGCCCTTGAAGCTATCAAGAACGAATAATCTTTAGACAAATAACAAAGCCTGAAAATCGCAGCTGATTTTCAGGCTTTTTCTTTGTTATGATTTTGGGGAAATAGTTACTGTGCAAGGGGGTTGTAGAGGTTTGTGGGATCGTTGGCGTCGGCGAGGTAGAAATATTCCTTTCCATCTTCGGGATTTTTTGCATGGACAAGCAGTGTATTTGTTGAAACATCAAAATCGGTGAAAGCGAAATAGTCGGACGATGATTTATCTGTGTTACCCATTGTAAGCTCACCTGTTTTTGTGTTATAAAAGAAGTTGATATTAATTGAGTTGCATACAATGAATTCATCGGTTCCCTTGCAATCATTTTCGCCTATTTTTCCCTTTATTGGTTCAAACAAAGGCTCTCCGTTTTTGTCAAAAACGCCTACATAATAATTGCCATTATTCCGACACTCTGCCAGAACGCAATCGTCGGTAAACATATGTACTTCTGCCTGTTCATATTTTGTTAGGTCAAATGTT
Source organism: Oscillospiraceae bacterium (assembly GCA_017828975.1). Classification (GTDB taxonomy): domain Bacteria; phylum Bacillota; class Clostridia; order Oscillospirales; family Ruminococcaceae; genus UMGS1889. The sequence continues at coordinate 5,845 of JAGAJN010000016.1, read as the reverse complement.
GTTCGTACATCTGTGGCAGGGTTTATGACTGTCCATTTATAATTGCTTTTGTCGAGCGGATTACATACGATAAAACCATTATCGAGAATCCTCGTATAGGTTTCATAAACTTCACCTTCGGGTATGGTATCAACAATGCAGTCGTTCTTTATATCATATCTGAGCAGCCCCTTACCCTCAACATAGAAGTAGCAGAAATCAGAGCCGTCAGCGTGTACGAATTTAGAGAAATATCCTTTAAAACTATCAACACCAAAGTTTCTGTTGTTTACTATATCATAGAAATATGATTTGTTATTATATCCATATCCTATGTAATCGGGACAAAGAGTGTTGGTATAAAATCCGTCAAAATAACCGCTGTTGAAAAGTTCGCTGTCAGATGTCATAGGCACTATCCACTCGCCGTCATTGCCCATACAGCCAATCTCATAATTGCCGCTGCCCGAAAAAGAGCTATCCTGTTTTGCTAAATATATCTTATCACCTGTGAAAACAAGGTTTAAATTATCGTTGTATACAGGATAGATGATCATATTGCTGTCATCTTCGGTATCAAAGAGCTTTTCACCTGTTTCGGCGTTATAAATGCTGTTTTTATCATTATAATAAACAAGGTCGCCGTAAATATCCTCAATACCGTAGGGATTAGGCAGATTTTCATTTAGTTTATAGCATTTCTTTGCAGCCATATTGTACATATAGTATTGGTCTGACCCTACACATATAAGCCATGAACCATTTCTGAAACGGCGGTATTCAGAGATGTTTGGAACGACCTTCTCTTCCGCTTCCGTTTCCGCAGTTGTTTCCTCCGCTGTTGTTTCCGCATCAGCAGATTCGGTTTCCTTTGTCGTTTCGGCAGCTGTTGTCTGTTCCTGTACCGCTTCGGTCGTGGTATCGGAAGTTTTTTCGCTTGCACTGCAGGCAGATAGTGATATTACCGCAGCCAGCGCAAGACAAAGTGCAAAGTGTTTTTTCATTTTATCCCTTCCTTTATAAAATCAAAGTCAACAGTTTATGTCGATTGTTGACTTTTCTAAATAATAATACCATAATTTGTTGATAATTACAATATTGCTCTTAGCTACAATTACCATAGCCATAAGTTACTGTCCTTATATAGCTCACAGCTATATAATATTTATAGAGAATAATTATGAGGCGGTAAAAATATGAATTTAAAAGAAATAGGAAGCAGAATAAAGTCCGAACGCAAATACAAAAATCTTTCTCAGGAAAAACTGGCTGAGATGATAAACGTTTCTCCCCACTATATCTACGAGATAGAGCGGGGCACAAAGGCTATGTCCCTTGAAACGCTTATAAATCTGTCATCAGCATTGAATATTTCTACCGATTATCTCCTTTTCGGAGAAAAACAGGAAAATTCAAAGCCGTTATTCGTACAGCTGAACGAACTGGACGAAACCCGCCGAACAAATGCAGAAAATGCATTCAAGGCACTTCTCACCTATATAAAATAAAATCAGCCGATGCAGCTCACATACTGCATCGGCTGTAATGTTATCAATAGTATTATCCCAGTCTGAGCATTTCATTAATGCAGACGGACGCCTTTTCGATAACGTCTGCATCAAGCTTAATCTCCAGACCGCCCTCACCCTTGACCGCTCTCAGCACGTCCATAAGAGTGATGGACTTCATATTCGGGCAGATAAGATTTTTGGTCAGCGAATAGAATCTCTTGTCGGGGCAGAGATATTCAAGCTGCTCCACAATGGAGATCTCCGTACCGATAATAAAGCTCTTTGCCTGTGACTGTTCGGCAAACTTCATAATAGCGGTAGTCGAACCGATAAAATCTGCCTGCTCGGTCACTGCGGGAATACATTCAGGGTGAACCAGCAGCAGAGCCTCGGGGTGAGCCTCCTTTGCCCTTGCGGCATCGTTAGCGGTAATTCTCGCATGAACGGGACAGCCGCCGTTCCAGAAAACAAACTGCTTATCGGGTATCATATCCGCAACATATGAGCCGAGGTTCCTGTCGGGAATGAACAGTATCTTGTCATTTTCGATCTTGCGGCAGATGTCAACCGCAGAAGCAGAAGTAACGCACACATCGCAGACGGTTTTCAGCGCTGCCGTTGTGTTTATGTAAGCAACTACCGTATAATCGGGGTGCTCCTTCTTGAACGCCACAACGTCCTCTGCGGAAAACTGCTCTGCCATAGGACAGCCCGCTATTTCCTGCGCAAGAATGACCTTCTTTTTGGGAGAAAGTATCTTTGCAGTTTCCGCCATAAAGTGAACGCCGCACATAATGCAGGTATCCGCATTGTCCTTCTGCGCATCTCGGGAAAGCTTGAAGGAATCGCCGTTATAATCGGCAATCTCTATGATCTCCTTTGCCACATAGTTATGCGCAAGTATGGTAATGCCCTTTTCCTTTTTGAGCCTGAGTATTTCCTGCTGTATCTTAGAAATCATTATTATATCCCCATTTCTGTAAAAAAGCAGGCAAATTAATGCCTGCTTTAATATTACCATATTCGGCGGAATATGTCAACGGTTGCAGCCTACAAAAATAATAGGTTTAGCCGTCCTGATTTTCACTATTTTTACATTCCTCAGGCTCAGACTTTACATTAGCGTGTATAAGCTCGCCGTTTTCGGAGAATTCACAGGGTTCCGAATAGTCATCCGTGTTTTCGGGGAGAGATTTCTTCGTGAGAAGCGCCCTTATGGCATCTCCGCAAAGCGTATAGATAACCGCAAACACAGGCACACCCAGAAGCATTCCCGCAAAGCCGAACAGTCCCCCGCCGACAATTATCGAGAACATTACCCAGAAAGCGGGCAGACCCGTGGAATCGCCGAGTATCTTGGGACCAAGCACATTTCCGTCAAACTGCTGGAGCGCCAGAATGAAGATGATAAACGGAATGAACTGCTTCGGGTCGGCAAGAAGTATGATAAGTCCTGTGGGGATAGCGCCGATAAACGGTCCGAAAAACGGTATAACATTAGTAGCACCGATAATAACACTGATAAGCGTTACAAAAGGCATATCCATAAAGGTCATACCGATAAAGCAGATGATGCCGATGATAAACGAGTCCAGTATCTTTCCGCTGATAAATCCGCTGAGGGTGTTGTTGATAGTACCGCAAAGCTTGATAAACGATGCAGCCGATCTCTTCGGAAGAACAGCCACCGTAAGCCGCCTTAGCTGTGCAATAAATGTATGCTTGCCCGCCAGCAGATAAAGTGCGACCATAAGACCCAGCAGAAAATCCTTGATGCCCATGGCAAATTTCCAGACACCCTGCGTAAGACTTCCCGCCATTTCCACAAGCTTTGGCTGGAGATCGTTCAGAAGAGTCATTAACTTATCTTCAAAATTATTGAACTGCCCCATAACATAGTCGGACGCTTCGGGATATTTTTCCACAATACCGTTGAGCCAGTTCTGAACAGTGTCAATATACGACTTTGCGTTATTGAAAATACTGATAATGCTGTCTACTATCTGTGGTAAAATAATGCCGATAAGTGCTGCGATTATGGCAATTACAGCAAGCATCGTCAAGGTCACGGTGGTGACCTTTTTCAGCTTCGGGTGGGGCTTTTTCTTTTCAAACAGCTTGCCGAATGCTTTTTCACTGCCCACAAGTATGGGGTTTGCAAGATAAGCTATCACTATTCCCCAGACAAAGGGGCTCAGCACCTTCCCCAATGTTTTCAGGAAGCCCGATATTACGGGAAACTGCATAACAACGACGACCATCAGCAGACAGACCGCAAAAGTTGTCGCAGTATAAAAGGCGATGGTGTTGTATTTCTTATTAAATCTTATTTTCATTATAACCTCACCTTGGTTTCAGAGGATATTCGGTTAAATGTATAAATGCTTATCATATATTATCGAGAGCCTGCTTAGCGTCTGCAAGGATATCCTCGATATTCTCAAGACCGCAGGAGAAACGGATAAGTCCGCCGTCAATGCCCGCAGCAGCAAGCTGTTCATCGGTAAGCTGACGGTGAGTTGCGGAAGCGGGGTGAAGCACGCAGGTACGGATATCCGCAACATGGACCTCGTTGGAAGCAAGCTTCAGGCTGTCCATAAACTTGACAGCATTGTCCCTTCCGCCCTTTATAGACATGGAAATAACGCCGCTTGCGCCCTTGGGAAGATACTTCTGCGCCAGAGGATAGTACTTGTCCGATTTAAGGGACGGATAATGCACCGACTGCACCTTGTCCGACTGCTCGAAAAACTCCGCAGCCTTCAGCGCATTCTCACAGTATCTGTCCATTCTTACAGCAAGAGTTTCCAGACCGAGATTGAGCAGGAAGGAGCTGTTTGCGGCGGGATAGCAGCCGAAATCTCTCATAAGCTGCATTCTTGCCTTGACGATATAAGGAGCAAAAGCGTAATTTCTCGTGTAAACAATGCCGTGATAGCTTTCGTCGGGCTCGGTCATGGAGGGGAACTTGCCGTTTGTCCAGTCGAATTTTCCGCTGTCAACGATAACGCCGCCTACCTGTATAGCGTGACCGTCCATATACTTGCTGGTGGAATGGATAACAATGTCCGCACCGTATTCGATGGGACGGCAGAGGCAGGGAGTTGCAAAAGTGTTGTCAACTATCAGGGGAACGCCGTTTTTGTGGGCAAGGTTTGCAATTCTCTCAATATCCAGAACGGTAAGAGCGGGATTTGCGATAGTTTCGCCGAAAAACAGCTTTGTATTGGGCTTAACGAGCTTCTGTATCTCCTCGTCGGGAGCGTCAAAGTCAGCGAAAATGCACTCTATCCCCAGTTTGCGGAGAGTTACGTTGAACAGATTGATTGTTCCGCCGTAAATGGACGAGGACGCAATAAAGCTGTCCCCCGCCTGACAGATATTAAGTATGGAACAGAGGGACGCTGCCTGTCCGCTGGAAGTACACATAGCAGCCACACCGCCTTCAAGAGCGGCAATTTTCTTTTCAACAACATCTGTTGTGGGATTTTCAAAGCGGGAGTAGATAAGGCTCTTGGTGGGGTCGTCGAAAACGGCAGCAACATCATCGGTAGAGTCGTAAACATAGGTCGTGGACTGAACTATGGGCATCACTCTCGGCTCGCCGTTCTTGGGAGAATAGCCCGAGTGAAGGCATTTGGTTTCGATCTTTGCGTCTTTGCTGATTTCTTTCATTGCAATGTTCCTTTCAATATCATTATTATACAGTTAAATACAAAGTAAACATTTTTTGATAAACAATAAGGCTGTACCTATATATTATAGCACAGCCTTCAGCATATTGCAAGCGGAAATGACATATTATTCAGTAAAATCTATTTCATAACGTGTCCCATGTGAACAAAGCACACCGTCTGTCAGGTCAATTCGGAGAATACAGGTATTTTCGTCCTCGAAATTGTTGTGGCCGTTGTCTATCCATTCAGAAAACACCTCCCGCATTTTGTCGGCAACAGCTTTGTTTTCGTTTTTTCCAAAATAGCCCATATTCACTTCCCTGCCGTGCGGACATACGGGATATTGTCCGAGGCGGTCGCAAGGGCAATAGGACTGTCCCCGCCAAATTCTTCAAGAATTATTTTCCTGTTTCTGCTGTAAGCTTTTACATTTTGAATGACGGTTGGGATAGCATATGCCGTCTGAGATTGCTTCAACGAGTAATCTGAACCGCCGTAAAAAAAAAAAAAAAATAAACCGCTCTGTCTGCGGTTTGGTTGTAACCGTCAAACCCTCCCCCGTCCATAAACAACCCAGCCCTCCGCCGACCAAATCAGCGGAGGGCATTAATCTTCCCAATCATTCATTCCAAGGCATAACCGGTTCATCGGAGGTCAACAGCCTGTAAAAATAATCCT
>JAGAJN010000015.1 GCA_017828975.1 Oscillospiraceae bacterium | reverse complement strand
TGGGCGGGGGACACAACAAACCCTAACGCAAAGCAGGGAGTTTCCCCCGCCCCTAACGGTTCCCCCGCTGCACACCCCGTCCCTTTCACCCCACCCACTTTACCCTGCTTTACATTTTGATGGTGGATATGGTTGATTTTTTATTGTGAATTTGCGTTTGTTTGTATTTTTACTATTTGTTTGTGGGGTTCGTAAGTTATATATGTTGCTGAAAAAGCCGAAATAAATGCGTCCCCTACAATGGTTTGTCGGATTTACTGAAAATTTCACTTTCCACTTTCCACTTTTCACATTTTACACCCCCGCCGCAGTTCCTTTTGCAAAAAAATTTTACGCAATCTGTTGCAATTTGTGACGGGATTTGGTATAATATAACTATGACTACGCTGATTTACTGTGATAGCATTGTTTATCCTCATAAATCGGCGCGACAATCTCGGGAATCGGAGCTGCTGTAATGAAAAACCGTATCTTAAGCAAAATGATAACTGACGAGCTGAAATTCATCGCCCTGCCTGTTGTTGTGCTTGATGCGGTCGTACTGCTGGCAGCTGCCCCGTTCTTCGGCTTCACCCTTGACGGGGTTCTTGGTCTGCTGCTGGGAAATGCTGCCATGCTTGCAAACTTCATTCTTCTGGGATTTTCCTCGGAGCGTGCAGTTGAAAAGACCGCAGTATCGGCAAAAAGGTATATGCTGCTGTTCTACCTTATCCGCTTTGCGATAATGGGCGCAGCTATGGCTCTTGCGTTTCACAGCGACCGTATAAACGGCTTTTACACCGTTATCCCGCTGCTTTATCCGAAGATGATCTACACATTAAGTGCGGTATTCCCGAATATTTTCCGAAAGAAAGGAGGATAAGCTTACGAATATTGAAGTACAGGGACCCCGAGTTTCCTTCGTCATACCTATCGGAAACGGCATTGCCATTACCGAAAGCGTGGTCATCGGCTGGGCGCTTATCATTATTATTGCAATAATATGCAAGGTGCTTACCGCAAACCTTAAAAAAGTACCCGAAACCAAAAGGCAGGTCGTTGCGGAATGGGCTGTTTCCTTTGTAAATGATATGGTCGCAGACGCAATGGGACCCAAGCTGGTTTTCTTTGCGCCCTATATCGCCACCATTTTCGTGTATGCCCTGCTTGGCGCTCTGGTAAGTATGCTGGGACTGCGAAGCATGACCGCCGACATCAGCGTTACGCTGACCTGGGCTGTCATGACCTTTGTCATCATCACGTTCTATAAAATAAAGAGCGACGGCATCTTAGGCTATCTGAAAGGCTTCCTTTCCCCTATTTTCCTGATGGCGCCCATGAATGTTATCAGTGAAGTTTCGCTGCCTGTTTCCATGGCATTCCGTATGTTCGGAAATGTTGCGGGCGGTATGATAATCACGGCGCTGGTCTACGGCGCACTCAGTGCGGCAACAAGTGCTTTGGGTCTGAGTATTCCGATACTGACAGTCGGAATCCCCGCTGTGCTTTCGGCATACTTTGATCTGTTCTCGGGTGTCATTCAGTCCTACGTTTTCATTATGCTTACGATGATAAACGTCGGCATGGCAACAGGTGAGGACTCATAATCTAAAAAAATTTGGAGGTTTATAACTATGGAAGAAAACGTTGTAATGGCTAAAGCCATCGTTCTGGCAGGACAGGCAATCGGCGCAGGTCTGGCAATGATCGCAGGTATCGGCCCCGGTATCGGTGAAGGCTACGCAGTAGGTAAGGCTATCGAAACTATCGGCAGACAGCCCGAGGTAAAGGGCGACGCTACCAAGACAATGTTCATCGGATGTGCCGTTGCGGAAACAACAGGTATCTACGGCTTTATCGTAGGACTTCTGCTCCTGTTCCTCAATCCGTTCTTAAAGTACCTCGGTTAATAGTCGATACTAATTTAAGATACGGGAGGCTGTATAATGGGAGAATATTTACCGCTCCTGACGCTTGTTCAGGCGGATAAGACCGGTCTGCTCGCTGCTGCGGCTGAGCCGGTAAAAACCGGAGATTACTTTCCGTTTTTGACAATTGACCCCGTGACTATGATCGCCACTCTTATCAACACATTGATACTGTTTCTGGTGCTGAAGCATTTCCTGTTCAAGCCCGTAAACAAGATACTTGACGAACGTAAGCAGAATGTGGAGGAAACCTACCGTCAGGCGGACGAAAAGCTTACCGAAGCTGCCCGTCTGGAAAGCGAGTACACCGAAAAGCTCGCAAACGCCAAGGAGGAATCCGCAGAGATTGTCAAAAACGCCACAAAGCGTGCCCAGACCCGCTCCGATGAGATCATCGCAGAGGCTAAGAAGGAGGCTTCAAGCCTTATGGTAAAGGCCAATGCGGACATCGAGAAGGAAAAGAAGCGTGCTGTTAATCAGATCAAGGACGAGATCTCCGACATCGCCCTCGCTGTTGCCGAAAAGGTCGTTGAAAAGGAAATCGACCCCAAGGACCACGAGAGGCTTATCGAAAGCTTTATTTCGGAACTCGGCGAATAAAATCCGTTTCTACCGAATGGATTTAAGGAAGGAACTTTTAAATGGCAGGTTCAGTTGAAAAGATCTATTCCGACGCACTTTATGAGCTGGCAGCTGAGGAAAATTCCGTTGAAACCGTCAACGGAGAGCTGAAAGCACTGGCGGCGGTTTTCGATGAAAATCCCGAGCTTGTTAAGCTTCTTTGTGCGCCCACCGTTCCGAACGATGAAAAGCTGAAGGTCATCTCAAATATTTTCGGCGGCAGAATTTCGGAAACGGTTTACAATTTCCTCTGCCTTTTGACTGAAAAGGGCAGGGCTGCATATCTTTCAAAAATTGCCGACAGCTTCAGAAAAAAATACAACGAGCTTGCGGGTATCGCAGAGGTTACGGTCACCACAAGCACGGAGCTTTCCCCCGCTCTGGAAAAGAAGCTGGCGGACAAGCTGGCTGTGGTTTTCGGCAAGAAAATTTCTATGATAAAGAAGGTCGATCCGTCAATTCTCGGCGGCGTTGTCATCAGCTGCGGCGGCACTCTCATGGACGGCTCCGTAAGAGCAAAGCTGGACGCTGTAAGGGCAAAGATCGGCTCACTTATCGCATAAAGACGAAGTATTTATTGATATGCACTATATAATAGTATAAATGAAGGGTTGGTGTAAAAATGGATTTACGCCCTGATGAAATAACAGGCATAATCAAAGAGCAGATAAAGAATTACAGCTCTAAGATCGAGCTTGCGGACGTCGGCACGGTCGTAACGGTCGGTGACGGTATCGCAAGGGTACACGGTCTTGAGAAGTGTATGTCCAATGAGCTGCTCGATTTCGGAAACGGCGTATTCGGTATGGCTCTTAACCTTGAAACAGATTTCGTCGGAGCAGTTATGCTCGGTTCGGACGCTGAGATCAAGGAGGGCGACACCGTTAAGCGTACAGGCAAGATCGTGTCCGTTCCCGTCGGTGAAGAGCTGCTGGGACGTGTTGTAAACGCCCTCGGTCAGCCCATTGACGGCAAGGGAGCTATCTACGCAAAGGAAACCAGACCTATCGAGCGTGTTGCGCCCGGTATTATCACAAGAAAATCCGTTGATACTCCTCTCCAGACAGGTATCAAGGCTATCGACTCTATGATCCCTATCGGAAGAGGTCAGCGTGAGCTTATCATCGGCGACAGACAGACAGGTAAAACTGCTATCGCCCTGGATACCATCATCAATCAGAAGGGCAAGGACGTTATCTGTATCTACGTTGCTATCGGACAGAAGCGTTCCACCGTTGCAAATGTTGTTGAAACTCTCGAAAAGAACGGTGCTATGGAGTATTCCATCGTCGTTTCCGCAACAGCTTCGGAGCTTGCACCCTTGCAGTATATCGCACCCTATTCGGGCTGTGCTATGGGTGAATATTTCCTTGATAACGGCAGAGATGTTCTTATCGTTTACGACGACCTGTCCAAGCAGGCTGTCGCTTACCGTACACTTTCTCTGCTGCTGAAAAGACCGCCCGGACGTGAGGCATACCCCGGCGACGTTTTCTATCTCCATTCAAGACTGCTGGAAAGAGCCTGCAACCTTAACGAGAATTACGGCGGCGGCTCTCTGACCGCTCTGCCTATTATCGAAACACAGGCGGGCGACGTTTCGGCGTATATCCCCACAAACGTTATCTCCATCACCGATGGTCAGATATTCCTTGAAACAGACCTGTTCAACGCAGGTGTCCGTCCTGCCGTTAACCCCGGTATCTCCGTATCACGAGTTGGCGGCGCGGCTCAGATAAAGGCTATGAAGAAGGTTTCCGGCTCCCTGAAGCTGACATATTCTCAGTACCGTGAGCTTCAGGCATTCTCACAGTTCGGCTCAGACCTTGACAAGGACACCAAGGACAGACTTGCTCTGGGTGAACGTGTTGTTGAAGTCCTCAAGCAGGGCAGAAACTCACCGCTTTCCGTTGAGCATCAGGTCATTATCATCTATGCCGTTACAAACGGTTTCCTAAAGGACATTCCTCTGAATCTGGTTCAGGATTTCCAGAATGAGCTGTTTGAATATGTGGATTCCACACACCCCGAAATAGCTGCGTCCATCAGAGATACCAAGGATCTCAAGGACGACAACAAGGCGGCTATGAATGAAGTCATCGGAGAATTTGTTAAGAAATTCCTCGCAGAAAAGGTATAAAGGAGGCGGTTTTTAAATGGCTTCCGGAAATATGAAGGTCATAAAGCGGCGAATAAAGAGCGTTGAGTCCACTATGCAGATAACCAAGGCAATGGAGCTGGTGGCGTCCTCAAAGCTCCGTAAGGCAAAGGAAAAGGCGGATAACTCCCGCCCCTATTTCAAGGCTTTGTATGACACAATGTGCGAGATACAGTCGGAAAACGAAGGCTTCCTCTCCCCCTTTACCAAGCGGTCGAAGAACGGAAAGACCCTGCTTATCGTTATCGCAGGCGACAGAGGTCTTGCAGGCGGCTTCAACGCAAACATCTTTAAGCTTGCTCAGCAAAGAATTGACGAGCTGGGCGGCAAGGATAATGTTGAGATACTGGCTGTCGGCAAGAAATCGGTGGAATATTACGAGAAAAGGCAGTTCACCATAGAGGGAAAATTCCCCGGCGTTGCGGAGGGGCTTACCATCTATCAGGCGGATAAGCTCTGTGAATGTGTTATCGAACCCTTCTTAAAGGGCAGGATAAAGAGCGCCGAGCTGTTCTATACCGAGTATGTTTCACCTATCACCCAGACTGCAAGGGCAATGAAGATACTGCCCGTTGAAACGGAAAAGCCCGCAGAGGGAAAGCGTGCTCTGCCTATTTACGAGCCGTCCCCCGCAGCGGTGTTCAACAGCATCGTGCCTAAGTATCTGACAGGCGTTATCTTCTGTGCCGTGCTGGACAGCTTTGCGTCCGAGCAGGCGTCCCGTCGTTCCGCAATGGAGAACGCTTCCGACAACGCTTCCGAGATGATAGCGGACCTGTCCCTTATGTACAACCGTGCAAGACAGGCGTCCATTACTCAGGAAATTACCGAGATAGTCGGAGGAGCAAGCGCAGACTGATAATTTATCCCGCAATCAATTTTGAATTTATACCATTATATAATTTTCCTGTCGAATTTGGAGAGTAATCAAATTTCTCCCCAACTTCGATGGGGAGAAATACACAGTAATCTAGACTGGAGGTAGAAAAATGCCGCAGAAAAATACAGGCAAGGTCGTTCAGATCATCGGCGCCGTAGTCGATATCAAGTTTGACAAGGACAGCCTGCCCAAGCTGCTTAACGCAATAGAAATTCAGCATAACGGCGGTACTCTGGTAGTCGAGGTCGCTCAGCATATAGGCGACGATGTTGTAAGATGTATCGCAATGGGTTCCACAGACGGTCTTGTAAGAGGTGTGGACGCTGTTGATACAGGCAGCCCTATCACCGTTCCCGTCGGCAAAAACACCCTTGGCAGAATCTTCAATCTGCTGGGTGAACCCGTTGACAACAAGCCCGCTCCCGAAGCGGAGGAAAGATGGCCTATCCACCGTGAAGCCCCCTCCTACGAGGAACAGCAGGCTTCCAACGAGATCCTTGAAACAGGCATCAAGGTAATCGACCTTATCTGCCCCTACCTTAAGGGCGGTAAGATCGGACTTTTCGGAGGTGCGGGCGTTGGTAAGACAGTCCTTATCCAGGAGCTTATCAACAACGTTGCTAACCAGCACGGCGGTATCTCCGTATTCACAGGCGTTGGCGAACGTACCCGTGAGGGTAACGACCTTTATACGGAAATGACAGAGTCGGGAGTTATCGACAAGACCGTTCTCGTTTACGGTCAGATGAACGAGCCTCCCGGAGCAAGAATGAGAGTAGGTCTTTCGGGACTGACCATGGCGGAATATTTCCGTGACGTTGAGGGACAGGACGTGCTTCTGTTCATCGACAACATTTTCCGTTTCACACAGGCAGGCTCGGAGGTTTCCGCTCTGCTGGGACGTATGCCCTCAGCTGTTGGTTATCAGCCTACTCTGGCAACGGAAATGGGTGCGCTGCAGGAAAGGATCACGTCCACAAGCAAGGGTTCTATCACCTCCGTTCAGGCGGTTTACGTTCCTGCGGACGACCTTACCGACCCCGCTCCCGCAACCACATTCGCACATCTGGACGCAACAACGGTTCTTTCGAGAGCTATTTCCTCTCTGGGTATCTACCCCGCCGTTGACCCGCTGGAATCCACCTCAAGAATACTCGCTCCCGACATCGTTGGACAGGAGCATTACGAGGTCGCAAGAAGCGTTCAGACAATTCTCCAGAGATATACCGAGCTGCAGGATATTATCGCGATCATGGGTATGGACGAGCTTTCCGACGAGGACAAGCTGACCGTTAACCGTGCGAGAAAGATACAGCGTTTCCTGTCCCAGCCCTTCCATGTTGCGGAGCAGTTCACAGGTATGCAGGGTAAATTCGTTCCCCTGAAGGAAACTATCAGAGGCTTTAAGGAGATCATCGACGGTATGCACGACGACCTTCCCGAGTCCGCATTCCTCTTTGCGGGAACAATTGACGACGTTGTGGAAAAAGCAAAAGCTTTGTCTGAAAATTAAGGAGGGTTTAGGCTATGGCTGCACCCTTTCAGCTTAATATCATCACTCCCGAGAGGACTTTTTTCTCGGGAGAAACCACTCAGCTGACCGTCCGCACGGCAGCGGGTGACATAGGTATCCTTGCGCATCACACAAGCCTTGTGGCTGCACTTCCTGCGGGACCCATGAAAGTTCGCATGGAAAACGGCGAGTTCCGTGCAGCGGCTGTTTCGGGCGGACTTTTAAAGGTCGGCGGAAACAAGGCGACTATTCTGGCGACGGCTGTGGAATGGGCTGACGAGATCGACGTTGAACACGCCAAGCGTTCCGCCGAGGACGCACGTCAGCGTCTGGCGGCTAAGGAAAGCAAGGACAGTATGGACAGAGCGGAAGCAAAGCTCAAACGTGCTTTGAACCGTATCAATGTTTCTTCTATGAAATAAGAAAATCCCCTGCCATTATTTGGCGGGGGTTTTTTAGTGTTGAGTGTTGAGTTTAATGTGATGCTAATCTTCTACCGCCTTATAGACTGTTTTTTATGTGTATGTCTGTTATGAGTACCGGAAGTTGGCTTTTTTCATTATGCTTTCAATTCTCTTCATTTCTTTGTGATTTCTGTTTCTTTTGTGGCTCTCCCGCAGAGGGGAAACCTATATGGGCGGGGGACACAACAAACCCTAACGCAAAGCAGGGAGTTTCCCCCGCCCCTAACGGTTTCCCCTAATTATTCCGCTAGGAAGAATTTGCACTCACCCTTCCCTTTCACCCCACCCCCTTTACCCTGCTTTACATTTTGGTGGGGTGTTATTGTTTTTTATTCTTCAGGAAAATAGTTAAAAAATCTGTCAAAGTGTCTGTTTATTGGCAAATAAATAAATGATATAGATTATTTTGGCTGTCTACACATTGATAAAAGATTAGTATTATTGATTTTTGTTAGGCAAGTGATATATATAAGTGTGTGTTCCCTCGCCGAAGGCGGGGGAACACACATTAATCAGTATTTCCTTAAATTCAACACTCAACACTTATCAAACAACGCTTATCCGTCAACTTACTTTTTCGGAAATCCGTTTGATAACGGCGGCGTTTTCTTCGTCGATTATTTTGCAGTCGATACGGGAATAGAAATTTTCGGGAGTGTCCCAGATAACGGGAACAAAGCCGCAGTCGGTCAGCTTGTTCAGCACATATTCCAGACATTCGGAGGACTTTTTCAGTTCCGCATTTCCCGCAAAATTCAGCGGAGGATAACCCGCCGAGGTTTCACCTAAAAATACGGGGATGCCCTTATCGGTGAACGCCCTTGTCAGCTTTCCGCACTGGTCGTCGATGTACGCTTTCCAGTCGCTGCCGCCGATTTGGTTTGTCCAGTACATCATATTGTCAACGTAATGGACGGAAACCATCAGCCTGTCGGGAACGGTGTCCTCGGGCATTTTGAAAGCGTCTGCGGTGGTGTTGTCGATGTTTGTCCAGTAGCCCGAAACGATAAGAACACGCTCGCCGTTTCTGCCGCCCGTTTTTCTTACTGCGCTGACAAACGCCTGATTGAGCCTGTTTGTCATTTCGTATGCCTCGGGTTTGAGAAGCTCCCTCAGCTCGCCCTTGTCATCAAACTGATTTCCGCCGAGATATTCGTTAAAACCCTCGAAAACCAGCGTGTCGGGGTAATCCTTAAAATATTCGGCGATCTGAGTCCAGAGGTGGTCGAAAATTACCTCACATTCCTCCACATTATGCCGCCTGATGATAAATTCGTCGAAATGATGAATGTTCACCACAACATAAAGTCCATCGTTCATGCAGTAGTCAACGATCTCCTTGACCCTTCCGATATAGGCGGGGTCAATGTCCCATTTACCGTCGTTTTTCATCATATTCCCCCAGAAAACGGGAATTCTCACGGTGTTGAAGCCCGCCGCCTTTATGCCGTCAATTGCCTCCTGAGTGGTCTTGACTGCGCCCCAGCAGGTTTCGTAATCTGTCGGGGTGTTGCTGCCTTGGACAGGTATCCATTCGTAGGTTATCTTTTCGCAGTTTGATGCGTCATAGGCTTCCATGGTGTTACCGAGATTCAGCCCCAGTCCCATATTTTTGGCGACCTCGGCTGCGGTCATGGACGGTGCGTCGGCGGCAGGAGCTTCTTCCGAGGAACAGCCCGCTGCGGTAACTGCCATAATTACCGCCATTGTCAGTGATATAAGCTTATTTAATATCATTTTTGTAACCTCCGTTGCTGTAATAACCTTATTTTTTACCATTATACAGCACTTTAGAGATTTTGTAAAGTAACAAATTGTGCTTACAGCTGTACAAATATGCTTATCTGTTAATGTACGCTGCCGCAAAATTAAGGTACGCCGCAAATAACAGCCATAAAATGTACGGAATATTCAGATAAGCGGCGGCAGGCTCCACCCTTTTAAACGACCTTATCATCATTGCTGTTAGCACAATAAGTAACGTTAATATCCCAAATGCCGCCCACATTGCTTCAAATCGGAAGAACACTATGCTCCAGAAAAAATTTACCGCCAGCTGTGTCCAATAAAGCGTCAACGCCCTTTTTGCTTCACCGCCCTCATGACGGGATATGAGATATGCGGAATAGCCCATAACGGCATACAGAACCGCCCAAACAACGGGAAAAGCCCATTGCGGCGGAAGCAGCGGCGGCTCCTTGTATCTGTCATAGAAATTGGAAAAGCTGCCTGTTAACAACGCGGATAATGCACCGACAATTTCGGCGGAAATTATGTAGATAAGTGCTTCCGTGATACTTTTCTTTTTCATCTGATCCCCCTTTTGTTTCCTATGAAAATCAGCATAATAAGTCACCTTATCTGCCGCATTAAAGGATATGCGCAAAATGAGGGGAATATTCCTGACCAAAATAAACGGACGCTGTATTTTCCCCCAAAGCATTGACATTTCCAATAAAAGGCTGTACAATTATGATAATACTAATACTAAACACCCATTATACTAAGAACCAATTAAAAAGTGAATAAAAAATCAAGCAAAAACTTGCGTATATGGTTTTTACGCCGATTTCTTCTCCGTGATTTAAATGGTGTTTAGTATACACAGAAAACGTAAAAAGGAGCCGACGCCGTGAATAACACGATGACCGACAGCGAACAGATGAGAAAAATCATAGCCTACCTGAAACAGACCGCCTTGGAGCTTGAAAACTCCGACCTTTCCCCCGACGAAAGGGTTTTTATGCTTTCGGACGCTCTGTCCGAAGCCGTTGACGGGAAAGCACAATATGACACCTGCGAAAGGATAGATGAAATAGCGGAAAACTCATCAATTCTCGGGGACAAGCTTCTTTCGGGGAGCGTTGCCCTGATACTGAAAAGAGGTCTGACGGACATTGCAGCCTATGAAAATATGGACGAAATGCTATCCGACCTTGACATTTTGGAGAAAATGCTGAAAAAGCTGTCCCGTCCCGCAAAGCCGTCAAAGAAGAAAAAGCCCGCTGTTGCGATGATCGGCGCACTTTACAAAATGCCCGTCATAAGCAGTGACGGCGGCAGTCGTATAAATGTACTCGTTCTGGGAAACAACGAATACACCCGCCTTTTCGCAGACTATTGTTTGCAGCTTTGCCAAATCGCAGACCGTTCGCTTCATATCCTTTGGGTTTCGGAGGACGGTCTGAAATGCCGCTCGGACTATTTTGACGAGGAGCTGTCCGATACCGAAGGAGTGCACAAAAAGAAACGTGCCGCTCTCAAAGAATTTGTAACTATCCGATGCGGTCAGGCTGCGGAAACCGTAAAGGAGCCCTATGCCGAACTTGATTTTGTTTCCATAAAGCCCGAGGACAAGCCCGAAGCTTCCATGACCGAAAAAGCCGCTTCCGAAAACAGGAAAAGGCTCGCCCGACTGCTTGCGGACACGGCTTTTGACTGCGTTTTTGTTTGCATGGACAGCGACCTTGAAAGCTTTGCCGCCGCCCGTGCCATCTCGGAAATATCCCCGAAAAGCAGGCTTATCTATATGACCGAAAATAATATGGTGAGCTTTCCGGGGCTTTTCAATGCAGCTTTGGAAAATGAGCAGAGCATTTCCGACATTGACAGCGGGCTGCTGAGAATGGCATTTAACGCCCATTGCGCATGGTCGGATAACGATGACAGGCAGGCTATGAAAAGAGATTTCGCAAACAGCTACAACCGTCTTTCCTCGCTTATTTTCGCCGTTTCCGTACAGTATAAGCTGCTTGCCCTGGGCATTGACACCGCCGACACTTTCGCAGCGGCAGAAGACTTTAGCAAGCTGTGCCAAAAAAGCCCGGCAATTGTCCGAAAAATGGCGGCTTATGAGCACAGGCGATGGGTCATTGAAAAGGTCACCGACGGCTGGCAGCGGCTTGACGAGGAGGATTTCGCCGCCTGTCTTGCCAATTGCAGCGACAAGGACACCGTGAACCGCCGTCACCCCTGTATCGCCGGGTGCGGAGAAAATCAGCCCCTGAGCAGTCCGTCCATGACACGTATGAAATGGGAAAGCGGCAGCCTTGACGGGTACGATGAGCTGGACGCTGTTTCCGTTAAGATGCACCGTGCGGCGGGGAGGCTTGCGGATACCGACAAATTTACCGAGCTTGACTGCTTTACGGAGCTTGAAGAAATATTCGGCAGCATAAGGGCAGCAGATGAAGGCATCTCCCCCGTCAACAGGAATATCCGTGCCCATTACAACGCCTGCCGTGACCCGAAGTATGTTTTCAGCAAATTCCGATTTTGCGTCCGTCATATCCTTAACGGCAATCCCGAATATGCCATAAGATCGGACGAGATCTTCAAGGAGCTTCTCGAATACAGCACCAATGCCGACAGCGTGCAGCGGCAAAGGATAGCCGAATGTGTCGGTGAGATAAAAAAGCGGCTTTTCCCCGTTATTTTCCGCTGCCGATATTACGACTACAAGGAAAATGACACCGACCTTATCAAAAATATTCCCTTTATCCTGACCTTTCCCTCACGGCTGAATATTATTTTGGCGTTTGAGGACGGCAGAAACGGCGGGAATTCCAACGATGCCGTCTTTGCAAATGCGGCATCTGCGCTGGTGCTGCGTCCCGACAGGATCACCTATCTTTATGTTTATAACAGGCGGACGAATCCCGATAAATTCAAGAGAAGGCTTCTGAATGTGGTAAACTTTTTCATCAGCAAAAACTATTTCCCCGCTGTTGACGTCCTGATGCTGAACACTCTTGACGAGGGCGGACGGTTTCCGTTCAAAAGCGGAGATGCCCTTCTGCCCGAATATATTGACAGCTTCCGTATCGCAGGCAAGCCCTCGGACCATGGGGATATGTCCTGCACGCTGACCGTTTTCGGCAGCCGTGATGAATTCGGGAAAGCGGTGGGTATCCGTTCGGCGGAATATATTTACGACGGCTCAACAATGCTGTTTTCCTCCTCCATAGAAAATTGCAGATGGATAAGGTCGGTCTGGGAAAAATTCGGATATTTCGAGTATATCTCCGACACGGGCAGCTTTGTAAATCTCCATGATACGGATTTTCTGAAATACGCACGGAACAAAAGCTATATCAAGGCGGAAAATATGCTTGCCCTGAACAACGCTTACCTGCTCCACCACGGCAGCGTCCACGGCGACGGCGCACTTCCCGATTATTACGACATCTACAAAACGCTCTGGAACATCTGCATTTACGGCAGCAGAAACGGGACGCCCAATCAAGGCTTCAGCTACACCGCCAACAGCAACACAGCCGTCTGGAATCACACGGTAAGCACTATTGAAAAATTTCAGAAAACCGCCCCGAACAAAATGCAGGTGCGAAGCTGCCGCCTTGACAGGGACGCAATAAAACTGCTCTCGCTGCTGGAAAATCCCGACGGCACCGACAGCCACGGCCTTGCCTTCATAAAAAATCTCACCGTCAGCAGAGATAATACGGTTTCCTTTGATTTTACCGATGACCGTTCCCGCCGTCTGCTGGAAAAGGCGGGCGAGATATTCGAGGTCTACTGCTACTATAAGGCGCTTGAAACGGGCTATTTTGACGACGTTATCAGCGGCTATGAATTCAAGTGGTTTGAGGGAAATGTCACCAACGAATCCGACCTTATCCTTACCAAGGGCAGCAGAACTATGATAGTCGAATGTAAAATGCGAAAGGAGATAGAACAGGACTTTTTGTCTAAGCTGGACAGTCTGAGCAGCAGCTTCGGCATAAATTGCAGAAGCGTTCTGGTTTCCTACAATTATATGGACGACACGCCTTATATCAGGAACAGGAACGAAACTCAGCGTTCGCGAGGGGCGCAGCTTGATATTTCCGTGGTTTCCGACATAAACGATATTCTCAATATCGGTCAGACCTTTATTAAGATCATGGAGGACAGATACAATAAATAAAGGAGTTTTCAGAATGTACACACCCGAACCCATAGACACATCAGACGTTACCCTGCCCGAAAGCCTTGTAAGCCTTACGGAAAAACTTGCGGAAAACACCCACGAGGTCTGGGCGGCAGGCAGGATAGAGGAGGGCTGGACATACGGTCCCGAGCGAAATACCGAGAACAAGACAACGCCCTGCCTTGTCCCATACAGCGACCTGCCCGACAGCGAAAAGGAATACGACCGCCGCACCGCTATGGAAGCTGTCAGGCTTATTATAAAGCTGGGATATGAGATAAAAAAGAAGTAATTTCCTATGTTTAACTAACAAATGGGTGTTCTCCCGCTTTTTAGGGAGGGCACCCATTGTCAGTATTATACTTATTTCCAAAACCCTATTGACAAACCGCAGCTTAGGTGATATAATTGTATACATAGAGATTATACAATTTATACTTGCACAGCCGTCCGGAAAGCTTGCAGGTATTTAAACCTTAGGAGTGTACACTTAAAATGAATATCAACATCAGCAATGCAAACGGCGAGGCAATCTATTTGCAGATCGTAAACCAGATCAAGACGCTGATACTCGAGGGCAAGCTGAAAGAGGGGGAAATGCTCCCGTCTATGCGAAATCTTGCTGTTGAACTCCATATCAGCTTTATGACTACCAAGCGTGCTTACGAGGAGCTTGAGCGTGACGGCTTCATTGAATCCTTTACAGGCAAAGGCTCGTTCGTAAAGGCGCAGAATTTAGAGCTTTTGCGTGAAGAACAGATAAAGCAGATCGAAGCCCTGCTTATGGAGGCATGCGATAAAGCGCAAAAGGCAGGGCTCACTATACAGGAGCTTCACGAATTGCTGGACCTTATAAACGGAGGATAATAACTATGGCTGCATATGAAAACGCAATTGAGATCTCGGGCGTTACGAAAAAATACAGCGGATTTACGCTGGATAACATCAGCTTCAATGTTCCCAAAGGCTCGATCATGGGATTTATCGGTCAGAACGGCGCAGGGAAAACCACAACTATCCGCAGTCTGCTGAACATTATAAGCATTGACGAGGGAGAAATAAAGCTGCTCGGTCTGGACCATCTTCGGAATGAGCAGGAGATCAAGGAGCGAATTTCGGTTGTTTTCGATGAATTGCCGTTCCACGATGTTTTGAGCGCAAAGGATATGGCACGTATTTTTGAGGGAATTTATCCCCAGTGGGATAACGCTGTTTATACCCGGTATTTGGAGCGTTTCGGACTTCCCGTGAAAAAGAAGATCGGCGAATTTTCAAAGGGAATGAAAATGAAGCTTCAGATCGCCTGCGCCCTTTCTCACAATGCAGAGCTGCTTATAATGGACGAAGCCACCACGGGTCTTGACCCCGTTGTGCGTGATGAGATACTGCACATTTTTATGGAATATCTCCGGGACGGCGAGCGGTCTATCCTTATGTCCTCCCACATTACCTCCGACCTTGAAAAGATCGCAGA
Source organism: Oscillospiraceae bacterium (assembly GCA_017828975.1). Lineage (GTDB taxonomy): Bacteria > Bacillota > Clostridia > Oscillospirales > Ruminococcaceae > UMGS1889. Next base: position 1,474 of record JAGAJN010000015.1, on the reverse strand, counting down.
CAGCGTTACCTTCATTGACAAGGGCAGGCTGCTTATTTCGGGATATAAGGACGATATTCTGGAATCTCACGGTATTCTCAAATGCGGCAGAGCGGAGCTTGGAAGCATTGCCGCGGAAGATATTGTAAGCGTTCGCATGAATGCCTACGGCGCAGAGGTAATGCTTCGGGACAGACAGTCTGCATCTTACAAATACAGCGGTGCTATCATCGACCCCGCAAGCCTTGACGACATTATGCTTTACTATGTTCACAAGGACGAAAGGGAGTGGACATCATGACAAAGCTCCGTTCGCTGATTTTCCGTGAATTAAAAATATGCCAAAAGCTATACATAATAAGATTTGCGGTTTTATTTGCATTTTCCGCTTTTGTCATTGTGGGAACATTTTTATTTACCGATCTTTTTGTGGGAATGCCCGAAAATATAACCGAATCATTTACCCAAATGTTTTCCATGCTTCTCATACTCTATTCAACGGTGTTTTTGGCTGATGACAACACCTTCAAAAGTGACCTGAACAGTGGCTGGAACAGCTATTCCTATGTCCTGCCCATAACTGCTTCCGAGCGTGCGGCAGCAAAGCTCATACGGTTTATCGGTACACTCTGCATATCTGTACCGCTTGGCATGGTCGGTGTTATCATGATCAATAAGATCGCAGGCACACAATTTCAGAGCGGATATGTGAGCTTGCAATTTATTTTTCTGGACCTTTTGCTGCTTTCAAAAATTGTCATGGACTTTTTTGTGCTTCGTGCAAAAAACACCGATGAATATAAGAAAATGCAGGATAAAGGCGGACTGACCTGCTTAGCTTCCTTGGTATGTGCTGCCTTAGCAATAATGAAATGCGCCGGTTTTGATCTTGCGGCTCTCGTTAATTCGGACAGCAATGAGCCTTTTTCTTTAGACATTTTATCAATGCTGACAGGCGGAATGCTGCTGTGGCTAATACCGCTTACTCTTGTTCTTTTAGCTGTTCATTTTGCTGTTATTTATCATCACTCACAGTATGCTTATAAGAACGGCGCAAAAACAAAAAAGGCAAGTGTCAGGGCAGAAAAAGCAATAGACCTTACCGCACCCCACTGCGAGCCTGTGGGATTCCTTTACAAGGAAATCAGACAGAATACGAAAAGCATTATTACCGTAATACTGATATTGTCAATATCCCTTGACACATTTTCTACCCAAAATCCAAAATTGCTTTGGAATCAGCTCTCCAAAATGGAACAAATATCCATGGAGCGTAGCGAAATGGATATTTGTTCCATTTCGGGCGTCGCCCGGTCAGGCGGCTGAAAAGAGCGATTCATAGTACCTTTTTCGTTTAACAGCAGGCGGAAGTCCTCCGTTAGCCGAGCATATTCTGCGGTTGTTCCAATAGCTCATATAATACCGCCAGATCATTGTTTTCAACTCGGCTACCGTATAATTCTCGGACTTTCTGTTTCTGCTGTAAAACAGTTCT
>JAGAJN010000014.1 GCA_017828975.1 Oscillospiraceae bacterium | reverse complement strand
GGTTTTTACCTTTAAAAGGGCTTACCTCATCGAAAACGACCCGAGATTTCAGAAGAACTCTGATACATAAATTGTGTAAACCATGTGCTTGCACAAAGTGTAAACTATCTTACTCTTGACAGAAACCCCGCCCCTACAATAGATATTTTATTTGCTGATTTTTTTTATGAAATGATATTGACAAACGGGAAATACTGTGTTATACTTGTATTACACTAGATAGTACACCTAGTACAAATAAAACAGAAAGGAGCGAAAATATTTTGGAGCTTTATCATATCGACCTGCTGAGCAGAACGCCTATTTACGAGCAGCTTTATAAAAAGATAGTGGAGCTGATACTAAAAGGCGAGCTGAAGGCAAATGACCGTCTGCCAAGCGTCCGTGAGCTGGCAAAGGAGCTGGGCGTGAACCCGAACACCGTTTCAAAGGCGTATAATCAGCTGGAAAACGACAAGGTGATATACACGCTGGCGGGCAGGGGAAGCTTCGTCAGCGAGATAAAGACGGACAGTATCAAGGATAAGGCTATGGCGGATTTCGATACTGCCGCTTCCGAGGCGATGAATGCGGGAATTGCCGAGGAGGAGCTTCATCAGCGGCTGACGGCGTTATCCGCAAAAATTTCGGAGGGAGGAAATAACAGTGATCGAACTTAAAGGAGTCAGCAAGCGGTTTGACAGCTTTACCGCCTTGGATAACGTTGACCTGACCATTGAAACGGGCACGGCGTTCGGTCTGCTTGGCTCAAACGGTGCGGGAAAATCCACTATTCTCCGTCTGCTTTCGGGCATTTACAGGCAGGAGGGCGGAGAAGTCCTCATTGACGGCAGTGAGGTTTACAGCCGTCCCGAGGTCAAGGAGAGAGTATTTTTCATTAACGATGAAACAATTCAGTTCGGGGGATATACCCTTAAAGCCTTGAAAAATTTTTACAAGGGCTTTTACCCGAATTTTTCCGAGGAGATTTTTGAAAAGCTTCGGGAAACAATAAAGCTGCCCCTTGACAAAAAGATAGACACATTTTCAAAGGGCATGAAGCGTCAGGCGATAGTTATAATCGCACTTGCCTGCCGTACCGATTATCTGCTTCTGGACGAAGCCTTTGACGGACTTGACCCCACTATGCGCATTATCGTCAAGAGAATGTTGGTGGACGCTATGCTGGACAGAAAGCTTACAACCGTCATTTCGTCCCACAACCTGAAGGAGATAAACGAGGTCTGCGACTCGGTTGCGCTTATCCATCACGGAAAGGTGCTTTTCAGCCGTGACCTTGACAGCGTAAAGGGAAATATCCACAAGATACAGGCGGTTTTCCCCGAGGAATATACCGAAAAAGAGGCGTTCCCCGAGCTGGACGTGCTGCATTTTGAAAAGAGCAAGAGCGTGCTGTACCTCATTGTAAGGGGCAGCGAGGAGGAGATAAGAGAGAAGCTGGCGGGCAAAAATCCCGTTGTTCTTGACATTATCCCCCTGTCGCTGGAGGAAATATTTATCTACGAAATGGAGGGAATGGGCTATGATGTCAACGGCATTAAGTAACGAGAAGCCTATGGAAAAGCCTGCGAAAACTAACCCTTTCCGTCAGAATTTTCTGGAGCAGCTTATCAGGAACAAGAAGATAACCATTATGATATTCATTCTGCACCTGACCGCTGCGCCGCTTACCTTTATAAATGTTATCACAAAATTCTTTAACAAGGACTATGCCGAGCCCGATGAGCTGATGCTGGTGCTGGCGGTAATTTCCACGGCTTTGGCTGCTTTGGCGGGAATAGTTATCGCTATAAACACCTTTGATCACCTCTGCAAGCGTTCACGGGTGGATATGAGTCTGTCGCTGCCGCTGAGTACGAATCAGAAGTTTTTCTCCGATTTTCTCGGGGGACTGGCGGCGTATCTGGCACCGTTTTTTGTGGCTGAGATAATAGGTCTGCTCATAACGGGTCTGGGCTTTATTCTCTGCGAGGGAAAGACCTATGTTGTATATAAAGACCCTATCGAGTTTGAATTTTTCAAGCCTATGATGCCCTATTATATTCAGCTGATAATCGGCGGGGCATTTATTATGCTGATGGTATATGCTCTCACCGTGCTGGTAATGAGCTGCTGCGGTAGTATGTTTGAATGTATCTTCTACACGGCTGCGGCAAACGGCATTATCCCTGCAATGATAGCCTGCTTTACATATCTCACTATCGGGGATATTTACGGCGTGGATTTTGAAAACAGCTTTATTAAGGCTATCAGCACCACATCTCCCGGAGGCGGTGTTTTCGGGCTGCTGTATGTGTTTAACGAATTTGGCGGAGAGGAAACAACGTCCGAGGAATGGAAGGAATTTTTCCTCTGGCTGATACCGCTTATGCTTGTGACGGCGGTTATGCTGGCGGGAGCGTTTCTTATCTATCGTCAAAGACGGGCGGAGCAGGTGGGCAGACCGTTTGCTTTCAGACTGTTCTACCACATTATTGCATTCTCCGTTATATTCTGCCTTATTTCCGTGTTTGACGGAATGAGCGAGCTGGGTGTGGGTGCGTTTATCACCTGTGCCGTTATCTATATGATAATGGAGGTCGTTGCAAACAGAGGATTTAAGAGGATCTGGCTGACGGGTATCAGATTTGTGGGAATGGTCGCAGCTGTGCTTATTATCTCCACCGTTTCCGAGGCAACAGACGGCTTCGGGACGCTTTACCGTGTTCCGTCGGCGGGGAATGTTTCAAGCATTACCATTGATTCATACCGAGGACAGATGGAGGATTATCCCATCGAATTTACCGTAAAATCTCCCGAAAATATTCAGCGTATCATTGACATTCACAAGGGCGAGCTGGAAAGATACCGTGCAAGTGACCACGTGTACAGCTATGATTATGCACGTGACTATGACTACGAATATAATGCCCAAAAAATCTCCTGCGGAGGGATAAAGATAGAATATCATCTGAAAACAGGCGGAAAGCTTTGCAGGACCTACAATCTTGCTCTTGACGAATATCTGAAGCTGCTTGAGGTTGAACGCACGGACGAGTACAAGACCGTTCTTGCTGAATTCCTTTCGGAAAGAGTAACAGCTCAGTTTGACAACCTTAAAGCTTACAGAGATATGAACTTGGCATACTACAACAGTAACCCGGCTATTTCTGTTTCAAAGCTGTATACTCAGGATAAGGATTATAAGCTGCAAAACATTCCCGCCGATTTCGGCGATAAGCTGGCAGCTGCGCTGTATTCGGATATTATGGAGGAAACGGACGAGGAATTTTACAGAGCGTCCGCACCTAAGTTCCACGTTAATATTGACGGAATGGAAGTAACTGTTTATCCCCATTACAAAAATACCGTGGCGTACCTTGCTTCTCTTGATATGCTTCCCGAAACGGAGTATAATATGTCATCTCTGAGAAGGGCGATAAGCAATGAGGAGTTTATTATAGCATCGCCGTCTGACAGAAAGGAATTTGCAAACTATACGGAGAACGGCTTCGACAAGTATTCCTCAACGCTATACAACAGCCGTTACAACGCTTACAACAGTCAGGTGAAATATCTCCGTTCTTACTATGAAAGTGAAAGCGACACAATTGCATATAAGCTGACAATTTTACTGGAAAATGCTTCTAGCAGGTATATTACCGAGGAAAGCTGTTATACTTTAAATGTATCGGGTGAAGAATATGTTATCCCGCCCGAATACACAGAGCTTGCCGAGGAATTGTACGATTACTGCTATACCGAAGATTATTCGGAGTAAGCACCTTATGTCACCTTGCGGCGGCTCAAAATCTCTTTAAAGCGAAAGGAAATCCGAAAATGAAAAAGCTTTTGGGAACAGCCGCCGTTTTAGCACTCTGCCTGTCCTTTACGGCGTGCGGAAACAACAATGCAGGCAATGGCAATAATAACTCCGAAACCACTTCACAGTCGCAGTCGCAGTCACAGACCTCCGAAACTACCTCCGCAGCTTCCTCGGCGGAGAACAACGGAACGTCTACCGACAACGGCGCAGGCGGCGATGAAAACGGTATTGTAGGAGATGTTGTCACCGATGCAGAGGATCTCGTTGACGACGCCGTAACGGGCGCAGGGGAAATTATTGATGATATTGTCCCCGACGGAAACGACAATAATAACGGAAATAAATAACAAATGCCGATCGCTTTGTCAGCGGGATAGTGTAACCGCTTTGTTACTATCCCGCCGATAGAGTGACAGTAAGATTACAAATTGTTAAGCAACGGTTAAATTGTATGAAAACCGCTTGCTTTTTTTGTTTGTTTTGCTATAATGGTTCTAGCGGAAGGGAAATGTCCGCTTAATATAAAAAAACAGGAGAATTACAATGAATTTCAAGAAAATTATTGCCGCTGCCGCTTCTCTGGCTATTTGCGGCGCAATGATGACAGCCTGCGGTACATCAAACAACGCAGACACAACCGAAACCTCTGCCGAAACTACAACAGTTTCCGAAACAACCACCGTTTCCGAAACAGAAAGCGAAACAGAAGCATCGGAAGAAACAGTACCCGCCGACTCAGAAACAGAATCCGAAACCGAAGGTGAAGCTCCCATTCACGAGGAGGACGCCGAAGCAGAGAAAAATCCCTTAAAGCCCGCTGTTGAAGCTGTTATCAATGCGGTAGGTCAGGACAATCTGCCCTTCCTTGAGGAGCTGACCGAAACAGAGTTTATGAAGGAATTCTATCTTATCGACCCCGATGACGAGAATTTCGAGAATGTCATCGTTTACTACTGCCCCATGAACGCAACTATGTGCGAGATAATCATCATCGAAGCCAAGGACGGTCAGGTGGACGCTGCCAAGGAAACTCTTGAAGCAAGAAAGAAGAAGGCTATGGAGCAGGACGCTTTCTATCCCGCAGATGTTGAGAACGCTGAGGCTTCCATCGTCGGAACACAGGGCAATTACGCATATTTCCTGCTGTCCTCTTCCGCTGCGGATATGGAAACCGCTCTCAAGGACGCTCTTAATGCACTTTAATTTCCCGTAACCGCAAAACATCCAAACGGCTCAAGGGTGAGTTTTATCGCCTTTGGGCTGTTTTTCTTTTCACGGCAATTCAACACTAAAAACTCCGCTTTTTACATTAAGAGAAAAGTTTTATTTGACATAATAAGGTCGGTGTGGTATAATATACATATATATTGCATTTAAGGAGGAATAGCCTTGAATTGTCCGAAATGCGGCGAACTGCTGCCCGAAAATACAGCACTCTGTCCCAATTGCGGGAATGAGATAAAGGAATATGATATGTTTGACGATGCTCCTGCCGATGAAATAAAGCCTGCGGAGAAAAAACAGGTGAAGCCCGCCAAAAAGCAGTCCCCGAAAAAATCGGGGAAAAAGGACAAGCACGCTAACCCCGCCATTCGCAAAAAGCTTGTGCTTGCTGCGCTGCTGATAATTATCCTCGTTCTGGGCGGAATGTTCATCGCCGCACAGCTGGGCGCTTCCAAGGGACGCCGCACTGCCGACAAGATAGCCGATGATGCGCTGGGAAGAAGCGTTGAGATTGCCGAAACAAAGCTGGGCGTTACCCTTTATGAGCAGTCTAGGTTTTCCTATCTGGAAAAGGTCGCACAGTATAACTATATCGTTGAGGACGATTCAGATGTAAGAGTCTGCGGTATTACCCTCCCCGAATGGGCTGTGTTTGTTTCCACAAATCCGGGCGGAAAGATAAGCAAGGTCACTTACTACGACTTCTCCGTTCTCCAGAATGACTGGCGGGGACGCAAGATGAATTCCGCTGTTGACCTGTCTGCCGTTCAGTTTGGTATGAGCGCCGCAGAAGCAGAGAAGCTTCTGGGATTAAAGCCCTATTCCGTCACAAAAACGGTGGACGATCTCACCATTTACAAATATCGTTACTATTATACCGATGCCATCACGGGAAATGACAAGGCGTTTTCCATCGAGATAGACGTAGATCTTGAAAACAGAGTAAAGAGCACAGCAACTACCGAAATTAACTTTATGAATTTTATTCTCAGCTGCTAAGGGCGTGTTTTTATGAAAGAAATCTATTCTCCCGTTATCGACATCAGGCGAAAGGTGTTTACGGAGGTCGCAAGGCTGGCTTATGAGGGCGGGGATTATTCCCGTGTTGACGAGCTGCCTTACAAAATTTACCCCGGCGACGGTCAGGGGTATCGTGACACGATTTTTCTGGAAAGAGCGGTCGTGGGCGAGCGGATAAGGCTTGCTATGGGTCTGCCGCTCAGGACTATCGACAAGTATTCAATGGTTTCGGACGGCGTTGACGACAGCGCAATTGCCGAGAAATATTACGACCCGCCGCTGGTAAATATTATAAAATTCGCCTGCCACGGCTGTCCCGAAACCCATTATCATGTTACCGACTGCTGTCAGGGCTGCTTTGCGGGACCCTGCAAGGAAGTGTGCCCCAAGGGAGCAATTACCGTAAAAAACGGCAAGTCCGTCATCGACCAGGATAAATGCATAAAATGCGGACGCTGCAAGGACGTTTGCCCCTATGGTTCCATCATCAAAATGTCCCGTCCCTGCGCATCTGCCTGCGGTATGGACGCTATCAGCAGCGACGAAAACGGCAGAGCGCAGATCGACTATGACAAGTGCGTTTCCTGCGGAATGTGCATTGTAAACTGCCCCTTCGGAGCGATTTCCGACAAGGGACAGATATTCCAGCTTATCCACTCCATCAAGCGGGGGGATAATGTTGTTGCGATAGTTGCTCCCGCCTTTGTGGGACAGTTTGGTCCTAACGCTACACCCGGACGGCTTACGGCTGCCATGAAGATTCTGGGATTTTCCGATGTTGTGGAGGTGGCTGTGGGAGCAGACCTCTGCACAATTGAGGAGGCAAGGGACTTTATCAGGGACGTGCCCGAGCATCAGCCGTTTATGGCGACTTCCTGCTGTCCGTCCTGGTCGGTAATGGCGAAGAAGCTGTTCCCCGACTTAGCACCATACATATCAATGGCGCTGACGCCTATGGTACTCACCGCAAGACTGCTTAAAAAGGAGCGTCCCGGCTGTCGGATAGCGTTTATCGGACCTTGTTCGGCGAAAAAGCTTGAAGCAAGCAGAAGAACTATCCGCAGCGATGTGGATTTCGTGCTGACCTTTGAGGAGCTTATGGGAATGTTTGAAGCAAAGGAAGTAAACTTTGCAGATCTGCCCGACGATGCGCCCCTTAACAAGGGAACGGCTGCGGGACGAGGCTTTGCCGTATCGGGCGGAGTTGCGCAGGCTGTTGCCGATGCTATCAAGGAGCTTGAACCCGAAAGGGAGATAAAAATAGCTTCCGCACAGGGACTGACCGAGTGCAAGAAGCTGCTTATGCTGGCGAAGGCGGGCAAGTACAACGGCTATCTGCTGGAGGGTATGGCGTGTCCCGGCGGCTGCGTCGGCGGAGCGGGTACTTTGCAGCAGCTGAACAAGGCGACGGCGGGCGTTGCCAAGTACAAAAATGAGGCTGAAAAGAAAAACGCTCTCGAATCGGAGTTTGAGATTAATCTAAGTATTCTCACGGAATAAAACAGGGAACGCTGTGTTTTGCACGGCGTTCCCTTTTATATTATCGTTCCGCAATTGCTTTGTTTCTGGCGTTCATCAGGAAATGGAAGATAGGCGCACACTGCCTAAAGCCCTCGGCTATGTAGTCGGCAAGGTCATCACCGAACACTATTGCGGGGTCATTGGTGCCGCAGTTAAAGTAGATGTTCTTTCTGTCCAGCCACTCACGGACGTCCTCGGGTTGGTCGGGGAAACGGCTCTTTTTGTAGCTGTCGCCGCCCATAACAAGCCTGTCCTGCGAACGGTAAGCCTTTTGCGCCGCCCTGAAGCTTTTGTCGCCCGAAAGGATAAGGGAGCGCATTGCCTCCATATTTGCCGTTCCCGCACAGTAAAAGCCACAGCCGAACTCAAAGCCGTCGGGGGAGATGGCAAAATACAGCTCGGGCATGGGCTCACGGGGCTGTCTGGGATGGCGGAAGGAGCACCACATACTGTCACGGAACAGGGATTTGTCATTGGAAAAGCGAACGTCCCTGTAAATTCGGGAAATGCAGCGGGGTGAGCAGACTATTTCGTCATCTATCTCCGCAAGGACGGGGGAGAGCTTCTCTATTATTTCGCAGAACGGCTCTGTCACCAGCTTTTTGTATTCGGCTTTATGCTCCTCGAACCACGCTTTGCTGTCATTTATGCGGTTTTCGGTGAGAAAGTCTATGGTTTTCATTGAAAATGGCATTTTTCTGTACTCCAATCTAATTTATAAGTCGATTATACCACATTTTCACTCAAAAATCAATCGGTTATTTTCGGAAAAACATATCGGCTTAATCGTTTTCGTAAAATGGAAAAATTTAGCTGTACCAATTTGTTGAAAATGATGATATTCGTTCAAATGTGTTAATTTTTATTGACATTGTTGTTGGTTTTAACGATTTATCTGTGATAACTTTGTGAAAAAAGCAGATATTTTTATGAATAACATAAAAACACTTGATTTTTCGGTAAAAATATTGTTTAATAATATGTGAGGAATAAAAATCTTTTTTGCGGTTTTTATTCGTTTCTGCACTTAATGTCCGCATAAAAAATCAGCATTTAAGAGCAGCAGTGATTTAAGGAGGAAAAAATTATGAACAACAAGAAGGTCATGGCACTGGCTATGAGTATGGCACTTGCTTCCACCGCTCTCAGCGGCTGCGGAGGCAACGGAGGTACTTCCGACAACGGCGGCTCGGGCGACAGCGGAAAGGTTTTAAAGACCATTTCCGAGATCGACGCAGCAGCTCTCAAGGGCACAACCGTTACCCTTTATACTCATGGCGGAAACAGAGTTCTCGGTGAGGAAAAGAAGGACGAAAACGGTAACACCTACCGTGATGAAAGCTATGCTTATCTGAAGCATCTGGCAGAGCAGTTCGAGAAGGATTACGGTATCCACATTGACCTGCAGGTAAACTCTACCGAAGATGATATCCGTCCCCTGCTCCAGACAGCAGACCCCTCTATCGACATCTACACATCTCCCAACTGGAAGATCGAGGAATGGCAGCAGTACGCTGAGCCTTACTGCACTCTTGACGAGGCTAAGGAGTACTACGGCGATTATGCTGCAACTATGTATAATGACGGACAGTACATCTACGCTCTTATGCCCGCAAAGACCTACAACAACGCTGTTGTTTACAACGAGGAAACTATCAAGCTGGCAGGCTATGACAAGATCCCCACAACAAAGGCTGAGTTTGAGGACCTCTGCACAAAGCTCCGTGAGCTGGGCATTGACCCCATCGCTCTGCACAGAGTTGAGAACTGGCCTATGGCTACTCTGCCCGACTTTGCTAACTATGTAGCAGGCAGAAACGACGCTTATCAGTCCATGCTCAAGAGCGATACTCCCTTCAGCCCCTCCGAGCCTATGGGACAGACCATTAAGATGTACACCGAGTGGAAGTCCAAGGGCTTCTTTGAGGCTGACATCTACACAGACTTCGGTGTTGCAATGGACGTTGTAGGAAACGGCAAGGCTGCTATGATGCTCTTCGGCGCATGGGTAGTTCCTCAGATCCAGGGCCGCTGCCCCGAGGGAACAGATCCTTCCGTCATCAAGTTTGCTCCCGCTCCCGACTTCGGCAACGGTCAGTATGTAATGGCAGCAGCTGCTGACAGCTATGCTATCAACAAGGGCTCCGACAATAAGGACGGCGCAAGACTCTTCATCGAGTACATCTCCGAAAGCCCTCAGTATCTTGCTGACAGCGGATATATCGCAATGAAGAAGGGTGTTACTCCCGTAGTTCCCGAGCTGTACAAGCTCATTGACGAGGCTGTTGAGGCAGGTACCTGCAAGCCCCTGTTCGCATTCGCTACAAATGCTAACTCCATGAACAACGAAAACGTTCTGACAGAAGCAGGTCTGCTTGAGGACTATAAGTACGCAGGAAACCTCTTTGACGTTATCGACGTTACCAAGGATCCCGACTGGGCTGCTTATGATGCTCAGGTTGAGGCTCAGAACAAGGCTTATGTTCAGGCAAGAGAGGATCTCGGCGTTAAGTGGGACGACAGCCTGGTTGGCTGATAACCGCTTTATAAAAAGAATAATGTGATAATATGCGGCGGCATTCCGAAACCGTACATAAATGGTTTTGCGAATGTCGCCGCATCTCACACTGAATACGCAGGTGATTTAATGAAAAGTAAAGGCAGATCAATATTTATTTTCGTTTTTCTGGTAATTCCTCTTTTGCACTTGCTGATATTTTCTTATGTTCCCATAATCGGCAACTTCGTCCTCAGCTTTACCAACTGGAAGGGCTTCGGCGATATTGAATTTATCGGCATAAGGAATTACCGAAAGCTGTTTACCAATCCTGAGTATATCGCAATGTTCAAAAACTGCGGCTGGTATTTCCTTGCAGCTATACCGCAGCTGATATTTGCGTTTTTCCTCGCCATCGTCGTAAACGGAAAATTCAGAGGACTGAACTTGTTTAAGGGTATCCTTATTATCCCTTATCTTCTTAACGGTGTTATCATCTCCACGATCTTCATCATCTTCTTCAACAACGCAGGTACACTCAATACTATCCTCGGCGCACTTGGTCTGGACGCCCTCCAGCATAAGTGGCTGCAGGACCTTCAGATAGTAAATCCCGCTATCGCCTCTATCAGTATCTGGCGATATTACGGAATGAACTTTATTATGTTCTTCGGCGCATTGCAGTCCATACCCACGGAGGTTTACGAAGCGGCTATCCTTGACGGCTGCAACAAGATGCAGGAGATACGCTACATATCTGTGCCTTATATCAGAAAGGTGCTGTTTATCAATATCCTGCTGAGCGTTTCGGGTTCTATTCAGGTTTTCGAAATACCCTACATCATGCTCAACGGAAGCAACGGTACGCTGACTCCCGTTATTATGATACAGCAGGCAATGGGCGACAACAAGGTTGGCTTTGCGGCTGCGCTGTCGGTAATGGTATTTGTTATCGTTCTGCTGGCGGTAGGTCTGCAGAAGCTGTTTGTAAGGGAGGACTGAGCATATGGTAAAAGAATCTCTTGCATATAAGATCATAAGATATGTTTTCCTGATAATCGCAAGCCTCTTTGTAATTATCCCGCTTATCCCGCTGATATTTATGGCATTTAAGACAGGTGCGGAATACTCCGCCACAAGCGTCCTTGAACCGCCTGCAAGCTTCCTCAACACCTATAACTTCGTGTATGCCATAAAGGTCGGCAAGCTGGGTCAGGCATTTGTCAACACGGCGATAATCCTGGTCATCTCCCTGACATTGCAGGTAACATTCACCTCAATGGTCGCTTACGTCCTCCACCGCTTTGACTTTATGGGCAAAAAGGTCGTTAAGCTGCTGTTTACCCTGACAATGTTTATCCCCGTCGTTGCAACTCAGACGCTTATCTTCCGTATGATGTACGCTGTAAAGCTCATCAATACTATGTGGAGTGTTATTATCCTTTACGCAGGCGTCGGCATCGTGGGAATTTACATTATGCTCAATCAGCTTGACAGTATCTCAAAGGAGCTGGACGAGGCTGCATATATCGACGGAGCAGGTTATTTCCGAACCTTCTTTATGATAATATTCCCCCTGATGAAGCCCGCCTGCACAACGCTGGTCATCATTAACGGTATCGGTCTTTACAACGACTTCTATATCCCGAACCTGTACCTGAACAGAGATGTTCAGACCTTCACAGTCGCTCTGTACAAGTTCTTCGGCTCAATGGCAACGCCCTTTGAGATAGTTTCTGCGGCGATAATCATCGGTATGGTGCCTATTATGATAGTGTTCATCTTCCTGCAGAAGTATATCTACAACGGCCTTGCAGGTTCTGTAAAGATGTGATCTGCCAATGAAGAAAAAACTCGACCTCAGCACAATTATGTCAATGATACATCTGGTGTTTTTCCTGAGCATTTGCTGCTTCGGGACCATGTATCTGACCGCCTCCATACTGGCAATTCCCTCGCTGACAGCGGCGTTTGTCATCGGGAAGGACGTTATTTTCAAGCGTTTTGATGTTCATGACGGGCTGGTTAAGCGGTTCTTTTCGGAGCTTATGGCAAATATGCGTATGATGAAATATTTCCCCATTCAGCTGCTGATTTTTTTGCAGGCTGCGGGGATATATGCCTCGGAAAAGACGGGAATGACCTATCTTGTTTACCCCATGGTGGCGTGCATTTCCTTCTGCGCCGCACTGATAATTTTCGCTGCGGCATGCAGGGTGTTCGTCGAAACGCCCATGAGCATTACGGAGATAATCATCACCATGCTTTACAGGGTGCAGTATTTCCTGATAATCTGGGTGCTGATGATACTTTGCATTATCCTGTTCGGGACGGTCATGTTGGAGATATTCTTCTTTGCGGGGGCGCTTCTGCTGATGGCGGTTGAAACGGTGGCGTTCATCGACATTCTCGCATTTAAAAAGGCGTCGGACAAGCTGACCGAGGAGGAAATGAGCTGCTTCGGTGAGGATTTTTTAAAGTCGCTATAAAAAAGCACGGTGCATTTCGCTATGAAACGCACCGTGTTTCTTTATGCCTTCTTAAATTTCAAGGTCAGTTCCTTCATCTTTATAAAGTAGATGACAGCAAGGAGAATGTCCGCAGCCACCCAAGCGGCGGGGCTTGCAAAGCAGATAGCCGTGTAACCAAAAGTGCCCACCAGCATGAAAGCGATAGCCGTCCTTGCAACAAGCTCGCATACGCCTGCCATCATAGGCAGAAGCCCAAAGCCCAGTCCCTGCAAGGAATTCCGCAGCACGAAAAGAATTGCAAGTATGGGATAAAACATTCCGTTGCAGAAAAGGAACTGCTTAACCTCGCCCATAACTGCCATTTCCTCGGGCTTGATGAACAGCATTGCAATATATTCGCCCAGAAGCGTCACAACCGCAAATGCCGCTAAGCTGTATATCAGAATGACGATAAGGCTTTGGGAGATGCCCTTTTTAACTCGGTCAATGCGTCCTGCGCCTAAGTTCTGTCCGCCGTAGGTCGCAAGGGTAACGCCCATTGTTTCCATGGGCTGGGTGACTATCATCTGTATCTTGTTGGCAATGGTGACTGCCGCAACTATCCCCGAACCGAGAGAGTTTACCGCCGTCTGCAAAATTATGGAGCCGACCGCCGTTATGGAGAACTGAAACGCCATGGGCAGTCCCACAGAAAGCAGTCTGCCCGAACAGGTCTTGTCCGCCCGAAGCTCGTCCTTTGTAAAGGTCAGAATGGGATAACGCTTTTTTATGTAGACAAGGCAAAGCACCGCCGAAATTGCCTGTGCAATGACCGTTGCAAAGCCCACGCCCAGACATTCCAGCTTAAAGCCGATAACAAACAGCAAATCGAGGATAATATTCAGCACCGACGCCACCGCAAGGAAGAGAAGGGGCGTTTTGCTGTCCCCCAAAGCCCTTAAAACGGATGCTAGGATATTGTAAAGCATTGTCACTGCAATTCCGCCGAAGATAACGATAATGTAGTCGTAGGCGGAGTCAATGATGTTTTCGGGGGTGTTCATCAGCTCAAGAAGGGGACGGGTGAAGATCATTGTGAGGGTTGTCAGCAGTACCGAAATGAGGATAGAAAGGTACATTGAATTGGCGACGTGCTTTCTCATTCCCACGTAATCCCCCGCACCGAAGGTCTGCGCAACGGGAATTGCAAAGCCGCTGGTGCAGCCCGTCACAAAGCCGATAACAAGGAAGCTTATGGAGCCCGTTGAGCCGACCGCCGCAAGTGCGTCCTGCCCCACAAAGCGTCCCACAACAACGCTGTCCACCATATTATAAAGCTGCTGGAAAAGATTTCCCACAAGCATTGGGATACAAAATTGCAGAATAAGTGAAAGGGGTTTTCCCTCCGTCATATCTCTGACCATAAGCGTTCCTCCGTAAACAATTCGATGATTGTTCTATTCTATCCCGAAAGAGCGCAAATGTCAAGATATTTTATGCACAAACCTTACAATTTCAGGTTGCAAGGCTTGTGCATTTTTCTGATACATATATTTTTACTTAATAAGCGGCTAACAGTTCGGATTTATTCGGCTTTATCCGCAACCTCAAAATCCACCTGTCCCGACGAAACGGACGCCTTAACGCACTTTACACGGACCTTTCCGCCCACCTTGTAAACGGGCTTTCCGTCCTTTGTAATGCTGAACATTCCGTCAAATTCATAGCCCTGACCGAGAGTTTCCAGCTTTACAAGTCCCTCAACGGTGTTGTCAAGCTCCGCATAGAAGCCGTAATCGGTCATTCCGCTGATGATAGCGTCAAATTCCTCGCCCAGATGCGCCTGCATATACTCAGCCATGTAGCAGTCCTCACATTCACGCTCAACACGCATAGCGGTCAGCTCACAGTTTGAGGATTGCTCCGAAGCCGCCTTTGCAAAGCCCTCGTAACGCTTCTTCACAAGCTTGCCTTCCATCTTATTATAGCAAACGTCCGTGAGAATACGGTGGATAGCAAGGTCGGGATAACGCCTGATAGGTGACGTAAAATGCGCATAATCTTCGAGAACAAGCCCGAAATGTCCCAGCGGTTCATCGGAATATTTCGCCTTTGCCATTGAACGGAGAACCATATTGTTAATAACGGGCTTTATCTCCGAATTTTCAACACTTCTCAGCAGTTCGGCAAGATGAACGGGCTTTACCTCGCTAAACTGCGGCATTGTAAGATTCAGCCTGTCGCAGGCTTCCTTTAAATCGGCTATCTTCTGGGGACTTGGGTCCTCGTGGACACGGTAAACGAACGGCACCTGACGCTCCTTTGCGGTCTTTGCGGCACAGGTGTTTGCCATGAGCATAAACTCTTCGATAATAAGCTCGGCTTCGCCCCGCTCACGGCGTTTAACGTCGATACAGCGGTCGTTATCGTCGAGGATAAGCTTACATTCGGGGGTGTCAAGCTGGGGCGCACCACGTTTCAGCTTGTTGGCGGTGAGAATGTCCGCAAGCTTTTTCATAATGGGGATAACGTCCCAAACCTCGGCGTATTTTTCCCGAAGCTCGTCGGAAACATCGCCCTTTAAAATGCGGTTTATCTCCGAATAAACGCCCTTTACACGGGAGCGGATAACGGATTTCGAGAATTTCCATTTTTTGAGATTTCCCTCGCTGTCCAGCTGCATAATGCAGGAAAATGCCAGTCTGTCCTCCTGGGGATTGAGGGAACAAATGCCGTTTGACAGCTCCTTTGGCAGCATGGGAATGACCTTATCTGCGTAATAGATGGACGTTCCCCTTTGGAATGCGTCGTTGTCAAGGGCGGTTTTCGGCTTGACATAGAAGGAAACGTCTGCGATATGGACGCTCAGCTCAAAGCCGTCCTCTATCTCCTTAACGTAAACAGCGTCGTCGATGTCCTTGGTGTCCGCACCGTCAATGGTGAAGATAGGCAGCTCTCTCAGGTCAAGGCGCTTATCCGTTTCGCCCTTGGGAATGCCCAATTTTTCGGCTCTCTTGGCTTCGTCCATGACCTCTGAGGGAAATTCCGTTTCAACGCCGTTGAGCATAAGCACAGCTTTTGCGGACGCTGTGGCATTTTCCGCCGAGCCGAAGCTCATGACCACTCTTACGGAATGTTCCGAATGGCGTTCGCCCCGCCTGTAAACCTCCGCAAGCACCTTGTCGCCCTCGTGGCAGGTAACGTCCGATTTTGCCACGGGCAGCGGTTCCTTTGTCAGACTGTCGGGCTGGACATAAAAGTGTCCGAACTCGCAGATGACCGTTCCCGTGAACCGTGAGAAATTCTCCTGAATTATCTTAATGACCTCGCCCTCGGGACTTTCTCCCCGCTGTGGGATAAGCCTTGCAAGGACCACGTCATTTGGCATTGCGCCCTTCAAAAATTTTCCGGGGACAAATATTTCCACATTGTCCTCCTGACGGGTGATAAAGCCGAAGGTCTTTGCGACTCTGGCAACGGTTGCTGTAAATATCCCGTAGGACGCACAGATAACAAAGCCGTCCTTCCTCTCGAAAATCTCGCCCGACTCCTTCATCTCACGGACAGCCGCCTTGAATTCGTCGGGGCGGGGCTTTTTGCCCTTGCATTTTGCGTAAAGGGTCTTGTAGGGAACGCACTTTTTGTCGTTCTGCTTTAAAATGCAGAGAATTCGCTTTTTGTATATTTCACGGTAATTGAGTTTTTCTTTCATATAAACTCCCTCCTATTCTCAGAAGCAATCCCACGTATACAGTATATCCGAAAAATCCGCCTTTTTCAGATTTTCCGAGGAGATAAAGAAATTTGCTCCTCCGCCGTCGCCCCACATAATATATTCGCTCATGTCGCAGTCGATACGCAGCAGCAGTCGGTCGTACTTTTCGTTACCGTCAATGCGGGGGTCGTCCTGTGCAAAAATTGGGTAGCCAAGCAGCTTGTGTTCGGCGGGGACGGCTTCGTCGGTGTCATCGTCGGCGAAAAGAAACTCCATATCCTCGTCGGACAGGTCGTAAACGCTGTCTATATGCTTGTCGGGAAACGCCTTGTTATACGCCTTCGCAAACAGCTCCCCGAACCGATAGTCGTAAACCGACATAGGCTCCTCCGACTTTTCAAAGGTCACGGCATATTCCATCTGAACGGGGAAATTCTCGCTTATGTCGGGGCAGTATTTGTCGGAACATTCCTCTTCGGTGACGGTTTCGTCAACGGTCGGATAGTACCTCACCGCATATCCGCCGTCCTCCGTAAGACCGTAGGTGTCATCATCGGCAATGAAGAATTGCAGCAGCCCCTTTTTCGGCAGACCGCCGAAGCCACCCAGCTCGGACAGATCAATCTGCGCCAGAAGCACGAGATTTTCGGGGGCTTGCTCGTTATGGGGGATATAGGGCGTTCCCGATAGCTTGCTTGCGCAAAGTCCGACGGGGGATTCTTCCTCGCCCGAAACGTGCAGGCGTATTTTTGCGGCGGGGAGAACAGTGCTTTGCTCCACCGTTTTCAGGACATTTTTCAGATTTTTCTTGTACTCATTCATCTTGATTCTCCGTTCAAAAAAAGCTCCCTGTCTGCCGGACGGCATACACGGAGCTTTCTGTTTTTCCGATTACTTTGCAATGTGCTTTTCGATTATCGGCAGGAAATTTACCACCAGCGTTACTATAAAGAAGATAACAGCGCATACCTTGGTAAGTCTTTCAAGAGCGGCTTCTCTTGTGTTGCCGCTGTTCTTGCCGTAGAAGCTGTCGTTCTCAGCGCCTGTGATAGCAGATGTCATACCCTGCTGCTTCTGGCTCTGCATAAGAGTCACGATAATAATGAAAAGGCTTGCAATAAGCAGAAGAACTCCGCCTATAATTTCAATTATACTCATTTTTTATTCCTCCGAAATATGTTCATATAAATACTTACTAGTATTATACCACACTTCTCTGCAAATTGCAAGGGGTTTTGAAAAATAATTTTTCGGTGGAAATGCTGAGTTTAATGCGGAATTTCTCTTGACAAATCGGTTTAATTGTGTTAAACTAAATTTAAAGGTCTAATGCTATTAAACCAATCGGAAAAGAGGTAGTAAAATGTCCGAAATAAAGCTTGGAGAAATGGAAGCAAAATTTGCGGAGATAATCTGGGAAAACGAGAATATCCCCTCGGGGGAGCTGGTGAAGCTTTGCGAAAAGGAGCTTCAATGGAAAAAATCCACCACCTACACAATGCTCCGCCGCCTTTGCGAAAAGGGTATCTTCAAAAACGAAAACGGCAGAGTGACCGTCCTGCTGACAAAGGCGGACCTTGCTCTGCGAAAGGGCGAGGAACTTATCAACGAAAGCTACGGCGGCTCGCTGCCCCGTTTTATCGCCGCATTTGCCGAGAGAAAAACCCTCGGCGGCAGGGAGCTTGACGAAATACAAAGGATGATCGACGAATACCGAAAGGAGGGCTGAAATGACAGAGTTTTTTCTGAAAATCATTGGAATGAGCATCACCGCCTGTCTTGTCGGGGCGATAGTTCTTGTTCTGCGGGCATTGCTGAAGCCTGCTCCGAGGGTGTTTTCCTATCTGCTGTGGGCGGCGGTTTTTGTCAGGCTGCTTGTGCCCTTTTCGCTGCCGCTGCCGACTTCGGAGATAAGCCCCATCACTCCCGTAAATATTCACATAGAACCATATGCAGATCAGAACGCAAACAGCGCCGCTCCGTTGTCTGCGGGAATTAGTAAGAATATGGAAATTTCCATATACACAAGCGAAAATATCCCCGAATACAAGACCTCGGAGATAATGCTTGAAAATCTGTCGGCGGTATGGCTTCTGGGCGTTTTGGTGATGACCGTCCGTTTTATGGTATCATATTTCGGGCTGAAAAGGCGGCTGAGAACTGCCGTTTGCCTTGAGGACAACATTTTCATATCGGACAATATCGGGACGCCGTTTATTTTCGGTATCATAAAGCCGAGGATCTATATCCCCGAAAATTTGCCTGAAAACCGCCGAAAGCCTATCATTCTCCACGAAAAATATCACATAAGGCGGCTTGACCATATTGCGAAGATCGTTATATATCTTGCTCTGTGCATACATTGGTTCAATCCCGTTGTGTGGCTGTGCTTTTCCCTTTGCGAACGGGATATGGAAATGTCCTGCGACGAGGCTGTGACGGGTAAGATGACACGTTCCGAAAGGGCGGATTATTCCGAAGCACTCCTTGCCGCCGCGCCGAAAAAGGCGGTGAGATTCACGGCGGGATTTTCCGAAAGTCCCACCGAAAAGCGGATAAAAAACGTTCTGAGCTTCAAAAAGCCCGCTCTTTGGATAACTGTTTTTTGTGCTCTGGCGGCAGTCGTTTCGGTAGTGATACTTTGCTCGGATAATTCGCCGAAATCGGAAGATACGGCTGCCGAAAATTTGGCAGATGTACCGCTCAGTATTCCCGTTGTACCCGCATCTACCGAATTTCTCGAAAGCGTATATTTCGGCTCGGAATTTCCCTATCTTCTGTATGCAACGCCTTTTGAGTATCTTTTCACCGACGGAATGGACGGTATGTACCTTTGCAGCGACAGCTCCGTTTTATGGGCGGCAAATATCGGCGCAAGCTTTGAAGCTGTCAAGGATAAGATACCCTTTGAGATAGGCGGACCATCATGGAACGGTCTGTCTATGGGCGCATTTTACGAGGAGATCGACGGCGGCGAACAGCTTAGGCTTTGGTGTTCCGCCACGGGCTATGAAGCGCACAGGACGGTTTACTACCTCTTCGACCTTGAAACGGGCATGATGAATTACATAGAAAAGCTGCCGGAGGACCGCCAAACCGTAAGGATAGAAAGCCTTGGCGAACTCCCCGAAAACGCTCCCCGTTCGTCGGACGGCAACGGT
Source organism: Oscillospiraceae bacterium (assembly GCA_017828975.1). Lineage (GTDB taxonomy): Bacteria > Bacillota > Clostridia > Oscillospirales > Ruminococcaceae > UMGS1889. The sequence goes on along the minus strand of JAGAJN010000014.1, from coordinate 110,728 downwards.
GTTTTCTACGGAAAATCCCCCGATGAATACGCATATCTTTCGCTGGATAATACGGTAAGTGAGCCGTTTCATCTGTCCATGATAAAGCTTGTCCGACACACAAAGGACGGTTTGACCGAGTTTGTGCCGTTCCCCGAAAACAGCCCCGCAATTGACGCAAAAGCCCGTGAAAAGCTATCCCATGGAAATTAGCGGCGCATTTGAGGGCGCAGAGTACATTTATACCGAAGAATAATAAAAGGGTGTTCCTCCGTTTTTTCGGGGGAACATCCTTCTTCTGTTTTTATTCCGCAAGGCAAGCGTCAAGCTGCTTTTCTATTGCTTCTCTGTCCATCTTCTGACCGATGAAAACAAGCTTTATCTCACGGTCGCCGTACTTTTCGTCCCAGTCGGCGGCAATTTCGGGGTACTGCTTAAGCAGCTTCTTTCTGTCGGCTTCGGGGGCGGCTGCAAACCATTTGCCCGACATTGTTGCGGTTATCTGAACGCCCGCCTGCTCGAAAACGTAAGCCTCGTCGGGGCTGTTGGAGAACCAGAGCATTCCCTTGCAGCGGATAATGTTTCTCTGCCAATGAGAAGCCCATTCATGGAACTTTTCCTCGTCAAAGGGACGTCTGCGTCTGTATACGAAGGTGCCTATGCCGTATTCCTCAGCTTCGCCCTCGCCATGGTGATGGTGGCAGTGGCATACGCCGTGTTCGTGGTCGCAATGAGAATGATCCTCATGCTCGTCGTCGTCATGGTCGTGGTGATGATGCTCATGCTCGTCATCGTCGTCATGGTCGTGGTGGTGATGATGCTCGTGTTCGCCCTCGTCGGCACCGTTTTCGTAAGCCTGTGCCCAGCCTGCGGAAACTACCGCTTCCTCGAAATTGTATGCCTTAGTGTCCAGAATATCCGAAACAGCCACCTTTCCGAAGCTGGATTCGATAATGCGTGCCTTGGGCTGGAGAGTACGTATCATAGCCTTTACTCTGCCAAGCTGTTCGGCGTCCACCTTGTCGGTCTTGTTAAGGATAATGGTGGAGCAGAATTCTATCTGCTGAATGAGCAGGTTTTCGATGTCCTCCTCGTCAACGTCCTCGCTGAGAAGTGCGTCGCCGCAGCCGAATTCGGTAGCCATTCTCAGTGCGTCAACAACGGTAACGATATTGTCAAGACGGCAGATAGCGGGGTAACGCTTGTCCGCCTTGCTCTCCAGCACTGCAATGGACTGTGCGATTGGCATAGGCTCGCAGATGCCGCTGGCTTCAATAAGAATGTAGTCGAACCGTCCCGTTTTGATAAGCTCGGTTATCTGGTTCATCAGGTCAACCTTAAGCGTGCAGCAGATACAGCCGTTGGACAGGGGGACAAGGTTGTCGTCCTTCTGCGTTACTGCGCCGCCCTTCTGGATAAGCTCTGCGTCGATATTTATCTCGCCGATGTCGTTAACGATAACAGCGACCTTGTAGCCCTCCTGATTGCCGAGGACGTGGTTGATAAGAGTGGTCTTTCCTGCGCCGAGATAGCCCGTCAGCAGGGTGATGGGGATAAGCTTTGTTTGTTTCAATTTACTCAGTTCCTTTCAAAAAAATGGTTTTCGTCAAGTGAAAGTATACCACTTTTTTCCCTGTTAATCAAGGGATTTCACTTACTTTTCATAAAATATCCTATAAATTGTCAGGAAAAATAATCAGACTTATCGGCGATAGGTCTTGAAATCTTTTGGGCGATATGTTATAATGATATTGCACAAATAATGTTGTGATATTTATTGATGATTTGAATATATCGACGTAAACGTTTTCGCAAGCCGACGGTTCGGGAGGAAATTAAAATGAAACGCAAAACCATAGCTCTTTTCGTTACGGGCTTTAATATAGAATATGAAACAAAGGTAGCCGCAGCAGCCCGCAGACGATGTGCAGAGCGGGATATTAATCTGCTGATCTTTGCTTCGCTGCTGACACGTCCCGATCTGAACTCCGACCGTGTGCTGGCTGACAGTATCATACGGGGCGAGTCGGAGATATTTAACCTGCTGAACTACGACCTTGTTGACGGCATCATTGTGCTGGGTGAGTCTATCGTAAATGAACGGACGCTTGATGACCTGAGAAGCAGGGCTGCCGAGAGGGGTATCCCTGTTGTCAATGTAAATGATGACGGCCATACCTTTGACCATAATGTGGTGCTCAGCGACAAGACGGCTATGGAATTTGTAGTGGAGCATCTGGTTACGGAGCATGGTTTTACCAAGATAAATTTTATCGGCGGATTTCCGGGAAATTTACAGACGGAGGAACGTCTTGCCGCATACAAAAAAGTGCTGACGGCGCACAATATCCCCATTGAAGAGGACAGGATAGCATACGGAAAATTCTGGAGAGCCGCCGCCGACTGCACAGAGCAATTCTTAAAGGCGGAGGAGCTTCCCCAGGCTATCGTTTGCGCCAGCGACACTATGGCGTTTTTCTGTATGGACTGTCTGAAATCTCACGGGCTGCGTATTCCTGAGGATATTGCCGTGACGGGCTTTGACGGCATAAAGGACTGCGAAGCGTACAAGCCCACATTGACCACCGCTCAGAGGGATTTCGACGGTGCGGGCGTTATGGCGGTGGATATTATCGCCGACGGCTGGGACGGTGTGAAGTACGAGCAGGCTGTCAGCGTAAATTCCAAGCTGATACAGCATCATTCCTGCGGCTGCCCCGAGGTAAAATCGGAAGAGGGCTTCTACGATTCCAACTATGGTATCATCAACGAATACAAGCAGTTTAACAGCGACCTTATCGTTATGAATACAAAGTTTCCCGCCGTCAGGACCTCAGAGGAGCTTTATGCGGGTGCTGCGCCTATTGCCAAGCTTTTCAGGCTGGGGCGTGTGTTTATCTGTATCTGCAAGGACGTGGAGGAGTTTTCGGGAAACGCAGGGGAGGACAGTGCAGGCATAAGCTGCAGCGGACTGACAGACACCATGATCTCCATGCTGCAGTATAAGCATGATGTCCCCGTAAGGACGGAATTTCCCGTCGAAAGGCTTGTTCCCGTCAATATTTTGGGAGAGGACAAGGCTGTGTGCTTTGCATTTTCTCCGCTGTATTTCGATGATCTTTTCCTCGGATATATTGCATATGAGCCGCCCGATGAATTCGGCGATTATGTAGCCGGCGATCTGTTTTCCACATGGACCATGGCAATTTCCAACAATGCGGGCAGCTTTTATATGAAAAACGAGCTGGAGGACGTTGTTATCAAGCTGGAAAATCTTTACATACGTGACCCGCTGACGGGACTTTACAACCGCCGCGGAATGGAAAAGCTTGCCGCTCCCATGATCGATGAGGCAATGCGCCTGAAAAAGCCTGTAACGGTAGTCTGCGCAGACATCGACAGCCTGAAGCCCATCAACGACCTTTACGGACACGAGGCGGGGGACAATGCTATTATGCAGACCGCTCATGCGCTGAGTATCTGTATGCCCAATGATGCGGTATGCGTAAGGACGGGCGGCGATGAATACTGCATTATCCTGCCCGAAACAAGCGGCGAAGAAGTCAGCAAGTGCATTTTGCATGTGGAAAAGCTGCTTTCGGAGTACAATCTGGCAAGCGGGCTGCCCTACAAGGTGGGCTGCAGCTGCGGATATTTTACGGGCGTTCCCGAAAGCCTTGAGGGTTACGAAGAAATAGTCCGTCGGGCTGACGAGGAAATGTACAAGGTAAAGTCACTGAAAAAGGTACACCGTTAAGCTTTCATCTCCCCCTGCCGCAAGGCGGGGGAACTTTTTTAGTGTTGAGTGTTGAGTTATGCCATTAATTCAACTTTCAACACTCAACATTCAACACTAATCGGAAAGGTAGCTTTTCATCTCTCTGATGTATTCCTCGGCAATGTCGCTCAGGCGGCTGTTTTTCTTTATTATGTAGCCTATCTCCATGACGACATTGCGGTTGTTTTCGTCCTCACGGAAGGGGACGGCGGCGTAATCCGAGCCGTTGAGTTCCTCGCAGATGATGCCCGAGCAGAGGGTGTAGCCGTTCAGACCGACCATAAGATTTAGCTGGGTGGCACGGTCGGTGCAGGTGATGGTTCGGGGGCAGTCGTTCTCGCTGAGTATCTCCTCCGCAAGATAAACGGAGCTTTCGCTGCCCTGTTCAAAGGAAAGCCGAGGGTAATCCAGAAGCTGTTCCGAGGAGATGGACGGTTCCTTTGCCAGCGGGTGACCCTTCCAGAGGTAGACGTAGGCGGGGCAGTTTATGAGGGGGCAGAATTCCAGCTCGTTGTCGTTCAGCAGCTTTTCGATTATCTTGCGGTTGTAGCTGCATTTGTAAAGTATGCCTATCTCGCTTCTGAGATTTCCCACGTCGGAGATTACCTCCAGAGTTTTGGTTTCCCTGATGGCAAAATCGAAATTCAGGGTGTCAAACCGCTTGACCGTTTCCACGAACGCCTTTACCGCAAAGGAGTAGTGCTGTGCGGAAACGCTGAATCTGCGCTTATGGCTGCCCGATGAAGCGTATTTTTCCGTCAGAAGCTCATACTGCTGATATATCTGCCTTGCCCTGATGATGAAATCCGAGCCTTCGTTTGTGGGGACAACTCCCTTGCTTGTCCTCAGGAAGATGGTTATGCCTATCTCCCTTTCCAGCTCACGGACTGCGCTTGTCAGGGACGGCTGGGAAACGAAGAGCAGCTTTGCCGACCTGTTCATAGATCCCGTATCTGCGATGGTTATTACGTATTTTATCTGTTGAAGCGTCATTTTCCGTATTCCTCCTATGTGAGATAATTATATAAGATTTCCCAATAGCTGTCAATTGGCATTATAGATAAAATTTATATCAAAATATAGAAAATATGAATTTGACTTATAGCAGATCTTGTGATATACTGCAATTACAGAGAAAACCACTAGGGGGAGATAATATGAAAGACCTGTTATGCTTCGGAGATTCCAATACCTACGGCTACGATCCCGAAAACAAGCTGCGCTACGACCTCGGTGAACGCTGGACGGGTATCCTCAGCCGTGAGCTGCTGCCCTTCGGTATCCGTGTTGACGAGGAGGGACTGTGCGGACGGACTACCGATTTTGAGGACAGATACCGTCCCGGAAGAAGGGGCAGCGACGCTCTGCCAAAGCTGCTGAAAAGCTATTCCCCCGAGGCGGTCATAATTATGCTGGGGACAAACGACTGCAAAAGCTATTTCGGAAACACTCCCTCGACCATCACCGATGGGCTGAAAAAGCTTATCGGTCAGGTGCGGGAATACAGCAGCCGTGCAAAGATACTGCTCATATCTCCCATTCATCTGGCAAGCGGTGTGGGAGAAAAGGGCTTTGATGAGGAGTTTGATGAGGACTCGGTGAAGCTGTCAAGGGAGCTGCGTTCGGCGTATTCCAAACTGGCGGAGAGTACGGGCTGCGAATTTCTGGCGGCGTCGGATTATGCGTCGCCCTCCGTTGCCGACCGTGAGCATCTGGACAGGAGCGGTCACAGGGCGTTGGCTGCGGCAATATTCAATAAAGTAAAAAAGGAAGCATTTATATGAAAAAACTGATAATTCCCATAATAACGGCGGCTTTGCTGCTGACAGGCTGCGCAAAAACCGACGGCGGCAGCACCGTTTACACCTTCACCGATTCGCAGGACAGGACGGTGGAAGTGAAAAGCTTTGAAAAGACCGCCGTTCTGTCGGGCAGTCTGGCGGAGATATGGCAGCTGTCGGGAGGTGAGCTTTTCGGTATCACCAACGACGCCTACGACGGGCACACCCTTGATATTCCCGAAGATGTGAAGAATTACGGAGATGTGAAAAATCCCTCCGTTGAGGGGCTTATTGCGGACGGAGTTGATTTTGTTATCCTGTCGGGTACTATTGCCAATCAGGTGAAGCTGGAGGAAACGCTGGATTCATCGGGGATAACGGCGGCTTATTTTGATGTGGAGAATTTCGATGATTATCTGTCCATGCTGAAAATCTGCACGGACATTACGGGAAGAAGCGACCTTTACTCCGAAAACGGCGAGGCAGTCAGGGAAAAAGTCGAGCAGTCTGTGGAGCGGGCAAAGGACAAGGAGCACCCGAAAATACTGCTGCTGCGGTCATATTCCACGGGCATTAAGGCAAAGGGCAGCGACAATATGACAGGACAGATGCTTGCCGACCTCGGCTGCGAAAATATTGCCGACAGCGAAAGCTCTCTGCTGGAGGAGCTGAGCCTTGAAGCTATCGTCCGTGCGGACCCCGATTTTGTGTTCATCACCACAATGGGCGGCGACACGGAGGCTGCCGTTGCGCAGTATGAGGAAACTCTCGGTTCAAATCCCGCATGGCAGGAGCTGACTGCGGTCAAGGACGGAAGGGTCCATGTCCTGCCGAAGGATATGTTCCACTACAAGCCCAATAACCGCTGGGGCGAGGCTTACGAATATCTTGAGGAGATACTTTATGGCGGGAAATAGGACGGTCGGGAGGGTTTTCGGCTGTATGGGGATACTGATAATTGCTGCGGTCATCGGGATATGCTCGGGGACGCAGTGGATATCCCCCGTGAAGCTGGCTGCCGATATTTCCGCCGACGGTCTGTCCCCCGATGAACGGATAGTTTTGTACATACGGCTGCCCCGGGTGCTGGCGGCTGCCCTTGCGGGGGCTGCGCTGGCAGTTTCGGGAGCGGTCATTCAGTCTGTTCTGGGGAATCCGCTGGCGGCTCCTAACATAATCGGCGTAAATGCGGGGGCGGGGCTGTTTACGGTGCTTTGCATGGCGCTGTTCCCCACGGCGGTGAAAATGCTGCCCGCTGCGGCGTTTCTGGGGGCGCTGTTTGCGGTGATGACGGTTTACGGGATCGCAAAAAAGACGGGTGCGTCCCGAATGACCATTGTGCTGACGGGTATCGGTGTTTCAAGCCTGCTGAATGCGTTCATTGACACGGTGACTACCGTTTTCCCCGATTCGCTGGCGGGGATCTCCTCCTTTAAGGCGGGCAGCTTTGCGGGAGTGACGGTGGGGAAGCTGTTCCCTGCGTGGATATTTATCGCTGTGGGGATAGCGGCTGCGCTGATGCTCAGTCACGACCTTGATGTGCTTGCTCTGGGCGAAAACACGGCGGCAAGTCTGGGAATGAACGTCGGGGCGGTGCGGTTTGGCTGCCTTGCTGCGGCGGCTGTTCTGGCGGGGGCGGCGGTGAGCTTTTCGGGGCTTATCGGCTTTGTGGGTCTGGTTGTCCCGCATATTTCCCGTAAAATTGCGGGAAGCTCGGAAAACACGGCGGTGCTGCCTGTCTGCACGGTGCTGGGGGCGGCGTTCCTTATTATCTGCGACACGCTGGCAAGGACGCTGTTTTCGCCCTATGAGCTGCCGCCGGGGCTGGTGGTTTCATACATAGGCGTTCCGTTTTTCCTCTGGCTTCTCATTCGCAAAAAGGGGGCTTCTCACAATGCTTGAGATGAAAAATGTCAGCGGCGGCTACGGTAAGCGCATTGTGGTTTCGGAGATAAATGCCCTGTTTTCAAAGGGTGAGATAACCTCGGTCATCGGGGCGAACGGCTGCGGAAAAAGCACGCTTCTTATGCTGGCGGCGGGGCTTATCACCTGCGATACGGGGACTATTCTTGCGGACGGGGAGGACATCTCCAAGCTTTCCCGAAATGTGTTGGCGAGGAAGCTTTCCTATCTGCCGCAGATGAAAAATCCGGGGAGCATTTCCGTGCGTTCGCTGGTTTCTCACGGGAGATTTCCCTATCTGGGTTATCCGAGAAGATATACTGCCGAGGATAAAAGAAAGGTCGATGAAGCTATGTCGCTGGCGGGCGTTTCGGAGCTTGCGGACAGGAATTTCGGCGAGCTTTCGGGGGGACAGCAGCAGCGGGTGCGGATAGCTATGACCCTTGCTCAGGACACGGATATTATCCTTCTGGACGAGCCGATGACCTATCTTGATATCCGTCACAAGCTGGAGGTTTCCGAGCTTATCGGAACGCTTCGGGAAATGGGCAAGACCATCGTTGCCGTAATGCACGACCTGGACATTGCCTTTGCCTGTTCGGACAAAATTGCGGTAATGAACGGCGGACGGCTTACAGCGTTTGATCTTCCCGAAGCTATTGCCAAAAGCAAATCCTTTGAAGATGCACTTGGCGTTCGAGCTTTGTACAGCGGGGAGTTCGGGAGATACTTTTTTGTAAAGTGAAGAGCGGAGAGCGGAATTTAAGAGAATGCCGATAATCGGTATTTGTTTTAATTCCCACTCTCCACTCTTCATATTTGTGTAGTTTGCCATATTATTTCCACAAAACCCGACCAAAAACGACCAATATCACGAAATCTTACTAAACCTATTGACATGGTAGGGAATTAATGCTATACTAATACCAATCTGTTAAGTAGGTAATGGAGATGGAACAAAATGAAAGAGTTTTTTGAGAAGCTGGTGAGAGCCAACTTCCGTTTCGGACGATGTTAATAACCTTTTTCTCGGACGATAAAAATAAATTTGGAAAGAGGTTATCAATATGAAAAAGAATATCAAGGAATACATATACAAGTCGTTTATTGCAGCTGCTGCCGTTGCCATTGGCGTTACGGGGCTGACCGGCTGCTCGCAGAATTCCGCAGAAGCCAAGTCGGACAGCATTTCACTGACAAACGTTTCCTACGACCCCACAAGAGAGCTTTACGAAGCCTACAATAAGATATTTGCCGAGCATTGGAAAGAGAAAACGGGGCAGGACATTGAGATAACTCAGTCCCACGGCGGCTCGGGCAAGCAGGCTTTGGAGGTCGCAAACGGTCTTGAAGCGGACGTTGTAACGCTGGCTCTGGAATACGACGTGAACGCTGTCCGTGATGCGGGACTTATCGAGGACGGCTGGGTAAGCGAGTTTGCAAATGACAGCGCACCCTACACTTCGACAATCGTTTTCCTCGTTCGCAAGGGAAATCCCAAGGACATTCACGACTGGGACGATCTTGTCAAGGACGGCATAGGCGTTATCACACCGAACCCCAAGACCTCGGGCGGTGCACGCTGGAATTATCTTGCGGCGTGGGCATATGCCGACAAGCTTTACGGCGGCGATGAGGCTCAGGTAAAGGAGTTTATCAAGAAGCTTTATCAAAATGTTCTGGTGCTTGACTCGGGCGCAAGAGGTGCTACCACCACATTCGTTGAAAACGGTCAGGGCGATGTGCTGCTGGCGTGGGAGAATGAAGCGTATCTTTCCATCAAGGACTATCCTGACGGATATGAGATAATCACGCCGAGCGTAAGTATCCTCGCTCAGCCGTCTGTTGCTATCGTTGATAAGGTGGTTGACAGCAGGGGAACAAGAGATGCGGCAACCGAATATCTCAGCTATCTCTACTCCGACGAGGCGCAGAGAATTGCGGGAGATAACTATTACAGACCGTCCAATGAAGCTATCCTCAAGGAATATGCTGACACCTTCGACCTTGGCATCAACCTTGTAAACATCTCCGATTTCGGCGGCTGGGACGCTGCTCAGAAGACCCATTTTGCTGACGGCGGAGTATTTGATGAAATCTATGAAAAAGCGGATTGATGAATGATGAAAAAAGCAAACAGGAGAGTTATTCCCGGCTTCGGGCTGTCAATGGGCGTTACGCTGACGCTTCTCAGCGTTGTCGTAATTATCCCGCTGGCGTCGCTGGCAATATTTGCGGCGAATATGAGCTTCGGAGATGTGATAGAAACAATAACGAGGAAGCGTGTGCTGGCAAGCTTCGAGGTAAGCTTTATCACGGCACTGATAGCCTCGCTGATAAATGCGGTAATGGGAGTAATTCTTGCCTGGGTGCTTGTCAGGTATGATTTCCCTTTGAAGCGGCTGCTTGACGGAATGATCGAGCTGCCCTTCGCACTCCCCACCGCCGTTGCGGGAATTTCACTTACCTCTCTTACGGCGGACAAGGGGCTTATCGGCGGATTTTTCGCGAAATTCGGCGTGAAGATCGCATATACCAGAATAGGCATAACGGTGGCGATGGTTTTCATCGGGATCCCCTTTGTGGTGAGAGCCGTTCAGCCGGTGCTGGAAAAGCTTGATTCGTCCTATGAGGAAGCGGCGGCTGTGCTAGGCGCAAGCAGGCGCAGGACATTTTGGAAGGTCATATTCCCCGAGATAATGCCTGCGGTGTTTACGGGCTTCGGTCTGGCGTTCGGAAGATGCCTTGGCGAATACGGCAGCGTGGTTTTCATTGCGGGAAATCAGCCCTTTGAAACGGAGATAACTCCGCTGATAATTATGTCGGAGCTTCAGGAATATGACTATGCAAGCGCATCGGCAATTGCGTTGGTTATGCTGGCGGCGTCCTTCCTGATACTGTTTCTTGTAAATCTCATTCAGATAAGAAATTCAAAGATACTTAAAGGGGGCGGCTCGGGTGCATAAGGAATCAAAGCTTGTAAAAGGGCTGCTTATCGGCATAAGCGTTCTGTTTGTTGTCCTTATGCTCCTGCTGCCTTTGATAACGGTCATTACGGAAGCGTTCAAGCAGGGCTTTTCGGTATATGCCGAGGCTGTTTCGGATAAATACACAGTAAAGGCGGCTCTGCTGACTGTTGAAGCGACGGTCGTTGCCGTTCTGATAAACACAGTCTTCGGACTGTTTGCCGCTTGGCTCATAACAAAATTTCATTTCAAGGGAAAGAAGCTTTTAAGCACACTTATTGACCTGCCTGTTACGGTATCTCCCATAATCGCAGGACTTATATTCGTTCTCACATTCGGTCGGCAAAGTCCCCTTTATCCGCTGCTGGAAAGATACGATATAAAGATAGTATTCGCAGTTCCCGGAATAATTCTTGCGACTGTTTTTGTGACCTTCCCCTTTATTTCAAGAGAGCTGATACCCGTCCTTGAAGCACAGGGAACGGACGAGGAGGAAGCGGCGGCACTTATGGGTGCAGACGGCTTCACCATTTTCACGAAGATAACATTCCCGCATATAAAATGGGCGTTTCTTTACGGCGTTGTGCTTTGTGCGGCAAGGGCTATGGGCGAATTCGGAGCGGTTTCCGTTCTGTCGGGTCATCTGAGAGGAAAGACAAACACTTTGCCGCTGCATGTTGAGATACTGTTTAACGAATTCAGATATGTTCCCGCATTTGCGGTTTCGTCAATACTTGTGGTAATGGCGGTAGTTATCCTCATTGCAAGGAGCATTATCGAGTACATAGGAAAGAGAGAGTCGGAAGATGTACGTTGAACTGAAAAATATAAACAAAAGCTTTGGCAGCTACAAGGCTTCCGACAATGTAAGCTTCGGCATTGAAAAGGGCAAGCTTATCGGACTTTTAGGCCCCAGCGGAAGCGGAAAGACAACTATCCTCCGAATGATAGCGGGCCTTGAAACTCCCGACAGTGGTGAGATAATCATTGACGGCAAGGTGGTAAACGACCTGCCCGCCGCACAGAGAGGGATAGGCTTCGTTTTCCAGAATTACGCACTTTTCCGATATATGACCGTTTACGATAACATTGCATTCGGGCTGAAGGTGCAGAAAAAGGATAAGGCGTTCATTGACGAGCGGGTCAATGAGATGGTGAAGCTTATCGGGCTGGAGGGGCTGGAAAAGCGGTTTCCCAGTCAGCTTTCGGGCGGACAGCGGCAGAGAGTGGCATTTGCAAGGGCGCTGGCTCCCAATCCGCAGCTGCTTTTGCTGGACGAGCCCTTCGCCGCCATTGACGCAAAGGTACGTCAGGAGCTTCGCAGCTGGCTGAAGGATATGATCTCAAAGCTGGGTGTAACAAGCATTTTCGTTACCCACGACCAGGACGAGGCTATTGAGGTCGCTGACGAGATAATCATCACAAACAAGGGACGCATCGAGCAGACGGGGACTCCCGCTGAGGTGTACAGCAAGCCGCAGACATCGTTTACGGCGTCGTTTTTCGGTCAGCCGTCTATTTTCGGGGAATACAAAAGCTTCCATACCTTTGAGGAGATCGAGGGTGCGGAGAAGGCGATCGTTCGTCCCGAATTTGTGAAGATATACAAGAAAAACGAGGTGCAGAGATACCGCAGTTCGTCCTCCGAGGGTATCGTTGAGCGGGTGGCGTTTAGAGGTTCGAGCATTGAGCTTTCCGTTCGTGTGAATGATGTTCTTATCACCGCAAGACGGGGATTTGACGAGCCGCAGATAGCAAAGGGCGAAAAGGTCGATGTTTTCGTTTACCGAATGTTCGTCACGGCGGGAGATAGGGCATATCTCCTTGAAAACGAAGCATTAAAGGAAGAGTCGGTATTTATCTAATAGAATTCGGGTGATATTATGAATTTTAACACAGCACTGCTTCATCAAAGCTTCGGCGGCGAAAAGTCAACAGGTGCAACGCTTACTTCCATATGTACGTCAAGTGCATTTGCACAGCCCTCCGCAGAACGGCTTGAAGCGGTATTTAACAACAAGGCTCCCGGCTACGCTTACACCCGCATAAGCAATCCCACGGTGGACGCTTTTGAACGGAGGATCGCCGCTCTGGAAAAGGGCATAGGGGCGGTCGCCTGTTCATCGGGAATGGCAGCGGTCACAATGTCCCTGCTGAATATTTTGCAGGCGGGGGACGAGATAATCGCAGGCTCGGGGCTTTTCGGGGGAACGATAGATCTGTTCACCGACCTTGAAGCCTTCGGGATAACGACAAAATTTGCCGAGGAGGTGACCGCAGAAAGCGTTTCGGAGCTTATCACGGATAAGACAAAGGCGGTTTTCACGGAGCTTATCGGCAATCCAAAGCTGGACGTGGTGGACATAAAATCGGTTTCCGAGGCGGCTCACAGCCGTGGCATTCCGCTTATTATCGACAGCACAACGGCTACTCCCTATCTGATAAACCCCTTCGACTACGGGGCGGACATTGTTGTTCATTCCTCGTCGAAATACATAAACGGCGGGGGAAATGCTATCAGCGGCATTATCGTTGACAGCGGAAATTTCAAGTGGGATATTTCCCGTTATCCGGGGCTTGCGGAATACGAAAAATATGGTAAGCTTGCTTATCTTGCAAAGCTTAGAAACGGTATCTGGAGAAACGTCGGCTGCTGTCTGGCACCGATGAATGCGTTTCTGAATTCCGTCGGGCTGGAAACGCTGGGGCTGAGAATGGAACGGCTTTGCGAGAATGCCTTAGGTCTTGCGGAGTTTCTGAAAACCGTCCCCGATATGCAGGTCAATTATCCCGCACTTGCAGACAGTCCCTATTACGAGCTGACGAAAAAGCAGTTCGGCGGACGGGGCGGTGCGATACTCACCCTCAGGGCGGGCAGCAAGGAAAAGGCATTCAAGCTGATAAACAATCTGAAATATGCCTGTATAGCTACAAATATCGGTGATGTTCGGACGCTGGTAATTCACGCAGCAAGCACGATCTACACTCACAGCAGCGAGCAGCAGAAGCAGAGTGCGGGCGTTTATGACGACCTTATCAGAATAAGCATCGGCATTGAGGATATTGACGATCTTATAGAGGATTTCAGACAGGCAATCGAAAAAATATAGGAGGACGGGAGCAATGGCAGTAGATTACGGCACCCTGAAAAAGGGCGGTTTTATGAGGCAGAAGCAGAAGAACAACTTCTCGCTCAGGCTTAGAGTGGTAGGCGGAAATCTCAGTGCGGTACAGCTGGCGAAGATTGCGGAGGTGGCAGAGAAATTCGGTGACGGTCATGTTCATCTTACATCACGTCAGAGCGTGGAGATACCCTTTATCAAGCTTGATGACATTGACGCTGTAAAGGCAGCGCTTGCCGAGGGCGGCGTTGAACCGGGCGTATGCGGACCGAGAGTTAGGACGGTCACTGCCTGTCAGGGCGAAGCGATATGTCCCTCCGGCTGTATCGACACATTTGCGCTGGCTAAGGAACTGGACGAGAGATATTTTGCAAGAGAACTTCCTCACAAATTCAAATTCGGCATTACGGGCTGTCAGAACAACTGCCTGAAAGCCGAGGAAAATGACCTTGGTATCAAGGGCGGCATAAAGGTAAATTGGCGTGAGAGTGACTGCATAAAGTGCGGTGTTTGTGAAAAGGCTTGCAGAACAAATGCTATTTCCATAAAGGACGGCGTTATCACCGTTGACGAGGAAAAGTGCAACTTCTGCGGACGCTGCGTAAAGGCTTGTCCCACAGATGCTTGGGACACGGTTCACGGCTACATCGTTTCCTTCGGCGGGCTTTTCGGAAACAGCATAAGCAAGGGCGAGGCTGTCATTCCTTTCATCGAGGACAAGGAAAAGCTTATGAAGATCTGCGATGCGGCTATCGAGTTCTTTGCGGAAAATGCAAATCCCGGTGAACGCTTCAAGTTCACTCTCGACCGTGTGGGACGGGAAAAATTTACAGAGAAAATTCTGGAGGTTTACAATGGCTGATTTTAACATAGATGATAAGGTGGACATTACCGATGTTGTCTGCCCCACAACATTCGTTAAGGCAAAGGTGGCTCTTGAAGAGCTGGACGACGGACAGATACTTGCTGTAAGAATGAATGACGGCGAGCCTGTGCAGAACGTTCCGAGAAGCATCAAGGAGGAGGGTCATCAGATACTTAAACTCCTTGACAACGAGGACGGAACATACACACTAATTGTAAAAAAGGTGGGCGACTAAATGGCTGCAAGAGTAAGTGCGGATAATTTTGAAGCAGAGGTGCTGAACGCCGACGGTATCGTTCTGGCGGACTTTTACTCCGACAGCTGCGTGCCCTGCAAGCGGTTATCTCCCGTAATTGCGGAGATAGAGGAGCAGTTCGGCGACAAGGCAAAATTCGTTAAGATAAACATTAATTTTGATGCCGAGCTTGCCGAAAAGTACGAGGTGCAGTCCGTTCCGACGGTGGTATTTTTCAAAAACGGCGAGGAGATCTCCCGTCTGAACGGTGCGGTCAAAAAGGCGGATATTATTTCCGAAATAGAAAAGTTTTGATAAGGAGAATTTGATATGTTGATCACAGTTGCAGGTACTAAAAAGGAATTTGAGGACGGTCTGACCGTTGCAAAGCTTATCGAGATAGAAAACGTTGAAACACCTCAGTATGTTACGGTGACTATCAATGATGAGTTCATCGAAAGCGGTGCATTCGACACAACAGTTGTCAAGGACGGCGACAGCGTTGAATTTCTCTATTTCATGGGAGGCGGACAGTAATGGCATTTACAAACGAACAGCTTGAACGCTATTCCCGCCACATTATCCTGAAAGAGGTCGGCGCAAAGGGTCAGAAGAAGCTGCTGAATGCCAAGGTGCTGATAATCGGTGCGGGAGGTCTGGGTGCTCCTGCGGCTATGTATCTTGCGGCTGCGGGTGTTGGAACTATCGGTATTGCAGATGCGGACGAGGTGGATCTTTCCAATCTCCAGCGTCAGATAATCCATTCAACAGCCGACATCGGCAAGGCAAAGGTGCAGTCGGCAAAGGAGACCATGGAGGCTATCAACCCCGATGTTACGGTGAAAACCTACCGCACCTTCGTTACAAGCGAGAACATTAACGAGCTTATTGCGGACTACGATTTTATCATTGACGGCACGGATAATTTCCCCGCAAAGTTCCTGATAAACGATGCCTGCGTTATGGCGAAGAAGCCCTTTTCTCATGCGGGAATTATCCGCTTTAAGGGTCAGCTTATGACATATGTTCCCGGTCAGGGTCCCTGCTATCGCTGCGTATTCAAGAATCCTCCCCCGAAGGACGCTGTTCCCACCTGTAAGCAGGCGGGCGTTATCGGTGCTATGGGCGGTGTTATCGGCAGCTTACAGGCTATGGAGGCGGTCAAGTATATCATCGGTCAGGGCGAGCTGCTGACGGGCTATCTGCTTACATATGATGCGCTGACAATGGAGTTTAGAAAGGTAAAGCTGCCCACAGATACGTCAAAGTGTGCGGTATGCGGCGAGCATCCCACCATTACCGAGCTTATCGACTACGAACAGCATGAGTGCGACGGAGTTCATCTTACCAACGAGGACTGATTTTTATGATAACACTGAAAAAATCGGATTTTGAGAAGATACTGAAGCACGCCGAAAGCGTTCTCCCCGAGGAAGCCTGCGGGCTTATTGCGGGGGATATTACCGAGGACGGCAAGGAGATAAAAAAGATCTATATCCTGACAAATATTGACCACTCAAACGAGCATTTTTCCCTTGACCCCAAGGAACAGCTGGCGGCTGTGAAGGATATGCGTGCAAACGGTCTGACGCCTTTGGGCAACTGGCATTCTCACCCCGAATCGCCGTCCCGTCCGTCGGAGGAGGATAAGCGTCTGGCGTTTGACAGCAAGGCGAGCTACCTTATTTTGTCCCTTATGGACAGGGAAAAGCCCGTGCTGAATTCCTTTAGGATAAACGGTGACAGCGCCGAAAATGAGGGGCTTGTTATCACAGAATAATACGGAGGTTTTGCCCGTGAAGGTTGAAAAGATAAAAACGGAGCTGCTTATTATCGGCGGAGGTACGGCGGGCTGCTATGCGGCGCTGACCGCTTCGGAAAATTCCGATGTTAAGATACTCATTTGCGAAAAGGCGCATATCAAAAGAAGCGGCTGTCTGGCGGCGGGTGTTAATGCGCTCAATGCCTATATAACCGAGGGCAGAACTCCTCAGGATTATGTTGACTATGCCAAAAAGGACGCTGACGGCATTGTCCGTGACGATCTGCTTTATACAATGTCCGAAAGGCTGAACAAGGTCACGGAACGTCTGGAGCAGCTGGGACTTGTTATCCTCAAGGACGAAAACGGTAAATATGTTGCAAGAGGAAACCGCAACATTAAGATAAACGGCGAAAATATCAAGCCTCTGCTGGCGGCTGCCGTTGAAAAGCTGCCGAATGTTACCGTGCTGAACCGTGTGAATATTACGGATTTTTCCGTTCGGGATAACAGGATAAACGGTGCCTTCGGAATTGGCATTGAGAATGACACCTTTTACGTTATCGAGGCAGATGCGGTCATCATAGCAACAGGCGGTGCGGCGGGACTTTACAAGCCCAACAACCCGGGATTTTCCCGTCATAAAATGTGGTATCCGCCTTTTAACACGGGTGCGGGATATGCAATGGGCATTCGTCACGGGGCGGAGATGACCACCTTTGAGATGCGGTTCATCGCTCTCCGCTGCAAGGACACTATCGCTCCCACGGGCACTCTTGCGCAGGGTGCGGGGGCAAAGCAGATAAACTCTTTGGGTGAGGTCTACGAAACGAAGTACGGTCTTACCACCTCCGAAAGAGTTTACGGAACTGTTTCCGAAAATGTGGAGGGACGGGGTCCATGCTATCTGAAAACCGAGGGAATATCCCCCGAAACGGAGGAGTCGCTTCTTAAGGCTTACCTCAATATGGCACCATCTCAGACCATAAAGTGGATAGAAAGCGGCAAAAAGATCTCCGAGCAGAATGTTGAGATAGAAGGCACGGAGCCTTACATTGTTGGCGGTCACACAGCCAGCGGCTACTGGGTGGACACAAACCGTGCGACCACTATAAGCGGTCTGTTTGCGGCGGGAGATGCGGCAGGCGGCTGTCCTCAGAAATATGTGACGGGGGCACTTGCCGAGGGAGAAATTGCAGCGTTATCCGCTGTGAAATTTATCAAAGAAAATAAGGCTGTAAGCATTGAGGAAAATGAGATAAATGCTCATATTTCCGAGATAGAGAAATTTATGAACGGTGACAAAACAACCTTTACCGCCGAACAGCTTGAAGAGGCTATGCAGACGGCTATGGACTCCTATGCGGGCGGCATAAAGACAAACTATCGCTTCAATGAAAAGCAGCTTGACATTGCCGATATGAAAATACGGCAGATAGAAAAGCTTGCCGATGGACTGCGTGCGGAGGATTTCCAGGAGCTTATGTACATTTACGAGCTGCTGGAGCGTCTGACGGTATGCAAAAGCGTTATTGCCCATCTGAGGGCAAGAAAGGAAACACGCTGGCACAGCTTTGCGGAAAATCTCGATTATCCCGAAAAGGATAATGAGAATTTCAGAAAATACGTCAATTCCAAAATGGAAAACGGCGAGATAAAAATAATTCTCAGAGAGCTGACGGAGGAGGGGCAGAAGGTCTATGAGCATTGCGATTGACAGGGAAAAATGCGTAGGCTGCGGCAGATGCCACGATGTCTGTCCCGGGACGCTTATCAAGCTTGGTGAGGACAAAAAGGCATACATAAAATATCCCAAGGACTGCTGGGGCTGTACTTCCTGCGTCAAGGAATGTCCCGTTCATGCCGTTAAGCTCTATCTGGGAGCGGATATGGGCGGTCTGGGAAGTATGGTGCATACCGAGAAAAAGGACGGTCTGCTTTGCTGGATAATTGAACAGCCCGACGGAACTGTTTCCGAAATTAAAATCGACCCGAAAGAATCCAATAAATACTAAGGGGGAAAAATCGTGAGCAATTTTTCACATTTAGACGAGCTTGAAGCGGAAGCTATTTACATAATCAGAGAGGTTGCGGCGGAATGCGAAAAGCCTGTAATGCTCTATTCAATCGGAAAGGACAGTTCGGTAATGCTCCATCTGGCTATGAAGGCATTTTATCCCGAAAAGCCGCCTTTCCCGTTTCTCCATGTGAACACTACATGGAAATTTAAGGAAATGATAGAATTCCGTGACAAGACGGCGAAAAAGCTTGGCATTGAAATGCTTGAATATATCAACGAGGACGGTGTAAAGCAGGGGATAAATCCCTTTGACCACGGTGCTGCTTATACCGACATTATGAAAACTCAGGCGTTGAAGCAGGCGCTGAACAAGTACGGCTTTACGGCTGCATTCGGCGGCGGACGGCGTGACGAGGAGAAGTCCCGTGCTAAGGAGAGGATTTTCTCATTCAGAAATGCTGCCCATGCGTGGGACCCGAAAAATCAGCGTCCCGAAATGTGGAAGCTGTACAACACAAAGATCAACAAAGGCGAAAGTATTCGTGTTTTCCCCATTTCCAACTGGACGGAGAAGGACATTTGGCAGTATATAAAGCGGGAAAATATCGACATTGTGCCGCTGTATTTTGCGGCGGAGCGTCCCGTGGTGGAGCGTGACGGAAACATTATAATGGTCGATGACGATCGTTTCCCCCTTAAAGAGGGTGAAGTTCCTCAGATGAAGTCGGTGCGTTTCAGAACGCTTGGCTGCTATCCGCTGACGGGCGGCATCGAATCCACGGCGCATACTCTTGATGAAATTATCGAAGAAACACTCAGCTCGGTGTCCTCCGAGAGAACCTCGAGAGTTATTGACAACGAGGCGGCGGGAAGCATGGAACGCCGCAAGAGGGAGGGCTATTTCTAATGAAGGGACTTCTTAAATTTATAACCTGCGGCAGCGTTGATGACGGAAAATCCACACTTATCGGGCATATTCTGTACGATTCCAAGCTGCTTTACGCCGATCAGGAAAAGGCACTTGAATTGGACAGCAAGGTGGGCAGCAGAAACGGTAAGATAGACTATTCGCTGCTTCTGGACGGTCTGATGGCTGAGCGTGAGCAGGGCATCACCATTGACGTTGCATACAGATATTTCACCACCGACAACCGCAGCTTTATCGTTGCGGACACTCCCGGTCATGAGGAATACACCCGTAACATGGCGGTGGGTGCGTCCTTTGCGGACCTTGCTGTAATTCTCGTGGACGCTTCTCAGGGCGTTCTTGTTCAGACAAGGCGGCATGCAAGGATATGCAGTCTGATGGGAATAAAATATTTCGTTTTTGCCGTAAACAAGATGGACCTTATCGGCTATGACGAGAGCCGTTTCAATGAGATAGAAAAGCAAATTTCCGGGTTGGTAAATGAGCTTTCTTTGGAAAATGTGCAGATAATACCGCTGTCCGCCACAGAGGGCGACAATGTTACCAAAAAGTCGGACAACATTAAGTGGTATGACGGTCCCGCACTGCTGGAATATCTGGAAAATATTGATATTTCCTCCGAGGATAACGAGCAGGGCTTTTATATGCCCGTTCAGAGGGTATGTCGTCCCGACCATACGTTCAGGGGCTTTCAGGGACAGATCGAGGCAGGCAGCATAAGTGTCGGGGACGAGATAACCGCTCTTCCCAGCGGCGAAAAGGCGGCTGTAAAATCTATCCTTATGACCGACAAGGAGGTTCAGACCGCATATGCGGGTCAGCCTGTTACCATCTCCCTTGACAAGGAGGTGGACGTTTCCAGGGGCTGCGTGCTTATCAAGGGTACGGACATCGGCATTTTCAAGCGGCTGAAGGTTTCGCTGCTTTGGATGGACGATGAGGAGCTTTCCGTCGGCAAGGACTATCTTGTGAAGCTTGGCACTAAGACGATCCCCGCAATTCTGGCGGGTATCGACTATGCCGTTGACGTGAACACAGGGGAGCATATCAAGGCGGAAAAGCTGTCCAAAAACGGTATTGCCGTCTGCGATATTCTGCTGACCGAGGCTATTGCTGCGGATAAGTTCACCGCTCACAAGACACTGGGCGAGCTTATCCTCATTGACCGTGTGACCAATATGACTTCGGCTTGCGGAGTTGTTCTGGAGCTGAGCGAGAGAGGGGACACAGCGTCCGAAAAGGCTTCCTTCAAGAACGGTGAACTGACCGCAAGAGGGGATATTTTCGAGGAATTCTATTATGACACAAGCAGCCTGAACGTGCTGAAATATCAGCCGATAAAGGCGACCTACACCGTCGGGGACGAGATACCCACAGAGGGCGAAAGCTACCGTTATCCCGACAGCTTTGATATTATCGTGCTGCGTGACGGCGTTTCCGTTAAGGTGCGTGACAGGAAGATAACCGAGATAATTCCCACAGCCGATTACAGCTACGGCGGCGTTCCCGTCGTAAACGGAAGAGGCTTCGGCGTAAAGGCTTCCTCAGATGAGGAGATAAAGCAGTTCCTGAAGGAATATTCCGAAACGGACGAAAAGGAGCAGAGCGGGTTCTTTACAAAATGGGTCCGCTTTGATGAGTACAGAAAGGTAATCGTAAAGTCGTGATTTGACCGAGGTGAAAAGAATGCTGGTAACAACAAGAGGAAGATATGCATTACAGGTCATGATAGATTTGGCAGAGCATGACAACGGCAAATGCATACCCATACGGGATATTGCAAGGCGGCAGGAGCTTTCTCCGAAATATCTGGAACAGATACTTCCGCTGCTGTCCAAAAACAATCTTGTTTACGGTGTTCACGGGAAAAACGGCGGCTATCGGCTGAACCGTCAGCCCGAAAAATACAAGGTCGGAGAGATACTTCGGGTGGCAGAGGGCAATCTTGCTCCCGTGTCCTGCCTGAATGATGACAGCGTGTGTAACAAGGAAAGCAGACCCATGAAGATGTGGTCGGATTTCTACAAGCTGACAAATGATTATTTTGACAGCATTACCATTGCCGACCTTATGGGAAATGATGATGAGTATGACTATGTGATATGACCGCCTTGCAATTTCTGTAAACAAATTATGCAAAATAAAGAGAAATATTTTATATTTTGGCGGTAATGAACCATATAAATGCAATTATCTTTGAAAATTCCGTCATTTTCGCGCTTGACATCAGCGGCTTTCGGTGGTATTATATTAATAGAAACAAGGGCGTTTCGATGAAATAATCGAAGCGCCCTTGTTTATTTGTGAAAAGAGATGAATTATATGAACACACCTGTTGCAGATGCAAGAGCTATAAATGAATTGCTTGCAAGATACGGAGTAAAATTCGGTATTTATAAAAACAGCAGCTTCAAGGAGCAGCTTTTCCCCTTTGACGCTATTCCCAGAGTGATCTCTGCGGAGGATTTTGCGGATATGGAAAAGGGGCTTGTCCAGAGGGTGGACGCTCTTAATATGTTCCTTGCGGACATCTATTCCGAGGGGAAGATCATCAAGGACGGTATCATTCCCGAGGATTTTGTCTACATCTCCAAGGGCTATCTTGCGCCCTGTGCGGGTGTGATGCCGCCAAAGGGGATATACAGCCATATTTCGGGCATTGACCTTGTTCAGGCGAAGGACGGGGAGTGGTATATTCTTGAGGATAATCTGCGTATACCGTCGGGGGCGAGCTATCCGCTTATTGCAAGGGAGCTTTGCAGAATGGCAAGCCCGTCGGCGTTTGAGAACGGGAAAATTGCCGATAACCGAAACTATGCGGCGCTTCTCCGCAGCACCATGGACAATGTAAACTGCGGTGGGATCAACGTTATCCTCACTCCCGGCAGATACAATGCTGCGTACTTTGAGCACAGCTATCTGGCGGAAAAAACGGGTGCTGTGCTGGTGCAGAACACCGATCTTTTCGTTGAGGATAATATCCTGTATATGAAGGATTATCTGGGCGGAAAGACTAAGGTAGGTGCGGTTTACCGCAGAATTTCCGATGAATATCTTGACCCGCTGACCTTCCTGCCCGAGTCGCTTATCGGAGTTCCGCACATTATGGACGCTTACCGTGCGGGAAATGTTGCGATCATAAACGCTCCCGGAAACGGTGTTGCGGACGACAAGGGCATCTACTATTTCGTGCCGAAAATGATAAAGTATTATCTGGGCGAGGAGCCTATACTGAAAAACGCTCCCACCTATCTGCCCTTCTACGAGGAGGACAGGAAATACGTTCTGGACAATCTGGAAAAGCTTGTTATCAAGGACGTTTCCGAGGCGGGCGGCTACGGAGTTGTGTTCGGACGGGATATGACAAAGGAGCAGCTTGCTAACTGGCGGACGCTTATCACCGAGCAGTCCCGCCGCTTTATCGCACAGGAGGTCATTGATTTTATCGACTTAGAGGTAATGGAAAACGGACAAAGCGTTATGCGAAAGGCGGATCTTCGTGCGTTCGTCCTCAGCGGCGAAAAGACAAGAGTATGGCCAAGCGGGCTGACACGTTTTTCGAGAATTGCGGATTCGTTTGTTGTCAACTCATCTCAGGGAGGAGGCTTTAAGGACACATGGGTGCTATTACCGGATTAAATATCAACAATCTTTTCTGGCTGGGAAGATATGTTGAGAGAGTTTTTACGACCTTAAACAGCTTTTTTAAATATGCCGACAGATTTATCGAGGGCGGCGACGAGGCTTACGAAAGGTATCTCAGGGATATAAATGTCCCCGATATTTACGGAAGTGCGGACGTATTTTTCAAGAAATATGTTTTCGACCTGTCCGACCCTAATTCCATAATCTCAAATCTTGACAGGGCTTTGGGCAACGGCATCGTGCTCAGGGAAACCATAAAAACGCCGTCCCTGTCCTATCTTCAGATGGCTATGGACAAGTTTAAGGCATGCGAGGGAACGGATAAGATTCGTTTTGATATGCTGCCTGTCAGGGACGCTATCTACGCATTCTGGGGCAGTATCGACAGCAATATGACCGACTGTGATGCCCTTCGTATTATCCATCTGGGAAAATCGGTGGAGCGGACGGATATGTACATTCGCCTTGGCTATCCCGAGGAGGAAATTTCCGTACAGCTTGAAAACCTTGTCAAGCACGTTTCAAGGTATTCCGAAATGCCTATCGTAAACAATGATGCTCTTGCTGCGCTTCGGCTGGCATTGCAGGAACACAGCAGGCTGGGACAGTTCAAGGCACAGATCATTGACAATATTGAAAATCTCATTGAGGTGAATATCCTTGAAACGGTTACAGTTTGAATTTCAGACAAATCTGGATTTTTCCTGCGGAATGTCCGAGCATTGCTTCACACTCCGCTGCATTCCCGTTTCGGACGGGCGGCAGACTATCGCAGAACCGAAATGCGTTATTCTCCCCCGTTCGGGAAAGGTCTGGCGCAGCCGTGACAGCTTCGGGAACACCCTTATCTGCGGCAGAATGGAAGAAGAGCACAGCGGGTTTTTATTCAAGGTCAAGGGAGAGGCCGGTATAGAAAATTCCTGTGAAGCCCCGGGAATTGCACAGCCCTTTTACCGTGCATACACCGAGCTGACTTCGGCGGGAGATAAGCTGTCTGCCTTTTACGAGGAAAACCGTCCCGCAGCTGCCGATGTCCGTCTTAGGGCGGAACAGCTTTGCGAGGCGGTTTATAATGCTATGGTATATCAGCGTGGAGAAACGGGCGTCAAGACAACGGCGGAGGAAGCATTTTCCGTCGGAAAAGGCGTTTGTCAGGACTATGCGCACATTTTTCTTTCACTTCTTCGGACGGACGGTATCCCTTGCAGATATGCTTCGGGGCTTGCCTTTGAGTGCGGAGAAACTCACGCATGGGTGGAGATAAACGATGGCGTTCGCTGGATAGGCATGGACCCCACTCATAACCGTTATATCGGCGGGGGATATATAAAGCTTTGCCACGGACGGGATTACTCCGATTGCCCCATTGAAAGGGGAATTTATCGGGGGAATGGGGACAGCATTCAGACGGTTTCGTCTAAAGTAATTGAAATCTGAGCTTTGTGATAATGTGAAAAGCTGAATTTAATGTGAAGAGTGGAAAGTGAAAAGTGGAGTTTTTGATAAATACGGAAAAATTTTGTAGGGGACGCAATTCTGTCCCGCAGTTACGCCATTTTTCGGCTGCATCATTAACAAATCAAACTTCATAAATCACACACAAATAGTAAAAACACAAACAAACACAAATGAACAATAAAAAACTCAACCACATACCCACACCAAAATGTAAAGCAGGGTAAAGAGGGTGGGGTGAAAGGGAAGGGGTTTGCAAAGGGGGAACCGTTAGGGGCGGGAGAAACTCCCTGCTTTGCGTTAGGGTTTGTTGTGTCGCCCGCCCATATAGGTTCCCCCTTTGCGGGAGAGCCACAAACTTACAGCGGCAGCAAAAGTAAGGTAGAGTATCAAAGTAGGCGCAAATCAGGGCACAAAATTAGCAAAAATCAGTGTAAAAAAGCAAGAACGAAAGGGGACATAACTGCAACACCCCCATAACAATATCAAAAGTTGCTTCATAAGGAGAGAATTAACAATGATGACAGTAATTGCAAGCGCAGGTCTTGCAGTAAATGAGCGTGTGGAAATACGCCGCAACCGAATAACGGGCAGCGCAAAGGGAGCTGCCGAAAAGAAACGGGTATGTATCGTTACGGGCACCCACGGCGATGAGCTGGAGGGACAGTATGTCTGTGCGGAAACAGCCCGTATTTTAAGCGAGAACCTTGACAAGCTGTGCGGTACGGTGGATATTTACCCCGCCCTAAATCCGCTGGGAATGGACAGCATCACCCGAGGAATACCCCTGTTCGACCTGGATATGAACAGGATCTTCCCCGGAACTGCCGAAGGAACTATGGCGGAGGCTCTTGCGGCGGATATTATCAAGGATATAAGCGGTGCGGACATCTGCATCGACATTCATTCCAGCAACATTTATCTGAAGGAAATTCCGCAGATAAGGATAAACGAAATAAGCGCAGAGGAGCTTGTCCCCTACGCAAAAATGCTTAACTGCGATTTTATATGGATACATTCCTCGGCAACCGTTCTTGAAAGCACTCTTGCTTACAGCCTGAACGTTACGGGAACGAAAACTCTCGTTGTGGAAATGGGCGTTGGCATGAGGATAACAAGCGAATACTGCCGACAGCTGACGGCGGGCATTTTCAATCTGCTGAAAAATCTCGGAATGTGGACGGGTGAAACGGAGGAGGTCCGTGAGCCTATCGTTTCGGGAGAAAGAGCGGTGGATTTCGTAAACAGCGGTGCCAACGGAATTTTTGTC
Source organism: Oscillospiraceae bacterium (assembly GCA_017828975.1). Classification (GTDB taxonomy): domain Bacteria; phylum Bacillota; class Clostridia; order Oscillospirales; family Ruminococcaceae; genus UMGS1889. The sequence continues at coordinate 85,020 of JAGAJN010000014.1, read as the reverse complement.
CCCTGTGTGGAGCATTGGGTGGACATCAAAAAGGGCGAGCATATCGGCGATGTTATCGACCCCGCAACGGGAAAGCGTGCGGAGTATGTCACAGCACCATGCAGCGGAAAAATTTTCACTCTGCGGGAATACCCCATTGTGTACGGCGGTTCGCTTATTGCAAGAATTTTAGGAGGGGACGACAATGCGTAAGACAGTCATTTATTCAATTCAGTCCCCCTACCGCAAGCCGCTGGAGATAACGGGCTTCCGCTTCGGACAGGGCGAAAAGGCTCTCTGCGTTGTTGGTGCAATGCGTGGAAATGAGGTCCAGCAGATGTATGTCTGCGCACAGCTGGTAAACCGTTTAAAGGAGCTGGAGCGTGAGGGCTGCATTGCAGAGGGACATGAGATAATGATAATCCCCTGCGTCAATTACTATTCCATGAATATCGGCAAGCGGTTCTGGACCATGGATAATACCGATATTAACCGAATGTTCCCCGGCTATGACCTGGGCGAAACCACTCAGCGTATCGCGGACGGGCTTTTCAAGGGAATCCAGGGGTACAAGTACGGCGTTCAGCTTGCCAGCTTCTATCAGCAGGGAGATTTTCTGCCCCATGTCAAGCTGATGGAAACGGGCTTTACCGACCATACGGATATGACGGATTTCGGGCTGCCCTATGCCTTTGTGCGTGAGCCTCGTCCCTATGATACCACCACCCTCAACTATAACTGGCAGATATGGGGGACTAAGGCGTTTTCCCTGTACACCAATGCCACGGACGATTTTGACGAGCGTTCGGCAAGGGCTGCGGTGGACGCTATCCTTCGGTTCTGCGTGAAAAAAGGGCTTATCCGCACAAAGCTGCCCGGTGGATATGTTACCGAAATTATCGACGAGGAACGGCTTATACAGATACATTCAAGCTGTGCGGGCATCTGCCGCAGCAGGGTGCGTACAGGCGACGAGATACGAAGCGGCGACCTGCTGTGCGAAATAATCGACCCGCTGGAGGGGGACATTATCTCTAAGATATATTCGCCCGTGAACGGCATCGTATTTTTCCGCTACAACCGTCCGCTGGAGTTTGAAAAAAGTGTCCTTTACAAGATAATAAAAATATGAAGAAAACCAATTTTCCGCCTATCGGAAACAGAATTTACAAATCGGCGGCGGCTGTGCTTATCTGCGGGATAATTTATTTTCTGCGGGGACAAAGCGGCATACCGTTTTACTCCATGCTTGCCGCCCTTTGGTGTATTCAGCCCTATTCCGAGAGCACTTTAAAAATGGCGTTTCAGCGGACAGTGGGGACGGTCATCGGTGCGCTGTACGGGCTTATCACCATTGTTTTTGAGATATATGCAGTCCCCATGTACAATACTATGTGGGGATATGCGTTTATTGCGCTGATGATAATCCCCGTTATTTACACGACTGTTGTGCTGGACAAAAAGAATGCAAGCTATTTCTCCTGTGTTGTTTATCTGTCCATAACCGTTATACATATGACAGACAGCAACCCTTGGCTTTTCGTGCTGAACAGGGTGATCGACACCTTTGTGGGAATGGCGGCGGGAATTGCCGTGAACTCCGCACGTTTGCCGAGAGGTCGGGTGAAAAATGTGCTGTTCGCCGCCGAGCTGGACGATATGCTGTCCCCCGTAAACGAACGTCTGTCGCCCTATTCAAAGGTGGAGATAAACCGAATGCTTGGGGACGGGGCAAGCTTCACCCTTGCCACAATGCGTACTCCCGCAGCGATCATGGAGATACTGTCCGACGTGAAAATGAAGCTGCCCGTTATTGTTATGAACGGTGCGGCGCTATATGATATGAAGAATAACAGCTATCTGCGGGCGTATATAATTTCTCCCGAAGCCTGTGAGGAGATACGCAGCATAGTGTCCGCAGAGGGAATGAATATGTTCACAAACGCTTTGTGCGATGACAATCTTATCATCTATTACGACGAGCTGAAAAATGATGCGGAAAAGGCTATTTACCGAGATCTGAAACGGTCGCCCTACCGAAGCTATGTAAACCGCAGACCCTCCGACGGGGACAGGACCATCTACATTATGATAATTGACAAGGCGGACAGGATAGCCGCTCTTCACAAGAAGCTTTCGGAACGCTCGGGGGAGCAGCTTAATATGATAACCTATCCCTCCGACGATTACAAGGGTTATGCGTACATCAAGATATACAATAAAAATGCGTCCAAGCGGAAGATGCTGGAGCATATCTGCGATGAGTACGGTTTGGAACGTTCCGTTTCTCTCAGCGGCGGGGAGGACAGTATCAACAGCATTGCAAGGGAACTGAAAAAGGGGTATGAGCCGCTGTTGTTTATATCGCCAAAAAAGCCGCAGTAAATTTGTAAAAAATGTTTTCCGTCAGCCGTTTAATATCTGCCGAAAATATGCTATAATTATATCACACCAAAAATACACGGAGGTGCTAAAATGGCAGATATAAAGTTTGAGATCAAGGAGGAGCTGGGTGTTATCTCGGTATCTCCCAAGGGCTGGCAGAAGGAGCTTAATCTGGTTTCCTGGAACGGCGCTGCGGCTAAGTACGACATCAGAGAGTGGTCGCCCGACCATGAAAAGATGGGGAAGGGTATCACGCTTTCATCGGAGGACGCAGAGAAGCTGTCCGAGCTTTTGAAGGCTGCTCTTGACCGATAATATTCTATTTGCCGGAGCTTTTTATGGCTCCGGTTTTTTGCTGTCCGGTGAGATTTCCCTAAATCTATTCGTCAAAATAATTACAATTTCCTTAAATCAGTTGCTATATTTGTTGAAATCGTGTAAAATATTTTGTGAGTGAAAAAAATCGGGCGGTTGAAGTGTTTTATATACAGAACGATAGAAAACGTCACTCAAACAGCTGAAAGAACGAATTGACGAGGGGACGCCTTTGCCAATTGCGAACGGGGGACTACAATTTGTACGAATTCGGTACGGACGAATACATTAACAATATTCTCAGCCGTTACACACAGACGCTGGTCAGGCTGAGTTATACATATGTGAAAAACATCTGCGATGCGGAGGACATTGCGCAGGACGTGTTTGTTGCGCTCCTGCGGCAGAAGCAGCCCTTTGAATCGGACGAGCATGAGAAGGCATGGCTTATCCGCACGACCATCAACAAATCGAAAAACTACCTGAAATCGGGCTGGGTGCAGCGGACAGTCCCGTTGGAGGAGGACATTCCCGCCGAGGACAATGACGGTTCATCGGCACTGCTGGAGGCCGTTCTTTCCCTGCCCGAAAAGTACAGGACGGCTATCCATCTTCATTATTACGACGGCTACACCATCAACGAGATAGCGTCCATTATGAAGAAAAAAAGCGCAACAGTCGGCACATGGCTGGCAAGAGGCAGAGAGCTTCTGAGAAAAAAACTGGAGTAGGATTTTGACGATGAATAAGCAGGATTACAGAAATGCTATGAACAAAATAAAAATCTCCGACAGCTTTCAGGCAAGGACAGCTCAGCTTATGCAGGAGGTCAGGGACGGCAAGGCTTCTGAGCCGACGGAGAAAAATCCTCGAATTTATCCCCTTGATAATGAAAAGCGGCGTTTCCCCACATATATAAAATACGGTGCGCTTATTGCGGCGGTGGCTGTTATCTCTTTCTCAGCGGGTGTGCTGATCGATCTGCCTTCCGAGGACGGCATTACCGCAGGCTCGGCGGATACGTCTGCTTCGGTAACTGCTGCCGAAACTTCTTCCGACGATATAATAGAAGAGGTTGCTGACAAAGATGCGGGGGTGGCTGTTGAAGCCGGGGGAGTTGAAGATGAAGTTTTTGAGGACGATTCGGTGGAAGATGACCACGGTGATGCCGATGAAATTATCGTTGAGGAGCCTGTTGCGGGAATCGCTCCGTCTATGGCACCCGTTCCGCCCGAAACTGCCGAGGATAAGATGGGGGCAGCTCCGGCGGAGGAGGCTTTGAGCGAGGCACAGCTGCTGCGGGATTTTATTGCGGCTAATGATGTTGTCGGCGGATATGCGGACAATTATTTCTACATTCTTGCGGGAAAGGGCGAGAAAGCACCTCTCAGCGAGATAAATTCCGACCATGCGGAGATAGAAGCGTTCCCCCGTGAAATGCTTGATATGACGGCGGATATTCTGGAAAACACCGAGCCTATGGAAAAAGCCATTTCTCCCGATGAATACGCAAAGGACCCGGGGCTTTATGTGCCCCTTAACTGGAACGGTACTGCCTTTGTTTTCGGGTTTAGGGACGGCGATAACAGCTTTGCGTATACGGTCTGCGGACGTTCTCTGACAAGTCAGAACAGCGGCAAGACCTATCCTCTGACGGAAGAACAGTATCAGGCATATTCGCAGTATTCCATTGATATGGTTGGCGGAACGCTTATCCCCACTGCAAATCCCGCCGCCGAAGATGTTGATGATTAAAAAAGATGGGTGTTTCCTTGCTTTTGGGGAACACCCATTAGGTATGTAACCTTAAATTCAACACTCAACACTTAACACTTAACATTTAAAAAAACTCTTGACAATCAAGCAAAAATAGGTTATAATATCATAGTCAGCAAAAATGCCGGTGTGTCGGAATTGGCAGACGACCGCGACTCAAAATCGTGTGGAGAAATCCGTGTGGGTTCAAGCCCCACCACCGGCACCAAAGAAAAACCGCCGTTTATGGGAATGTTCCCGATAAACGGCGGTTTGTTTTTATTTCTCGGAAGGCTTGCCCTTGCAGAAATTGTCAATATATCTGTCGATACATCTCTCAATAATGTCGATAGCGGCTTCTCTGCCCTTTACCTCGTCGATGATAGTGCCCTTGTTCTCCAGCTGCTTGTAAACGGTGAAGAAGTGGGACATTTCGTCGAAAATGTGCTGGGGCAGCTGACTGATGTCGGTGTAGCCGTTGTATGTAGGGTCGTTGAAGGGGATTGCGATTATCTTATCATCGGGTGCGCCGTTGTCTATCATGGAGATAACGCCGATAGGATAGCACTTTACCAGAGCCAGAGAAGCAATAGTTTCCGAGCAGAGCACCAGAACGTCCAGCGGGTCGCCGTCCTCTGCGTAGGTTCTGGGGATAAAGCCGTAGTTTGCGGGATAGTGGGTGGAGGTGTACAGCACTCTGTCCAGAAGCAGGAAGCCTGTTTTCTTGTCAAGCTCATACTTCATCTTGCTGCCCTTGCCTATTTCGATAACAGCGTAGAAGTTTTCCTTGGTGATTCGGTTTGGTGAAATGTCATGCCAGATATTCATTATTTTTTACCCCTTTCGGTTTTTTCCGTTTCTTTGACTATATATTTCGGTCTGCATTTGACTTCCATGTAGGTTTTAGACAGATACAGTCCGTTGATACCCGTACATATAAGGCACAGCCCGCTCATAAGCAGTATCAGGCTGACGATATTTGCAAATCTCCCGAGAGAAATTCCCAAAGAGAAAAACTGCACCAGCGTCACAATAAATATGACCGCCGCAATAACGCAGGAGAATATCCCGAGAAACAGGGAGAGAGCCAGCGGTGCGGTGGAAAATCCCATAATGCCGTCCAGCGAATAGAGGAACAGCTTCTTGAAATTCCACGTTGTGGTGCCTGCCGCACGCTCGGTGTTTTCTATCTCGATAAACTTGGTCTTGAAGCCCACCCAGCTGAAAATTCCCTTGGAAAAGCGGTTGTATTCGCTCATGGAGATAATAGCGTCCACCATCTGCCTTGTCATAAAGCGGAAATCCTGTGCGCCGCTGATTATCTGGGTCTGAGAGATTTTGTTGATGATGCCGTAAAAGCTGTTTGCGAAAAATGACAGCAGCTTCGGCTCGCCCTTTCGGGAGATACGCCTTGTGGCGGCGCAGTCATATTCGCCCGAGGACACGCAGCGGTACATTTCGGGTATAAGCCTCGGCGGATGCTGCAAATCGGCGTCCAGCAAAACGACGTAATCACCCTCGGCGTGTTCAAGCCCCGCTATCATTGCGGACTCCTTGCCGAAGTTTCTCGAAAATGACACATAGCGTACCCTTTTGTCCCGCTCGGACAGCTCCCTGAGCTTTTCAAGGGTCTTATCCCTCGAACCGTCATTTACGAAAACAAACTCAAACTCCGTGCCGAATTCTGCGGTCATACCGTCCGACACTCTGATTATCTCATCATAGAAAAGGGGCAGCGACTCTTCCTCATTATAGCAGGGAACAACAACTGAAATTAGCTCCATTTTTTCCGAATTCCTTTATTCAACAGTAACAGATTTTGCGAGATTTCTCGGCTTATCAACATCGTTGCCCTTGAGATCTCCCGTGTAATAGGCGATAAGCTGCAAGGGAACTACTGCCAGCATAGGCATTAAAATGTCGTCCGTTTCGGGGACGGTGATGATGAAATCCGCCGCATCGCTTCCCGGCTGACGGCTTTCTCTTGCCACCACGATATTGTATGCGCCCCTGGTCTTTACCTCCTTGATGTTGCTGACGGTCTTGTCGAAAACGTCCGTCTGAGTTGCCACGGAGATAACGGGCATTCCCTCGGTGATAAGGGAGATAGTTCCGTGCTTCAGCTCACCCGCCGCATAGGACTCGGAGTGAATGTAGGAAACCTCTTTAAGCTTCAGCGAGCCCTCCATGGAAAGCGCATAATCAAGCCCTCTGCCTATATACAGCAGATTTTCCGCAGCCACCAGCTTTGAAGCGGCAAACTGACTGCTGTCGGGCTTTTCGAGAACCTTTTCGATAAGGGTCGGCATTTCCTCCAGACCCTTAACAAGGCTTCGGCACTTCTCCTCGGAAATGGCATTTCTCGCCCAGGCAAGTTCAAATGCAAACAGATAGAACACCGCCAGCTGCACCATATACGCCTTTGTGGACGCAACAGCCAGCTCGGGTCCTGCGTGAGTGTAAATTACCATATCAGCGTCACGGGCTATCTTTGAGCCTTTTGCGTTGACAATGGCAAGGGTGTCTGCGCCCATATCCTTTGCAAGGGTAAGGGCAGCGTGTGTATCGGCAGTTTCGCCCGACTGTGAAACGAGAATTACCAGGTCATCGGGGGAAACGATGGGGTTTCTGTACCTGAACTCAGACGCAACCTCAACGGTAACGGGTATCCGTCCGATACGCTCAACAACGTATTTTCCCACAAGGCCTGCGTGCATAGCCGTTCCGCAGGCAACAACGAATATATTCTTATATTCCCGAAGCTTTTCGGGGGTAAGTCCACATTCGCTTAAATCGGGCATACCGTCGGAAATTCTCGGGGTAATTGTCTTTCTGATAGACTCGGGCTGCTCGTGAATTTCTTTGAGCATAAAGAACTTATAGCCGCCCTTTTCCGCAGCGTCAAGGTCCCAGTCGGCGGTATGGAGGGTTTTTTCGATGATGTTTCCGTTGAAATCGAAGAACTGCGCACCGTTCTCGTCAAGCCTTGCTATCTCGTTATGTTCAAGGAGATAGTAGTCCTTGGTATGGTCGAGAATAGCGGTAACGTCGGAGGCAATGAAGCTTTCGCCCTCGCCCTTTCCGACGATAAGGGGGCTTTCACGTCTGATAGCGAAGATAGTATTTTTAAAGTCCTTGAAAATTATTCCCAGCGCAAAGGAACCCTCAATTTCGGCGGCTGTCTTGACGATAGCCTCCATAGGGTCGCCCTTGTAGTAGTAATCCAGCAGCTTTGCAACGGTTTCCGTGTCGGTTTCGCTCTCAAAAACATAGCCCTTTGAGATAAGGAATTCCTTTATCTTGCGGTAATTTTCGATGATACCGTTGTGAACGATGGAAATTCTGCCGTTGCCGATGGGGTGGGAGTTGATGTCGGACGGTTCGCCGTGAGTAGCCCAGCGGGTGTGACCGATTCCCGCAGTGGCGGTGAGAGGTGTTTCCTCCGAAAGCTTGCGGACAAGTCCCTCGTCTATCTTTCCCTTAGCCTTGACGGTTTTAAGGGAATCCCCCTCGAAAACTGCTATCCCCGCAGAGTCATAGCCACGGTATTCCAGCCTTTTCAGGGCTTTTACCAGAATATCCGCACAGGCTCTTTTCCCTACAAATCCAACGATTCCGCACATAATCTATCCTCCGAATATACGGCAAAAAATCCGAATTTGCTTCGGATTTCCTGCCTTTATTATCTCTTTTCTTGCAGCTTACTTAGTACCAAACATTCTGTCGCCCGCATCGCCCAGACCGGGAACGATGTAGCACTGCTCGTTTAAGCCCTCGTCAACAGCGCCGCAGTAGATCTCAACATCGGGGTGAGCGTTGTGGAGAGTTTCCAGTCCGTAAGGAGAAGCCAGAATACACATAAACTTGATGTTCTTTACGCCGTTTTCCTTGAGAATATCGGCAGCCTTGACAGCTGTTCCGCCCGTAGCCAGCATAATGTCGGTGATGATGACCTCTCTCTCGTTGATGTCAACGGGGAGCTTTGTGTAATATTCCACGGGAGCAAGCTCGTCGGGATCTCTGAAAACGCCGATATGACCTATTTTAGCGGCAGGAACAAGCTTCATGATACCGTCGCACATACCAAGACCCGCTCTGAAAATAGGCACGAACGCCAGCTTTTTTCCCGAAATTACCTTTGACTTTGCAATAGCGATAGGTGTCTGAATGTCAACGGATTTCAGGGGAAGATCTCTTGTAGCCTCGAAGCAGATGAGCATAGATGTTTCGGAAACCAGCTCTCTGAACTCCTTTGCGCCTGTGTTAATATCCCTCATAAGGGAGATCTTGTGCTGAACAAGGGGGTGCTCGATGACTTTTACCATATTATCGTACATAGCTATCGTTCCTTTCAAAGCTTTTTTATTTCTCCAGATCGGTTATCTGGTCAACTCTTCTCTGATGTCTGCCGCCCTCAAATTCGGTAGTGAGGAAAATGTCAACGATCTCGGCGGCAAGTCCCGAGCCGATAACTCTTCCGCCCATGCAGAGGACGTTTGCGTCGTTGTGCAGACGGGTGTATTTTGCGGAGTACCAGTCGCCGCAAAGTGCTGCACGAATTCCCTTTATCTTGTTTGCCGCCATGGAAATACCGACGCCCGTTCCGCAGATAAGGATACCCTTATCAGCCTTGCCGTTTACGATTTTTTCGCAGACCTCCTTTGCAACAAGGGGGTAATCGCAGCTTTCGCCGTCCATACAGCCTGCTTCCATGAACTCGACGTTTGTTTCTTTCAGATGTGCAATGACCGACTTTTTCAGCTCGTAGCCTGCGTGGTCGCTTCCTATAATTATCATAACGATTCTCCTATCAAAAAATTTAAAAGCTGATTTTATTATACCATACTATTTTACTATATTCAAGAACAATTTTATTACAATTTGGATATAAATGTAACCGTTACTTTTTTTGCTCCTGCAAGTCCTTTTCCGCCTTGGTTATCTGTAAATATTGGGGCATTAATTCTTCTGCGGACATTTTGGGCGCATTTTCCCCTAAAAAGCAAAGTGCGGACGCTCTCGGCGTTCTCATGGAAAGGGGAGCAAATGCGTAGTTTTCAAGGCGTTCCGTGATACGTTCGGATATTCCGCCCACCGCATCTCCCGTAAACATAACGGGGACATTCATACCTGCAGCCAGCGCAACGGCTTCATCTGCGGATATTACCTTATCCTCGGTCAGACGCTTGGGGAATGTCCTGTCCGAACAGTCAAAGAACGCACAGTAAACAAGGTCAGCCCTTGCCTTCATAACAGCGCAGACTATCTCCCCGCAGACAGCACAGCTATACGCCAGCGCTTCAAGGGTGGAAACGCCGCAGCAGGGCACATCTCCCAGACCGAAGCTTAACGCCTTAACAGCGGAAATTCCTATCCTAAGTCCCGTATACGACCCGGGACCCGCCGTGCAGACCAGCAGACCTATCTCGGAAAGCTCCGTTTCCGCATAGGACAGCACTTCCTTAGCCAGCGGAAGTATCACCTGCGAATGTGTCAGCCGTGTGCCGAACGAGGTTTCTGCGAGAATTACGCCGTTTTCGCAGACGGCGGCGGAGGCGGTGTTCCCCGAGGTGTCAATTCCCAGAATTTTCAAAAGCGTTCATCTCCTTTAACGGTAATTCTGCGCACGTCGTCGGAAATGCGCTCTATGTTTATATAAATAGTATTTTCGGGAAGAAACTCGGAAATATTCTCCGACCACTCGGCAGCAATGACCGACCGTCCGTCCAGATAATCGAAAAATCCCGTAGATTCGAGGGCAAACTCGGTTTCTATCCTGTACATATCGAAATGGTACAGGGTGATGTTTTTGCCCCTGTACTCATTTACCAGCGCAAAGGTGGGCGATGTCACATCATCGGGCAGACCCAGACCCATAGCAAGTCCCCGTGTAAAGGTAGTCTTTCCCGCACCCAGACCGCCTGTGTAGGCAACGGTGTCCCCCGCCTTCAGCAGACCGCCTATTTCCTTTGCAAATTCGATGGTTTCCTCGGGTGAGGAGGTAATTTTTTCTATCATAATATCACCATAAACGGCAAAGGGATATGACGAATTATTAAACGCCATATCCTATCCGAAATCAAATAATTCTTGTGCCGATATTATCAATATGCAGCTCGTGCACCTGCCAGCTTTTCAGACCCATTCTGTCAAGGGCAAACCGCATTTTTCCGCAGAAAAACCGATTGTCGTTGTCCACAATTGCCATCAGGGACGGTCCTGCGCCGCTTATATAGGACGCATATGCGCCCAGAGAATAAGCCGTGTCAAACACCTCTGCGGCGTGGGGGATAAGCTCCATTCGGTAGGGCTGATGCAGTCTGTCGTCAACGGCTGTGCGGAGATTTTCATACTTTCCCGTCAGCAGAGAGGCGGAGAAAAGTGCGGCTCTCGAAAGGTTGTAAACGGCGTCCTTGTGGGAAACCTCCTTTGGCAGGCAGGCTCTTGCCTTTTCGGTTTTCAGCTCGAAATCGGGTATCACCACCACAAATTTCAGCGTGGTGAAAACCTCCTGCTTTACCCAGTGAACGTTCTTCCCGTCGAAAACGGCGGTGACTATCCCTCCCAGCAGGGCGGGAGCGGTGTTGTCGGGGTGACCCTCTATTTGTGCCGAAAGATTTACCAGGTCGTCAAGGGAAAGCGGCTCCTTCATCAGGGTGTTCGCCCCCACAAGTCCCGCAATAATGCAGGCGGAGGAGCTTCCAAGCCCCCTTGCCATGGGGATATTGTTCTCCTGACGTATTTTCAGACCCGTCAGGGGCTTTCCGCAGATGTCGTAAAGCGTCTTTGCCGACTCGTAGACCAGATTTGTTTCGTCCTCGGGAATGGCGGTATCGTCCAGCGACTTGATGTCAACCGTATCGCTTTCCTCTATTTCCACGTAGTTATAGTAGCTGAGAGCAAGCCCCAACGCATCGAAGCCTGCGCCCAAATTTGCGCTTGTGGCGGGTATTTGTATCCTGTACATTTTCGGGACTTCCTATCTTATCTGAGATTGAGAACACGTATCTTTCCGAGAATTTCGCCGTTCATTGCAGCCAGCTTTTCGTCAATGTCCTTTTCAACCAGCTCGGGTGTGATGAATGCGATCTCTCCTGCGGGAGCGTTGTCCTTTGTGAGATACTCGACATTGCCGAACAGCTTCTCTATCTGAGCCTTGTCTGCGCCCGATGTACGGACGTACATTGCAACGGTGTCGTTCTTGTAATCCTCGATGAAATCGGCGTTTTCACTGTCCTCCCAGGTCTGGGAAACGGAAGTGCCCGACAGTCTTGCGCAGTCGATAACATCTCCGAGGACGGCGCTTGCGGTGGGCAGCTTTCCTGCTCCTCTGCCGTAGAACATTACCTCATCAAATCCATCACCATAAACGGTAATGCCGTTGAAAACGTCGCTGATATTGGACAGCTGCATATCATTGCAGACGAATGCGGGACGAACCATAGGCAGTATCTTGCCGTTTGCGCACTTCTTAACGCTGCCGATAAGCTTCACCTTGCCGCCCCATACCTCGGCATATTCAACGTCTGCCTTGGTAATAGCGGTGATACCCTCGGTGTGGATATAGTCGGGGTAAACGTGCTTGCCGTAAACGAGAGAGGAAAGGATACATATCTTGCGGCATGCGTCCAGACCCTCAACGTCGGCAGCGGGATTTTTCTCGGCATAGCCCAGCTTCTGAGCCAGCGCAAGAGCGTCGTCAAACGCCATATTCTCGCTGAACATCTTTGTGAGGATAAAGTTTGTGGTACCGTTCAGGATTCCTGCAACAGCGGTAATATCGTTAGCTGCCAGACACTGATGAAGCGGTCTGATAATGGGGATCGCACCGCCCGTGCTTGCCTCAAACATAAAGTTGCAGTTATGCTCCTTTGCGATCTTCAGAAGCTCTGCGCCCTTCTGAGCGACCATTTCCTTGTTGGAGGTTACGCAGGATTTGCCCTTTTCCAGAGCAGCCTTTACGAAATCGTAAGCGGGGTGAACGCCGCCCATTACTTCCGCAACGATGGAAACCTCATCATCATTCAGAATATCATCAAAATTCTTGGTGAATTTGTCCTTGTAAGGTGAATCGGGAAATTCTCTGATGTCAAGGATATACTTGATATCAAGGTCCTTCTGACCTGTTCTCTTTCGGATAGACTCCGCATTCTTGTAAAAAAGCTCGACCGTTCCCGAGCCTACAACTCCATATCCCAAAACTGCTGCCTTTGCCATAATAAAATAACTCCTTTGTTAAATATATTCGATAAATTATTCTCCCGAAATGATCTTCACATCAACAACTCCGCCAAGCTCCGAAAGAACGCCGATTATCTTGTACGACTCCTCCGCTCCGCCCTCGGGTCTGAGGGACACGGACACCGCCGCAACGCCGTCCACGGGAATGCTCTGATTGACAGTGAGAATGTTGGTGTTCATACCGTGAAGCGCCGCCAGAACGCCCGAAAGCACGCCGGGTTCGTCCTTGAGGGTCATATTCAGAGAAATTATCTTCTGAGTAAGCTTTTCCTCGTAGGTGAACACGCAGTCACGGTATTTATAGAATGCGCTTCTTGAAATGCCCACACTTTTGCAGGCGGCGGCGGAGCTTTTTTCCTCGCCCCGTGCAAGAAGCTTCTTCACTTCGATGACCTTTATAAAGACGTCGGGAAGAACGTCCGAATTTACAACGATCAGCTTAGATGCTGCACTCATAGGCATTACCTGTCTTTCAATAGTTGTTCCCTGAAATGTGCCGAGCCGTCCGCCCGACAGAAACAGTTGTATCTCCAATGAATACAATTGTATCATTTTGGCGGACATTTGTCAAGTAAAAATTTTTACCGCTGTCCGTGATTTTGCACAACCAAGAAAAATCCCTGTACAACGGACTTTTTCCGCCGTACAGGGACATATTATCGGCAATATCCGACAGATACGCCGCTTTTTTCATCAATTTGACACGGAAATATCTGCCAAAAGCTTTCCGCAGCTTCTGCAAACAAAAACAGGGTCGCCTTCCTGCGTAATGCTGCCGCCGCTGTTTATGTAAACGCCGCCTTCTTTTTTTAATTTTTCTTTTGTTATTGGCAGGAAAAGGTGTTCGTTAAAGTATACCTCAGGCAGCCAGAAAACCCATTCGGAAGGCATGCTGCCCGCACTCCTGAGATAGCCATTCTCCATTTCCTTGCCGCAGTATGGGCATTTCACAGACATTCCCCCCTTTATTTTGCGAAAAGAGCAGACAAAGCAAGCTTAATGCTCTCAAACCACTGAGGGAACTGTTCATAGTACATATCATACATCTGATCGTAAAGCTCGGGGTCCTGATCCCTAATGAGTTCCATATACTGCTGCATTATTTCGGGATTGTTCATGAGGCTCAGACCAAGGGCGATGATTCCGACGATCATCAGCAGACCGATGATCGAGCAGACGATGCCCGCCGTAGCCTTGCCGTTTCCGTTAGGATAGTGCTTCGACTTGTAAATGCAGCCGAACACTATTCCCAGAATACCGAAGATGGGGGGCAGATACACCGTGAGAAAGCTTACGATAGACAGTATGCCCATTACCAGCGAAGCAGTTGCCATTCCCTCGGGAGCCTTCTGCGGAACGGCATAGACACCGCCGCCATACTGATTCTGCACATAATTAGCGTAGTTGGGGCTTTGAGAATAGGGATCGTAGGGCTGCTGTCCCTGCTGCGCCTGCTGATTATAGGGGTCGTAGTTGTAGGGAACTGCACCCTGTGTGGGCTGCTGATTGTAGGGGTCATAGGGCTGACCGTTTTCGGGGGTGGGGTTCTGAGGATTGTTTTCTTTATTATCAAGATTGCCGTTGTTGAATTCGTCCATTTTTAAATACCGCCTTTCAATTTCGGGTTTTCACCTGTTGATACCATTATAATACAGCTGACTGAAAAAAGCAAGGGTTTATGAATATTCTTTATGATTTCTTTATGTATTTAAAGAAAAAGTGGAGAGTGAAAAGTGTAGTTTTCGGTAATCCAACAAAATTCCGCAGGGTACGCATTTTGCTGAGTGTTGATTTTGAATTTTAGCGTAAAGATATTGACATTATATCGGAATATTGATATAATGTATACATAAAATATATTCGGAGGTGTTTTTATGCCGGTTATCAGACCATCAGCAGATTTACGAAATAATTATAATGAGATCTCGGAGTTTTGCCATGAAAATGCCGAACCCGTTTTTATTACAAGAAACGGAAAAGGCGATCTGGCAGTAATGAGTATGGAGCTGTTTGATTACCTAAAAAGCAGATTAGAGCTGCATGCCCTTATAGAAGAGGGTATTGTGGCAGACAGAAACGGAAAGGTCATCCCTTTTAAAGAGGGTTTGGAAATGATACGAAAAGAGATCAACAAATGATTTATAATGTAGTATTAACCGAACCTGCTTGGGAGGATATACAAAAGTCAGCCTTGTATATCTCGGACACACTTATGAATAGTGAAGCGGCGGATAATTTGCTTAACAGCATTAATGAGAAGCTGGAGGTGCTGTCTGAGATGCCGTATATTAATCCGGTAGTTCGTGACAGCGTTCTGGCTTCGTATGGATTGAGATTTCAGCGAGTAAACAATTATTTGGCGTTTTATGTTATACATGAAGATACGAAAACAGTGTCTGTTATCCGTTTTCAATATTCAAGCCGTGATTGGAATTCATTGTTAAAAGCTGAATTGGAATAACCTTTGTGCGTTTTCCACTTACAAGCCCTGAAAATATGTTGTATATGTCAATTGACAAGACTTTCTGCGGTGTGATATAATTTTTAATAGTATTATTTGGTTTAATGGGTTAAAGCATAAAACCGTGTCAGCTTTAAACCGATAAACCGCTGAAAGGACAGATAAAATGCTTTATATCATTCTCATAGCCTACCTGCTGCTAATGCTTGGAATAGGCTTCTGGTGCAGAAAGAAAACCTCAAACGTTTCCGACTTCGTGCTGGGCGGAAGAACGCTGGGTGCGTGGTTCACGGCGTTTGCATACGGTACGTCCTACTTCTCCGCCGTTGTTTTCATTGGATATGCGGGACAGTTCGGCTGGCTCTACGGCGTGTCCGCAGCATGGATAGGCATCGGAAATGCCGTTATCGGAAGTGCGCTGGCATGGCTTCTCATGGGCAAGCGTACACGTACCATGACCAAGAACCTGAACGCTGCCACAATGCCCGAGTTCTTCGAGAAGCGTTACGGCTCAAAGTCGCTGAAAACTGCGGCTGCTGTCATCGTGTTCATCTTCCTGATCCCTTACACAGCGTCTGTTTACAACGGTCTGTCAAGGCTGTTCAATATGGCGTTTGCTATCCCATATGAGGCTTGTATCATCGGTATGGCGGTGCTGACCGCTGTTTACGTTATCCTCGGCGGATACAAGGCAACGGCTATCAACGACTTTATTCAGGGAATCATTATGCTGGCGGGAATCGCAGCAGTTGTGTTCTGCGTTATCTCCAACAAGGGCGGATTTACATCGGCTCTGGAGCAGCTGGGTGCTATCTCCGACAAGGGCGTTCCCGAAAATTCCCTTAATTCTCTCTTTGGACCCGACCCAATCAACCTTATCGGTGTAATTATCCTGACATCTCTGGGAACATGGGGACTTCCTCAGATGGTCCAGAAATTCTACGCTATCAAGGACGACAGCGCTATCACAAAGGGCACTGTTATCTCCACACTTTTTGCAGTTGTTGTTGCGGGCGGTTCTTACTTAATGGGCGGCTTCGGCAGACTGTACGCTCACCCCGATGCCGAGATCGCTGCTGCCGAGGGCAAGGCTGTTCTTGTTGCAAACGCTTCCGGAAAGCTTGCTTATGACTCTATCGTTCCCGCAATGCTTGAAGCTGCTCTGCCCGAGCTGCTCATAGGTGTTGTGGTGGTGCTGGTGCTTTCGGCGTCCATGTCTACGCTGTCTTCGCTGGTGCTTACATCAAGCTCCACTCTGACCATCGACCTTATCAAGCCTAATATGAAGGAAGAAATGACCGAGAAGAAGCAGGTATTCTTTATGAGAATATTTATCGCTGCGTTTCTCATTGTTTCGGTCGTTATCGCTCTGAACCCCAATGCTTATATTTCCACGCTGATGTCCATCTCGTGGGGTGCGCTGGCGGGTGCATTCCTTGCGCCGTTCCTGTACGGACTGTTCAGCGCAAAGGTAACAAAGGCTGCTGTATGGACAAGCTTTATCTCCGGCGTCGGGATCACCGTTGTTCATATGATAATATTCAGCCTGGGCTTCTTCCCCGAGGCGACAAAGGCTGCGGCTTCTCTGCCCCTGAATATGGCATCTCCCATTAATGCGGGTGCTATCGCTATGATCTTCGGACTGATAATCGTTCCCATTGTCAGCGCAGTTACTAAGGTTGACGATCCCGAAAGAGCAAAGGAGATCGTTGATGCGGCTAAACCGACAAAGTAATGTTAAGTGTTAAGAGTTGAAAGTTGAAATTAATGTGTGTTCTCCTGCCTTTGGGTGGGGGAACACTTTTTCTATATTTTTAAAAATTTCCAAAATGTAAATAAACAGTATTAATTATGTTTCCTCTATTGATTTTCCTTTAGTATGTGATATAATTACAATTAGCACTCAGGACTAAAGAGTGCTAGCAAACAACAAACACAATTGCTATTTTTATATGGGAGATGTACTTATATGGCAGAAACAAAACAGTTCAAGGCAGAGTCCAAGCGTCTGCTGGAAATGATGATCAACTCTATCTACACACATAAGGAGATTTTCCTCAGAGAGCTTATCTCCAACGCCAGCGACGCTATCGACAAGCTTTATTTCAAGTCCCTGACCGATGACAAGGTGGGAATGTCCAAGTCGGATTTCAAGATATTCATCAAGGCTGACAAGGACAACGGCACTCTGACCATCACCGACAACGGTATCGGTATGACTGCCGAGGAGCTGGAAAACAACCTCGGAATTATCGCAAACAGCGGTTCTCTCGCATTTAAGACAGCCAACAGCGATGCCAAGGAGAAAGAGGACATTGACGTTATCGGACAGTTCGGCGTCGGCTTCTACTCCGCATTTATGGTTGCCAAGGAGGTTGAGGTGCGTTCCAAGGCTTACGGTTCCGACAAGGCTTATGTCTGGAAGTCCGAGGGCGTTGACGGCTACACCATTGACGAATGCGACAAGGACACCGTTGGTACGGAAATTATCCTTACAATGAAGGAAAACACCGAGGACGAGCAGTATGACGATTTCCTTGCACAGTGGAAGATAAAGAGCCTTGTAAAGAAATATTCCGACTATATCCGCTACCCCATTATGATGGATATGGAAAAGACCCGTTACCTTGAGGACAAGGACGACGAGGAAGGCAACAGCGAGCCTAAGACTGAGAAATACATCGAAACCGAAACCCTCAACAGCATGGTGCCCATCTGGAAGAAGAACAAGACCGAGGTCACCGAGGAGGAGTACAACAATTTCTACAAGGAGAAATTCTACGACTATTCCGACCCGTTAAAGAGTATTCACGTTAAGACAGAGGGTACAGCTACCTACAATGCGCTGCTGTATGTTCCCTCACAGGCGCCCTTCGATTACTATTCCAAGAGCTTTGAAAAGGGCTTGCAGCTGTATTCCAGCGGCGTTCTTATTATGGATAAATGTGCAGACCTGCTGCCCGACCATTTCAGCTTTGTAAGAGGTCTGGTGGATTCCGAGGACCTTTCGCTGAACATTTCCCGTGAGCTTCTCCAGCATGACAGACAGCTGAAGCTTATTGCACGTTCTCTTGAAAGAACCATCAAGAACGAGCTGAAAAAGATGCAGACCAATGAGCGTGAGAAGTACGAAAAGTTCTGGAAGCAGTTCGGCGTTCAGATAAAGTTCGGCGTTTACAACGAGTACGGCGCACACAAGGAAGTGCTGAAGGACCTGCTGCTGTTCACATCTTCCGCCGAAAAGAAGCTTGTTACCCTTGAAGAGTATGTTTCCCGAATGAAGGAGGACCAGAAGTACATTTACTATGCTGCGGGCGATACGGTTGACAAGATAGACCTTCTGCCTCAGATAGAGCGTTTCAAGGATAAGGGCATCGAGGTGCTTTATCTCACCGATAACGTGGACGAGTTTGCCGTTAAGACGCTGGAGAATTACGATGACAAGCAGTTCAAGTCCATTTCCGAAAGCGGTGCGGACCTTGATTCCGAGGAGGAGAAGGAAGCCGTAAAGAAGGCGTCCGAGGAGAACAAGGAGCTTCTGGAATATCTGAAATCTGCTCTGGACGGCAAGGTTACCGAGGTCGTTATCTCCGAAAAGCTGAAATCTCACCCCGTCTGCCTGTCCAACAAGGGTCAGATCTCCCTTGAAATGGAGAAGGTGTTCAACTCCATGCCCAACGAGGAGCAGAAGATCAGGGCGGAGAGAGTGCTTGAAATAAACGCATCTCACCCCATTTTCGAGAAGCTGAAAGCACTGTTCGGCACGGACAATGACACCGTTTCCAAGTACGCAAAGATCCTCTACGATGAAGCGCTGCTTATCGAGGGTATGCCTATCGAAAATCCCCTTGAATTCTCAAAGCTTGTTTGCGAGCTGATGGTATAAAATAATAAGGGCGGTATCATAACCGAATTGGCTATGATACCGCCCTTTTTGTGTCGATTAAACCAATTTCTCCATTTCTTTCAGCATATCTCCGAACATTTTCAGAGCATCGCTTACAGGCTTGGGAGAAGTCATATCCACGCCTGCGATTTTCAGCAGCTCAATGGGGTCCTTGGAACAGCCGCCGCTCAGGAACTTCATATAGTCGTCAACAGCGGGCTTGCCCTCGGTAAGAATACGGTTTGCCAGAGCCACAGCGGCGGAAATTCCCGTTGCGTACTGGAAAACATAGTAATTATAGTAGAAGTGGGGAATTCTTGCCCATTCCATAGCAATTTCATCGTCGATAACAATGTCATCTCCGAAATAAAGCTTGTTAAGGTCACGGTACATATTGCAGAGTGCCTCGGCGGTAAGCACCTCGCCCCGTTCGGACATTTCGTTTATTTTCAGCTCAAACTCCGCAAACATGGTCTGACGGTAAAGTGTCGTGCGAATTTGTTCAAGGAAATAGTTGATGATATACGCACGCTGCTTGGTATCGCCCGTTTCAAAGGTCTTTTTGTAAAGGTGCATGAGCAGCAGCACCTCATTGCAGGTGGACGCTACCTCCGCAACGAAAATCACGTAATCCGCATAGACAACAGGCTGATTTTTGTTTGAGAGATAGGAGTGGATAGCGTGTCCCATTTCGTGGGCAAGGGTGAACTGACATTCCAGAGTGTCCTTGTGGTTCAGCAGCACATAGGGGTGAACTCTTGCGCCTGCGGAATATGCTCCGCTGGTTTTTCCGACATTTTCGTAAACATCTATCCAGCCGTTTTCAAAGCCCTCGTTCAGTATTTTCAGATAGTCATCGCCCATAACGGACAGCGCTTCGGAAACGTTTTTCTTTGCCTCCTCGAAGGTTATCTTTGCATCGCAGCCCTCGATAACAGGCACATAAAGGTCGTAGAAATGCAGCTCGTCAACTCCCAGCAGCTTCTTTCTCAGCTTGACATATTCATACATATAGCCCATATTTTCGTGGACTGCTTCTATAAGGCTGTGATAAACGGAAACGGGAACTCTTGTTGCGGAAAGTGCCGCTTCCAGAGAAGAGCCGTACTTTCTTGCCTTTGCATAGAAGCCAACGGTTTTCACCTGTGCGGAAAGCATAGCTGCGGAGGTGTTCTTGAACTTCTCGTAGGTGTGATACATGGACTCAAAGGCGGCTTTTCTGATGGCACGGTCGGGGTTGTGCATCAGGGGGATATAGCTGCCGTGAGTAACCTGAATCTTGTTTCCGTCCTTGTTCTCAATGTCGGGGAAGGTCAGGTCGGCGTCATTGAACATTGAGAAGATATTTTCGGGGGATTCGGAAATTTCGCCCGTAAGTGCCAGAAGCTTCTCCTCGGCGTCGGACAGAATGTGGTCCTTTAGCTCCCTCAGACGGGAAAGGGCAAGTCGATAAAGTTCAAGGTCGGGCTGTTCCTTGTAAAACCCCTCTAATCTGTCCTCGGGAATGCTCATAATCTCGGGTCTTGCGAATGAGCCTGCGCCTGTTATTTCCACAAAAAGCGGTTCAAGTCTGCCCTTCATGGACTGATAAACGGCATTTCGTGTGTCCTCGTCATTGCGGCGGTGGGCGTAGTTTGCAAGGTCGTTCAGCAGGACGGTGAGTTCATCGTCCGTTCTGAGATATTCCAGCAGGTCTGCGGCAGATGCGGAAATTTTGCCCTGCTTTGCAGCCAGCTTTTCGGGATAGGTCTTTGCCTTTTCAAAATCCTTTTCCCAGTCGGCATCGGTGGGGTACATATCCTCAAGGTGCCATTTGTGTTCGTCGGGAATGTCTTTTCTTTCGGGGATCCTTTCGTTTTCGGGCATAGTGTTAACCTCCATTATTCTCTGACAATATCGTCGGATTTTTCTTCTACATAGTTTTCCTCAATGGGACCGAATCTCTTGAATATAGCCGCCGTCAGCAGATAAACGGGTACGGACAGCAAAAAGGTCAGAAGCATCTGCGGCAGATAGATATGCACCCAGATGTTCCCCGCATCGCCCCGCCCCCATATCCCGTAGAAAAACAGGAAATCCAGCGAAGCCTGCAAGGGGATAAGGATAAAATTCAGCATTGCGATATTCAGTATATTCTGCCTTAGTATATACTGAAAAAGCAGCGAGATAAGCACCGCCGCAAAGGTGAAAATCACCGCATTGAAGCCGAAAAGCTTGTCAAATGCGGAATCTGTCATCAGCCCGCAGACACAGCCCCACAGTCCCGCATTAAACGGCTCCTCCTTTGATGCCACAGTAACAGCCATTGGCAGAAAAAGCAGGGGCAGAGGGAAGCTGACGGGAACGGCGGTCATCAGGATATATGCCACGGAGGCTGTCAGAAACATCAGCAGCCATTTTATGACCGTGCGTATCTGTTCCAGCCGTCTTTTTTTCAGATTATTCATAGCCCTCACCCTGTCCGTTAAAGCTTGTGATAACGAAAACATTTACCGTTTCGCCGGGTGCCACAACGGGACGGATAACGGCGTATTTGGACAGACCGCTTTCCTCCATTTCCACTTCCTCCACCGTTCCCACAAGCTGGTCAATGGGGAAGATACCGCTGTTTCCCGAGGTAACAACAAGGTCGCCAACCTTCATATCGCTGTTTTTGTCAATGTAGGACATACGGCAAAGTCCCTTTTCCGCAAGCTCGTAGCTGCCTTGAAGCACGCCTGTGTCCTTTGTCCTCACGCACATAACGCCGACGGGAGTTTCGGGGGAAAATATTGTCCTGACCCTTGAATTTCGGGGGGAAACCTCGCTGCATATTCCCACAAGCCCGATAGATGTAACAACGGGGTCATTGGGTGCAATGCCGTCGTCAGAGCCTTTGTCAATGGTAAATGCACCGTAGGGGTCGTTGGTAGTTCTTGCGATTATTGAGCAGGGAGAGGAGAAAACGTAGTCGGGGTATTTTTCCTTAAGCTCCAGCATTTTGCGGAATTCCTCGTTTTCACGCTTGATGTTGTCATAGTCGATAAGCTGATTGTAGCATCTGCCAAGCTCCTCTTTAAGCTTCTGATTTTCCCTGTAATATCTGTCGGCATTTACAATGGAATCAAGCCCCGAGGACACGCTTTCCGACAGGGCGGAGGACAGCTTTTGCAGCGGGGCAAAAAAATCCCCGAAAAAAGAGGAGCTTCCGCCGGTATAGCCGCCCTTGGTCACGGTATAGATAGCAATCCCGACTATCAGCGCACAAACGCAGAGAAGTACCTTGAAACGAAAGCTTTTAAAGAAATCTCCCACGGCAGAAGCTGACCTCCTTTCGATAAAAATTAAACGGAGCGCACCCGTACTGCAAAGCAGCGGAACGCTCCGCAAAACGGCGTTTTATCAATAGTACTTGGAATCGTCGTTGAGGACTTCGTGGAGCTTTTCAATGTCCTCGAGGACCTTTCCCGTACCCTCCGCAACGCAGTCCAGAGGGGATTTTGCGATATTTACGGGCATACCCGTTTCCTTGTTGATAAGCATATCCAGACCTCTGAGAAGTGCGCCGCCGCCTGCAAGGGTGATACCCTGGTCGATAATGTCCGCAGCCAGCTCGGGGGGAGTCTTTTCAAGAGTTGTCTTGATAGCTTCGATAACGTGAGAGAGGGGTTCTGCGAGGGCTTCTCTTATCTCGGTGGAGGAGATCATAATGTTCTCGGGCAGACCGTTCAGCAGGTTTCTTCCCTTTATCTCCATGGTGGTTTCCTCGTCCATGGGATATGCGGAGCCGATGCCGATCTTGATATTTTCCGAAGTCCTTTCACCTATGAGCAGGTTGTATTTTTTCTTAATGTACTGTGCGATGGACAGGTCAAATTCATCTCCCGCAACCCTTACGGAACGGGAAGTAACAATACCGCCCAGAGATATTACAGCGACCTCCGAAGTACCGCCGCCGATGTCAACTATCATTGAACCGGTAGGCTCGGCAACGGGCAGACCTGCACCGATAGCTGCTGCCATAGGCTCTTCAATAATGTTTACACGCTTTGCATTTGCGTTCTCAGCAGCTTCCTTAACGGCTCTTCTTTCAACAGCGGTAACGCCCGAGGGAATACAGATGATAACTCTTGCCTTTGTTCCGGGGAAAGAGCCCTTCAGCGCCTTGTGGATAAACTCCTGAAGCATAGTTGTGGTAACGTCGAAATCTGCGATAACTCCGTCCTTAAGGGGACGGACAGCCATAATGGAGCCCGGGGTACGTCCGATAACGTCCTTAGCCTCCTGACCGACATATTTAGCCTTGTCTGTGCGGGTGTCCACCGCAACAACGGACGGTTCTCTTATAATAATACCCTTGCCCCGCATATAAATAAGGGTGTTTGCGGTGCCAAGGTCAATTCCAATATCCTTTGTGAACATCTTTCTTCTCCTCCGATAGTTTATGTATTAACTGTTTTTCGTAAATGCTCTGTGAAATTTATATTTTGACAGCCTTATACTTTATTATAGCACGTTTTTCGGGCTTTAACAACAGCTTTTTTTTCTATTTTTTCGGGATTTTTCATTTCTGTGATTTATGTGCAAAACAGAGTTTTTTTGAAATGATTTTTGTGCAATGTTACAATATTGTAATATTCCGAAAGAGAGTTTTTTTTCAGAAAACCATTGCAAATTTTAATATAATGCGCTATAATTAAACTATCTATGCAACTACCCTCAAAGAAAGCGTGAATTTTATGTCAAAAAAATTTCTTATGGGCAATGAAGCAATTGCCCACGCCGCCAAAAACAGCGGTGTGAACTTTGTTTCCGGCTACCCGGGGACGCCCTCCAGCGAGATTCTGGAAACCTGTGCCAAGATAAAAAATGAAAATATGTACGTTGAATGGTCGGTCAACGAAAAGGCTGCTCTTGAAGCCGCTGCGGGTGCGTCCTATTCGGGCGGACGGAGCATGGTGACCATGAAGCAGGTGGGACTGAACGTTGCGTCCGACCCGCTTATGAGCCTTGCTTATGTGGGCGTAAAGGGCGGAATGATAGTTGTTTCCGCCGATGACCCGGGACCTATCTCCTCTCAGACGGAACAGGACACACGGACCTTTGCCGAGTTTGCAAAGCTGCCCGTTTTTGACCCCGCATCTCCCGAGGAGGCTTATGAAATGGTGGGGGAGGCTTACCGTTTATCCGAGGAATACTCAACTCCCGTTATCCTCAGACCTACCACGAGAGTATGTCACGGCTGTGCGTCCGTCGAAGTGTCGGACGTTCCCGAAAAGCATATCCCCGAGGGCTTTGTTAAGGACTCAAAGCGTTGGGTAATATTCCCGAAATTGTCCTACGAAAATCATAAGAAGATAGAAAAGCGAAACACCGAGCTTTCCGAGGTTTTCTCCGACAGCCGCTTTAACTCTCTGACGGGCAGCGGACGGCTGGGCATTTGTGCGGGCGGTGTCAGCCGTGCCTATATGCACGAAGCTTTGGACATTCTCGGAAACCCCGAGGTGAAAATTCTTGAAGTGGGAACGCCTTTCCCGTTTCCCGAAAGACTGGCGTTTGAATTTCTGAGCGGTCTGGACGAGGTGCTTGTTTTGGAGGAGCTTGACCCCGTTCTGGAAAAGGCGCTTACATATGTCTGCGGAAAATATCATCTGAATGTCCGCATAAGGGGCAAGCTTTCGGGAGATACGGCAAATGCGGGGGAGAACACGGTAAATTCCGTCTGCGGCTATATCTCCAAGCTGACGGGCGCAAGCGTTCCCGAAGCCGAAAATTTGCCCGAATCACCGACACTTCCCGTAAGACCGCCTGTGCTGTGTGCGGGCTGCCCTCACCGTGCTTCATTCTATGCGGTAAAGCAAGCTATGAAGGGGAAAAAGGCAGTGTTCTGCGGGGACATTGGCTGCTACACTCTGGGAAATGCCGCCCCGCTGGATATGGTGGACACCTGCCTTTGCATGGGTGCGGATATTACCGTTGCACAGGGCATCAAGCGGATAGAGCCCGAAACCGTCTGCTTCTCCTTTATCGGAGATTCTACCTTTTTCGCTTCGGGAATTACGGGCGTTGTTAATGCCGTATACAATCAGACGGACATTGTTATCATCATTCTCGACAATTCCACAACGGCGATGACAGGTCAGCAGCCCCACCCGGGAACGGGCAAAACTATGATGGGCGAAATTTCCGAGAAGATAAGCATTGAGAAAACGCTGGAAGCAATTGGCGTTAAGTCGGTGGAGATATGCAGCCCATTTGATATGGAAAATGCAAAGGCGGCTGTTCTGAGGGCTGCGGAGGCGTCGGACGGCGTTCGTGCGGTGATTTTCAGAGCGCCTTGTATCGCAGTTTCCAAGCCGACGGGCAAGCTTAGGGTGAACGAAAGTGCTTGCATCGGCTGCGGAAAATGTATCAGGGAAATAGGCTGCCCCGCTGTTGCAATGAAGGACAAAAAGGCGTATATCGAGCCGTCCCTTTGCACGGGCTGCGGACTTTGTGCGGGGCTTTGTCCCGTAAATGCCATAGGAGGTGCGGACTGATGGTAACAAGCTGTTTATTATGCGGCGTCGGGGGACAGGGCACGGTGCTTGCCTCCAAGCTGATAGCCGCTTCTGCCATGGAAAAGGGGCTTTTCGTCAGAACGGCGGAAACTATCGGAATGGCACAGCGAGGGGGCTGCGTTGTGAGCCACGTTCGATTCGGTGACAAGGTTTCATCGTCTATGATACCCGAGGGCGGCGCTGACGTTATTATTGCATTTGAACCCGCCGAAGCGGTGAGAAATCTCCGTTATCTGAAAAAGGGCGGAACGGTCGTTGTGAATAAAAAGCCCGTCATTCCCATAACTGCGGCGCTGGGCGGCAGTTCTTACACGGGCGATGAAATGCTTCGGTATTTGGAGGAAAATACGGGCAGGCTGATCGTTGCGGACAGCGACAGGATATGCCGTGAATGTGGCTCGCCAAAGGTGCTGAATGTGGCGCTTTTGGCATATGCGGCGAAATCGGGTGCGCTGGGAATTACGGTTGATGAGCTGAAAAATGCGGTTCTGGCGAGAGTTCCCGAGAAATTCCATGAGTTGAATATCAAGGCAATAGAGTTTGCCAATAAATAAAAAAGAAGGCTGAATATTATGAAAATGAAAGAAGAACAGTTCCGATTAATCAAGGAACAGCTGAAAAAGCTTACCTCCATCGACTGCTTTTACAAGAAAAAGCTGGAGGGCGTTGACGTTGACTCCATTCAGTCACAGGAGGATTTCGAGAAGCTGCCGTTCACATGGAAGGGCGATTTAAGAGAGGCTTATCCTCTTGGTTTGCAGGCTGTCCCCGATGAGGAGATAGTCAGGATTCATTCATCTTCGGGAACAACGGGAACGCCCGTTATTATCCCCTACACCGCAAAGGACGTTGACGACTGGGCGGTAATGTTCAAGCGCTGCTATGAAACAGCGGGGCTTACCAACCTTGACCGTGTTCAGATAACTCCCGGCTACGGTCTGTGGACTGCGGGCATCGGTTTCCAGAACGGTGCGGAAAAGCTGGGTGCAATGGTTATCCCTATGGGTCCCGGAAACACCGACAAGCAGCTTAGAATGATGATGGATATGAAGTCCACCGTGCTTTGTGCAACGTCCTCCTATGCGCTTTTGCTGGCTGAGGAGATCGCAAAGAGAGGTATCGGCGACCAAATTCATCTGAAAAAGGGCATTATCGGTTCGGAACGCTGGGGCGAGAAGATGAGAAAGAGAATTGCCGATGAGTTGGGCGTTCAGCTGTATGATATTTACGGTCTTACCGAGGTTTACGGTCCGGGTATCGGCATCAGCTGCGACCATGAATGTGGTATGCATATGTGGGACGATTTCATTTACTTTGAAATTGTTGACCCGAAAACGGGCAAAAATCTCCCCGACGGCGAGATAGGCGAGCTTGTTATCACCACCCTGAAAAAGCAGGGCGCACCCCTTATCCGTTACCGCACACACGACCTGACAAGGGTCATTCCCGGCGACTGTCCCTGCGGCTGCAAGTATCCTCGTATCGACACTATTCTCGGGCGTACGGATGATATGGTCAAGGTCAAGGGCGTAAACATTTTCCCCAGCCAGATAGACGAGCTTATCAGCGGCATTGAGGGCGCATCAAGCGAGTATCAGTTTATGATAGACCACTTAAACGGCAAGGACATCTGCACGCTGTTCGTTGAATATCAGGACGGCGCAAATGCTGCGGCGCTTGAATATGTTATCGGAAATGCGTTCAAGGCGAAGATAGGTATTCAGGTAATTGTAAAAATGGTTCGCCTTGGAGAACTGCCCAGAAGCGAGAAGAAGTCCACACGAGTTTTCGATAACAGATATTGATGAAGATACAGCTTTTTCTGATGTCTGCGGACGAGAAATTGTGCGATGAGGGGCTGAAATATCTTCCCGAAAGCCGAAAAAAAGCCGTTTCCCGAAGAAAGCAGCTGCAAGCCCGTGCGGAAAGCCTTTTCGGAGAGCTTATTGTTCGGCGGGAGATATGCAAACGTTTCGGCAGAGAAGCGGCGGCTTCGGAATTTCGCATAGGAGAATACGGCAAGCCCTATTTTTCGGGAGATGAAAACTTTGGATTTTCGATTTCCCATTCATCGGGAATGGTGCTTGCGGCAGTGTCGGACGGTAATGTGGGCGCCGATATTGAGCGCTGCGACAGGCGTTCCGATAGGCTTATCCAAAAATGCTGCACCCCCGACGAGCGGGAATATCTCGAAAAATCTTCCGACAAGGGCAGAGAATTTATGCGGCTGTGGACAAGAAAGGAAGCCCTTTCAAAGCTTGACGGGCGTGGCATTGCAATGGGTTTCGGCTCGATTTCCGTGTTGAATGACGAGCGGATATTTACTGCCGAGCGGGACGGATCCTTTCTTTCGGCGGCTGCGGAAAGCGTCCCCGAATGTGAGATTATTGTCTGCACGGCAACGGAAATTCTGGATTTTTGGAGGGAACAATGAGCATTTCATTTATAGATACACATTCCCATTATCAGGACAAGGCGTTTGACGGCGACCGTTATGAACTGCTTGAACGTATACACAGGGAGAATGGCGTTCGGTCGGTCATTGTTATCGGATATGACATTCCGTCATCGGAAACGGCGGTGGAAATGGCGGAAAGGCTGGATTTTGTATTTGCTGCCGTGGGCGTTCACCCCGAGGAGTGCAATGATATTCCCGAAAATTGGCTTGACGAGGTTCGGCGGCTGGCGGCTCATGAAAAGGTCTGTGCCATAGGCGAGATAGGGCTTGACTATCATTACGAGGGATATGACAAGAAGCGTCAGGAGATAGTTTTCCGCCGTCAGCTGGAATTGGCAAAGGAGCTGAAAAAGCCTGTTTCCGTCCATGTCAGGGACGCTTCCGAGGACAGTCTGCGGATCCTCTCCGACTACGGTCAGACCGACGGCGTAATGCACTGCTTTGCGGGTTCTGCGGAAACTGCCGAACAGGTTTTGAAGCTTGGTATGCACATTAGTTTCACGGGAGTGCTGACCTTCAAGAACGCAAAGAAGGCGCTGAAAGCCTTGGAGCGTGTTCCCCTTGACAGGCTTCTGACCGAAACGGACTGCCCTTATATGGCTCCCGAGCCGTTTCGGGGACAGCGGTGCGACAGCTCCATGATAATAAAAATGCTTGAAAAAATAGCCGAGGTAAAGGGCATTTCCGTTGAAGATGCGGCAAAGGCGACTTCCGAAAATGCGGTAAGGCTGTTTGGATTGGCGTAAAAAATTAGCTGCCGCAAATGGTGACTGCGGCAGCTTTTATGATTTGAAAAGGAAGGTAACGGATATGGATTATCGTATCAGACTTGCCGCCGAAAATGACGCACAGGCGGTACATGACATTTACGGGGCGTATGTTCCTCTGGATTATGTTACATTTACCGTTGACAATCCCGATGTGGAGTCGTACCGACAAAAGATCGTCAATACTCTGGAAAAATATCCGTTTCTGGTAGCGGAAAATTCAGACGGAAAAATTTTGGGATATGTGTACGGCTCGCCCCTTCGTCCGCATGATGCGTATCAATGGAATGTGGAATGGACCATAGTTCTTGCGCCCGATGCGCCGAAAAGATGCGGGATCGCATCGGCACTTTACAGGGAATTTGCGGAAATTCTGGAGAAACAGGGGTACAGATACATTTACGGCGTGCTGGTGGATACAAATGAAGCAAGCCTTGAATTTCACAAAAGTCTTGGTTTTTCCGAGGTGGGACATTTTGAAAATGCGGGCTTCAAGCTTGGAAAGTGGCGGGGTATCAGGTGGCTGGTGAAGCGTATCGGTACGTCCGAGGGTGAGCCGCATAAGCCTTTGAAGCTGTCTGAAGTGGTGGATTAATATGATAAGAAAAGCAGAAATAAAGGATATTTCACGTATTGCGGAGATACTTGTATTTGTTAAGCGGATAAATTACCGTTCTATATTCAAGAATGATGACTATTCATTTAATGAACTTCAGGTCATAAAGGTTGCCGAAGATTATTCCCGTCCCGAAAAGCTTGATAACATTTTTGTGTACGATGACGGCATTGTAAAGGGACTCATACATATGGAGGGAACAGAGATAGCAGAGCTTTATGTAGATCAGTTTTTTCAGGATCAGGGTATCGGCGCAAAACTGATAGAGTATGCAAAGCAGCAATTCGGCGCTGACCGTTTGTGGGCAATTGAGAAAAACGTAAATGCCATTCGGTTTTATGAAGCGCATGGTTTTCATATTTCCGGTCAAAAGAAATATGGGGAGGGTACTGATGAATTACTTTTGATGCTGACGAGGTGATTTTTTATCAAAATATTTTCCTTGATTTTAGGCGTGTTATGTGATATAATAATTGTGGAGCGTGATAGCTTTGGGCAGGAAGGATAAGCTTATAAAAAGACTTATAACAATACCAAAGGATTTTACCTTTGAGGAAATGCAGACTTTACTTGAATTGTTAGGCTTCAAGCTGAACAATAAGGGGAAAACAAGCGGCTCGCGTGTAAAATTTTCAAAAGGAAGAACAATAATTATACTTCATAAGCCGCATCCCCGAAAGGAATTGCTTGAATATCAAATCAAACAAATCATTGAACTTCTGACTGAGGAGGGTATGATATGAAAAACGCTATGGAATACAAAGAATATTTCGGAACGGTGGAATATTCCGATACCGATAACATTCTTTTTGGAAAAGTGATAGGTATCGACAGTCTTGTATCATATGAGGGCAGCAGTATTGCCGAGCTCCGCACAGATTTTGAAAGGGCTGTTGATGATTATCTTGAACTGTGCGCAGATGAAGGTATTCAGCCCGATAAAGCATATAAGGGCAGCATTAACGTGACGATTTCACCCGAGCTTCACCGCAGTCTTGCGCTGTATTCCGCAGCTCACAACCAATCGCTTAACGCTTCTGTTGAAGCCGCCATTGAAAATTATATTGCAAAGGTCATCTGAATCAAAATTCTAAATCAAAAACGGGTTCCCACAGCGGGGACCCGTTTATTATATCAAGCCTTCTCCAAAATCTCCACAAAAGCCGCCTCGGGGACGGGCTTTGAGAAGTAATAGCCCTGGAGATATTCAACGCCCTTATCGGCAAGATAGGTTGCCATTTCTTCGGTTTCAACGCCCTCCGCAACTATCTTTGCATCAATAGCTTTCAGCATATTTATCACCGAGGAGAGAAGCCTCTCCGCCTTTTCGGACGCATTTTCCCCGAAGGCGGGCCAGATAAGGCTTTTGTCTATCTTAACAAGGTCGTAGTGAATTTTTGTTATCTGCGCAAGGTTGGAATAGCCCGTGCCGAAGTCGTCCATGGAGAAGCTGAACCCCTTCTGACGCAGGGCGGTGATGTTGTTTTTCAGGTTGGTTTCCGAGCCGATAACGGCAGTTTCGGTTATTTCCAGATTGAGGAAGGACGGGGCAATGCCGTGCTGTCTGACGATATTTTCCAGACGCTTGTCCAGGTCGGGAGATGACGCTTGCAGTCCCGAAAGATTGACCTCGATATATTCAAGCTTTTCGGAAACCGTCCTGCTTCGTCTTGCGAAATCCGCCACCTGCTCAACAACGCAGTCGCCTATTTTGAAGATAAGCCCCTTTTGCTCTGCGATGGGAATAAATTCCTCGGGGGAGATGTAGCCAAGCTCTGAGGTCGCTTTCATTCTGATAAGCGCTTCGCAGGAGTGATATGTGCCATGGCGGGTGCTGTATATGGGCTGATAGTACATCTCAAAGCCGTTGCTTTCGGTGGCTTCTATAAGAAGCTGTTCTATCTTGTCACGGCGCTTTTTCCGTCCGACGATCTCCTCGTTAAGGAAAACCACATTTTCGCTGAAGGTTTTTTCTGAGGTTATAAAGCTCATCAGACCGTAAGCTTCGTCGGGATTTTCGGCGTATTTCCGAAGATCCATCACGCTTATTCTGACATTCACCTTAAGCTGCGAGGATTTGTCCTCCCAAAGACAGCGGTCGAGATATGCTGCGGTGTCTGCTGCCGCCGCTTCCGAGGCTGACATAAAGAAGCTGAGCGTGCTTGTCTGTGAGCGGAAAACCGACTGACGGGTCTCCTTTTTTATCTTTTCGGCGACATATGCCAGCGCCTTGTGTCCCGCATCGTGACCGAAAATGCTGTTTATCTCCGAATAATTCGTGCAGGTGACGTTTATCAGGAACATGGGCTTTTTGGTTTCATAATTTTCCGACATTACCCGATGAAATGCCACACGGCTGAAACAGCTCACCTCCGTATCAAAATTTTCCCTCTGATTTTCAAAGGAGAAGTAAACGGACAGCACCATCAGCGACAGCCCGATCCCCGAAAGCAGCAGCGTCGGGAAGAACAGCTGTATCAGCGTAAATGCGAACAATATGCAGACTCCCAGCTGAATGGAAATGCGCTGTGCCTTGTTCAGGTCGTCATTTTTGATAAGGGAAATTATCAGCGCAAGCAGGGCATATATCAATGCGCAGATATACACAGGCGCAACTATCATTCCGTATGAATAAACGCCCACATCGCTGACGTAATAGTCAATGTCGCCGAAGATTATGAAAAACAGCGAGGTCAGCAGCGGCAGCGTACAGAGGATAAGCTGCCCTTTTTCAAGCCGCTTCTGATTTCGGCTGAGCATAAGCACATAAATGAAGTATGTGAACGCCACGGCAATAATGCTGAAAATGAACATCTGGTGCATAAGCTTATTCAGCCATTCGGGGACGATGTCCATATGAGTTATGGTGTAGACGGTGGAAATATCGAAGCAGAGATTTGCGGCAGACAGTCCCACAAGTATTTTGAAGCTTCGTGTGGAAATAAGCTTTAAGTGGGGCGTTTTGATATAGTCTGCCGTTATCATTGCGAGAATAAGCAGGGCAGCTATCTGAAATCTTATGTTTACTCCGAACAATAATATCCCCCCAACATCAGTAGATACTTCCTGTCGTCCTCGGGAACGGAATTACATCACGGATATTTGAAACACCCGTAACGTACATTACCAGCCGCTCAAAGCCCAGACCGAAGCCCGCATGCTTTGCGCCGCCGAACCGACGCAGGTCGAGATACTGAGAATAATCCTCGGGGGACATTCCCGTTTCGATCATGCGTTCGGTGAGCAGGTCAAGACGTTCCTCACGCTGACTTCCGCCGATAAGCTCGCCCACTCCGGGAACAAGCATATCCATCGCCGCAACGGTTTTTCCGTCCTCGTTAAGGCGCATGTAGAACGCCTTTATATCCTTCGGATAGTCGGTGACAAACACGGGCTTTCCGAATATCTT
This sequence comes from Oscillospiraceae bacterium, assembly GCA_017828975.1. Classification (GTDB taxonomy): domain Bacteria; phylum Bacillota; class Clostridia; order Oscillospirales; family Ruminococcaceae; genus UMGS1889. The sequence goes on along the minus strand of JAGAJN010000014.1, from coordinate 52,209 downwards.
TTCCGTGAGATAGCGTTCATGCTCTGTCTGTAAATCGCAGCCCCAGGATACCTTAAAATCAAAATTATCGTTATTTTTCTCAAGAATTTCAACGGCATCGGTGTATGAAACACGTCCGAAATCCGACTCGCTGACAGCTTTCAGACGGTCAAGCAGCTCCTTGTCGTAAAACTGATTGAAGAATTTCAGCTCCTCGGGACATTTTTCCATGACCGTGCGGATAAGATACTTCATCATCTTTTCGGCTAATTCCATATCGTCGGAAAGGTCGGCAAATGCTATCTCCGGCTCAACCATCCAGAATTCTGCTGCATGACGCTGAGTGTAGGATCTTTCCGCACGGAATGTGGGACCGAAGGTGTAAATTTTGCCGAACGCCATTGCCATACATTCGCCCTCTAACTGTCCCGAAACGGTAAGGCTTGCCTTTTTGCCGAAGAAGTCTGCGGAATAGTCGGTTTCGCCGTTTTCCTTGGGGGCAAATTCCTCGGGAGTAAGGGTGGTTACCTGAAACATCTCTCCCGCACCCTCACAGTCGCTTGCTGTGATAATGGGCGTGTGTGCGTACACAAATCCCTCGTTTGCGAAAAATTCGTGGATAGCCTGTGCCAGCACGGAACGCACTCTGAACACCGCACCAAGGGTGTTCGTCCTCATTCTGAGATGTGTCATGCTCCTGAGAAATTCAAGGCTGTGCGCCTTCTTTTGCAGCGGATAATCGGGGGAGGACGCTCCCTCAACTGTTATCTCCTCGGCGTGAAGCTCAAAGGGCTGCTTTGCTTCGGGAGTAAGGGTCAGCGTTCCCTTTACGGAAATGGCAGCGCCTACATTCAGCTTGGACGCTTCGGCAAAATCCGCCATACTGTCCTCTGCGATTATCTGGAGATTATTGAAGCAGCTGCCGTCGTTTATGGTCAGGAAGCTGATGTGTTTTCCCGTTCTTACGGACTTTACCCAGCCGCAGACGGTGAGCATTTTATCCGCATATTTTTCCTTATCCGCAAATATCAGGCGGAGTTCGGTTCGTTTCATTTTAAACATTCCTTTCGTTGACCGCATACAGATTGGTTTCCCATGCGGGGATATATAAATGATGCCTTACATAAAGCTTCAAATTCGGGTTAATGCTGTGGACAAGCAGCGGCAGACTGAAAATGTCCTCGTTTCGGTGATAGAGAGCACATTCCAGAGAAGCCCCCGAAGCAAGGGCGTTTTTGCAGCCGTTAAGTGCTTCTTTTTCCGCACCCTCCACGTCCATTTTCAGGATAACATTTTCGTTCGGCTCGGGGATAATATCATCGGCTGCAAGTGCCGCAGTTTCAACGCCGTTTTCGGAAATATCCCGAAGCCTTGCCGCCATAGACTGCCGTCCCGCCTTATTCAGAAAATACAGGGTAGTGCTTTCGCTCCATGCGGCGGCGTTGAAGATGTTCACATTGGCAAGGTCGGCGGTGTTCTTTTGCAGCTTTCGGAAATTTCGGCGGTCGGGCTCCAGGGCATAGATCGCCTTGTAGCCGTCCTTTGCGGCAAAGGTGAAATCAAGGGCAGTGTCCCCGTCATATGCACCCATATCCACGAAAACGCTGTCCTTTGTTATGCGGATAAGACGGTCGTAGACCTCGCTTCTGTCGGTAGTGCAGCGGGAAAGATAGTCTATCCTTCCGCTTATTTTGAAGTTGATAATGTCCGCATAGACCCTTTTAGATGTATCATCTGCAAGCATATCATAAACGGCTTGCAGTTCTTCGGCGTGGCGGACGCAGTAGTCATAATCGAACAGCTCGCCCTTTTCATCGGGAACAACGGGCACATCGGGGGCTAACAGCGTATGCTTTTTTGCGATTTCAAAAATGCGGTCGTAAAGGCTTTGGTATCCTGCCGCAAACGCCAGAACTACCACAAATTCGTCAATAAGCTCCTCGATATGGGAAAGCTTATGCACCAAATGTCCCTCGAAATAATGCCCTCTGACAAACTCGTCGCTGGCGAAAAATCCCGCCGCAGCAATGCCGTGCTTCTCAAAGGCGGACAGTATTTTCAGAGCGCCGTCCCCCATGCCGTAGATGAAAATGGGCAGCTCGGTTTTTTTGAGGAATTCCCACGAGGACTGTTTTTCGGTGATAAAATCAAGCATCGCCGTCACCGTCGTTATCGAAAAATCCGCAGTCGGCATCATGATTGTGGACATCTCCCACCATATCTCTGCCCCTTATGCTGTAACGGTCACGCTGGGCTTCGATAAGCTCGTCCATTTTGTTCATCAGGGCACGGGGAGCCTTGATGGATTTTATTTCGTTCTGTGGAGTGTCCACGTCCTTGACGTTCACAACGATAGTTCCGCAGCCGAAGATACGCTGTCCGAAGGGAAGGACAAGCTTTTTGTCGATGACCCTGTAAAGGTCAAATTCGTCCTCCACAACGGTGAAAAAGCCCTTTCGTGTGATGAATTTCTTTTCCGTGAGAAAATATCTTGTAAATGAAATTGGAAGCCCGAAAACAGTTCGTTTCTTATCTGTCCAGATATAGTCAAAATCAGCCTTCATAGGTATGACCGTCCTTTCGTAAATAGCTGCCTATATTTACCTTATTATATCACACTGCACACAAAAGGTCAAGTTTGATTTTGCGAAAAAAGCGGCAGAGAATACTATCCCTGCCGCCGAAATTTATCCGAAATATTCCTTTATCTGATAGTCACGGTACTGATTATCCACATTTTCGGAAAGACCGCAGCCGATATGGGGGTCAAAGTCGTGCAACTGTATCTGACACCGGAAATGCTGCTGACCGTTCCTACAAAATTCGTTTTCGTGGGAATCAGTCACACCTCTGCCATTACGTCTGCGTACATTGCCGCCTGCATAACAAGCTCCTTTATGGGCACAAATTCGTCAGCCCCGTGCATATGATAATCGGTGCCGCCAAACTCTGCGCCGAACGCAACGCCGCCCTTGATGTTGTGGACATAGGTCCCTCCGCCGATAGCAAGGCAGCGTCCCTTTTCGCCCGTGTGCTTTTCGTAAACCGAAAGGAGCGTGCGGATAAAATCGCTGTTTTCGTCGGTGATATGGGGTTCATCACCCATGCAGCTTTCGATGGAACAGCCAAATGTGGAAAATGCCTTTTCTTCGGCAGATTTGACCTCTGCAAGCGTCAGGCAGGTGGGGAATCTAACGTCCAGAGTGCCTTTTATATGTCCGTTCGACATTTCAAAAATGCTGAAAACGGAGGTGAGTGCGCCCGATTTTTCGTCGGAGCATTTCAGACCGAGAGAGGCACCGTCCGTTTCGCCCATGGGTAAAATTTTCAGAATTTCGGAAAGCTTTTTTGCCTTTTCGGACTTGCCGTCGGAGATCTTACAGAGAAGTCCTATAAGTCCGACGATTGCGTTTATGCCGCTCTGAGGTGTGGAGGCGTGGGCGGAGCGGCCCTTTGCGGTGATGATGCCGTTTTCGGAAACGGTAAATCCAACGCCGCTTTTGTCCTCGGAAACTGCTTTGCGGGCGGCTTCGACGAACTCGGGTTTTATGACCGCTTCCGCAGCTTCGGGGACGGCATTTGCCACAGTTCCGCCCTTTACGGAGATGATGAAATCGTCCGCATTTTCGGAAACATCTCCCCCGAAAAACGAGCGGAGCATACCCTTTTCGACGTTGATAACGGGGAATGAACCGTCGGGGGTGAAAACATTTTCGGGATAGGCTTCGCACTTTTCGTAATACTCAAGGTCGGCAGAACCGTTTTCCTCGTTTGTTCCGAAGATAATGCGGATCCCCTTTTTCAGGGGGATCTTCTGCTCCTTGACCGCATAAAGAGCGTAAAGCGCAGCCATTGCGGGACCCTTGTCGTCGATAACTCCTCTGCCGATGATAACGTCCCCCGAGCGGGTACATTCAAAGGGCGGATATGTCCAGCCGCTGCCCGACGGAACAACGTCCAGATGACAGAGTACCGCCAGACCGATACCCTCTGCGCCCTCGGGGATATACTCGGCTGTTCCCACGTAATTGTCGAAATTTTTCACGGAAAAGCCCATTCCCTCGGCTATTTCAAGGGCGGCTTTCAGAGCATCTGCGCAGGGCTTTCCGAAGGGTGCGTTTTCCGACCGATCGCCCATAACGCTGGGTATCCTAATGAGCTTGGCGATACTGTCCAGCATTTCCTCCGTGTGGTTTTCGATGAATGTTTTAAGCATAAAATCTGTCCTTTCTTAACTAATAATAAGTGCAAAAAGTGTTGTCATAATTCCCGAAATGCCGATTGCGATGCCCGACATTGCGCCCTCGGTTTCGCCTATTTCAATAGCCTTTGATGTGCCCAGAGCGTGGCTGCAGCTGCCTATGCCTATGCCCGCAGCAACGGGGTTTTTGATGCGGAAAAGCTTGATAAGATATGGTGCTGCGATTGCGCCCGTGATGCCCGTTATCATTACCGCTGCGACCGTCACGGGGACTATCCCGCCGTGCTGTTCGCTGATACCCATTGCAATAGGCGTGGTGACTGACTTTGGCATTACCGAAACGATCAGCCGTTCATCGACTTTAAGCAGTCTGCAAAGAAGATAAACGCTTCCCATTGACGCCGCCGATGCCGCCGAACAGCCCGCCAGAACGGGGATAAGATTTTTGCCGAGTATCTCCCGCTGACGGTAGATGGAAACCGCCAGACAAGCCGTTGCGGGGGCGAGAAGCATTGCTATCATATCGCCGCCCTTGTTGTAATATTCCAGAGGAACGTCCAGAATCGCAACAATAGCTATGACTATTACCGAAGCGATAACTACGGGATTTGCCAGGGGAGTTTTCAGCTTTTTGTTGACGAAAACGCCGAAAAGATACGCCGCCGTCGTTATGGTCAGCCCGAAAAACGGGGACTGATAGATGTCGTTCAGAAACTCGTTCATTTAGCGTCACCGTCCTTTTTGGCGAGCTTTTTCTGCAATGCGGACACGGCTGTTACGGTGTATGCCCCCGCTGCAAAGGTTATGGCGGTGGTTATAATGCAGATGAATATGAGTTTAAGTATATTTCCCGTCATATACCCGAGATTTTCCAGAATACTTACGTTTGACGGGATAAAGAACATCGCCATATTCCCGAGGATAAGCCCCGATGCCTCCTCAATATTTTCCACCTTGATAATTTTCGTCCCCAGCAGGATAAGCATTATTGCCATTGCAAGGATAGTTGCGGGCAGTGGGATAAGCTTTGACAGGATAACTCCCGCCAGACATACTGCAAAAATTACAGTCATTTGCTTGATAAGCTTCATTTCTTTCATTCCTTTCCGAATACTATTATAAACCGCAAATTTGAATTTTTTTATAGTATACTAAAAACCTTTTAAATTGCGGAGAAGAAATCGCCGCTAAATCTTGCGTATATGGATTTTGCGGCGAGTGATTCCCGTAATTAAAGGGTTGTTAGTATTATATCCCAAAAATACTGAAAAATCGCTGTCGGGATAGGTAAAAATTTCTGTTGCAATTTTCGCTGTAATATAGTAAAATAGAGATATACTATGTGAAGGAGAATTAAAATTGTCCGTATTCAAGAGATTTTTGGTAGTTTTAGCGGCGTCGGCAATGCTTTTTGCCGTGGGCTGCTCGGAAATAGAAGATGAAGTCATGGAGGTGACGGAAACCACCGTGACCGATCCGGAGCCCCAGCCCTATCCTGCCTTTGCGGGACAGCTGGAGTTTGACGAAGCACCCAAAACCGCTGCGTCGCTGTCCCCCGCAATTACGGAGATAATCTGCGGTCTGGGCTATGGGGACAAGCTTATCGGTATCAGCGATTACTGCGACCGTCCCGAGGAAATAACGGGAAGGCAGACGCTGGGAAGTGCCGCAAATCCCGATATTGACGAGATAATCGGGCTGCATCCCGAGCTGCTTATAAGCCAAAGCCCCATTGCGAAAAAGGACGTTGTTCGGCTGGAGGGCAACGGGATCCGTGTGCTGATACTGTCTGCACCCGACAGCGTTTCCGAGCTGCGGGACTGCTACCGCGACATTGCCGCTGTATTCGGCGGAGAGCTGACTGCCGACGCTGCCGCAGATGACGCTATGAGGGATTTCTACACCGAGATGAAGGCGGCGGAGGGCACTGTTGACAGCTTTCTGTTCATTCTCACGCCCGACCTTAACGCCGCTTCGACCGACACGTTTATGGGAGATATGCTCTCCTGTCTGGGACGGAACACGGCGGCGTCCGCAAATCCCACGGTCGAAGAGATACTTGCCGACCCGCCCGAGCTGCTGATACTTGCTTCGCCTATGGGTGTGTCCGACCTGCCCGAGGAATTGCAGACACTTGACTGCATCACCGAGGGGCGTATCCTTAACCTGAAGCCGAATATGCTGGAGCGTCCTGCCGCACGAGTGGGAGATTTTATCCCCGATATTGCAAAGGCGGCAGCTGAACGTGTTTCCGGTGAAACGGCTTCGGAAACGGAGGAAGCTTCGGAGGAAACGGAGAATGAATAACGTTGTTCTGACCGTTGTTTTGGGAATGGGTTTGACGGTCTGTATGACGGCGTCCTATATGGCGTACGGTGCGGGCGAGGAGGAAAAGCGCATCAACGAGCAGATACATTACGCCGAAGCGGGGCTGGACGAAAGCACCATGTTCGGCGGCTATTCCTATGAACAGATAAGCGAGGGGTATCTGCCGCCAGTTAAGGAGCATGGGAAAACGCTTATTGATGTTCCCATTGTAAATCAGTTTCCCGAGCTGCCTGTGGGCTGTGAGATAGCGTCCGAGGCGGCGGTGCTGCAATTTCTCGGATTTGATGCGGACAAGTGCGAGCTTGCCGAAAATTACATAGAGAAAAACGAAGATATTTACGATGATATACATCATTTTTTGTACGGCCCCGACCCGAAGGAGTATTTTGTGGGCGACCCGTTTTCCTGGGGATATGGGTGCTATTCGCCCGTAATTGCCAAGTCTATGAACCTATATTTCAAGGACAACGGCAGCAAAAATGTTGCGGTGGATATGCAGAATCTTACGGGCAGCGAGCTGGATATGCTCCTTGACAGCGGCGTTCCCGTTATCGTCTGGGCATCGCAGGAAATGGAGCCGTTCGTTTATCGGGATTCCTCCTGCTGGACGGTCAAGAAAAGCGGCGAAAATATCCGCTGGCTGGGAAATTCTCACACGCTTGTTTTGGTGGGATATGACGATAAATTCTACTATTTTATGGACTGCGCCGACAAGACGGAGATAACGCCTTATGTAAAAGAGGTTTTTATTGCACGATGGGACGAAAACGGGGCACAGGCAGTTGCAGTGAAAAGAAGCGTTGAGAGTTGAATTTCGGTTTTCGCATTAAACAAATTTTTCCTAAAACTATTTACAACAGCATACATATGTGGTAAAATAAAAATATGGTTTGCAAAAAAGCAGATATTTTGTTGAAATAACTATTTTGGAGGTATAATAGAAATGCTTCTTCCGCAGTTTTATGTTGATGATATAATTAAGACCGCACTTTCCGAGGATATTAATTATATAGATGTTACGACCGATTATCTTATTGACGATGATGCCGTTTCCGAGGCGTCCTTTATTGCAAAGGCTGAGGGCGTTCTGGCGGGAATTGACGTGGCTATGAGAGTGTTTGAGCTGCTCTGTCCGTCTATCGAAAGGGAAGTTTTTATCCGCGACGGCGAACCTGTCAAAAAGGGTGATGTTATCGCAAAGATAAAGGGTCCAACCAAGTTTATCTTAAAGGGCGAGAGGACTTCGCTGAATCTTTTGCAGCATATGTCGGGCATTGCTACCGCCGCTAACAAGTGCGTTAAGCTTTGCGAGGGCACAAACGCCGCTGTTACCGACACGAGAAAGACTCTCCCCGGACTGAGGGCGCTGCAAAAATATGCCGTTGTTGCGGGCGGCGGAAAGAATCACCGCTACAATCTGTCCGACGGCGCAATGCTAAAGGACAATCACATTGACGCTTACGGCGGAATTATCCCCGCAGTGAAGGCGCTCCGTGCGAAGATAGGTCATATGGTCAAGATAGAGGTCGAGGTGCGCAACAAGGAGGAGCTTATGCAGGCTCTTGAAGCAGGTGCCGATGTTATCATGCTTGACAATATGAACTGCGCCGAAATGGCTGAGTGCGTCAAGATAACCGACGGACGTGCAAAGCTGGAGGCTTCGGGAAATATCACCCTTGACAACATTGCAGATGTGGCAAAGACGGGCGTTGACATTATTTCTCTGGGTGCGCTGACACATTCCGTAAAGGCGTTTGACATTTCCCTGAGAATTACGGGATAAAATATTTTGGAGAATACTATGATAAAAGCAGAAAATTTTGTCTATCATGTTGGCAAAAATATTTATATAAATCTGACCAACCGTTGTCCCTGCGCATGCACATTTTGTATCAGGCAGAACGGGGACGGTGCTTACGGCAGCGGCAGTCTGTGGTTGGCAAGGGAACCGTCCGCAGATGAAGTGCTGGGCATTATCGCAGAGCAGGACCTCAGCGAGGTAAGCGAGTTTGTATTCTGCGGATACGGCGAGCCTATGGAGCGTGCAGAGGACGTTTCCTATATCGGAAAAGAGCTGAAAAGGCTGTACGACAAATCCGTAAGACTTAACACAAACGGTCTTTCCGACCTGATAAACGGGAAGAAAACGGCGTATCTTCTGGAGGGTGCGGTTGACGTTGTTTCCATTTCCCTTAATTCGGGAGATGAGGAAAGCTATCTGAAGGTGACACGTCCGAAATTCGGCAAGGGCAGCTTTGAGGCAATGCAGAAATTTGCTGTGGACTGCAAGAAATATGTGCCCGAGGTAATGTTCACCGTTGTGGACGTTATCCCCGAAAGGGAGATAGAGCTTTCAAGGGAGATCGCTGAAAGGCTGGGTATCACACTGCGTATCAGAAAATATGAAAGTTGATTTTGAAAGGACAGATAAGCTATGAATAAGGCAAGCGCCGCAATCGTTGACCATAAGGGAACCCCCTGTATCGAACTGAAAGCAGAACCCTATATGGCGATAATCGCAAATTCACTGGGAAGCAACGTGCTTCGTTTCCGTGACGAGGAAAAGGGAATGGAAATTTTCCGCTACAAGGATAATGTTTCCATCAGGGAGATAATGGAAGCCCCCGAAATATGGGGACTGCCTACCCTTTATCTGCCTAACCGTCTGGACAACGGCGTGCTGAAAACCTCCGATGCGGAGTATCATTTCCCCGTGAACGAGACCAGATTTAAGAACCATCTTCACGGATTTTTGCAGAAAAGAGCCCACAGAATAGAGGATATGGGCGTTAAGGACGGAAAGGCTTATGCCGTTACTTCCTATACTTACGACGAAAACGACTTTTTCTTTAGTGTTTTTCCCCTGAAATTCAAGGCAACGCTGACCTTTGAGCTTTCGGAAAACGGTCTTAGCCACAATTTCAAGATAGTGAATATGTCCGAGAAAATGCTGCCCGTTTCGGTGGCTACTCACACCACCATTAACGCTCCCTTCGTTGACGGCGGCTATGCGGAGGACATCAGGATCCAGATACCCATTGAAAAGAAGTGCCTGTTCGACCGCTCAAGATGGCTTCCCACCGAGGAATTTGCCGACCTTAACAGACGTGACCTGTCCTACAAGAGGGGCGTGAAGTGTCCCGTTTTGAAGGACATCTGCAATGATATGTATACTGCGGGAACGGTTGACCTGGACGGCGAAAAGTTCCACGGCTGCCTGATGAAGGATATGGCAACGGGCAAGCAGATCCGCTATGAAACAAGCGAGGAGTACAAGTTCTGGATCGTATGGAACGACAGGGGCTTTAAGGGATATTTCTGTCCCGAGCCTATGACTGCTCTGGTAAATGCGCCTAACCTCAGTATGCCCCGTGAGATGAGCGGCTACCGTGAGTTAAAGCCCGGAGGGGAATTCACCTGCACACAGAAGTTCTCAACGGCTGTCGTTGCGACCGTTTCCAAGTAAAGATTTTGCGGCAGCCGAGGTTTGACCGAACGGCTGCCGCTTTTGTGCTATAAAGGAGAAGAAAATGTCCGAAATAATAAAAAGACTTGCAAAACTTCGTGAGAAAATGTCCGAGTACGGCGCAGATGCAGTTTACATTCCCACCGCCGACTGTCACGAGTCGGAATATCCCGCAGAGCATTACAAGACAAGGCGGTTCATCACAGGCTTTACAGGCTCGGCGGGAACTGCCCTTATTACCGAAAACAAAGCGTTCCTCTGGACGGACGGAAGATATTTTATTCAGGCAGAGCATGAGCTGGAGGGCAGCACATTTGAGCTTTGCAGAACGGGCGTTGATGGCGTCCCCACCGTTTTCGAGATGATAGAAAGGGAGCTGCCCGCCGACGGAACGCTGTTTTTTGACGGCTCGGTTGTCAACGGAAATACGGCGGATAAGCTGTCTGGGGCGGCGAAAAAACGGGGCGGAACGGTAAACTGTTCCCACGATATTGCGGGGGAGATATGGACTGACAGACCGCCCGTAAAGCCCACTTCTGCGTGGATATTGGAGAAGGAATATTCGGGAAAGACAGTTTCCGAAAAGCTGTCCGAGCTGCGTGAGCAAATGTCCAAGGAGGGTGCGGACGTTCACATTCTCTCCTCGCTGGACGATGTGAACTGGCTGTTTAACATAAGAGGCTCGGACGTTCCGCATTTCCCCGTAATATACGCATTTGCGGCGGTCACAAAGGATAAGGCACTGCTGTTTGCCTATGATGAAGCCGTTTCCGCCGAGATACGGGAGCGTCTGGCATCGGAGGGTGCAGAGGTTTGCAGCTACGGCGATATTTACGGGTTTGCCGCAGAGCTGTCCCCCGAAAGCAAGGTGCTTATCGACCGTGGACGGACTAATGCAAAGATACTCGGAAATATTCCCGAAACGGCTGTTATCATCAACAAGCCCAGCCCCGTCCGTCTGATGAAGTCAAAGAAAAATCCCACGGAGCTTTACAATCTCAGAAAAGCCCATATCAGCGACGGTACGGCGGTAACGAAATTCATCATATGGATAAAGAAAAATGCGGGAAAGCTGAAGATCGACGAGGTTTCCGCCGCCGAATATCTTGAAAAGCTCCGCAGGGAACAGGAGGGTTTTCTTGACCTGAGCTTTGATACCATCTGTGCCTATAAGGGCAATGCCGCAATGATGCACTATTCCGCAAAGCCTGAAACGGCGGCGGAGATCACCGACGAGGGCATGCTTCTGGTGGATTCGGGGGGACATTACCTGAACGGCTCCACCGATATTACCCGAACCATAGTGCTGGGCAGTATCGGAGATGATGAAAAGCGGGATTTCACCGCCGTGCTGAAAGCAATGCTCGCCCTTGCACGGGTGAAGTTTTTAAGCGGCTGCACGGGGCAAAATCTTGATATTCTCTGCCGCAGTCAGCTGTGGAAATACGGCATAGATTACCGCTGCGGAACGGGGCACGGCGTTGGCTATCTGCTGAATATCCACGAGGGACCCAACTCCGTTCACTGGGGAAATTTCCCCGGACGTACCGCAAACACGCCCTTTGAGGAGGGCATGGTCACCACCGACGAGCCGGGTGTTTACATTGAAGGACGCTACGGCATCAGGACGGAAAACGAGCTTGTCTGCCGAAAAGCGGAGAAGAACGAGTATGGGCAGTTTATGGAGTTTGAAACCATCACTTACGCTCCCATCGACCTTGACGGCATTATCCCCGAAATGCTCACCTTTGAGGAAAAGGAGCAGCTGAACCGCTATCACAGAATGGTATTTCAGGAAATTTCGCCTTTCCTTGACATGGAAGAAGCGGACGCTCTTGCTGAGATGACTAGGGAAATATAGCAAAAGCCCGACCGATTTGCACTTCGGTCGGGCTGATTTTATGCCTTGTAAATTTTCGTTCCCTGACGAGTTTCCTCAACAACATATCCTAGAGCGGTTATCTTGTCACGGAGGCTGTCGGCAAGGGCAAAATCCTTTGCCTTTCTTGCTGCCTTGCGCTGTTCGGCAAGCTCAAGGACTTCGGGGGGAAGCTCGGGTGCTGCGTCCTTTGCGGCGGCAGCTTCGGCGTTCTTTATGAGGTCAATTGACAGCACCTTGTCAAACTCTGCAATGAGAGCCAGCTTTGTGGCTGCGTTTGCGGGAGATTTCAGCACGTCATAGAGAACGGTAATGCCCATGGAGGTGTTAAGGTCGTTGTCCATAGCGTCCTTGAATGAGGTCATCAGGCGGTCAAACTCGGACTTATCGACTTCGCCGTTTTTGTCCGCAAGCAGGGGAGAAATCTTCGCAATAAGCTTTTCGTAAGCCTGCTTTGCGTTGTCGAGATTTTCATAGGAGAATACCAGCGATTTTCTGTAATGGGACAGCAGGCAGAAGAATCTGTAAATAACAGGCGCATATCCCTTTGATTCCAGCAGGGAAACGGTGAGAAATTCGCCCTTTGACTTGCTCATTTTTCCGTCGTTGGTGTTCAGGTGGAGAATGTGGAACCAGTAATTGCACCACTTATGTCCGATATATGCTTCGCTCTGTGCGATCTCGTTTGTGTGATGTGGAAATGCGTTGTCGATGCCGCCGCAGTGAATGTCCAGATATTCGCCCAGATGCTTCATTGCGATGCAGGAACATTCGATATGCCAGCCGGGATAGCCAAGACCCCAGGGGCTTTCCCATTTCAGCTCCTGATCTTCAAACTTGGACTTTGTGAACCAAAGCACGAAATCCGCCTTGTTCTTCTTGTTGGAATCCGCTTCAACGCCCTCTCTTACGCCGACCTCCAGGTCCTCCTCCTTGAAATCGTGGAAAACGTAATACTGCGAAAGCTTGGAGGTATCAAAGTAGATATTTCCGCCCGCTTCGTAGGCAAAGCCCTTTTCCAGCAGACCCGAAATTACCTTGATGAACTCGTCAATGCAGCCCGTGGCAGGCTCAACAACGTCGGGACGCTTGATGTTCAGCTTTTTGCAGTCGTCAAAGAAAGCGTCGGTGTAAAATTTTGCGATCTCCATAACAGTCTTATGCTCACGCTTTGCGCCTTTAAGCATCTTGTCGTCGCCTGTATCGCCGTCGCTGGTGAGGTGTCCAACGTCGGTTATGTTCATAACTCGGGTAACGTCATATCCCGAAAATCTCAGATATTTTTCGAGAATATCCTCCATAATATAGCTTCTCAGATTGCCGATGTGGGCATAGTGATATACGGTAGGTCCGCAGGTGTACATGGACACCTTGCCTTCCACTCTGGGAACAAATTCCTCTTTATTGTGGGTAAGGGTGTTGTATAGCTTCATTGAAAAAATCCTTTCAGTTTTTATCGGAATTCGCCCGCTTCGCCGTAGAAGCGTTGGTGATTATCCGCTTTATCTCTTCCTTATTCATTTCCTTGACCTGCTTTTCCAGCTTTTCGATTCGGGCAAGCTGTTTGCAAAGCTCCTGTGCAACGGGGTCGGGAATGTGTATCTGGTCAAGGTCGCAGTCGGACTTGACACGCTTGCCGTTTCGCTTGACAATTCTTGCGGGAACGCCGACGCAGGTGCAGTTGTCGGGGACAGGCTCTAAGACCACCGCACCAGCAGCGACCTTAACGTTGTTGCCTATCTTTATGGGACCCAATACTCTTGCACCCGCTCCTACCATAACATTGTTGCCGAGGGTAGGGTGACGCTTGCCCTTGTCTTTTCCCGTACCGCCTAAAGTAACGCCCTGATAGATAAGGCAGTTGTCGCCTATTTCGGTAGTTTCACCAATAACGACGCCCATGCCGTGGTCGATGAAAAAGCCCTTGCCTATCTTTGCGCCCGGGTGTATCTCAATGCCAGTTAAAAATCTGGCAGTCTGGGAAATTACCCTTGCAACGGTAAACAGCTTGTGGGTATAAAACCAGTGGGACACACGGTAAGCCAGCACCGCATGAAGTCCCGAATAGGTCAGGATTATCTCAAAAGCGTTCCGTGCGGCGGGGTCACGTGCCTTGACGGACGCTATATCAGCCTTGATGTGTTCAAACATAAATGTCCTCCATAAAATTCTGAGGATTTTCGAGTATTATTTCAGGAAACCGTCGATAATTTTCTGCTCTGCTTCTTCCTCGGTAAGTCCCAGAGTGCGAAGCTTGATTATCTGCTCGCCCGCTATCTTTCCGATGGCGGCTTCGTGGATAAGAGAAGCGTCGATATTTCCCGCATACAGTTCGGGAGCGGCGTTTACTCTGCCGTTGTCCGCAAGAATGGCGTCGCACTCGGAATGTCCCGTACATCGGCAGTTGCCCTTTATCACCGAATGATACTCCTGATAGGAATTTCCCTTTGCCACCGAACGTGAAACTAAATCAACGCCAGAATCCTCGCCGTCCAGCGAAACGGTGAAATCGGACTTTGCGGTTTCATCGCCGTCGGTCAGCAGACGTTCCCTGATAACAAGCTTTGCGCCTGCGCCCAGAGAAGCGGTGGTGAGCCTGTTTGTGCTTGTAACGCCGCTTATCTGCATGGTGTCCATTTCCATATAGGAGGCTTCGTCCATATGAATGTCGGTGACGGGGTCAATGCGCCTTGCCCCCTTGCCCTTGCCTGTGCCGATATGCTTTTCCTTGTAAAGCACTCTTGCATTTTTCCCGATAAAGAAGCGGTGGATACCGTTGTGACGGGCTTCCTCCTCGCCGTCCGAATGAACTCCGCAGCCTGCCACAATAATGACATCTGCGCCGTCCTCCACGATAAAATCATTGTAAACAAGGTCGTTCACGCCCGCATGGGTAACGCAGGCGGGGATATAGACCGTTTCCTTCTGCGCTTTGCCGCTAATGCGGATAACGATGCCGGGGTTATCTTGCTTCGGTTCTATCTTGATATTTTCCGAGGACTGTCTGCCTGCGCAGCCGCCGTCCTCTCTAATATTATATGCTCCCTTGAAGCTGCCGTTCCAGTCGGAAACGACATTCAGCAGACCGCTTGTTATCTCGTTCATATCAGCAGCCCTCCCTCTTGGTGGTTTTCAGGGGACACTTGCAGCCCTTTTCCCGTTCAAGGAGTGCGGGGAGAATATCCTCTTTGTTTCCGAATTCCGTGACCGTACCGTTTGCGACAACGGCAATGCAGTCGGCTATCTCCATAATTCGCTCCTGATGGGAAATGACCAGCAGAGTGCGTCCGCTCTCGTTTTTCAGGCGTTCAAATGCGTTGATGAGATTTGAGAAGCTCCACAGGTCAATGCCCGCTTCGGGTTCGTCGAACACAAGCATCTGCGCATTTTTCCGTGCGAGGACGGTAGCTATTTCAATACGCTTGCTTTCGCCGCCCGACAGACTGCTGTCCGCTTCTCTGTTCATATATTCGTTGGCACAAAGTCCCACTTCTCCCAGAATTCGGCATATCTCATTGTCGGGAAGATTTTCCTCCGCAGACATATTCAGCAGATCTCTGACGGTCAGCCCCTTAAAGCGGACGGGCTGCTGAAACGCATATGCAATGCCGCCCTTGGCACGCTCGGTAATATCCAGCGAGGTTATGTCCTGACCGTTCAGGGAGATAGTTCCCTCGTCGGGGTCATACAGTCCCGCAATTATCTTGGCAAGGGAGGTTTTTCCGCCGCCGTTCGGTCCTGTGACAACGGTCAGCTTTCCCTTTGGTACAGTAAGATCTACGCCTTTGAGAATTTCATCTCCCTCGGGAGTTTTCCAGCGTATTCCCTTTAGTTCCAGCATTGAACTTCCTCTTTTCTATCCTTTTATGAAACAGTTTGCCTATATTAATCATATTTATTTATTATACTATATTACTCTCAGTTTGTCAAGTTTAGCAGATGTTTTTTCACGGAAATCAATTTTTACGTCTTAAGCACGAATAATACTTTAAAACCTTAAATTTTGACGGAAACATAAATAAGTTGCTGTATGGACGGAAAATATGCACCTTGATTGTACTGCTTTATTTCTCTACACAACCTTTGTGACCTTTTTTCTTTTGTGGCTCTCCCGCAAAGGGGGAAACTATATGGGCGGGGGACACAACAAACCCTAATGCAAAGCAGGGAGTTTCCCCCGCCCCTAACGTTTCCCCCTTTGCAATCCCCTTTCCTTTCACCCCACCCTCTTTACCCTGCTTTACATTTTGGTGGAATTTGTTAATATAATGTTCTTTGGATAGTTTGAGCTTGCTTTGTGTGTTTATCCTTACTACTATTACAATTTGATTCTTTGGGATAATTTAAAAATTGATTTTCGTGATTAAATTTTGTCGTATTAATAGTATTTGACTTTGGGGGTGGGTTATGATATAATTTAACTGGATAAGCCGTGAAACTATCGGAGGTGCATAAAATGAAAAAGCTGTTTTCCTCACTAAGATGGCAGAATTTTGTTATGCTATTTATAGCGGGCTGCATAAATGCTTTTGGCGTGACCGTATTTTTAGCACCCGTAAAGCTGTATGACAGCGGCATTTCGGGAACGTCTATACTGCTTTCACAGGTCACTCCCGAAAGCTGGTCGCTGTCAATATTCCTGCTTCTGCTGAACATTCCGCTTTTCCTTTTCGGACTGAAAAAGCAGGGCGTGTCATTTACGGTGTACTCGGTGTTTACGGTGGCGGTCTACTCAATGGCGTCATGGCTGATAACCGACGTTCTGCCCATAGATGTGAGCATTGCTTCTCCGCTGGCGGGACAGGACCTGCTATTGTGCGCATTGTTCGGCGGTATCGTTTCGGGCGTCGGCAGCGGACTTACTATCCGAAACGGCGGCGCAATTGACGGCATTGAGGTAATGGCGGTCATATTCGCAAAAAAGCTTGGCATTACCGTCGGAACATTTGTGATGATATACAACGTTATCCTGTACATAATCTGCGGAATCGTCATAAACAGCTGGATACTGCCCCTTTATTCCATAGTGACATATGCGGCGGGACTGAAAACCATCGACTTTGTTGTTGAAGGCATCGACCGTTCAAAATCGGTCATGATAGTTACGGAAAAGGCAAAGGATATAAACGCCGTACTTATGTCGGAATTCAAGTGCGGAACGACCCTTATGCCCGCAACGGGCGGCTATTCAAATTCGGAAAAAACCGTTATTTACTTCGTTGTCAACCGATTTCAGATATACAAAATGAAGAACATTATTCACAGCATTGACCCCAAGGCTTTTGTGGCAATAAGCGATGTTGCGGACGTTTTCAAGAGCAACGGCTAAAATAAAATGCGCCATAGTATCGGATTTCAGATGATACTATGGCGCAATATTTATTTTTTAAGAAGTTCCTTGAAACGGCGCATTGCTTCGACGGTGTTTTCTCTGCTGCCGAACGCTGTCAATCTGAACCAGCCTACACCGTTAGGACCGAAACCGTCACCGGGAGTGCCGACCACCTGAATTTCCTTTAAGAGATAATCGAAGAAATCCCAGCCGTTCATTCCGTCGGGGCATTTCAGCCAGATGTAAGGTGAGTTGATGCCGCCCGTGTACTTGATTCCCAGCTCGTCAAGGGTTTCTGCCATAATTTTCGCATTTCCCTTGTAGTAGGCGATAGCTTCTCTTGTCTGCTTCTGTCCCTCGGGGGAGAAAACAGCCTCCGCCGCCCTCTGAACGGGATAGGAAACGCCGTTGAACTTGCTTCCCTGACGTCTGCCCCAAAGGTCGGCAAGCTTGACCTCGCTTCCGTCGGACGCCGTAACAACAAGCGTTGACGGAATAACGGTGTAACCGCATCTTGTGCCTGTAAAGCCCGCAGTTTTGGACAGGGAACACATCTCAACAGCACACTTCTCCGCACCCTCAACGGCATAAATGCTCCTCGGCAGCTTGGGGTCGGAAATGAATGCTTCATAAGCCGAATCGAAGATGATAACAGCTTCATTTTTCAGTGCATAATCCACCCATTCTTTAAGCTGTGTCTTTGTGTAAACGGAGCCTGTGGGATTGTTGGGGGAACAAAGATAGATAATGTCCGCATGAACATTATAGTCGGGCATAGCCGCAAAGCCGTTTGCCTCGTTGGAGTTTGCGAAAACTATCTTCCGTCCGCTCATAGCGTTTGAATCCACATAAACGGGATATGCGGGGTCGGTGATAAGAACGGTGTTGCCGTCCCCGAAAATATCCACGATATTTCCGCAGTCAGCCTTTGCACCGTCATTTATGCGAATGTCATCGGGGGAAACGTTCACGCCGAAGCTTTTGTAATATCCCGAAACGGCATTGCGCAGAAAATCATATCCCGCACCGCTGTCCTCATAGCCACGGAACGTTTCCTTAACGCCCATTTCGTCCGCAGCCTTTTTCATTGCATCAACGACCACGGGCGCAAGGGGCAGGGTAACATCTCCTATACCCATGCGGATAAGCTCCTTGTCGGGATTCTCGGCTTTATACGCTTTAAGACGCTTTGCAATATCTATAAAGAGGTAATTTTTCTTGAGTTTCAGAAAATTTTCGTTTATCTTGACCATTGGTTTCATTCCTTTCCGAAAGCTGTATTAATATCAATTTCACCCTCGAAAACGGTTGTCGCAGGACCTCTCATAAGCACCGTTCCGTCTGATTTGTAGGTGATGAACAGGTCGCCGCCGCGGAGGATAAGGTGAATTTCCTCGTCACGCTTGCAGTGCCCGTTAAGGCAGGCTGCAACGGCGGTGGCACAAGCACCGGTTCCGCAAGCCCATGTTTCGCCCGAACCTCGTTCCCAGACACGCATTTTAACGGTGTTTCCGTCAATGACGTTGGCAAACTCGGTGTTTATCCTTTCGGGGAAGAGCGGGTGATTTTCATAGCTTGGACCTATCTTTTCAAGCTCCAGACCGTCAACGTTTTTATCGGTAAATATTACGCAGTGAGGATTTCCCATAGAAACGCAGGTGACGGTTTCCTCATTGCCGTTTACCTCGATTTTTCGTGAGATAAAATCCTCACCGTCCGCCAGAACGGGAATATCCGCAGGCTTGATAATAGCCTTGCCCATATCCACCAAAACGGTTTTGACCTTGCCATTTTCGGGGAACAGCTTCAGCGACTTAACGCCGCTTTTGGTTTCAAGGGTTATCTCGGTCTTGCGGGTCATGCCCTTTTCGTAGACATATTTTCCGATGCAGCGGGTAGCGTTTCCGCACATCATACCCTCCGAGCCGTCGGCGTTGAACATTCGCATACGGAAATCCGCCTTGTCCGAGGGCATTATCAGCACCAGACCGTCAGAACCGATGCCGAAGTGACGGTCGCTTATCAGCTCGGAAACCCTTTCGGGGTCCTCCACCGTTTCTTCAAAGCAGTTTACATAGACATAATCGTTGCCTATGCCGTGCATTTTGGTAAATTTCATAGTGTGCACCTTTTTTCTTTATGATTCGTAAGTGTTCAGAATACTTCTTGCGACCTCCGCCTGAGTGATACGCTGATCCATAGCCTGCTTCTGTATCTGCCTGTGCGCCTGTGCCTCGCTTATTCTCAGATATTCAATAAGAACACATTTTGCACGGTCAACAAGCCGCACATCATCAAGCTTCTGAGTAAGCTTTTCCGTCTGAGAACGCAGCTTATCCATCTCACGGCTGACGGACAGCATATATTTCACCGACCTTGCAAACATGGTCTTTGAAACATTTTTCGGCATCAGAAAAGCGGGAATATCCGCAAGCTTTTCGGCAGCCTCGTCAAGGCTTTCGGGCTTGACCAGAACTATCAGCCCCGACTCGCAGCTTTTTGCTATCTTAGCAGCCAGCGTCAGCCCGAAAGCATTTTCAAGAGGGGTAATGACAGTTATTATATCAAAGCTTTCTTCCGCAATCACGGATAAAGCGTGTTCTCCGTCGGAAAATGAGATCCCCTCAAAGCCACATTCACCGAGAATAGCAGCAACGCTTTCGGCAGAATCGGCAGTTTTGGAGATCAGGAGAGCTTTTTTCATCGGATCCCTCCATGTTGTGTTATTTATTTTGTTTATTATAACAAAAAATCCGTCTTATGTCAAATTTTCCTCCGGAGAATATCCGAAGGAAAATCCGATAAAGAAATCAGTTGTTGACATAAAGCTGACGGTAAGGATTTGCAGTGTTGGGTGTCAGCTTATAGAAGTGTGAGGAAAGAAGCTCCTCTGCGTTATAGCCGAATTCCTTTGCAAACTCGGTAACGTCTGCACGAATTTCCTCAATGTCCTCGGGTGTGGCATCTGCTGCGCAAACCTGAGCGGGAAGGTCGGTGGGGCAATGCTCCGTTCTCAGATAGATAGCACCGCCGTGCATACCCGTTCCGCAGAATGAGCCCACGGGGATCTTATCCTCCGCACCGATACCCAGGACGATTATCTGACCGCCCGCCTGATATTCGCCGAGAAAATCTCCCACAACTCCGCCGATAACAAGCACAGGCTTCAACTCCTGATACTGCTTCATATGAATGCCCGCACGGTAGCCCGCATAACCCTCTACGAATATCTTTCCGTTACGCATACCGTAGCCGAGAGCGTCGCCGCAGTTGCCGTGAATGATGATCTCGCCGGCGTTCATAGTGTCGCCCGTAGCGTCCTGCGCATTTGCGAAAACCTCCAGACGGCTGTTGTTGAGATACGCACCCAGAGCATTTCCGGGGACGCCGTTGATAGTTACCTTTTTATCGCAAAGACCCGCTCCGATATATCTCTGACCGAGAACGTTGTCAAGAACGATCTCCTCATCGGGGCAGCTTCTTACTTTTTCGTTCAGGACCTGAAAATGAAGTCCATCAGCGTTAATTTTCATTTCCGACACCTCCTGCAAGCTTGTCGTTGCGTCTTTCCCTGTTAAACGCCATCATCTGCGGAGCCTTCATCATAAGCTCGTAGTCGCACTCGTCGGCGGTGATATGTTCCCTGATAAGCGAGGTGTAAATACCCGCTCTTTCGATATATTTTCCCATAAGGATAAAGCCCTTGAGCTGCTTATCCTTAACTACCAGCTTTTTGTAGCTTACGCCGTCGGTTTCAACAACGGCTTCACCGTCATAGCTGCCCGCTGTGATGATATGCAGACCGAAAAATCCGATAGCATTCATAGGGAACGCATTGAGATAATATGCTTCCTTGCCCGCCATATTTTTGCCCGCAACAACGCCCTGATTATGCGCATTGGGGAGGATAGCGAGAATTCTGTTCCCGTCAATGGAAATATCGTAGCTTTCGGTGCAGTCGCCCGCAGCGTAAACGTCCTTGAGGCTTGTAAGCTGCTTGTTGTCGGTGATGATACCTCTGCCAACATTTCCGCCTGCGTCCTTAACAAGCTCGGTGTTGGGACGAACGCCGACAGCGAGAATTACCATATCAAATTCCACCGTTTCGCCGTTTGCCAGCTTGGCGGTATTTTCGGTAAATTCGGAAACGGAAGTGTTCAGTATAAACTTAACGCCCTTGCTTTCGATATGCTTTTGCATGATCTCCGAAGCGTCCTCGTCAAGGATAGAGGGGAGAATTCTGTTTGCAAGGTCGACAACGGTCATTTTTGCATTGTAATGCTCCAGAGCCTCCGCAGCTTTAAGTCCGATAAGACCTGCACCCACGATAAGCACTCTTGCACCGTCGAAAACAGCCTCCCTGACAGCCTTTTCGTCGTCCAGCTTCATAAAGGAAAATTTCTTTGAAACCTTGTCAAGTCCTGCCATAGGAGGAACGAAGGGCTTTGAGCCTGTTGCAACCATCAGCTTATCGTAAGAAACGGTTTCGCCGCTTTCAAGGGAAACCTCCTTTTTGTCCGCATTAATGGAAGCGACACGCTTGCCCAGCATTTTTGTCACCTTGTTTTTCTCGTAGAAATCGGCGTTTCTGTAACGCATATTTTCCTCGGTGACCTGTCCCTTTAAAACATATGAGATGAGAGGACGGGAATATGTATCGTAGCTTTCGTCGGAGATGATAACTATCTCGCCGTCCTTATCGTATTCCCTGATACCCTCGACAGTGCCTATGCCTGCCGCCGAGTTTCCGATAATAACATATTTCATCAGTCCTCGCCCCTTTCCTCGAATACGATAGCCGAGTTAAGGCAGCCCTTAACGCAGGCAGGCTCGCCCTGAGAATTTCTCGTGCAAAGCTCGCATTTTGTGATAGTCCTTCCGCCGTTTTTCTTGTCGATGACAATACAGCCGTAGGGGCAGGAGAGAACGCAGGTATAGCAGCCTACACATCTGCTTTCGTCTATTTCGATAACGCCGTCATGAACGGACAGCGCACCTGTAATGCAGTTATTTACGCATGACGGGTCGGAGCAGTGGCGGCAGGAAACTGCAAAGTTAATATCTCCGCCCTCCTCGACCTTGATTCGGGGCGTTGCAGCCATATCCAGCTTGAACGCCTTTGCCATATCGTCTGCACCGCTGTTTGCGAATGAGCAGTAAAATTCGCAGAGATGACAGCCGAGGCAGCGATCCTCGTTTACATATACTCTTTTCATTTTGCTGACCTCCTTATTCGCCTGCGTGAGCAATTCCGAGTATCTTTAACTCTCTGTCTGTCAGACCGATGCCCCTGAGCATAAGCCTGTTGCCCCTGAGGGCTTCGATAGAGTTGATACCCATACCGCCCATCATTTCCTTGATCTCGTGATCCCAAGCGTGAACGAGATTTACAAGGCGTTTGTAAGCGACATCGGGGTTAAGACGCTTTACCAGATCGGGACGCTGAGTTGCGATACCCCAGTTGCACTTGCCGCCGTGGCAGCTTCTGCAAAGGTGACAGCCCATAGCAAGCAGAGCGGGTGTTGCAATGTAGATAGCGTCCGCACCCAATGCGATAGCCTTTACGGCATCGGAAGCCGAGCGGATAGAACCCGCAACAACTACTGAAACGTTGTTTCTGATACCCTCATCTCTAAGACGCTGATCGACGCTTGCCAGAGCCAGCTCGATAGGAATACCCACATTGTCCCTGATACGGGTGGGAGCAGCTCCCGTACCGCCTCTGAAGCCGTCGATAGCGATAATATCCGCACCCGAACGTGCAATACCCGAAGCGATAGCCGCAACATTGTGAACGGCTGCGATCTTAACGATAATGGGTTTCTTATATTCGGTAGCCTCTTTCAGCGAATAGATAAGCTGACGGAGGTCCTCAATGGAGTAAATATCGTGGTGAGGTGCGGGGGAGATAGCGTCCGTTCCCATAGGTATCATTCTTGTCTTGGAAACGTCCTCTCTGATCTTAGCGCCGGGGAGATGTCCGCCGATACCGGGCTTTGCACCCTGACCCATTTTAATTTCGATAGCGGCACCTGTTTCCAGATAGTCCTTGAAAACGCCAAAACGTCCCGAAGCTACCTGAACGATAGTGTTTGGACCGTACTGATAGAAATCCTTATGCAGACCGCCCTCACCGGTGTTATAGTATGTACCCAGCTCCGTAGCCGCCCTTGCAAGGGACTCGTGAGCGTTCTTGGAGATAGAGCCGTAGGACATAGCCGAGAACATAATAGGCACCGAAAGCTCCAGATGTGGGTCAAGCTTTGTATTTACGGAACCGTCCTCATTGAAGGACATCTTATTGGGCTTCTTGCCGAGGAAAACCTTGGTTTCCATAGGTTCACGAAGCGGGTCAATGGACGGGTTTGTTACCTGAGAAGCGTTGATGAGAATTTTGTCCCAGTAAACGGGATAGGGCAGAGGATTTCCCATAGAGGAAAGCAGCACTGCGCCCGTGCCTGCCTGACGGTAATTCTCGGTCATTATCTGCTGAGTATAGTTGTAGTTCTGTCTGAACTCATTGGGATTCTTATGTATTTTCAGCGCACCTGTGGGACAGATGGTGACGCATCTCTGGCAGTCAACGCACTGATCGTCATGGGTGAGCATTTTATCAAAATCGGCATCGTAGAAGTGGACCTCGTTAGCGCACTGACGCTCGCAGGCTCTGCACTTGATACATTTATCGGTATTTCGCAGAACTTCAAATTCTGCGGGAAAATAATTTACAGACATTTTCTCTTGCCCTCCTCGCTAAGCGTTACAATTACAGGCTCTCCGCCTCTGGGTGAGCGGATATTTTCCGCATCGGGGCAGATAGCACGTATCGCACATTCCTCACTGGAAATGTAGAACATATCTCCCTTTTCGGCAACTACCATGGAACGGAGCTTCAAGCGGTCATTGAGCGCCATAAGTCCGCCGTTGTAGCCGAGGATAATGGAGAACGGTCCCGTAATGAGCAGGCTGGAGAAAACGTTTCTGAAATAGCGCAGCTTCTCTGCCTTTTCGGGCTCCATACGGTCGATCTCGCTCCAGAAGGGGGCAGCGATAATGCTTGCAACGTCCTCAAGAGAAAGGTTCTGACGTCTGTTGAGATAGTCGATGATATATGTGATTACCTCCGTATCGGTCAGCAGGGTACATTTGTAGCCGAACATCTCGATAAAGCGGCGGTTCGCATCGTAGGAAGAAATTTCGCCGTTATGTACAATGGTGTAATCCAGCAGCGAGAAGGGGTGAGCGCCGCCCCACCAGCCGGGGGTGTTTGTGGGGTAACGTCCGTGGACAGTCCACGCATAGCCCTCGTATTCCTCAAGACGGTAGAATTCTCCGACGTCCTCGGGGAAGCCGACAGCCTTGAAAACGCCCATATTTTTGCCGCTGGAGAAAACGTAGGCACCGTTGATGTCGTTGTTTATCCTGATAACGCACTTTGCCACGAACTCCTTTTCGGGCAGCTGTGACGAAGCCATTTTGGTAGGCAGCGGTGTAACGAAGTATCTCCAGATAAGGGGTTCATTAGTGATGTTCGGGTGCTTTCTTGTGGGGATACGGCTGAGGTTTACCACGTCAAAGTGGCGGTCGAGAAATCTCTCTGTCTGCTCTCTGGACGCATTGGTGTCGTAGAAAACGTGCAGTGCGTACAGGTCCTTATACTCGGGATAGATTCCGTAGCCTGCAAATCCTCCTCCCAGACCGTTTGAACGGTCGTGCATATATGAGATGGATTTTACTGCGTCCTCGCCGCTTATCATATTGCCGTCTCTGCTGATAAAGCCCGAGATAGCACAGCCGGAGGGGATCCTTACCTGACCTTCTTTTTCTAACATATACTCACTCTCCCTATATAATTGTTGACATCAAGTGATGCTTAAATTTCATTTTTCCCTTGCGGTACTTTTTATTTATACCACGTTTCTCGAAAAATGTCAAGAGGTTTTTGCAAGTTTTATTGTTTGTTCTTGCAATTTTATATTTTATTAACAAGTCGAAACGTTTGAAAAAGAAATTTATACACTTTGCACTTTCATTTTTGGGTGATATTTTGTAGGTTTGCATGATTTGGCGGAAAATGAAGATTATGAAAGTCAAGCTTTAATTCAATGCAAAAAAGAGTCGTCGCACCTTATCGGTACGGCGACCCTCGCAAAAGCCGGTATTTACTTTTTCTTTTTAACTTCCTTCAGCTTCTTCTCCGCAGCATTGATGATTATCTGCATGGTTTTCAGCCTTGCATAAAGCTTGTCATTTGCTTCGATAACATTCCACGGGGCGTAAACGGTGGAGGTTCGGCGGAGCATTTCGTTGACGGCGTCCTCGTACTGATCCCATTTTTCACGGTTGCGCCAGTCCTCGTCGGTTATCTTCCACTGCTTTTCGGGGGTGTTCTGACGTTCGGTGAAGCGTTTGAGCTGCTCGTCCTTGTCGATTTGCAGCCAGAATTTCACCACAACAGCACCGCTGTCGGTCAGGTCCTTTTCAAACTCGTTTATCTCGGTATATGCCTGTGCGCAGCGTTCGGGCTTGGTGAAGCCTTCGATCCTTTCCACCATAACTCTGCCGTACCAGGTGCGGTCGAATATAGCTATATGTCCCGTTTTAGGGAGATGGTTCCAGAAGCGCCAGAGGTAGTGGTGGTTAAGCTCCGTTCTGTCGGGGGCGGCAATGGGGATAGCTTCATAGCCTCTCGGGTCAAGTGCGGAGGCGATACGCTTGATAGCACCGCCCTTTCCCGCAGCGTCCCAGCCCTCGAAAGCGATTATCAGCGGTATTTTCGCCTGATAAAGTCTGCTGTGAAGCTTGGACAGCTCCTTTTGACACTTTTTCAGCTGCTCGGCGTACTTGTTCCGTGAAACGGTCTTGCCCTCCAGCGAAATATCCGCAAGGGCGGGCATAGGAACCAGCGGGAAATCCTCCACAACGGGAGCGGACGTCATATCCACATTGAGCGCATTTGTTATCTGACTGACAAGGATATTGAACATCTGGAACTTCGTGAACGCCTTGTCGGTGGTTTCGATAATTTTCCAAGGTGCATGGGGAGAGTTGGTTTTCACCAGCATATCGTCGAATGCTTCGTAATATTCGTCGTAATGCTTGTGACGCTTTTTGTCCAGCTCGGTAACTCTCCACTTGGTTTCGTCATCGTCACGAAGCTTGATAAAACGGCGCTTCTGCTCGTCCTTACTGATATGTAGGAACAGCTTTATAATAAGGTATCCGTCGTCGCTGAGCTGACGCTCGAAGCTGTTGACGGAATTTATGCGGGCGTTGTATTCATCGGCGGAAATGCCTTCTTCCATTCGGGCGATGGCAAGCTCCTGATACCAGCTTCTGTCCATAACGGACATTTTGCCGTATTCGGGGATATTTTCCCAGAAGCGTTTCAGCAGGGGATAACGCTTTTCCGATTCGGTGGCGGTAAGGGTGGAGTGTACCTTGAAAAATCTCGGGTCAAGATACTTTATCATTTCTGCGATAAGGCTGCCCTTTCCCGATGCACCCCAGCCCTCGAAAACCACGATAACGGGCAGCTTTTTGTCCCGTATTTTCAGCTGTAAGCCCGAAAGAGTGTCCTGCAAACGGGCGGTCATATCCTTATAATCAAAGTGGTCGTTTTTGTTTTTCAGAGCATTTTCAAGCATTTTTGTTATCCTCCTTGTGCCGACAGATTTTCTTTGATAAACTTTTCCGTTTCGGGAATAGTCAAACCTGCTGCTGTTGCAATTATTTCAATGGGGATTTTTTGCTCGTACAGATTTCGTATTATTTTTATTGTTGCTTCAAGAATGCCTTCTGCTTTGCCTTGTGCAATGCCTTCTGCCTTGCCTTGTGAAATGTAAAGAGAGCTCATATCACACATAGTATCAACCTCCCTGTGCCGACGGGTTTTCTTTGATAAGCTTTTCTGTTTCGGGAATAGTCAGCTTAGCAGTTTTAGCGATGACATCAATAGGGATATTCTGCTCATACATGCTGCGGACAAATTCTATTGTTGCTTTAAGATAGCCTTTTGCTTTACCTTTTGCTTCGCCTTTTGCTAATCCTTCTGCTAGTCCTTCTGCCTTGCCCTGCGAAATGTAAAGAGAGCTCATATCACACATAGTATCAACCTCCTTGTCAATATCCCTTACAATAGGTACACCAAATTCTTCGTGGGCGATCCTTTTCTTTTCCGATGAAGGAATCTGTGCGACCAGCAGAGAATACAGCATTCGGATTATGCCGCCGCATTCTTTGGTTTTGGAATCGCCGAGATACACCATTATTATATTCATCAGGTCATAATTTCGTATATCCTCTTCGGTATCGGAATAATTCCCGACAAGGTCTTCACGGTTCATTTTGTACAGCGAGATGGTGTTTTTATGCTTTTCATCGGGGGACGTGCATATCCAGATAGAATAAACCTTTTGTATCTTATCAAAATCCGAGCCTGTGAAAACCGTGTTATACTGTGCCGAGATAAGTCTTGAACAGTAGTATTCGGCACGTTTTATAAGGTGATATTTCCTGACTTCGTTCTGTATTTCGATATTGATGATAAGCGCAATTGTCTGATCCTGCGGGGTGCGTGCCGTGAACTTGATGTCATAGAAACGCTTTCCTTCGTTTATGGAGTTGTCCTCTGCGGCTTCATTTTCGATAATTGGCGGAATGTCCATATCAACGGTGGTTTGTGAAATATCCATTTTGCCGAGAAGTCCCATTATGGTTTCAACATCGGTATCCTTGTATTCGGGAACAACAGATCTCAGAAGATACGATACAATGTATTTTGATGAGATAAGCTTTTTGCAGCATCTGTCAAGCCTGGCTTTCAGTTCGTCGGAGTTGGTCATATCAATGGTATCTGCTTCGTAGGTCTGCATAGGCTGTCATCTCCCTTCGCTCCTTGTGTCTACATTATACCATATCCCACCGTGAAAATCAATAGCATCACGGATAAATACATTTCACCGGCATTGTCAAAATAACCAATTAATCGACAAAAAGTTATCTATATTAACGATTGAGGTTAGCATACAAATAAAGTATAATTAAAATAATGAACTTTGTCTGAAAGGAAGCTTCAATATGTATTGTGTAAAGAAAATAACCGACAGCCTTCTCTGGACGGGTGCAGATGACCGCCGTATCGTCTGCTTTGAGGGAGTTTACCCCGTTCCCGACGGTATGTCGTATAACTCATATCTGATGAATGACGAGAAAACCGTCCTTTTTGACACCGCCGACAAGGCTGTTACCGAGCAGTTTCTCGAAAATGTTCGTTACGGTCTGAACGGCAGAGCGCTTGACTATATTATCGTTCACCACGTTGAACCCGACCACACCGCTTCTCTTGCGGCTGTCAAGCGCATTTATCCCGATGCAAAGATAGTCTGCACCGCAAAGGCAGCCGAAATGCTGGCAAGATTTTATCCCGAAGCAGCGACATCTGTTATGACCGTTGCCGAGAACGACACCCTTGAAACAGGCAGCCACACGCTGAGATTTGTCACCGCTCCCATGGTACATTGGCCCGAGGTTATGGTTACATACGACGAAACGGACAAGATACTTTTCTCCGCAGACGCATTCGGCAGCTTCGGCGCATTAAACGGCACGCTTTTCTCCGATGAAGTTTGCTTCAAGAGAGATTTCCTGCCCGAGGGAAGAAGATATTACTGCAATATCGTCGGCAAATACGGACTGCAGGTGGGTATGCTGCTGAAAAAAGTGTCCGCTCTGGAGATTAAGATGATATGTCCTCTCCACGGTCACGTTTGGCGTGAAAAAATTGACAAGCTCCTCGAAAAATACAGCCTGTGGAGCAGCTATACCCCCGAGGACAAGTCGGTGATGATAGCCTATGCGTCCGTTTACGGCAACACGGAGAAGGCAGCCGAGGTCGTTGCGGAAATTCTCAGAAGCAAGGGCGCAGACGTTAAGCTGTACGATGTTTCCGTGAAAACAAATGACGTTATCGTTGCGGAAGCGTTCAGATGCAGTCACTTGATTTTTGCCGCTCCCACATACAACGGCGGAGTTTTCGTCCGCATGGAGGAAGCGCTCAGGGAAATTGCCGCTCACGGTCTGAAAAACAGAGTCTGCGCATTTATCCAGAACGGTTCGTGGGCAGCCGTTTCCGCTAAGAAAATGCAGGAGATACTGTCCGAGTGCAAGGATATGACCTTTATCGAAAATGTGCTGACGCTGAAATCGGCGCTTGCGGACGACCAGTATCCCGAGGCTGAGGCGTTTGCAGACGCTGTTTTGGCGACGATGTAATGATCATTTCCCCAGCGTTTCAATATCCTCATGGGAAAGCTCGGGCTGAAAGGCTCTGTTCAGGGCGTGGGCGATAAGCTTTGCCGTTCGGTCGATTATGCGGTCGATGTCACGGGGAGTTACCATCATATTCGGCAGTGTTTTTTCGGGAGATTTTCCCGACATATTCTCGTAAATGGTGTGCATATCAATGACCGTCGGGACGCCCACCGCCACCACGGGAACGCCCAAAGTCCGCTGTGAAAGCTCTTTTCGGCTGTTCTGAACGCCCGAGCCTGGGGAAATGCCCGTGTCGGTCAGCTGGACGGTTGTCCCAAGGCGGGAGGTGTCGGCGCAGGCAAGGGCGTCAATGACGATAACACATTCGGGAGATGTCCTGTCGCAGACCGCCTTTGTTATTTCCGCAACCTCGATTCCCGTCTGTCCCAGAACGCCCGTGGCAAGGGCGGATACCGAGTGCAGCCCCGAGAGAAAGTGTCCCTTAGGCAGCTCGTCCCGCAGATGACGGGTGGCGATTATCCCCGAAACGGCTTGCGGTCCCAGAGCGTCGGGGGTGATGCCGCTGTTTCCAAGACCGATGATAAGAATGTTGTTGTCGCAGCCGCAGAGCTTTTTCAGCTCGTCGGCAATGTCGTCGGCTTGCTCGGTAAATTCGGCGTATGGGCTGGCGGCTTCGATGGTGATGTAGCGACCCTTGCCCTTGCCGATGGATCTTCCCGCTTCGTCCGTTTCGATGGTTATTTCGGTTATTTTGCAGGTGCGTCCTTGGCGGATATGCTGTTTTATGCCCTCGGTGCGGTTTTGGATTGCGGAAAATGCGGCTTCGGCGGCGAGGTCGGTGCGTATTGACATAGATTATTCCTCCGTTTTTTAGCTATTGTGTCCCCCGAAAACGGAAAAAATTCATCTTGTTGAAAATAGCTAAAAATCAGCCTTTGAATTCTACAATGTTTTGATTAATTAACTATTGTAATTGAGCCGAAAAATTGGTATAATAATCTTTAGACTTGCGTAGGATAATAGGATTATCGCTATGCGGCGGACGGCCGTCATTACGTCCGCAGCAGACGCCCCGTGTCTACAAACCATATTGGTTTGGGGGTTGCTGCACAGTTACTTATTATTCAAGGAGGTGTAATCCATGCCTAACATTAAATCCGCTAAGAAGAGAGTAAAGGTTAACGCTACTAAGGCTATGCACAACAAGGCTGTTAAGTCCGCACTTAAGACTATGTACAAGAAGGCTGACAGCGCAGTTGCAAACGCTGCTGACGATAAAGAAGCAGTTATCAGACTCGCTATCAAGAAGGTTGACCAGGCTGCTGCTAAGGGCATCATGCACAAGAACGCAGCTGCTAGAAAGAAGGGTCAGCTTGCTAAGAAGCTGAATGCTGCTAAAGCATAATTTATGCTGATTTTCATGAACAAAGAACGCCGTAATGTCCTATCGGATATTGCGGCGTTTTTCGTTTGTATTGCTGAAAATAAACGGGCGTTTCCCCGCAATTGTCAGGGAAACGCCCATAATTTTACATATCAAGGAAAAACGCCCTGATATACTCTATCTGCATCATAACCGACTCGGGAGCGGGTCCTCCGGGAACCTTTCTCATATTAACGCAGGTGTCAAGGCTGATAGCCTCGTAAACGTCATTTTCAAAGGTATCGCAAAGCTTTTTGTATTCCTCCAGCGGCAGGGCTTCAAGAGTAGTGTTCAGCTCAATGCAGCGGGCAACGAGGGTTCCCGTTATCTTGTAAGCGTCACGGAAAGGCAGACCCTTTTTAACCAGATAATCCGCACAGTCGGTGGCGTTGATAAAGCCCTTTGCAGCCGCAGCACGCATATTTTCCTTGTTTACACGCATAGTGGCAAGCATGGGGATAAATGTGCCGATACACAGCTTAACGGTGTCTATTGCATCGAAAATTGCCTCCTTGTCCTCCTGCATATCCTTGTTATAGGCAAGGGGCAGACCCTTCATCATGGTGAGCAGAGTGTTCAGGTCGCCGTAAACACGTCCCGTCTTTCCTCTGATAAGCTCGGTAATATCGGGGTTTTTCTTCTGGGGCATAATGGACGAGCCTGTTGCATAGGCATCGTCCAGCTCGATAAACTTGAATTCCCAGCTGCACCAGAGGATAATTTCCTCGGAGAATCTGGAAAGGTGCATCATAAGAATGGACAGCGCAGAAGCCAGCTCAATGCAGAAATCACGGTCGGAAACGCCGTCAAGGCTGTTCTGAGTTATATCCTCAAAGCCCAGCAGGTCGGCGGTGAGCTTTCTGTCGATGGGATAGGTGGTGGAGGCAAGTGCGCCGCTGCCGAGGGGACATCTGTCCATACGCTTGCGGGTGTCCTTGAGCCTGTCCACGTCACGGGAGAGCATATTTGCATACGCCATCAGGTGGTGAGCAAGGGTTATGGGCTGCGCTCTCTGGAGATGGGTATATCCGCACATTACCGTGTCAAGGTTCTTCTCGGCAATATCGCAGACGGTTTTCATCAGCTCCTTTACCATAGGAAGGATCTCGTCGATCTCGTCTTTCAGATACAGTCTGATGTCAAGTGCGACCTGATCGTTTCTGCTCCTTGCGGTGTGAAGGCGCTTGCCCGTATCGCCCAGACGGTTTGTAAGCTCCTGCTCAACGAACATATGGATATCCTCGGCGTTGGGGTCAAGCATAATCTTTCCGCTGTCGATGTCCTCGAGGATAGATTTCAGTCCCGCAATGATCTTCTCGCTTTCGTGAATGTCGATAATGCCCTGTTTTCCCAGCATTTCGGCGTGAGCCATAGAGCCCTTGATGTCCTGACGGTACATTCTGCCGTCAAAGGAAATTGATGAATTGAAGTCGTTTACCTTTGAATCGACCTCTTTTGAAAAACGTCCTGCCCAAAGTGAATTTGCCATTTTATAACAATCCTTTCCGTAAGGTAAATCTCGTTAAACTTATTATAACATTTTTTTTGACGATTTTCAAGTACAATGATAAATTTCATCGAAAATCATTTTCCGACTTTAAGGCGGGAACCGTCAGCTGTCTTTTCAACGTAAATTCTGTCGCTTATCATCTCCCGAATATCCTCGACATGGGAGATAATGCCCACCAGCCGCTGACCGCCGTCCATGTTCCGCAGAATCCTGACAGCATTTGCCAGCTCCAAGCCGTCCAGAGAACCAAAGCCCTCGTCGATGAACATCGCCTCCGCTCCGCCTTTGCCTCCTCGGCTGCATACCGCCTGCGAAAGCGCCCTTGAAAGTGCCAGAGAAATGACGAACTTTTCTCCGCCCGACAGCCCTTGAACGGGGTAGCTGCCGGTGGGCGTTATTGCCGTCAGGTCAAGACCGCTTTTTGTGTTTCCCGAATTGTCCGAACGGACAGAAAGCTGAAATTTTCCCCCAAGGCTGTCACGCAGGATACGGTTTGCTTCGTCAACTATCAGCGCAAGGATAACGCCCATTGCATAGCGGTTGAAGGAAATGCCCTTTGCGCCCCTGATAAGCTCCGCAAACTCGCTGAGCCGTTCCGCACGCTTGCCCCGTTCACCGAATTTTTCTTCCATTGCGGTGCATTTTGCAAGGGTGTCCGCAAGACTTTTTGTTTCCGAAGCGGCGGCAGCTTTTCTGTCGTTTATCTCGGAAAGCTTGGATCTTTCCGTTTCAAAGCCCGTTTTCAGCGAGAAAAGCTCCGCATCATCGGGGCGGGAAATGCCTGTCAGGGTTATTTTCAGCTGCGCCGCTCTGTCGGCATATACCGCATAATTTTCCGAAAACGCCCGTATTTTTTCGGACAGTTCGGCAAGCTCGGTTTCGGGGAGAAGTGCCCCTCTCATTTCGGAAACAGAGGAAAAGCCCTGCTCGGAAAGTGCCCGGTCAAGGCGGTTTTGCTTGTCTGCGCTGTCGGCTTCGGCGGCTTTCAGCTCGACTTCGGCGGCGGATAGTGCTGCTTCGGCGGCGGACAGATTTTTTTCGGCGTCCGCAAGCCCCGAGGATATGCCGTTCTTTTTGTCGGACAGCTTAGTGCGCTCCTCGGAAAGCCGCTTGCAGACGGCATCTGCGTCGGTCAGGGAGAAGGGAATGTCCGCTGCGGACTGTCTGAGAGTGTCCGCCTGAGCCTTTTTGGCAGCGAATTCTCTTGCGGCGTTTTCAGCCTGTTCTTTCAGCTGTGACAAACGGTTATCCGCTTCGGTCTGCTCGGTTTTAAGTTTAGCGAGATTTTCCGAAAGCTTTGCTATCTGCCTTTGAGAAGCGTTCAGTTCCTGCTGTTCACGGCGGATATTCTCCGCATTTTCGGGGGAATAGTTAAGCCCTGACAGGTCACTTTCCGTTCGGGACAATTTCTCGTCCGCAGACGATATTTCCGAATTAAGACCGGAAAGCTCGGCGGTCAGACGGGTAAGAGAGCGGAATTTATCGTCCCTGTCCGCTTCAAGGCTTTTCAGCATTTCGGCGGTGATGCCGTCCTCACGGGCAGCGGCGGGGGACGGGTGGTGGACGCTTCCGCAGACGGGGCAGACGTCACCATCGGAAAGCCGCTCCGCCAGACAGAACGCCATATTCCCGTAGTAGCTGTCCTGCGCCGATAAATAGGCGTTTTCCGCTGCTCTGCGCTGTCCGTCCGCCGCCGAAATATCGCTGTTCAGAGCCGCTGCACGCTCCGATTTTTCACGGCGTTCACGGCGCATTTCCTCAATTTCCGAGATAAGCCGCTCCGCCTGCTCAATGCGCTTCATCTCCTCCGCAACTATTGGCTGACGGGTGAGAAAACGGGTTTTCAGCTGTTCAAGCTCGGTTTCATTGGCGGTAAATTCGGCTTTCAGTTCGGCGCATTGTTTTTCTGCTTTCTCGGCTTCGTCGGCTGCATTTTTGTGTGCTTTTTCAGCCGAAACCGACGCAGCTTCGGCATCATTCAGCTGTTTGAGAATGGTGCGGGACTTTTCCGCATTTTTCAGCTTAACGGTCATTTCCGATATGCTTTGCTCGATTTCGGGCAGCTGCTTTGCCGTTTCCGACCACTCTTTATAGGCTTCTTTTGCGGATAATTGGTTGGTCTGCGCTTCGGAAATGCGCTGTTTTCGCTGACAAAGTGCCTTTTGGGAAATGTCCGCAGCATCTGCCGCCAATGCCGCCTTTGTCGCTTTAAGGTGAAG
Source organism: Oscillospiraceae bacterium (assembly GCA_017828975.1). Lineage (GTDB taxonomy): Bacteria > Bacillota > Clostridia > Oscillospirales > Ruminococcaceae > UMGS1889. Next base: position 17,599 of record JAGAJN010000014.1, on the reverse strand, counting down.
TGCCGTCCGACGGTTTGCTTCGTCGATTTCGGGACGGAGCTTTTCCAGTTCGGCAAGCTGAGCGTTTGCGTTGTCGAGGGCGGCGTAATTTTCGGCGTTTGTGACTGCGGTCTGATACGCTTTTTCGGCATTTTCGGCGGTCTTTGCGAATTCCGCAGCCTGTTTTGAAATGGTTTCCGAGGTTGCTTCGGACGCTTCAAGCTTTTCTTTGAGCTGTCCGATATTTTCGCAGTCAACGCCCGAGAGAATTCCCGAAAGCACGTTCAAAGCGTCCTTTACGGCGGATCTTTCCGAATTGGCTCGTTTTACAAGCTCGTCGGTGATGTTCAGATAAAGGTTATTGCCGAAAATTTTTGTGAGAATTTCTTCCTTTTCTGCGGAATTTGAGGTGAGAAACGCTTCAAATTTGCCCTGCGGCAGCACGGTCATTCGGCGGAATTCCTCGGCGGTAAGTCCAAGAATATCCTCGGCGGCTTTTGTTACCGATTTTGCCGTTGCTCTCTCTAAGATGGGCTTGAATGTGCTTTCCTCCTCGGAATATTTCAGGCAGACGGCGGTGCTGTCCAGTTTGTCCTTTGCACGTTTTTTCGGAGATAATGCCCGACGAAAACGGTAAACGCTGCCGTCCAGAGAAAAATCAAGCTCCGCAAAGGTTTCCCCCTCAGCCGAAACGCAGCGCACCTGCTGACGGTCGCCGCCGCTGGTTTCGCCGTAAAGGGCATAGGTCATAGCGTCAAGGATAGCGGTCTTCCCCGAGCCTGTCCTGCCGCAGATAAGGAAGATGCCGTTTTTGCCGAATGCCGTAAAATCGACGGTCTGGGTGCTTCGATAGCTTTCAAAGCCGCCGAAAGAAAGTCTTAATGGGAGCATCAGTTTTCCTCCTTTGCCGCTGCCGCCGCCTTCAACGCTTCGGCAAACCAGCTTTTCTGTTCGTCGTTCATAGGCTGTCCCGTGCGGTCGGTGATGAACATATCCGCCAGCTTTTCGGGGGACATTTCCGAAAGCTCGCTCATTGAAAGCTTGGCTGTGGTGACGGTTTTCGGGACTGCGCCTTCAAGCTGGAGCATATTTGGGTAAAGCTGCTTCAGGGGGGTGTAGACAGAACCTCCCGCAAATCGGTCGGCGAGGATAATTTTGACATAATCGTTTCTGTGATTGTCCGTTTGTGCGTCCGCAAGTATCTTTTCGTATTCGCCCTTGATAACACGAAGGGGGACAATGTTCGGGACGGGGACGGCGTAAAATTCCCGAGTGTCCGTATCGAAAACCGAGAAGCTTTTCTCCTGCTCGGCTTCGGAAAATGAGTATTTCAGGGGCGTTCCGCAGTATCTGATAATATTGTCCGCCTTCATGGTCTGGGGACGGTGGATATGTCCCAAAGCAACATAGTCAAAGCCCGCAAATGCCGACAGCGGGACCGCACAGCTGCCGCCCACCGCCGCCCTGGCGGAAATGTCGCTTTCGCAGGGTTCGCCGCCCGCCGCAAAGCAGTGCGCCGCAAGGATATTCACACGGCTTTTGTCAAGCCTTTCACGGAGTCTGTCCGTTACCCGGAGCATTGCCTCGGCGTCGGAAAGGCGTTCGCCCACATATGCGCTTTCAAAGAAGGGGAGAGGGTAAATGTCCGCATTTTCGACGGAAACGGGCGAGATCTCCTCAGAATATCCGCCGAAAAGATGAAGTCCGCCCGAACGCACCAGCTCGGAAAATGCGGCAATTCTCGCACCGCTGTCGTGATTTCCCGAAATGACGATAACAGGCACCTTGCAGTCAAGGCAGAGGGTGTTCAGCAGGCTGTTGTAAATTCGGTAAGCCTCGGCGCTGCCCTGTGACCTGTCGAAAATATCCCCCGAAATGATAACGCAGCCGATTTTCTCCTTATTAACGGTATCCGCCATAATTTCGGGCAGCTTTTGCTGAAATTCCGTAAGACGGACAGCACCCAGAGATATGCCCAGATGCAGGTCGGAGGTGTGGAGTATTTTCATAAAAAGCTCCTTTCAACAGTTTAAAAATGCCCCTTCTCCGTGAGAAAAAGGGGCAAAAATCAAAACTCTCTTTTTATCATTCTTGGGATAAATGGCTTGATGGCTTCAATTACCTTTTCATTGGGGGAGAAGATAAGCCTTGTTTCGCCCAGCTTTCCGTGGACAAAATCCGCATAGAATGCCGTTCCCGAACCGTCGGCAGCATCTACTATGGTAGCTTTATCAGGAAGCTTTCCCGCATTTTCCAGCTTGCCAAATGCGGTGAATTTTCTCACATCTGCGGTGATAAGGCGGGTGCGCTTGCGTTTGCCGGCTATCTTGTCGATGTCTATCTCTCCGTTGGTGACAATGTACTCATACTCGCAGTCCAGTCCCGAAATAAGATAGTATGCGGCGTAAATTATGCCGACTATGGGAATAAACGCCATTATCGCCAGAAAAATCACGAAAAATGCCGAAAGAATGACCGCCGCAAGGGCTATAAGAAATTTCAGGGCGTAATCCTTGCCCTTCTGAGGCTTTACTACCATCTGTTCAACAAAAACGTCCATATTAAAATCCTTTCATATCCAACAAAGTGAGTTGGTTATTTGTAAAATATTTTGTGTAAATTTCATTATATCACATAATAAACAAAATTTCAATGAAAAAATACTTGCAATTTAAAAAATTATTGTATATAATAGTATTAAACATGATGACTGAGAGAGTAGTCGGGCATTTTTCGTATTCAGAGAGGAAGCCGTCCGCTGAAAGGCTTTTTGCGTGTTAGTCCGATGAAGTTCACTCACGAGTGGCTGCGCTGAACGGTTTTACCTTGTAGGTGCAGACGCTGAGCAGCGTTACCGCCGAGGAAGTGCCGGCTTCTGTGCTAAGTGAAATGGGTGGTTAAAACTTTGTTGAGCCAAAGTTTAGCAGGTATGAAAATTTTCAGCCTGTCCCGTGATTTGCACGGGACAGGCTTTTTTGCAGTCAAATACCACAAACAAGGAAACTGTTTGTTCACTGCGAAACAATTTAAACGAAAGGATATGAGAAAATGAAAGAACAGCTTGAAAAGATCGAACAGCTTGCCAAGCAGGAGCTTAGCAGCTGCGACGACATCAAGGCATTGGAAAATCTCAAGATCAAGTTTTTAGGCAAAAAGGGCGAGCTTACCGCTATCTTAAAGCAGATGGGCAAGCTTACCGCAGAGGAGCGTCCCGTTATCGGACAGCTGGCTAACAAGGTTAGAGAGGACATCGAAAACGCCGTTTCCGAGAGAGTGTCAGCTCTGAAATCCGAGCTTGCCGCTAAGAAGATAAAGGAAGAAACTCTTGACGTTACCCTCCCCGGAAAGACCCCCGAAATAGGCAGACTTCACCCCCTGACCGTTGTTATGAACGAGGTCAAGGAGATATTCCTGGGCATGGGCTTTGAGGTTGTGGACGGCCCCGAGGTCGAAACAGACCACTACTGCTTCGAGGCGCTGAATATGCCTAAGCATCACCCTGCAAGAGATACACAGGATACCTTCTATATAAATGAAAATGTTCTGCTGAGAACTCAGACCTCCAGCGTTCAGATAAGAACTATGGAGAACAGAAAGCCTCCTATCAGAATTATTTCTCCGGGACGTGTTTACCGTTCCGACGCTATCGATGCTACTCATTCGCCTATCTTCCATCAGATAGAGGGACTTGTTATCGACAAGGGCGTTACTCTTGCCGACCTTTACGGCACTCTTGAGCTGTTGATGAAGAAGCTTTACGGCAATGACGCAAAGATAAGACTCCGTCCCCACCATTTCCCCTATACAGAGCCTTCCGCAGAGGTTGACTTGGCTTGCTTTAACTGCGGCGGCAAGGGCTGTTCTATGTGCAAGGGCGAGGGATATGTGGAGCTTCTCGGTTCGGGTATGGTACACCCCAAGGTGCTTGAGGGCTGCGGCATCGACCCCGAGGTTTACAGCGGCTTTGCCTTCGGTATCGGTCTGGAGCGTATCACTATGGGAAGATTCAACATTAACGATATGAGAATGCTTTACGAGAATGATGTGAGATTCTTAAACCAGTTCTGATAGAAAGGATTGAAATAAATGGATTTATCAATGAGATGGCTCTCCGATTATGTTGACATCGGAGATATGTCCATAAAAGAATTCTGCTCGGGTATGACCATGAGCGGGTCAAAGGTTGAAAAGTATGAAGCCGAGGGAAGTGAGATTTCCAAGGTCGTTGTGGGAAAGCTGCTGAGCGTTGTTCCCCACGAAAATTCCGACCATCTGGTGGTATGCTCCGTTGACGTGGGAGCAGGTGAGCCTATTCAGATAGTTACGGGTGCAAACAACGTCAAGGCGGGGGATATTGTTCCCGTTGCTATGGACGGCTCCACACTGCCAGGCGGCGTTAAGATAAAGAAGGGCAAGCTCAGGGGCGTTGAGTCCAACGGTATGCTTTGTTCTCTGGGCGAGCTGGGTCTGACCACACACGATTTCCCCTACGCTATTGCTGACGGTATTTTCCTGCTTCAGGAGGAGGACGGCAAGACCTTCACTCTCGGTCAGGATATTAAGGAAGCTATCGGTCTGAACGATACTGCTGTTGAGTTTGAGATAACATCGAACCGTCCCGACTGTATGTCCGTTATCGGTCTGGCAAGGGAGGCTGCGGCTACCTTTGATCTGCCCCTTAAACTGAAACAGCCCGAATTTAAGGGCATTGGCGGAAACATCAAGGGAATGCTGAATGTTAACATCAGCAACAAGGAGCTTTGCTCACGCTATTGTGCGGGCGTTGTCAAGAATGTTAAGATAGGTCCATCTCCCAGATGGCTGAGAGAGCGTCTGAGAGCAAGCGGAGTTCGTCCCATTAACAATTTCGTTGACATTACAAACTATGTTATGCTGGAATACGGTCACCCCATGCACGCTTTTGATATTCGCTATATTAACGGAAACACAATTGACATAAGAAATGCCGCAGAGGGCGAAAAGATAACCACTCTGGACGGCGTTGAGAGAACACTTTCGAGCAATATGCTGGTTATCGCAGACGCTGAGAAGCCCGTTGCCGTTGCAGGCGTTATGGGCGGCGAGTACAGCGGCATTATGGACGATACGGTGGACGTTGTTTTCGAGTCTGCGTGCTTTGACGGTGCGTCCGTAAGAACTACCGCAAAGGCTCTTGGCATGAGAACCGATGCGTCCGCACGCTTTGAAAAGGGTCTTGACCCCAGAATGTGTATGCCTGCACTGAAAAGAGCATTCGAGCTTGTTGAAATGCTTGGCTGCGGCGAGGTGGTAAGCACTGTCATCGACTGCGACAGCGGCGCAAATACACAGAAATCCGCTCCCTTCGACGCTAAGTGGATAAACAATTTCCTTGGCACGGATATTTCCGAGGAGGATATGCTGAAATATCTTGAAAAGCTTGATTTTGTCGTTCAGGACGGCGTTGCATACGCTCCCGCTTACCGTATCGACATTGAGTGCAAGGCTGACATTGCCGAGGAGGTCGCACGTCTTTACGGATATAACAATATCCCCAAGACCATTATCAGAGGCGTTGCACAGGCAAGCGTTTCTCCCGAGCAGAAGTTCAGAACCAAGCTGATGAACGCTGCCGCTGCTTTGGGCGCAAATGAGATCGTCACATACTCCTTCATTTCCCCCAAGAATTTTGATAAGATTCGTCTGCCCGAGGACAGCAGGCTGAGAAATACCGTTACCATCACCAACCCGTTGGGCGAGGACACTTCTGTTATGAGAACCTCTCTGCTGCCCTCTATGTGTCAGATACTTTCGGGCAACTACAATAACAGAAACCTCTCCGCTAGCCTGTTTGAGCTGGCAAACGAGTATCTCCCCAAGGGCGGCGAGCTGCCTGAGGAGCCTGCTAGACTTTGCTTCGGTCAGTACGGCGAAAACTGCGATTTTTACAGCTTAAAGGGCATTATCGAGAAGCTTTTTGAAATGCTGGGAATCGACGGCGTTGACTATGAGCCTTGTAAGGACGACAGCGTATTCGGTGAGTTCTACGCATTCCACCCCGGACGCTGTGCGGTAGTTACCAAGGACGGCAAGCCCCTCGGCATTTTCGGTGAGCTGCACCCCGAAACTCTGGAGAATTACGAGATAGGTGTTAAGGCATATGCCGCAAAGCTGAATGTCCCCGAAATGATGGAGGAATCGGTTGAGTTCAAGAAGTACAAGCCGCTGCCTAAGTTCCCCGCTTCCACACGAGATCTGGCTATCGTCTGCGATGACGAGATACCCGTTGCTCATCTGGAAAAGGCTATCAGGTCGGCTGTGGGCAATATTCTGGAATCCGTCAAGCTGTTTGACGTTTACAAGGGCAAGCAGATAGCAGACGGCAAGAAGTCGGTTGCTTACTCTCTGACACTTCGTTCGCATGACGGTACGCTTACCGATGAACAGGCTGATTCTGCCGTTAAGAAGGCACTCAAGGAGCTTGCGAAGCTGGGTGCGGAGCTGAGAGCGTAAGATGATACTTGACCGTGATTTTTTCGCCCGTGACGCTCTGGAAGTCGCTCCCGATTTGGTGGGAAAGCGTATCGTTCATATCCTCCCCGACGGCACAAGGCTTGAAGCTGTCATCTCCGAAACGGAAGCATACCGTGGTGTTGAGGACACCGCCTGTCACGCATCAAAGGGCAGGACGCCCCGCACGGAGCTGCTTTTCGGTGAGCCGGGCATTATCTACGTTTACCTTTGCTATGGTATGCACTGGCTGATGAACGTTATCACGGGGGAAAAGGAACAGCCCCAGGGCGTTCTTATCCGTGCGGCAAGGAATTTTACGGGTCCCGCAAAGCTGACAAAGCATCTGCAAATCAATGGAGATTTTAACGGTAAGCCGATTTACGGAAATCCCGAGGTTTTTATAGAAAAAACGGATATTGTTCCCGAAATAGTAACGCTGCCGAGAGTGGGTATTAATTATGCAACTCCCGAGTATCGTGACATTCCATGGCGGTTTGCGGATAAAAATATGTGAAGTAAAAACACCGAACTTTCCGAAATGTTTTGTTTTGGAAAGTTCGGCTTTTTATTCTTTGATTATCGTTTGTCGATAAAAAACTATTGACAAACAAGATGTGATGTGCTATACTAAATTCAAAAGAGTTGGAGGCGGTACGTTATGAAAAAATCAGCCGTAATATTTTTAATGGTAATATGCTGCATATGCTTGACGTCCTGTTCAAAATTATTGGACATTTCGGGAAATGAAAACAGCGATTATATCAAGTATAACGGAATTTTATATAATGGGGCGGGTTTTTATGCTGTCGATGATTTAAGGTTAATAGGTCATATCAAGGACGGGGCAGATGTTTATGCTGTGGGAAATGACCAACCGCCGCAGTTTATTATAATTTGCGGCAGTGATAACAGCGGCTGTTTTGCGGTAGAGGATGCATATATACCCACAAGCGGAAGGATAACTAGGGCGTTGATAGAACCGGCGACCATCGGTACTGATTCCCAATATTTGTCAACAGATGATGAACTGGCTATGCTTGCCAAAATCACCAATCTGACAGGAGAGCCGCAGGAGTTTTTGGTGGATAATTATTACACGGAGGGAAATGAGTTTTACTATGTTTACAATGACAGCAATGTGACCTGTTCCGATAATTACGGCGGATATGTTGCGTATACGGACGGAAAATGGATATATTCCGCACCCGGCGAAAGCATAGAGCGGAAAGAACACAATACCGTGCTTATTACGGGAATTGTCATAGAAGATGAAGAGCTTATCAATGAAATGTGCGGGAGCGTTCTTACAAATTATTTTAATATAAAAGCCAAATAACAAAAACAATTTTACTTTTAGCGGGATTTTGATAAAGCAAATCCGCTGCAGTGTCTGCATGGATACTTCGGCGGATTTTTGTTTGGCTTTGTTCACAAAAAATTAAGATATATTTCTGAAAAAGTATTGTAAAAGCGATTTACTTGTGTTATAATTTAAATATAGAACATTTGTTGCCGATAAAATGCGATAAATGTTCCGCTGAATTTGGAAAATCAAATGTCTGACAATAAAGGAGTCCTGAAAATGCACCTTGAGGAAAAAACTGTTAGCTCCGAGCTTATTTATCATGGAAAAATAATCGACCTGAGAAAGGATATTGCCGAGCTGGAAAATGGCACTGAGGCGGTCAGGGAGCTGGTCGTTCATTCGGGCGGAGTGTGCGTTGTGCCCGTTACCGAGAATGGGGATATTTTGTTCGTGAAGCAGTTCCGCTATCCGTTTAAAGAGGTGCTGCTGGAAATTCCTGCGGGAAAGATCAACGACGGCGAGGAGCATTACGAGTGCGGACGCCGTGAGCTTCTGGAGGAAACGGGTGCGTCCTGCGAAAATTACGAATATTTGGGGGTAATGTACCCGTCGGTCGCATACCTTTCGGAAAAAATTCATATGTATCTTGCAACGGGGCTTTCCTTCTCCGAGCGTCATCTTGATGATGATGAATTTTTGGACGTTGTTTCCATTCCAATGGAAAAGGCTGTGGAAATGATTATGAACAACGAGATAAAGGACGGAAAAACGCAGATCGCCGTTCTCAAGGCATATTATAAGCTGAAAAAATAAAAGAAGCCCCGCATCTGCGGAGCTTCTGAAAAAACATACTGACAGCCGTTGACTATCAAAGAGAAGTGAAGTCGGATTCGCCTCTTTCAAGGGCTTCTGCTTCCTGCTCTGCCTGCATTTGCTCAATGTGACGGGTGTAGGCATCGAGGATCTGGGATTCAACAAGCTGGCGGGCATCGGGGGAGATGGGGTGTACAATATCTCTGAACACGCCGTTTTCGTCCCTTCTGCTGGGCATTGCAACGAACAGCCTTTCATCGCCCTGAACGACCTTGATGTCGTGGATAGCGAGCTGGTTGTCGATAGTGATGGAAATTACTGCTCTGAGTCTGCCATCGGGGATTATTTTTCTGATTTTGATATCTGTGATAACCATTTTACAGATGTCCTCCTTAAAGTATTGGGATGATGTTTTACGATATTTGCCGGTACGACGCAGAATGAAACTTTTTCCGTTTCCTCCTGCATTACAGATAGTATGGATCCTGTTATAGATAAATATACAGAAAATCTGCGGGCGCCGTCAGTTATTTCAAGATATGACCGCTTTGGCAATCATCTTACTTCAATTATACAGATTTCCTTGTGGATTTTTATAGAAGATTTCTCTGAACTTATTTTTAACTTTTGTGAGGTGTTTTTGTTGAATAATATTAACGCAGATTTTAAGGACATTCTTGAAGGAAAAAGGCATATTCATTTCATCGGGATAGGCGGTTCGGGAATGTACCCGCTGGCTCAGATACTTCACTCAAAGGGCTTTTACCTGACAGGTTCGGACAACAACGAAACGGACACTCTGGCGGCTGTCCGCAGTATGGGTATACCCGTTTTTATGGGGCAGAGGGCGGAAAATATTGAGGGCGCTGACCTTATCGTTCACACGGCGGCTATTATGGAGGATAATCCCGAGCTTATTGCTGCAAGAAACAGCGGCGTTCCCGTCATTGAGCGGAGTATTTTGCTGGGACTTGTGACCTCTTGGTACGACAATGCGGTGTGCGTCTGCGGCACTCACGGAAAGACTACCGTTTCTTCGCTCCTTACGCAGATATTTATGGAGGCAGGCAGGGACATTTCCGCAGTCATCGGCGGAAAGCTTCCTCTTATCGGCGGCAGCGGACGGTGCGGCAGTTCCGATATTATGGTCTGCGAGGCGTGCGAGTTTATGGACCATTTCCTCATGCTTTCGTCCGATACGACGGTCGTTCTGAATGTTGACGCCGACCATCTGGAATACTTCAAAAATATCGAAAATATTATAAAATCATTTCATAAGTTTTGTGAGATGACAACTAAAAATATTATCGTAAATGGCGACGATGTTAATTCCATGAAGGCTGTTGAAGGTATTACGGGAAAAAATATAGTCACGTTCGGAATTTCGGATAAGAATGATTACTATCCCGCTGACCTTGTTACCGTAAATCCCATGAAACGTGAGTTCGACCTGATGCACAAGGGTGAAAGATTAGTTCGGCTGACTGTCAATATTCCCGGGGAGCATAACATTCTGAATGCGGTTGCCGCTGCGGCTGCTGCTATTGCAAACGGACTTTCTCCCGAGGAGATAGTCAAGGGAATGGAGAATTTCCACGGTGCAAAGCGCAGATTTGAAAAGCTTGCCGAGGTGAACGGTGTTACCGTCTGCGACGACTACGGACATCACCCCGCAGAGCTGACAGTTACCCTGAATGCTGCTATGGAAATGGGATTTAAGCGTGTTTGGGCGGTGTTCCAGCCGTTTACATTCTCCAGGACGGCAATGCTGCTGGACGATTTTGCAAAGGCACTTTCCATTGCCGACAGGGTTGTGCTTACCTCAATTATGGGTTCGAGAGAGAAAAACACCTATAACATTTACACCAAGGACTTAGCCGCAAAGATCGACGGTGCGGTTTGGTTCGAGGAAGAGGAGCATGATGCAAATATGAAGCTTGTTGCCGAATATCTTGCAGAAAATGTTCGGGAGGGCGACCTTGTGCTGACTATGGGCTGCGGCGACTGCTGCAAGGCTGCGAATATGCTGATAGATATGCTTAGAAAATGACGAAAAATCATATACGAAAGGAAGGATACTATGAAGGATAAGGTAAAAGAAGTTTACGAATATATCAGGGACAGTTCCCGTGACGGGATACCGCCGTCTATACGTGAGATATGCCGAGATCTGGGCATTCGCTCAACGTCCACGGCGCACAGATACATCAATCAGCTGGTGGAGGAGGGTCTGCTGGAAAAGTCCAGCGGAAGGAACCGTTCCGTCAAGCTGACGGGAATGGGTGCGGTGCATGTTCCGCTGATGGGCACTATCACGGCGGGCGAGCCTATTACCGCTATTGAGGACATTACCGATTACATCGCTTTTCAGCCCGACAAGAACTATTCGGGGCAGCTTTTTGCGCTGAATGTCAGGGGCGACAGCATGATAAATGCGGGAATTCTCAACGGTGACATTGTTATAATCGAGCAGACCTCCTATGTTGACGACGGAACTATTGCCGCCTGTCTGGTGGACGGCGAGGGCGCAACCATCAAGACCTTCTACAAGGAGGACGGACATTACCGTTTGCAGCCCGAAAATGATTTTATGGACCCGATAATTGTGGATAACTGCGAGATCCTGGGCAAGGTAGTTGCGGTCATCAGATATATGGAGTGAGAAAATGAAGCTTATTGTGAACGCCGACAAAAATTGGGCTATCGGCAAGGGCGGCGACCTGATTTTTCCTATCCCCGAGGATATGAAGTTTTTTCGGGAGACCACAAAGGGGAAAACAGTCATTATGGGCAGAAAAACTCTGGAATCCTTTCCGGGCGGTCAGCCGCTGAAAAACCGCAGGAACATTGTGCTTTCACGAAAGATAGGGGAGTTTCCCGAGGGGGTAATCGCTGTCCGTTCGGTGGAGGAGCTGGAGGACGCTGTTTCGGGGATTTCCGAAGATGAGCTGTTCGTTATCGGCGGGGCGGAGATATACCGTTTGCTATTGGACAGGTGCAATGAGGCGCTTATCACACGGGTGGACGCCGTTTGTCCCGACCCGGACAGCTATATCCCGAATTTCGATGAGCTGCCCGATTGGGTGCTTGCGGAACAGTCGGAGGAGAAGGTGCATGACGGGGTTAGGTTTCGGTTTTGCACCTATCGGAGGAAATGCTGATTTGCTTAGGAGTTTGAAATGAAGCTTTGCGGGTTATTGAGGACGCGGAAAATTGTGCTGCTGACTATCGGGGTTCTGAGCGTTGGAGTGTGTCTGCTTGGCGGGTGCGGTTCCGAAAAAGCTGTTGAAGCAGATGCCGATATTGCTTCGGCTGCGGTCACAGATGTTATAACCGTCCCCGAAACGGGAATTGTTACATCTTCCGAAACAACGGAGGAAACCGTTCCCGAAAAGGAAAATGTCACATCTTCCGAAACGGCGGAGGAAACTATTCCCGAAACGGAAAGCGTCACATCTTCCGAAACGGTGGAGGAAACTGTTACCGAAACGGGAATTGTTACATCTTCCGAAACGACAGAGGAGATTATCCCCGAAACGGAAACCGATACATTTTCCGAAATAACGGAGGAAACTGAAACAGATACAACTGCCGAGAACGCTCATACAATTACTTATGTGCTGAACACCAACACAAAGAGGATTCATTACAACGACTGCGGCAGCGTGAAAAAGATAAAGCCCGAAAATTACGATACTACCGATGATTTTGAAAAGGCTGTCGCTGACGGGTTTAAGCCCTGCGGGAACTGCAAGCCTCACGGATAACAGAATATTCTTCATAAAAGACAGTACAGTCAAGCCGACGGTGCTGTCTTTTTGTTTTGTGGATTTTCAATAAGTGTGAAGGTCGGGTAATGTGCGGATCACACAAATTTTCTATTTGGCGAAATTTTTTCGGTGAAACCTCTTGACAAATCCCCACGGAATAAATATAATAGAAACATAGAGTTACAAACAAATAGTTACAAACAATGATTTTCTATCATAGAAAGAGTGATATTATGGAGTACAGTATAACAGATTACGAAAGACCGTCCGTGGCGGTAGATGCGGCGGTGTTCGGAGTAGATGATTACAGAGCGGCAACAATGGACGAGAAGCGGCTGAAAATACTTCTCATAAAGCGAGGGGAGGAGCCTTTCAAGGATATGTACGCACTTCCCGGCGGATTTCTCATAAAGGGCGAAACAACGGAGGAAGCCGTTCAAAGAGAGCTTGCAGAGGAGGCGGGCGTTACAGGGTCAAAGATAATCCCGCTGAAGGTTTACAGCGGTGAGGGCAGAGATCCCAGAGGGTGGATAATTTCGGCGGCGTATATTTCCCTGACAAATACCGTTTCGCTGTCCACCGACCGCAATTCCGACGCTGCGGAGGCGGTGTGGCTGGAGCTTATCTATAAAGTCAGCGGGGAAACCGAAAGGCTTGAGATATGCGGTGATGAAGTTTCTCTCGAAATAATTGCGGAGAATGGCAGGGTGATAAGAAACGAATTCCCCTTTGACCACGGCACAATAATTTACGATGCTTTCAAGAAATTACAGGACGAGGTTTTGCACCACGACATTATTTTTGACCTTATGCCCGAGCTTTTCACCGTTTCCGACCTTCACGGTCCGTATCAGATGATACTTCAAAAGAATGAGTCTATGCAGGCGTTCAGAAAGAGAATGTCCCCGAAAATCGAGGAAACGGATATGTTTGACGACACCGCTGCGGCGCACAGAAAATCAAAGCTGTACCGCAGGAAAAAATCACAGGAGGAATGAGCTATGGAAGAAATGAATTTATTCGGCGGAATGTTCGGCAAGGTGGCACCGGGTATGTGCAGACTGTCCATGAACGGGGACATTGCCGTAAAGACCTCCGGAGGGTACAAGTCCTACAATGTAAGCACGGGCAGGCTCACAAACTGCAGCAGCTTTGTATTTGATGTCTGTGATGACCTATTCTTCGTTATTCCCGCAAAAAAGGCTTCGGAGGGGGACATTATCCTTGTGGGCGGCAAGCCGAAATGTGTTCTCAAAAATGAGAACGACATTATTACGGTCATAAACTATGAGGATTCCACTATCGAAAATATCATTCCCGAAAGGCAGATGTTCCTCGGAGATGCTTATTTCTTCGGCAAGATAGTTTCGGTTTTCGGGAGCGGAAAATCCAAGGGCAAAAAGGGTATGAGCAAAATTATGAAGTATATGATGCTCTCAGAGATGATGAAGGGCAGTTCCCGGACTATGAACCCAATGCTTGTAATGGCTATGGCAGGCGGAGGAATGAATGATATGTTTGATTTTGAGGATATGGAAGGAGAAGATGAATAATGGGCAGCGGAACATGGAACAGGGCTTCGTTCAGCGATTACAGCAGACGTGCAGGCAGAAAAATTTCGGCAAGCGGCGATATTATCGGCAATTACTCGGCGCAGGAAATGTTCAGGTCACGGGGAATAGCAGATGTGCTTGATCCTTACGGCGTTGTAAGAGAGTGCTGCGACAGCGAGGAGCACCCCGAAACTGTTCCCGTTATCCTTGCTCTTGACGTTACGGGAAGTATGGGAAGCGCCGCTGTTGAGGTCGCAAAAAGGCTTAACACGGTAATGACAAAGCTTTACGAGCAGACCAAGGACGTGGAGTTTATGATAATGGGGATCGGTGACCTTGCATATGACAGAGCGCCTATCCAGGCTTCTCAGTTTGAATCGGACATACGCATTGCCGAACAGCTTGACAAGCTTTATTTTGAAGCGGGCGGCGGCGGAAACCTTTTTGAATCCTACACTGCGGCATGGTACTTTGCCCTGAACAACACCCGTCTTGACTGTCACAGCCGAGGGAAAAAGGGGCTTATCATTACAATGGGCGATGAACCGCTGAATCCCTATCTTCCCAAGGAGCCTCTTGAAGCGTCCCTCGGTGTCAACAACGAAAAGGACATTGAAACAAAGGAGCTTTACGGGGAGGTGACCGAGAAGTTTGAGGTCTATCACCTTGCGGTAATAGATCCGAGATCAAACGGCGCAAGATATGAGGATAAGATAATGCAAAGCTTCGGCGAATATCTTGATAAGGAGCATCTGAAAAAGGTGAACCTTAGTAACATAACTCCCACCATTATAAATATCGTGACGGCTTTTGCGGAAGGAAAAACGGCTGAGGAGAAAAGTGGCATTAGAAAGCTTATTTCGTGGTAAAAAGGGGCGAAAATGATGAAATACAGCGAGCGGGAAATAAAGGTCGTTATCGGTGCATCCTACGGCGATGAGGGCAAGGGCCTTATGACGGACTGTTTTTGCAAAGCGGCGCAAAGGTCGGGGAAAGCCTGTCTGACAGTGCTTCATAACGGCGGCGCGCAGAGAGGTCATACGGTGGTATCGGAGAACGGTTTCCGTCATGTATTTCATCATCTTTCCTCGGGGACATTTTCCTCCTCCGATACATATTTTGCGGACACGTTTATTGTAAATCCTATGGTTTTTGCGGAGGAACATTCGGGACTTTTCCCCGATACAAAAATCTACTGTTCACCGAAATGCAGGTGGTCAACGCCCTTTGATATGATGATAAATCAGATAGCCGAGGACAGTCGGGGCGAAAACCGTCACGGCAGCTGCGGCTTCGGCATCTGGGAAACTATTGTGAGATATGAAAGCGGCAATGCGGTTTCCTTTCCTGAATTTATGGAAATGAGCAGATCGGAAAAAACGGACTTTCTGGAAAATATCCGTGACAAATATCTGCCCGAAAGGCTGGGTGCGCTGGGGATTTCCGTTATCTCCGACGAGTGGAGGGAAACTATATTCAATGATAAGCTTATAGATAATTTTATTTTGGATTGCGAATATTTCGACGCAAATACTATAATGACAGACTCCGAAATACTTGAAAATTATCCGTATATAGTGTTTGAGGGAGCGCAGGGGCTGCTTCTCAATTGTGACCTCGGGGAAAACGAAAAGCACACCACACCCAGCTTTACGGGAGCGGAAAATCCCGTCAGAATGATAGGTGAGCTTTCGGGGAAAAATGATGTTGAGGTCTGCTATGTGACACGGACATATCTTACCCGTCACGGTGCGGGTCCCTTTGAGGGGGAATGTCCCAAGGACGAGATCAATCCCCATATGTGGGATATGACAAATGTTCCCAACGGCTATCAGGGGACGCTGCGTTACGGCAGGCTTGATGTGAAAGGTCTGCGGGAAAGGATAGATGCCGATTTTGCCAAATTCCGCTCTCTGCCGAATGTGGAGATCTCCCTTTCGATCACTCATCTGAATGAAACGGGAGGAAAGCTTGTGACCGATAACGGTGCGGTTTCTCCCGATATTATCGGAATAAGGAAAATGTACTGTTCCTATGATGAATATAGTGTAAAATAGGGCGTTTCCCATATTTGCGGGGACGCCTATAATCACAGGGTATCTACGGTCATAAACGCCGATTTTACGTTGTTTACAAAAATCACGATACAGTCAAAAAGGACAGTATCGTGATTTTTTGTTATAGCATTTGCTTCAAAATATCATTTTCCAGTTATAATTGAGAGTCGGTCAATCCTTTGATATCATTCATCACATAGGTATATATTTTATTTATTATATCAAACACATTTTGGGTTGTCATCACCTTTTTGGGTGAGTTGTTTGAAATAAGCAAATTTATGTGAAATACAGGAAAATAAGCTTTGAATAGTTTATTATCTTTAGGCAAAAAAAGAATGGATTATTTTGTATATGTATGATAAAATTAGGATAATGCGATATGCAGAAAATATTCGATATAGGAGAGATATGTATGAAAAAGAAACTTGCAGCACTTCTTGCAATTTGTATGCTTTCAGTCACTATGACTGCCTGCGGAGGCGGCAATGCTCCCGCCGAAACCACAACCGCTGCGGAAACTACGACCGCTGCCGAAACCACAACCGCTGAGGAAACAACCAATGCCGAACCTGACACAAACGATACGACCGATGACAGCAGCGATTTTACTCTTCTTGATGTAACAACCGATATGATTGAGGTGGGAGTTTACGCAGTTGATGAAGAAAGCAATGAGCTTGTATTCTCAATGTTTACAGAGCCTTCCGGCACTCCTATGGCTTCTATGTTTATGTACTGCCCCGATGGCAGCGGCGATGTTATCTGCGGTTCTTATACTTCCGAAACCGAAACCGATGAAAACGGAATTACCTGGACTTTACTTACAGTTTCCGATGTTTACACAGAGCAGGATTTTGAGATCGGCTTTGCAGAAACAGAGGACGGACAGGTATTTATCATGAACTCTGCGGGTGCGGTATATGAGGGACAGTATCTATCCGCTGACGACACTATTGTTTATATGGGAACAGCAGTAGCTATGCTTTCAGATGATACTTCCAATGATACTTCCGATGCCTCCGAAAGCAGTGAGTTTACTCTTCTTGATGTAAGTACCGATATGATCGAAGCAGGTGTTTACGCAATTGATGAAGAAAGCAATGAGCTTGTATTCTCAATGTTTACCGAGCCTTCCGGCACTCCTATGGCTTCTATGTTTGTATACTGCCCCGACGGCAGCGGCGATGTTATCTGCGGTTCTTATACTTCCGAAACCCAAACCGATGAAAACGGAATTAACTGGACTTTACTTACAGTTTCCGATGTTTACACAGAGCAGGATTTTGAGATCGGCTTTGCAGAAACAGAGGACGGACAGGTATTTATAATGAACACTGCGGGTGCGGTATATGAGGGACAGTATCTCACCGCTGATGAAACAGTAGTGTACATGGGAACTGCTGTTGGTTTGTTAAGCTAAATCAAATAATTTTTCCTCCTTAGACACAAAGCCGACTGCTGCATAAATAGTCGGCTTTGTTTATATTTTTATAGAAAGGAATTTCAAATGAAAGTAAAAAAGATATTATCAATGCTCTGTGCTGTATCTGCACTTTCTTTATGTGGCTGTTCAGGTGATCTGTATGAGGAAGATAATATTGCAGAGGAAGCTTCATCCGATTCTGC
>JAGAJN010000013.1 GCA_017828975.1 Oscillospiraceae bacterium | reverse complement strand
GTGGTAAAATGGGTGTAATGACACATATTGCTCCTCCTGTTTATGGTTGTGTGGTTACTCCCATTATAACACGAGTTGCTTTTTGTGTCATTATTTTTTTAGGTGTTGCACTTATATTGTAAATCTATCACTATATCATTTTTCTATTTACCAATGAACAGTCGCTCTAACAGTTTATTAACTATCTTCCTAAAGAACAAAAACTATATCACCCCACTAAAATGTAAAGCAGGGTAAAGAGGGCTGAATAAAAGGAAAGGGGATTGCAAGAAAATCTCTGATTTTTGGAAACCGTTAGGGGCGGGGGAAACTCCCTGCTTTGCGTTAGGGTTTGTTGTGTCCCTATGCATTTTTGCATTGCCCATATAGTTTCCCCCTTTGCGGTAGAGCCACAAAAGAAGCCGAAGTCACAAAGAAATGAAGAGAATAAAAGTATAATGGGGAAAGCCAACCTCCGATACTCACAACAGGCATACACATGCCAAAACCAATCTATAAGCTAGTAGAAGATTAGTATAAAATACAAATTAATGGGCATTCCCACCGCCAAAGGCGGGAGAACACCCACTAATCAGAATTTTCCAATGAAACAGAGCCGAAAAATCACCTCTCGGCAATAATTTTACCTTCGGCGGAAATAATAAACACCTTGCAGGGAACAGACTTGCCCGAAGCCGCAATCGCCCGATGAACAGCGTCCTCGATGCCGCCGCAGCAAGGCACCTCCATTCTCGCAACGGTAATGCTTTTTACGTTGTTTTGGGAGATGATAGCCGCCAGTTTTTCCGCATAATCGGCATTATCCAGCTTGGGACAGCCCACCAGAGTAATCCGCCCATCAATAAATCTTTCGTGGAACGAGCCATAGGCAAACGCCGTGCAGTCCGCCGCAATAAGCAGGTCCGCACCGTCAAAATAAGGCGCATTCACGGGCAGCAGCTTTATCTGAACAGGCCACTGCGACAGTCTTCCGGGACGCTCCTCTGCAAAACCGTCACATCTCTCCCGCTTGATAGATTTCGCCATAGTACCGGGACAGCCGCAGGGCATAGGCGCATTTTTCGCCGCCTGACGTGCCTTTACAGCCGCCTCGTCATAGGCAGCCGCTTCCCTCTCGATAATGGAAATAGCATCGGTGGGACATGCGGGAAGGCAGTCCCCCAGACCGTCGCAATAATCGTCCTTTATAAGGCGAGCCTTGCCATTTACCATAGCGATAGCGCCCTCGTGACAGGCATCTGCGCAAGCACCGCAGCCGATACATTTTTCTTCGTCTATCATAACGATTTTTCTTATCATAAGTAATTTACCTCCATTTTTTCGTGTCATATTGACATCGTAATTTTATTATAGTATAATGAGAAACAAATTTCTGTTGTAAATACAACGAAGGAGCGATTTTTTTGAAGGAAATTTACAGCAAATATATGCCCGTCCTCACATCAGCAGGATTGTTTGACGGTCTGACCGAGGAGGATATAGAAAGCGTCCTTAGCTGCCTGTCCGCCGAAATGCCCGATTTTCCGAAAAACAGCTTTATAATGCGCCGAGGGGAACGCAACGAGAAAATAGGTCTGGTGCTTTCGGGCAGCGTCCTTGTTATGCAGGAGGACTTCTGGGGAAACCGCAGCATAATGGCAAAGCTCGCCCCGGGGGACACCTTCGCAGAAGCCTTTGCCTGCTCCGAAAACGCCCTTATGAACGCCGACGTTCTGGCTTCCGAGGACTGCACCGTTCTGCTCCTTCATATAAGAAAGCTGCCGGACAGCTGCGGAGCTCATGGCATTATCATCAAAAATCTCCTTCGTGAAACCGCCGAGAAAAATATCCGAATAACCGAAAGAATGGCCATAACAAGCCGCCGCACCACCCGTGAAAAGCTCCTTGCCTACCTATCCGCCGAATCCGCAAGACAAGGAAAAACGGCATTCACCATACCCTTTGACCGACAGCAGCTGGCGGACTACCTATGCGTTGACCGAAGCGCCATGTCCGCAGAGCTTTGCAGGCTCAGGGATTCGGGCGTCCTCCGCTTTGATCGGTCGCATTTTGAGCTTTTTTCCGAGGAAGCATCACCAGAATTGCAGTCATGAAACGACAGCATACTTCAAAATTCCTGAAAATATTACAGAAATTTTTGTGCATAATGTTTAGAACAAACAATGTAAATGTATGAAATCTATAAACTTTTACAAAGACTATTGAAATTTACCTAAAAATATGGTAATATAGTATCAGAAAAAAATTTTGAAAGGATATGTGCCCTATGACAATCTTATCTTTAAAGACCCGTGAAAAGTATATCGGGCTTCAGAATTTTCTGCTTAAAACCAACGAGAAAAAGCTTATGGTGTCCCCCGAAATGCTTATGCAGACAGCAGCGCTGTACATAAAAAATCGGCGGGCTTCCATATCCGATGATCTTAACGTTATAAAAAGCACCCAGAAAATAGCGGTTTTCTTCTCCCGATACGACTCGGCAATGAAAGCCTTTGACGAGCTTATCGCAATAGAACCGTATTTTGATTATCTCCCGCCCCCGCCCTCGGAGGAAAAGGCAAAGCTGGAGGCTATGCTGGAGGGTCTTATCAGCGGACTGATAAAGCGTTCGTGGGAATATATCATAAGCGGTGCGGCTTATGACCCGTCAATATTCGTGCGTTCCGATTCGGGCGAGATAAACGGCAGATTTTTCTCTGCATTTGAGCCGTATCTTGACAGACTTCCGCAGGGAAACATCAACACCCTTGAGGAGCTGAAGATGAAGATCATCAGTGACGCTGAGGAAAAACAGAATAAAGAAGCCGATGGCTTTTCCGCCGTCGTATAGCGGTCTGCATTATCTTTGCAGACCGACTTTTTTTAGTGTTGAATGTTGAGTGTTAAGTGTTGAATTTAATTTGATACTAATCTTTCATCAATATGTAGACAAAACGCCAAAATAATTTATATAATTTTACTATTTGCCAATAAACAGTCGCTCTAACAGTTTATTGACTATCTTCCTAAAGAACAAAAACTATATCACCCCACTAAAATGTAAAGCAGGGTAAAGAGGGTGGGGTGAAAGGAAAGGGGATTGCAAAGGGGGAAACGTTAGGGGCGGGGGAAACTCCCTGCTTTGCGTTAGGGTTTGT